>CAKTDC010000023.1 GCA_934541015.1 uncultured Luteimonas sp.
CCGGGATGACGGCCTGCACGCGGCGAGCATGACGGTTCGGATGTGGGGTGGACGGCAATCCAGCTGCGCCTGGCGCGCTTTGGCATCTTGCGGGCGAGGATCGGACGCCTGATGCCTGCGCCGGGTGCGTCAGCCCGAAGTCGTCATCCCGGCGGACGCCGGGATCCATTTTGCTCCCTGGCGAAGTGGACGGAAATCAGGATGGATCCCAGCTTTCGCTGGGATGACGGCCTGGATGCGACCCGGGATGTGGCCTGCACGCGGCCCGGGATGACGGCCTGGATGCGGCGTCCTTCCGACGGCAGAAGTGAAAGCAGTCCCCTCACTCGGGAGAGAAACCAAAAAAAGCGGCGCCATTCCGTCAGGAAGGCGCCGCATCAAACTGGATCGGAGAGAGATGTCCGGGAATGCGCTTCCCGCGGGCGATCAGGGTTCGACGACGACCTTGCCGCGCATCAGGGCGGCGTGGCCGGGGAACGAGCACAGGAAGGTGTAGTCGCCACCGGCCTTGAGCGCCGAACCGGGGAACGTGGCCTTGGTGGACTCGCCGCCGCCGATCATCTTGGTCGAGCCGATCACGCGCTTGTCGCCGGCCTGGAGGTAACCGGCCGCGGCACCGGCCTTGATGCCGTCGCGCGCCACGGCGTCGGCGTCCGGGGTTGCCGCGACCACCACGTTGTGGCCCATGGCGGTTACCGGCAGCTTGCCGGTGTGCCTGAGTTCGATGGTGATCGTCTTGCAGGCGGCCGAGACGGTCACGCTCTTCTTGTCGTACTGCATCTGATCGTTCGAATCGAGCTTGATCGTGCAGTTGGGGGCGGCATGCGCCATGCCGGCGGCGCCGAGCAGGGCCAGTCCGAGCAACAGGGCAGGGGTCTTCATGGTCGTTGTCTCCGCTGGGATCGGTTCAAGTGTCGGGATGAATCATCGCGGTTCAAGCCTGGCCGCGCCTTGATCTGGATCATTTTGGCGCCGACGCGGCGACAGATGCGTGAATGCGGTTCCCGTCTGTTCATGTTCGGGAGCCGAATGGCGGGTCGTTGCCGCGGAACCGGCAGTGCGGCGTTGCCGTTCGGTCGGAACCACAAACCGATCCGTCCAGTCCGCTGTCCCCGGCTCAGAACCCCGGCAGCGGCCGGCAGCCCATCGCCGCCAGCGGCCCGTGCAGCGCCGGCACCTGCATCAGCCACGGCCCGGCCACGGTCAGCAGGCCGGCGGCCATCACCAGCACCGCCGCGGCGGTGCGCAGCCGCGGGCGCTGCAGCCAGCGGCCCAGGCGCTGGCCGGACCAGGTCAGCGGCAGCATCACCGGCAGGGTGCCCAGGCCGAAGGCCGCCATGGTCAGCGCCCCGCCCGCGGCGCTGGCCTGCATCCAGGCCACGGTCAGCAGGCTCAGGCTCAGGCCGCACGGCAGCCAGCCCCAGAGCACGCCCATCGCGATCCGGCGCGGAGCGGTGTTGGCCGGCAGCAGGCGCGCCTGCAGCGGCTGCAGCCAGGTCCACAGGCGCATGCCCGGACGCGGCAGGAAGCCGCTGTGGCCCAGCAGTCGCAGCGCCACCACGATCAGCGCCAGCCCGACCAGCATGCGCAGGGCCACGCCGAACCAGGGATTGCCGAACAGCGCCACCAGGCCGTGGCCGAAGGCACCCACGATCGCGCCGGCCAGCACGTAGCCACCGACGCGGCCGAGGTTGACCTGCAGCGCCAGCGGCCAGCCGCCGCCCGGCGTGGCCGCGGAGAAGCCGGTGGCGATGCCGCCGCACATCGCCGCGCAGTGCAGGCCGCCGAGCAGGCCGCTGGTCAGCGCCGCGAGCAGCACCAGCCAGTCAATCGGCATCGGGAGGCTCCGGGGGCGTGCCCTGCGTATCGGATCCGCGCGGCCTGTCGTTGTCGACCAGGATGTCGAGCGCCGGCGTGTCCAGGTCGTCGAACTGGCCGCGCCGCACCGCCCACACGAAGGCGGCGATGGCCAGCCCGAGCAGGGCCACGCTGATCGGGATGAGCAGCAGCAGGATTCTCATGGCGTGGCTCCCGCCGCGCGCGGCGGCCGGGCCAGGCGCAGGGCGTTGGCGGTGACGATCAGCGAGGATAGCGCCATGCCCAGCGCTGCGACCCAGGGCGTGACCAGCCCGGCCGCGGCCAGCGGGATCGCCAGCAGGTTGTAGCCCAGCGCCCAGGCGAGGTTCTGGCCGATCACCCGCCGCGTGCGCCGGGCGACCTCCACCGTGGCCGGAATCCGCGCCAGCGAGGCCCCGGTGGTCACCAGGTCGGCGGCGCGCTGCGCCAGCGACGCGCCTTCGCCCATGGCGATCGACACGTCCGCGCCGGCCAGCACGGGGGCATCGTTCAGGCCGTCGCCGACCATGGCCACGGTGCGCTCCTGCTGCTGCAGGCGGCGGACGAGGGCGAGCTTGTCCTCGGGCGTCTGCCGTGCGTACGCGGTGTCGATGCCGAGCTGGGCGGCGAGCGCCTCCACCCGCGCCGGCGCGTCGCCGCTGGACAGGTGCAGCGACAGTCCCTGCGCGCGCAGCTGCCGCAGCGCCGCCGGGGCGTCGGCGCGCACCGATTCGCGCAGGCTGAAGCGCGCCACCGCGCGCTGGCCGTCGCCCAGCCAGATCGCGCCGTCGTCCGCGCGCGCCGCGGCGAAGCCGGCCTGGCCCAGGCGCCAGCGCGTGCCGTCGATGCCGCCCTCGACGCCGCGCCCGGTGACGACCTCCGGCGCGGCCACCGGGATGCCGGCATCGGCGTGCAGGAAGGCGCGGGCGACCGGATGGTTGGCGTCGCGCTCCAGCGCCGCGGCGATGCGCAGCGCCGCGGCAGCGTCGAAGCCGTCGAAAGTGCGCATGTCGTCCAGTTCGAGTTCGGCCGTGGTCAGGGTGCCGGTCTTGTCGAACACCATGTCGGTGGCGCGCGAGAGCGTGTCCAGCGCGTCGGCGCGGGTGGCGAGCATGCCCAGCCGCGCCAGCGCCCCGTGCGCGGTGGCCAGCGCGGTGGGCACCGCCAGCGACAGCGCGCAGGGGCAGCTGATCACCAGCAGGGCGAGGGTGACCTCGAACGCGCGCGAGGGATCGTGGATGCGCCAGCCGATCCACACCGCCACCGCGGTCAGCAGCAGGCCGACGACGAAGCGGCTGCCGATGCCGTCGGCGACCCGCGCCAGCCGCGGCCGGTGCGCCTGCGCCTGTTCGACCAGACGGGTGAGCTGGGACAGCCGCGTCTCCGGGCCGGTGCGGGTGACCCGCAGGCGCGCCGGCGATTCGCGGCAGACGGTGCCGGCATAGAGTTCTTCACCGGCGGACTTGTGCACCGGCGTGGATTCGCCGGTCAGCAGCGATTCCTCGAGCACCGCGCCGTTGTCGAGCAGGACGCCGTCGGCCGGCACCGCTTCGCCGGCCGCCACGCAGGCGATGTCGCCGGCGACAAGCTCGGCCACCGGAATGGTCTCGCGGCTGCCGTCGCCGCGCTCGCGCGTGGCCAGCGCCGGCCGCGCCCGGGCGAGCGCGTCGACCTGCGCGGTGGCGATGTTGCGCGCGCGCTGTTCGAGCATGCGCGCGGCCAGCAGCAGGAACACGAACATCACCGCCGCGTCGTACCACACGTGCGCGCCGCCGCGGATCGTCTCCACCAGACTGGCGAAGTAGGCCAGCAGGGTGGAGGTGGCGATCAGCGTGTCCATGCCGATGTGCCGCGCCCGGAGTTCGCGCCACATCCCCGCCAGGAACGGCCAGCCCGAGTAGAAAATGACCGGCGAGGAGATCAGGAAGGTGATCCAGCGCAGGAAGTCGCGGGTCGCCACCGGCATCTCGTTGTTGAAGTCGAGATACAGGGCCTCGGCGGTCATCATCGCCTGGAAGCTGCCCAGCGCGGCCACGCCCAGGCGCAGCAGCCAGCGGTTGCGCTCGGCCACGCGGGCGCGTTCGCGCTCGTCGCCGCCGGCCAGGTAGGGGCGGTAGCCGAGGGCGAGCAGCCGGCCGAGGATGCGCGACAGCGGCGCGCGCGCCGGATCCCAGGCGATGCGGATGCGCCCGGTCACCGCGTTCGCGGTCACGTCCAGCACGCCGTCCTCGCGGCGCAGCGCGCGGTCGATCAGCCAGGCGCAGGCGGCGCAGCGCATGCCGTCGCTGAGCAGGGTGATCCGCCGACCGCCTTCGATCGCGTGCGCGTGTTCGCGCAGCAGTTCTTCGCGATCCCAGATCGCCAGGTCCGTTCCGGCGTCGGCGACGCGTCCGGGCAGGGCGCTGCGCAGGCGGTAGTAGTCGCCGAGGTCGGCCTGGCGGATCCAGCGCGCGGCGGCCGCGCAGCCGTCACAGCAAAAGGATCGGTCGGCGCCGTCGATCGCGAGGACGAAGGGGTGCGGCGGCAGCGGCTCGCCGCAGTGGAAGCAGCCCGCGTCCGCGGGTGGTGCGGTCATTACTGCTGCAGCGACGGCGCCACGCGCGCGGCCATCTGCTGCTTCGGCAGGCGGCCCTGCAGCCGCCAGCTGCCGTCGGGCGGCGATACCTGCAGTATCCAGTCGTGGCTGCCGTCGATCTCCGAGTCGTTACGCCAGCCGTTGCCGCCCGGCGTCATGTCGAACTGCACGTCCTCGCCGGCCCGGGTCGGATGCTGCAGCACCAGCCGCAGCGGCTGGTCGCTGGGGAAATCCCCGGTCACCGGGATGATCTCGACGAAACCGGCCTCGTCCAGGCGCACCACCGCGCTCAGCCCCAGCTCCGTTGCCACGGTGTCGGGGCCCAGGTTGGCGGTCTGGATCTGCGAGACCCGCTGGACGTCGTCGCGCACCACGTCGGTGCCGCCGCTGCGCACGGCGATCACCACCAGGGTGATGCCGGCGACCACCGATGCCGCGGGCAGGCCCAGCACCAGCCACATCATCGGGGTCTTCCAGAAGGGTTTCCTGTCGCTGTCGTTCATCTCACATCGGCCCGAAGAAGCTGCTCTCCACCGTCTGGCGGGTGGCGCCGTCGGCGCTTTCGACCACGAAGCGGATGTCCTTGCGCCCGGACACGCCGCCGGGCGCCACCAGCGTCACCGGCACCGAGAGCACGGTGCCGGCCCTGGCGAGCACCGGAGCGTCATTGTCGCGCAATTCGATCCCGGGCACCGTCGACTCCAGCGAGATGCTGAATTCCCGGTCGGCATCGGCCTTGTTCACCAGCTTGAGCGTGTAGCCGTTCTCGATGCTGCCGTCGGCGGTCTGGCGGTAGAGCGCGTTGCGGTCGCGCAGGGCCTCCACGATCAGGTCGTCGCGGGTGCCCACGCCGACCCCCCAGGCGATCATGAACCCCACCAGCAGCGTGCCGTAGAGGAAGATGCGCGGGCGCAGCACCCGGGTCGACTTGCCGTCGATGGCGTTCTGCGTCGAATAGCGGATCAGGCCCCTGGGGTAGCCGACCTTGTCCATCACCTCGTCGCAGGCGTCGATGCAGGCGCCGCAGGCGATGCACTCGTACTGCAGGCCGTTGCGGATGTCGATGCCGGTGGGGCAGACCTGGACGCAGATGGTGCAGTCGATGCAGTCGCCCAGCTCCTCGGGTGCGAACTTCGGCAGCGGCGCGACCTCCCCCATCTCGCCGTCCCAGGTGATCGTGCCGGTGGCGTGCGCGGCCTGGGTGGCGGCCGAGGGGTGCTTGCCGGCGCGGAACACGTAGTCGTAGGCGGCGCTCGCCTCGATCAGGCCGCGGGCGCGCTCGAGCACGCTGCCCAGGCCGCGCTTGCGCGGGCCGCGTGGTTCGCCGCGCATCGGGTCGTAGGCGATGATCAGGGTATTGCGGTCGAACATCGCGCTCTGGAAGCGCGCGTAGGGGCACATGTACTTGCACACCTGCTCGCGCAGGAAGCCGGCGTTGCCCCAGGTGGCCAGGGCGTAGAACAGCACCCAGAAGATTTCCCAGCCGCCCCACGCGAAGGGCACCAGCCTGGCGCCCAGATCGGTGATCGGGGTGAAGAAGCCGACGAAGGTGAAGCCGGTCCAGAGCGCGAACACCAGCCACAGCGCGTGCTTGGCGCCCTTGCGCAGGATCTTCTCGCGCGTCCACGGGCCGGCGTCGAGCTTCATCCGCTTCGGGCGGTCGCCCTCGGTCCAGCGCTCCATCCACAGGAACACTTCGGTCCACACCGTCTGCGGGCAGGCGTAGCCGCAGAACAGCCGCCCGGCCAGCGCGGTGAAGAAGAACAGCGCCATCGCCGCGATGATCAGCAGCAGCGCCAGGAACAGGAAGTCCTGCGGCCAGAAGGTGAGGCCGAAGACGTGGAACTTGCGCGCCGGCAGGTCGAACAGCACCGCCTGGCGCCCGTCCCAGCGCAGCCACGGGAACACGTAGAACATGCCCAGCAGCCAGAACACCGCGACCACGCGCAGGGTGTTCAGGCGGCCGGAGACGTCGCGCGGATAGACCTTGCGCTCCTTGACGTAGTACGAGTTGCCACCGTCGTCGACGATGTCGATGGGAATCTTGCGGGTCATGGCTTCGCTCCATCGCGCATGGAAGCGTGGCGGGTGTGCACGGAGGTGCCGCGGGGATGCGCCGGGCCCTTGCCGGGGCCGGCGCAGCGGGGATCGGCCGGCAGCGGCGCGCCGGAGATCCGCAAACTGGCAAAGCGTCCCACCCGCATCGCCGGAGCCGGGGAGGCGGGAGCGTTCACTCCGGTGGCAGCGCCCGGTTGAACCGGCTCGAGGGGCGCAGCAGGATCCAGGTGAACAGGCTCGATGACGCGGTGGCCACCCAGAACATGAAGAAGCCCACCGTATAGCCCAGCTCGCGCGTGACCGGCAGGTTGGGGAAGGTCATGTCCCGCAGCTCCACCGGATCGACGAAGGCGAAGAACACCATCGTGCACACGCCCGCGGCGAAGAAGCTCGGCCACAGGATCGCGCCGATCCGCTGCGCCATGGGGCGCGGCGGATGGTCGAAGCGCGGCTGGGTGAAATCGGTCATTCGGCTGCCGAGGCGCTCGTTGCGTCCGGCTGCGACAGCGACCAGACGTAGGCCGCCACCAGCCGCGAGCGGGTTTCGCCCAGCAGTTCGCGGTGCGCAGGCATGATCCCGTGGCGGCCTTCGGTGATGGTGGTGCGGACGCTTTCGGTAGTCGAGGGATACAGGGAGTTGGCGGCAGTCAGGTCGGGCGCGCCCAGGTCCTGGTTGCCCTTGCCGTCGGTGCCGTGGCAGGCCATGCACAGGCCGTCGAAGTACTTCTTGCCCTGCGCGGCCAGGTAGTCGGTGCGCAGCGCCTGTTCGACGTCGCCGCTGCGCAGGGCGCGCACGTAGGCGGCGGTCTGGGTGATCGCGATCTCGCCGCCCATGCCGGTCAGCACCGTGCCGAACGGGGTCATCACGCCCTCGCGGCCGTCGAGCACCGTTTCCAGGATGCGCTCGGGCGAGCCGCCCCAGTTCCAGGCCGCGTCGGTCAGGTTGGGATAGCCCGGCGCGCCCTGCGCCGAGGAGCCGTGGCAGGCCGCGCAGGTGTTGGCGAAGATCGAGCGGCCCAGCTCCATCGCCGTCGGGTCGCTGGCCAGCTGCGCGAACGAGCGGTCGGCGTAGACGCCGAAGGTCTGCTCGAGCTGCTTGTCGCGGCGCGCCTTCTCGGCGTCGTGTTCGCCGGCGGAGGTCCAGCCGCTGACGCCGGGCAGGTTGCCCAGCCCCGGATACCAGATCAGGTAGCCGATGCTGAAGAGGATGGTGAGGTAGAACATGTTGATCCACCACTTCGGCAACGGCTTGTTGTACTCGGTGATGTCGCCGTCCCAGACGTGGCTGGTGTCCTCGGGCCTGGGATCGCCCGGGCGCCGCCGGGCGGTCCACCACAGCAGCCACGCGTAGGCGGCGATGTTCAGCGCCACCAGGACGATGACGTACAGCGACCAGGCGTTGCTCATGGCGTGTGTTCCTCGTCATTGGACAGCGGCAGGCGCGCGGCGGCGTCGAACTCCGCCTTGCGCTTCGGGCTCCACGCCCAGATCCAGCCGCCGATGAAGCACACCAGCAGGATGGCGGTGACGATGCCGGAGATCATTGCTGCGCCCCTCCCGTGGTGCGCGGGGCATGCCTGCCCAGGCCCTGCAGGTACGCCACCACGGCGTCGAGTTCGGTCTTGCCCATCAGTTCCTCGCCGGCGGCGGCCGCGGCGATCTGCTCGTCGCTGTAGGGGTCGCCGAGGCGCTGCAGCGCCTTCATCCGGCCCGCGACCCTGTCGCGCTCGACCAGGCGTTCGGCCAGCCACGGATACGACGGCATGTTCGACTCCGGGACCACGTCGCGCGGATTGACCAGGTGCACGCGGTGCCAGTCGTCGGAATAGCGGCCGCCCACGCGCGCCAGGTCCGGCCCGGTGCGCTTGGAGCCCCACTGGAACGGGCGGTCGTAGACCGACTCCCCGGCCAGCGAGTAGTGGCCATAGCGCTCGGACTCGAAGCGCAGGGTGCGGACCATCTGCGAGTGGCAGTTGTAGCAGCCTTCGCGGACGTAGACATCGCGCCCGGCCAGCTCCAGCGCGGGGTAGGGCTCGACCCCCGGGAGCGGCTCGATCGCCTCGGCCTGGTACATCAGGGGGACGATCTCGGCCAGTCCCCCGAAGGAGATCGCGACCGCGATCAGAACGCCCATCAGACCGATGTTCTTCTCGATCTTCTCGTGCGGGTTGTTGGGCTTGTTCGGCTCGGTGCTCATGCGTCGTATCCCCGGATCAGGCGCGTGCGTTGCTGGGGTCGGGTGGCAGCAGCGGCTGCGGCGCCCGCGACTTGGCCATGGCGAAGGTCTTCCAGGTGTTGACCGCCATCAGCAGCATGCCCGACACCACCATCACCCCGCCGAGCAGGCGGACGAAGTAGTAGGGGTAGGTGGCGTTGAGCGCCTCGACGAAGCTGTAGGTCAGGGTGCCGTCGTCGTTGGTGGCGCGCCACATCAGGCCCTGCATCACGCCGGCGATCCACATCGCGGCGATGTACAGCACCACGCCGATGGTGTGGATCCAGAAGTGCAGGTCGATCCACTTGGTCGAGTACATTTCCTTCAGGCCCAGCAGGCGGGGCATCAGCGAATAGATCGAGCCGATCGAGATCATCGCCACCCAGCCCAGCGCACCGGCGTGCACGTGGCCGACCGTCCAGTCGGTGTAGTGGGAGAGCGAGTTGACCGTCTTGATCGACATCATCGGCCCCTCGAAGGTGGCGATCATGTAGAAGCTGATCGCGACGATGAGGAACTTCAGGATCGGGTCGGTGCGCAGTTTGTGCCACACGCCCGAGAGGGTCATGATGCCGTTGATCGCGCCGCCCCAGCTGGGCGCCAGCAGGATCAGCGAGAACACCATGCCCACCGACTGCACCCAGTCGGGCAGGGCGGTGTACTGCAGGTGGTGCGGGCCGGCCCACATGTAGATCGCGATCAGCGCCCAGAAGTGCACGATCGACAGCCGGTAGGAGTAGATCGGGCGGCCGGCCTGCTTGGGCACGTAGTAGTACATCATCCCCAGGAAGCCCGCGGTGAGCAGGAAGCCCACGGCGTTGTGGCCGTACCACCACTGCACCATGGCGTCGACCGCGCCGGAATAGACCTGGTAGGACTTGCCCATCTCCACCGGCAGGGCGATGTTGTTGACGATGTGGAGCAGGGCGATGGCGAGGATGTAGGCGCCGTAGAACCAGTTCGCCACGTAGATGTGCGAGACCTTGCGCTTGGCGATGGTGCCGAAGAACAGCACTGCATAGGACACCCAGACCACGGCGATCAGGAGGTCGATCGGCCACTCCATCTCGGCGTATTCCTTGCTCTGGGTGTAGCCCAGCGGCAGGGTGATGGCGGTCGCCACGATCACCGCCTGCCAGCCCCAGAACACGAAGGCCGCCAGCCTGTCCGACAGCAGGCGGACGTGGCAGGTGCGCTGGACCACGTGCAGGCTGGTCGCGAACAGCGCGCTGCCGCCGAAGGCGAAGATCACCGCGTTGGTGTGCAGCGGGCGGATGCGGCCGTAGCTGAGCCACGGAATGCCCTCGAACAGCGTCGGCCAGAACAGCTGGGCGGCGATGACCACCCCCACCAGCATGCCGACGATGCCCCAGATCACCGTGGCGACGGCGAACTGGAGCACGACCTTGTCGTTGTAGGTTTCTGCGCGCGCGTGCATGGGGGGGCCTCTCTTGACCGAAGCGGCAATGTTAAGACGATGTGCACAGGGTATCGTTTGATTTCGATCAAGGCCATCGCTGCACTCTGGTGCAACGCTCCGGGCCGCCCGCCGCTGCCCAATCGCGGCCAGTTCTGGGGTATCATCGGGCGTTTCCATCCGGACCCGGGTGGCCCGCGCCAGAGCGCCGGCCGAGCGTGCGACATGAGCACTACCACCGCCCACCGCTGATCCCGCCGCCGAGGCAGCTCCCACAGGGCGCCCGCGGGGCGCTTTTTTTTGGCCGCGGCGCGGCCAGCGGGATTCGGGATCGGGGATTGGGGATTCGAAAGAGCCCAGCCGCCGTTCCCGATCCCGAATCCCTGATCCCCGATCCCCAATCCCATCGCCCGACCATGATCACCATCACCCTCCCCGACGGCAGCCGCCGCGAGTTCGATGCCCCCGTGTCCGTCATGCAGGTCGCCGAGTCGATCGGCCCGGGCCTGGCCAAGGCCACCGTGGCCGGCAAGGTCGACGGCCGCCAGGTCGACGCCTCCGACCTCATCGACCGCGATGCCAGCCTGCAGATCCTCACCCCGAAGGACGCCGAGGGCGTGGAGATCATCCGCCACTCGGCCGCGCACCTGGTCGGGCATGCGGTCAAGCAGCTCTACCCCGACGCCAAGATGGTGATCGGGCCGGTGATCGACGACGGCTTCTACTACGACATCTGGTACGGGCGTCCGTTCACGCCCGAGGACCTGGCCGCGATCGAGCAGCGCATGCGCGAGCTGATCGCGCAGGACTACGACGTGGTCAAGAAGATGACCCCGCGCGACGAGGTCATCGAGACGTTCAAGGCCCGCGGCGAGGACTACAAGCTGCGCCTGATCGACGACATGGGCCCGGAAGTGACCGCGATGGGCCTGTACCACCACCAGGAATACGTGGACATGTGCCGCGGCCCGCACGTGCCGAACACGAAGTTCCTCAAGTCGTTCAAGCTCACCCGCATCTCCGGCGCGTACTGGCGCGGCGACTCGAAGAACGAGCAGCTGCAGCGCATCTACGGCACCGCCTGGGCGGACGACAAACAGCTCAAGGCCTACATCCAGCGCATCGAGGAAGCCGAGAAGCGCGACCACCGTCGCATCGGCAAGGCCCAGGACCTGTTCCACCTGCAGGAGGAGGCGCCCGGCCTGGTGTTCTGGCACCCCAAGGGCTGGGCGATCTGGCAGGTGGTCGAGCAGTACATGCGCCGGGTCTACCGCGAGACCGGCTACGGCGAGGTGCGCTGCCCGCAGATCCTCGACGTCGAGCTGTGGAAGAAGTCCGGCCACTGGGACAACTACCAGGACAACATGTTCTTCACCGAGTCCGAGAAGCGGACCTACGCGGTCAAGCCGATGAACTGCCCCGGCCACGTGCAGGTGTTCAACCAGGGCCTGCACAGCTACCGCGACCTGCCGATCCGCTACGGCGAGTTCGGCAGCTGCCACCGCAATGAGCCCTCGGGCGCGCTGCACGGCATCCTGCGCGTGCGCGGCTTCACCCAGGACGACGGCCACGTGTTCTGCACCGAGGACCAGATCGAGTCCGAGGTCACCGCCTTCCACGCGCAGTCGATGCGGGTCTATGCCGACTTCGGCTTCACCGACGTGCAGGTCAAGCTGGCCCTGCGCCCGGAGCCGCGGCTGGGCGACGACGCCACCTGGGACAAGGCCGAGGCCGCCCTGCGCGGCGCCCTGGCCGCGGCCGGGGTGGAGTGGGAGGAGCTGCCCGGCGAGGGCGCCTTCTACGGTCCCAAGATCGAATACCACCTCAGGGACGCGATCGGGCGCACCTGGCAGCTGGGCACCATGCAGGTCGACTTCATGATGCCCGGCCGCCTGGGCGCCGAGTACGTGGACGAACACAGCCAGAAGCGGACCCCGGTGATGCTGCACCGGGCCATCGTGGGCTCGATGGAGCGCTTCATCGGCATCCTGATCGAGCACCACGCCGGCCAGTTCCCGGCCTGGCTGGCGCCGGTCCAGGCGGTGGTCATGAACATCACCGACGCCCAGGCCGACGCCGTCCGTGAAACCGCCAAATATCTGAATGGAAAGGGTTTCCGGGTCGAGGCCGACGTGCGCAACGAGAAGGTCGGCTACAAGATCCGCGAGCACACCCTGCAGCGGGTGCCCTACCTGCTGGTGGTGGGCGACCGCGAGAAGGAGGCCGGCGCGGTGGCGGTGCGGACCCTGGCCGGCGAGGACCTGGGGACGATGGCGCTGGACGACTTCGTGGCCCGCCTGGCTGCAAAATCCCGTGCCTGAAGGTTGTAACGCGGCCCGAATCCGTTAAAAATTCGACATGAACGACCCGGCGGCCCCGTGCCGCCGGCATTTTCACTTCCGGAGACGCAGTATTAGCACCCCTGAAAAGCAGAACCGCCGCAACAACGAGATCCGCGTGCCGCGCGTGCGCGTGATCGGTTCCGATGGCGAGATGGTCGGCGTGTTGTCGCGCGACGAAGCGCTGCAGATGGCCGAGGAAGAAGGCCTCGACCTGGTCGAGATCCAGCCCAATGCCGATCCGCCGGTCTGCAAGATCATGGACTTCGGCAAGTTCAAGTTCGACCTGCAGAAGAAGGCGAACGAGGCCAAGAAGAAGACCAAGCAGGTCGAGATCAAGGAAGTGAAGTTCCGCCCCGTCACCGACGAGGGCGATTACCAGATCAAGCTGCGCAAGATGCGCGGCTTCATCGAGGACGGGGACAAGATCAAGGTCAACATCCGCTTCCGTGGCCGCGAGATGAGCCACCAGGAGCTCGGCCGCGAGATGGCCGCGCGGATCGAGGCCGACCTCGGCGAGGACATCGTCATCGAATCGCGCCCGCGCTTCGAGGGCCGGCAGATGGTGATGATGATCGCGCCCAAGAAGAAGTAGCCGCGGGCAGCCCCCTCCAGGAACCGCGGGAGCGGTCGCCCGCTCCCGCCGCACGTCCCTGTGCCCGGCTTGCCCAGCCGTCCGGCAATTCCTACAGGTCCAGGCCGAAGCCCACGCCCGCCGACTTCTCGCTGCCGCTGAACGCACCGCCCAGGCTGAACGAGGCGCTCTTGCCGATGCGCCTGCCGTAGCCCACAGACAGCGCCTTCTCCCCGTTCTGCCAGCCCGCGCCGACCGCGATCCGGCCGCGCTCGCTGTGCCCGCCGCCGGCGTTCATCGCCATGTTGAGCATGGCGCTGGACATCGCGCCCTGCTTGTCGATGCGCTGGTCCTGGTGGCGGAAACGGTCGTCGATCTCGTTGCGCAGGCCGGTGAGCTGCGAGTCCCAGGCGCTGAAGCGGCTGTCGGTATAGGCGTTGGCCGTGCTCACCGACTGGGTCGCGGTGCTGCTGGCGTGGGCGCGGGCCGCGTCCAGCGTCTGCGCATCGCCGGCGTCGGCCCAGGCCTGGGCCGAGGCCAGGGTGGCCGCGTCGCCGTCCTGGACCAGCTGCGCCATCGCGGCCATGTCGGCGTCGGCGCCGGCCGGGCCCTGCGGGCCGGCAGGACCCTGCGGACCGGGCGCGCCGTCGGCGCCGGCCACGCCCTGCGGGCCTTGCGGACCCGCCGGACCCTGCGGACCCGGCGGACCATCAGCACCGTCCGCTCCGGCAATTCCCTCCGGACCCGCGGGACCCTGCGGACCGGGCGTTCCGCTTCCGCCGCTGCCCGCGTCGCCCTGCGGGCCTTGCGGGCCAATCGGCCCGGCTGGACCCTGCGGGCCGGGAGCACCGTCCGCTCCAGCGACGCCTTGCGGCCCCTGCGGACCCGCCGGGCCCTGCGCGCCGGGAGCACCATCCACTCCGGCAACGCCCTGGGGCCCCTGGGGACCAGCGGCACCGTCCACTCCGGCAACACCCTGTGGCCCCTGCGGGCCGACCAGCGAGGCCAGCCAGGCGCTCTCATCGCCGACGAAGCCATTGTCCACCGCCACCTGGTAGGCGCTGGCTCCCGGTGCGCCGCCGCCCGGACCGGTATCGCCCTGCGGTCCCTGTGGACCTGCGGGACCCTGCGGCCCGGTGGCGCCATCGGCACCGGCCACACCTTGCGGCCCCGTCGGGCCGGCCGGCCCCTGCGGCCCGACCAGCGAGGCCAGCCAGGCGCTCTCGTCGCCGACGAAGCCGTTGTCCACCGCCACCTGGTAGGCACTGGCTCCCTGCGGGCCGGCCGGACCCGTGCCGCCGCCGCCGCCGGCTTCCACTGCGGTCAGCCGGGTGTCCAGCCCGCTCAACGCGGTGTTCACCGCCGCGAATGCGCTGCCGACGTTGTTGTAGCTGCCGCCCTGGATCACGTAGGTCGGCGCGGTGAACACGCCGCCGAGGAAGCTGGCGCCGCCGCCCAGCCAGCCGATCACGGTGCTCAACTGCGACACGTTGACCGCATCGTTGTCATCGATGCCGTCGGCCAGCTGCACGATGCGGTTGCGCACCAGGTCGCCGTCCTCGTTGGTGCCGCCGCCCACCGAGATGGTGTACTGCTCCGTGGCGATCGCCAGGGTGCCGAGCGCCGTGCTGTAGTCCGCCTCGGCGCTGCTGAAGGCGCCGAACACGCTGCTGCCCAGGCCGTAGGCTGCGCTCTGCACGCCGATGGCGGTGGAGTAGCCGCCGGCGGCGTAGTTGTTGTAGCCGAAGGCGCTGGCGTAATGGGAGTCGGCCACGTTGCGGACACCGTAGGCGCTGCTGTCCTGGGCCAGCGCGTGGTTGTGGGCGCCGAAGGCGTTGGCGGTGTGGTTGTCGGCGGTATTGCCGTAGCCGAACGCATTGGCGTCGTAGTAGTCGCTGGCGCCGCTGCCGACGGTGTTGAAGTTTCCGACCGCGGTACCGAAGGCCACCACCGTGTTGTCCATGCCGATGGCGATGCTGCTGACCCTGCCCTGGGCGCTGTTGCCGACGCCCAGCGCGACGCCGCCTTTGATGACCTCGTTGTCCACGCCCACGGCGGTGCCGCGGGCGCCGTCCGCGCTGTTGCCCACGCCGACGGCCACGCTGGCGTCGCCGCTGGCGCTGTTGCCCACGCCCGCCGCGATCGCGTCGGTGCCGGTGGCGCCGTCGTTGTCGTAGTTGCCGGCTGCCGGATCGGTGGAATTGACGCTGTAGAAGCGCGTCGCCGGACCGCCGCCGCCGCCAACACCGGCGATCGCGGCATTGAGCTGGCTGAGGTTCACCGCGTCCGTGCCCTGCGTGCCTGCGGCGACGTTGACGATCTGGCGCTCGCTGCCCGCGCTGCCCACCGACACCGTGCCGGCACGGTCGGCGATGGCGCCGAAGCCGATGGCGGTGCTGAAATCGGCGGTGGTGCGGGCGTTCACGCCGAAGGCGCTGCTGTGGTTGCCGTCGGAGACGGCGCCCACGCCCACGGCGACGCTGTGGCTGCCGTTGCTGGCGCTGGCCAGGCCGATGGCGACCGAAGCGTCGCCGCTCGCGCACGAGCCTTCGCTCCAGATCTCCTCTTCGCCGTCGCCATCCAGGTCCAGTCTCTGTTCGTAGCCGGCCCCGGACACCACCAGACTGCCGTCCCCGTCGGCTACGCCCATCGAGCCGATCGCCACCGCACCCATGCCGTTGACGGCGTTGTGGAAGCCCATGGCCACCGCATGGTAGGTGGGGTTCTCGTTCCCCGGATTGATGAGGTTGTAGTAGCCGACGGCCACGCTGCGCGCCAACGAGGTCGAGTTGCCGTAACCCATGGCGACCGAGTCACCTCCGTTGGCGGAGTTGCCGAAGCCCACGGCGGTGCCGTGGTCGACGGCGGTGTTGCCGTGGCCCACGGCGGTGCTGCCCGTGGAGATGGCGCTGTTCGCCGAGCCGATCGCGGTGCTGTTGGTGCCGCTCGCGCTCACGCCCACGCCGATGGCCACGGCATCGGTGCCGGTGGCGCCGTCGTTGGCGTGGTTGCTGCCGGGGTCGGTGTCGCTGCTGTTGACGCTGTAGTAATGCAGGTCGTCGCCCGCGCCGCCGCCGCCGGCCGCGGCAATGGCGGCCTGCATCTGGCCCAGGTTCACCGCGTCGGTGGCGGCGGTGCCGGCGACGACATTGGTGATGCGACGGTTGCCGATGGCCAGGGTGTTGGCTTGGCTGGCCACGCTGCCGGCGCCGAGGGCGACCGAGTTGGCCGCCGTCACCTGCGCGTCACGGCCCACGGCCACGGCGTCCAGCAGGTCCGCGCGACTGCCGTAGCCGATGGCGATGGCGTTGCTGGCATCGGCCGCCACCGCCGCGTCGCGGCCGATGGCGATGGCGCTGGTGGCGTTGTCGCCCACTCGTGCGCCATTGGTCGGGGTATTGCCTGCTCCGAAGACGAGGGAGTAGAGCGCTCCGGTACCGATCCGACTGAACGCGCCAAACGCGCTGCTGTAGTCGCTGTTGGCGACGTTGGCGTTGCCGATTGCACTGCTGTAGCGGCTGCTGGCGGTGTTGGTGTTTCCGAAGGCACTGGTGGTGAAATCACTCGCCGTGTTGTTGAAGCCAAATGCGTTGCTGTAGGTGGCGCTGGCCCTGTTGTCGCTACCGAAAGCGCTGCTGGAGATGCCGCTGGCGATGTTGTGACGCCCGAAGGCGCTGCTTAAAGAGCGGCTGGCGGTGTTGCCGTACCCGACGGCACTGCTGCCGGTATCGACGGCTACGTTGCCATGTCCGAAGGCACTGCTGTTGTTGCCACTGGCATTGTTCCGGTACCCATACGCATTGGCCTGTGAATGACAGGTACTGTTCTCGAACCCGTGCTCCGATCCCTGGCTGGTGCTGGGCGCCGGTGCAACGGGATCGCCATTGGCATCCACGCACGGCGGATCGGCTGCCAGTGCGGGCAGGGCCGCCATCAGGGCCAGGGTCAGGACGGAAGCAGCGGGCAGGCGGCGGGTGCTGGGCATGGACATGGGAGTTCCCCGTGGACGGCCCGAGGTGGACCGGTTCGATGGGGTTATCGGGAAAATCCGCGCCGGCCCGTCATCCCGGCTCCGGCTGTGCAAGACTGGCGGCCGGGGCGTCGGCCCCAGGGGGGGCAGGGGGCGGCGAGGGCATGGCGGCGGATTCGGAGCAGATGCCGGTGACCGAACTGCTGGCGCGCAGCCGCGCCGGCGACGAGGCCGCGCGCGACGCGGCCTACGCGGCCGTCTACGAACAGCTCAAGCGGGCCGCGCACCGGCAGTTGCGCGGCCAGGTGCAGGCGTTCCAGACCACCGCCCTGGTCCACGAGGCCTGGCTGAAGCTTGCCGGCAGCGCGGCCCTGGCCCCGTCCGACCGCAACCACCTGATGGCCCTGTCCGCGCGGGCCATGCACCACGTGCTGGTGGACCACGTGCGCCAGGTCCAGGCCGCCAAGCGCGGCGGCGGCGCGCAGGCGCTGACCCTGACCGTCGGCGCCGCGGTCCAGACCCAGGCCGAGGTGGAGGTGCTGGCCCTGCACGGCCTGCTCGAGGAACTGCAGCGCTTCGACCCGCGCGCCGCGCAGGGGGTCGAGCTGCGCTACTTCGGTGGCTACGAGGAGCCGGAGATCGCCGCCCTGCTGGACGTCAGTGAATCCACCGTGCAGCGCGACTGGCGCCGCACCCGCGCCTGGCTGGCGGCCAGGCTCGGGCAATGAGCGGGCCTGCGGACCGGAGCGACGCATGAATACCGACCGCAGCGCACAGGCGATGCAGATCTTCGAGCAGCTCGCCGACCTGCCGCCGGAGGCGCGCGCGGAACCGCTCCACCGGCTGTGCGCCGGCGACGCCGAACTGCGCGCACTGGTCGAGGCGATGCTGGCCGCCGATGCGCGGACCGGGGAACTGTTCGGCGGCAACGCCGCGCAGTGGGGCGAGGCGCTTTCGAACGACGCGGCCGGCGCCGGGGCAGCCCCGCCCGCGGATTCGGCGCTGCTGGGCAGGCTCGTCGGCGCCTGGCGCGTGGTCGAGGTGATCGGCCGCGGCGGCATGGGTGCGGTGTACGCGGTCGAACGCGCCGATGGCGCCTATCGCCAGCGGGCGGCGCTGAAGCTGATCCGTGCCGCCGCCGATTCGCCGGTGGTGCGCGAGCGTTTCCTGCGCGAGCGGCAGACGCTCGCGCGGCTGCAGCACCCGCACATCGCCACCCTGCTCGATGGCGGGTTCAGCGCCGAGGGCGATCCGTATTTCGTCATGGAGTACGTCGACGGCATGCCGATCGACCAGTGGTGCGATGCGCGCCGGCTCGGCCTGCACGCGCGCGTCGCGCTGTTCCGGCAGGTGCTCGACGCGGTCGGATATGCGCATCGCAACCTCGTGGTGTACCGGGACCTCAAGCCGTCGAATCTGCTGGTGACGCCGGACGGGCAGGTCAAGCTGCTCGATTTCGGCATCGCCAAGGAGCTGCAGGACAGCACGACCACTGCGGCCAGCGACCGCGCGCTGACCTTCGAGTACGCCTCGCCGGAGCAACTGCACGACGCGCCGATCACCACCGCGACCGACGTGTGGCAACTGGGCATCGTGCTGCATCGCCTGCTCTCGGCTGCGCACCCGTTCGGACTGAGCCGCGACACGCCGCTGGCGAAGCAGCTGCAGCAGCTCGAACGCGATCCGGAGCCGCTGACGAAGGCGGCCGCGCACGCCACGGCCGAGCAGGCGCAGGCGCGCGGGGAGGCCAGTGCGTCGGCGCTGGCCAAGGCGCTGCGCGGCAACCTCGCCGCGATCGTCGCCGCCTGCCTGCGCCGCGAGCCGGAATCGCGCTATCCCAGCGTCGACGCACTGGCCGCCGACCTGCAGCGCTGGCTCGAACACCGCCCCATTGCCGCCGCCCGTCCCGGTCCCGGCGAACGCCTGCGCCTGTGGCTCAAGCGCAACCGCACCCTGGCCGCCGCCATCGGCGCGGTCGCGCTCGCGCTGCTCGTCGGCACCGGCGTCGCGCTGTGGCAGGCGAGTGAAGCCAGGGCGCAGGCGTCCATCGCCGAACGGCAGCGCGTCGAAGCCGAGAAGCAGAGCGCCAACGCGCGCGAGGCGATGAGGTTCCTCACCGACACGCTGGCCGCCGCCGCGCCGGAGAACGCACTGAGCACCGAAGTCAGCGTGCGGCAGCTGCTCGACCAGGCGCGCGCCAAGCTCGACGCGCGCGGCACGGTCGATCCGCAGGTGCGCCAGCCGGTGCAACGCCTGCTGGGCCACCTGTACCACTCGCTCGGCGAAATGCGGATCGCCAGGGAACTGCTGGAAGCCGGCCTGGAAGGGTCCGATCCACGCACCCGCGAGGAAGCGCTGGCGCTGGCCGAGGACCACAGCGTGCACGCCTTCGTCCTGGGCACGATGGACCTGGGCGAGGAGAGCCTCGCCGCGGCCCGGCGTGCGGCGGACCTGCGGCGGCGGTTCGCGCCGGACGACCCGATGCAGCAGTTCAAGGCGCTGGAAGAACTCGGCTTTGCCTACCACCGCAGCCGGGAGATCGAGAGCGCGGAGGAACAATGGCTGCAGGCGATCGCGCTGGCGAAGACGATGCCCGACCCGTCGCCGGAAGACGTCATAAGCGTCATCAACGTGTACCAGATGCTGAGCCGGCAATCGGTGTTCACGGGCGATTTCGCCCGCGCCCTGCAGCTGGCCGACGACGCCATGGCCCTCGCCGACGCGCGTGGCCTTCCGCCCCAGTCGCCGTGGCGGGCGGGACTGCTGCGGGCCAAGTCCGAAGCGCTCACCTTCAACGGCGATGCAGCGGCCGCCGAACCGCTGATCCGCGAAGCCATCGCCATCCACGAGAAGGTCGTGGGCGTTACCGGCAACGACGCCGGATCCCTGTACGGCCAGTTGGGCATCGTGCTCAACGACCTCGGCCGCTACCGCGAGGCGATCGAAGCGCTGGAGCGGGAGCAGCAGCTGCGGGATGCCTCCGGCGACGCGCCGCTGCAGCGGGCGACCAACCTCACCAACCTCGGCGCGGTGTACGAGAACGCGGGCGATTACGCGCGGGCGCTTGAGCTGTTCGAGGAAAGCCTTGCCAGGCTCGACGAAGGCGGCGTCGGCGAGGACGAGGCCCGACGGCGCCACATGGAGCGCAACCATGCCCGCGGCCTCGCCCTGGCCGGGCGCTTCGCCGACGCGGACGCGCGCCTGCGCCGCCTGCAGGAAGCCGCCCGTCGGCTCGATGGCGAGGATTCGGCCGAGTACGCACTGGTGACGTGGAATCGCCTGGTCCTGGCCCGTCGCAGCGGCGATGCCGCGAACGGTGCGCTCCTGCTGGATGAGGCAAGGGCACGCTGGGCGGCCCTGGTGCCCGAGACGCATCCCGTGTTCAGGCACGTCCTCCGCCACGGCGCCGCCTTTGCGCGGCAGCGCGGCGACCTGGCCGCGGCCGAGCGCGACCAGCGCGAAGCGCTTGCGCGATTCGAGGCCAGCGCCCTGCCGGTCGACATCGCGATCGCGCGCGCCGAGCTTGCCGGCATCCGCTTCGAGCAGGGCGACCGCGCCGAAGCGCGCGCACTGCTGGCGCAGGCGCTCCCGGTGCTGCGCGACGCGGTGCTGCCGCAGGAAGTCAACCGCGCCGAAGCCGAAGTGCTGGCCCGCAAACTCGCCCTGTAACGCCCCTGCAAAGGCGGGTTCGGGCGGGCCATGTGCTCAATCCTCGATGGCAGTGAGCGTGCACATCCACGAACTGCTCGTGAATTTGAAACCGTCGAGCACGTTCGGCCCCGCGCCCACGCGCAGCTTGCCGCGCTTCTTGTCGGCGGCCAGGGTGATTTCATACGGGCCGTTGCCATGTCCCCGGGCGATCTTCCAGTCCCATTGCCCGACCATGCCGCCACTGAAACGGAAGTGGTAGCCGCTGGTCCTTGCGTGGAATTCGCTGTCGACGTCGGGAATCGTGCCGCTCAGCGGACAGTCGCCGATGACGTACTGCTTGCCGCAACCCTTCGACGCGCTGCGGCGGATGTCGTCCATCCGGTCCTGGATGAGCTGCTTGATCTGCGCCCCCGTCATCGCCATGATCGCGCTGGCGGGCACGCCCAGCAGCTTGATCGGCTGCATGCCGGCGGCGGTGCTGGCCACGGTATTGGCCGCCACGACGTGGACGTCGGCGATGATGGCATCGCGCAGTTCGTCGATCTGCTTGAGGATTTTCTCCTTCTCGCCGGGAACCCATTGCACGCCGCTGGGGTTTTTCTCGGTGCATTTGCGCAGATCGTCGATTTCCTTCACGAGCTTCTGCTTTTCATCGGAGAGCTCGCTCAGTTCCGTGCCGGCCTTGGCCACGTTCAGCGCATTGCTGACCCGTCCGCCCCATTTGTCACCGCCCAATGCCTTGAGAGCGGTTTCCTGCGCTTCGTCGCTCGCCGTCTCGGTGAACCATTTCTGGAAAACCCGGTTGAAATAGTTGCCGGATTGGGCGTGAGCCGGGGGCACCAGCACATCGAGCAGGTTGAATTTCGCGCCCGGCGGCAATAGCGCGGCGGTGGTGGCGGGCAAGTCCTCGGCCGGTACGTCGTAGCGGATCGCGCCGGACAGCTTGCCAGGCTGCACCGAGACTTCGAGGATTTCCGCGGGCTTCACCTCGCTGGCATCGATCCGGCTCAAGCGCAACTCGATGCGGGTGGTGTCGCCCCACGGATAGGTCATCGCGATATGCGCCACGCCCGGTTCCGGGTTGCTGGTGGCGACCGTGGTCAGGGCCAGCCAGTGGGCCTCGTCCGGCTCGGCGCCGGCGTCGACCAGCTTCTGCACGATGGCGGGGTCCGGCGTGCCATCGGGATTGGGCGGCGGCGCTTCGGGGAGCTGGGCCGGCACGGTCTGCGCTTCCTGCGCGGCACCTGGCGAGGGATCACCACCGCAGGCGTTCAGGCCCGGCAGCACGGCAAGCAGCAAGGCGAGCGCACCGAAATGGAATCTGGACATGGGGACTCTCCGCGGCGCGGTCGGGGTCATTCGTCGCAGTCGTCGATTTTCGTCCACGTCGCCGAGCTGGACGGTACCTGGTGGCATTGGGTCATGCCCTGCGCAGTCGAGCAGACCGGGCTGTTGTCATAGGTGACGGTCAGCTGCTGGTCCGGGCGGCCACTGAGCGTATAGGTGCCGCTGTTCGTGGCCATTCCGCCGTGGCCTCTGAACTGGAAGGAAAACGTGCCGCCGCGCTCGCCGGAGGGCGTGTGGGCGACACTGGCCATGCCGCCACAGGCAGTGACGGTGAAGGGTTTGCGGACGTCGCACACGCGGATGGTTTCCCGGCTGCCGCCGGGACAGGTGGCGAAGTCGATGCGGTAGCTGGCCTTGCACGAAGGCACCATGTTCCTGATCCGCTGCACATCGTCTTTCATCTGCTGCTTGATGTCGGCGTTCGATTTTTCGACCAGCGGGCCAAGCACGACGCCCAGCACCTTGCCCACGGCGCCGCCGGCGCCGGAGATTGCCTTGCCTGTGGTTCCGGAGATGCTGGCGGTACCGCCGATCTGGATGCTTGCCTTGGCGGCGGCGATTGCATCGAGGATGCGCTGTTTTTCGGCGGGATTCTGCTCGTACTGCTTCTTCGTCAGGGGATTGGTCGGGTTCTCGGCGCACTCACGCAGCCTGTCGAGTTCGGCCAGCAGCTTGCGGGCCTCGTCCGATATGCCGGTGAGTTTTCCGGCGGTCTCGATCGCACCCAGTCCCTTGGCGACCTTGTCGCCAAAGACCCGTTTCAGAGCCGCCTTGCGGGCGTCGCCTTGCAGCTTGCTGACGGCCCAGGTGTAGGCGATCTCCATCCAGCCGCTGCTGGCGTCCATGGCATTCGGCCCGGAATAGGGTTGCAGCTGTTGCGGTCTCTGGGCGTGGGCCGAAGCCATGAAGAAATCGGTGAAATGCCAGCCTTGCGAAGCGGGCGCTGCGAGCGTGGCGAAGGATTCCGGCGGCAGTTCCGCCAGATTGACGTAGTAGCGGTAGGTGGCGGAAACCTCCCCCGGTTCGATCGAGGAGGCCAGTACCTCGAACGGCTTGACCTCGCTGGCATCCACCCGCCGGGCGCGGATGCCGGCGCGATACACATCGCCCCATGGGTAGGCCATGACCAGATGCGCCACGTCGGGCGCCGGTTGGGTGATCTCGTACGTTGTCAGTGCGAGGAACTTCGCCTCGTCCGGTTCGATGCCGGCCTCGACGAGCCGCTCGACCACCGCCGGGTCGGGCGTGCCTTCCGGATTCGGCGCGGGCGCGGGGCCGGTGGGCAGGTCGGAAGCGGCCGCCGCCGCCGAACTGGTCGCGGGCTCGGCGGGGGTTGCTTCCTCTGTCCCGCGCGAGCAGCCGATCAGCGCCGCCAGCGCCGCCGTGATCAGGAAGGGTTTCCACATGGCACGGTCCTCCGGGTTGGGTTTCATCGCTATGGCGGATTCGTCGTGTAGTTGCAGGCGCGTCGCCAGGTGCTGCCGGCTGCGACTGTTCACCTGCATGGGTCCGCTTCCACCAGATGGCAGACTTCCTCATGATCCTGATTGGCAGTTTGGTAGGCCCGGCCGCCGGCGCTGACAGTGCCTCCCCCGGTGGAGTGGAAGGTGCCGCCAGTGCCGTCCTGACGCAGTTCGACCCGGTAGCGGCCGTCCATCGTGGCCTTGGCTGCACCGAACGACATGCTGCCTTTGCAGTTGCCGTCCTTGTAGTCGGGGGCAGCGGGCGTGCATTGGTAGGTCAGCATCCTGTTGGCCACGACACTGAAGGGCTCTTCGACGTTGCAGATCTTTCCGGTGATGCGGCAGCCGTGCAGTTCGTAACTCTTGT
The DNA here is from genome assembly GCA_934541015.1 of uncultured Luteimonas sp. Lineage (GTDB taxonomy): Bacteria > Pseudomonadota > Gammaproteobacteria > Xanthomonadales > Xanthomonadaceae > Luteimonas. Next base: position 23,813 of record CAKTDC010000023.1, read on the forward strand.
TCTTCGTGTCGAAGTCCGCCGTGGCCCATCCGACGCCGCGCTTGCTGCGCGCCTCGAAGGCGATGCTGGCCTTCTTGTCCTTTTCCGTCGGGTTGTCGTACTGGAACTTCGCGTCGGCTTCGACCTTGACCTTGGTGTCGGCCGGGTCCAGCGAGGAATCGCCGCTGAGGGTGGCGCGGACGGTGCCGGTGGTGACCTGCCCGTCGGACCTGGCGCGCGGGATGACCGTGATCCTGTAGCTGGTGCCCGGATCGGCGCCGGTGCGCTTCTCGGGGTTGGTCTTGACTTCCACCTCGACGCAGCGGCCGGATTCCCAGGGGGATTTCTTGCCCATGCCGCGCAGCATCATTTCCGCCAGCATCGCCATGTAGTTGTAGATCTCAGCGATGGATTTTTCCGCCGACCTGACCTCGCCGGGCCGGAAGATGCTCAGGCCCTCCGTCTTGTTCTCCGTGTACGTCGGCTTGCCGTCCTTCTGGCCCACCGACACATCGAGGCTGACCTTGCGGCCACCATCCCGTCCACCCATCATCAAGCGCAGCGCGGAGCTGTCCTTCTTGCTGAGTTCGGCCAGATGGGCGTCGTCGTCCAGGTAGCGCTCCAATTCGAAATCCGCGTGCACATTGCCGCAGGTGCCAGCCTTGCCGGCCACGCAGATCCGCGAGTTCACGGTCATGTTGACGGTGACCTTGCCCTGAGCGTCGGGGCACGTGTCCATGCGTACGCGGACCGAAATCCTGCCTTGCATGCCTTTTTCATTGACAATGGACTCGAACATGACCGCGCCATCCCTGTCCATGCCGACGGTGGCCTTTCCGGTTGTCTTGCCTTGGGTTATGCGTTCTGTGGTACTGCGGAATCCATTGCTGTCGATCTCGGTCGTGGTCATGCTCATGTCGCCCGTCTGCTCGCCATAGTCTTTCGAGTGGATGTCCCTGTTCCGGTCGACGTTCGTAGTCCGCTCGACATAGTGGCCGTCCTCCGAAACCAGGACCTCTACCCCGTCGGCGTATGTGCCCACTTCCCGCTTCGGGATCGAAGGATCGGAAAGCTGTTCGATGTAGGTCTCCATCGTGGACTTGAATCCAGAGTCCCGCGTGAGCTGGTCGACGAGCACGCCGACGAAGGACGCCGCACCGAACCCGTACATGCCCGCCTGCATGCCTTCGCCCCCGAATTGCGCCGGGATCATCCTGGGAGCGGCTTCCTCGCCCCAGCGCACGTTGCGTTCATGGGCTTCGCCCACTGCGATCAGCGCGGCGATGGCCTGCTCCTCACCGCCAAGCTCCTCGAACATCTCGGCCGCTTGCATCAGGTGGTAGTGCAGGAAGTAGTCGCCCATGGCCAGTTGGCGTGCCAGCGGTTCGATGCCTTCGGCTTCGAAACGTGCCAGTTCAGCCTGGATGACGGAGGGAGGCGTACCCGCCGCGGCAGACGGTTCTTCGCTACCGCCGGAACATCCGATCAGCGCCACCAGCGCCGCCACGGCCAGACAGGGTTTCCACATCGCGCGATCCTCCGGGTTGGGCGCCATCGCATGGGCGACGAATTCGTTGGTGGTGGAGGCGCGGCGACGCGTTGGTCAGCGCCGTGTCGCCGTGTGGTCAGGGGGCGTTGGCGGCGAGCATCGAGGGCGGTGTTTCGAGATTGAGCTTGAGCAATGCGGCCCAGTCCTGGCGGTTGAGGTTGCATTGCGCGGGTGCGTCGGGACTGCACGGCGGGTCGGCGGCATCGCGCAGGGGCAGGTCGGCGAAGCGGCCGTGTTCGTCCAGCCGCAGCATGCGCAGGGTGACCGCCTGCTGCACGTTGCCGCCGACCAGCCAGGCCATGCCGCCGGGCGTGGCGCCGACCACGATGTCGCAGTGCATCGGCAGGCCGGCGCCGCCGTCGAGCCGGTCGATCAGTCCGCCGTGGCCCAGCGTGCGCGGTTGCGCGCGCACGTAGCAGAGCAGGTCGCCGGCCTCGGGCGCGGCGTCCTGCGGCGATGCCAGCCGGTAGGGAACGCGCGCCGGTTGCCGCCACGCGGCGCGCACGTAGTCGGCATGGCGTGCGGACGCGGTGAAGCCGGGCACGCCGGCGCGGCGCATCACCCACGACACGAACGCCGCCGACCACGGCGTGTCGACGACGTAGTGCCGGCAGGCCGGCCCCGTCGTGCCGCAGTCGCCCGGCAGGCCGCTGCCGCTCCAGTACGAGGCGACCTTCTTCCATGCCGGCGTGCCATCGGCGAGCACGTCGTTCTCGGCTTCGTACACCACCTGTCCGCCGCTGCGCCCGTCGGCATCGATGAAGCCGCGGAACCAGGCGTGGTTCTCCTGGCAGGCGATCGCCGCGATGCGCGTCGCCACGTCCGCCGTGCCGGCCTGCATGCGCAGCTGCGGGCAGGGATCGGACGCGACCGCAGGCGTGGCGGCGAACCACCATGCGCATGCGATCAGGAGGGCGGCGAAGAGGCGCATGGCGTCGGCTCAGAAGGTGCGCAGCAGGCCCTTGAGCAGTTTCCTGCCCTTGCCTTCTTCCTGCCTGGGCTCGCCGTCGTTGCTGGCGTCGCTGCCGTTGTCGGACGGGAAGCCCGCGCCCAGGTCCATGCCCAGCATCGCGCTGGCGGTGGACTTGGTGCGCACGCGCAGGTTCCATTCCGGATCCCACCGCTTCAGTTCCTCCGGATCGGTCGGCCTGGGCGGCCACACCATGTGGGTCTCCGGGCCGTAGGCGATCATGCCGAGCATGGCCATGCCGCCCATGCCTCCGCCCTGCGCGGGATCGCCGCCGGTGGGGGCGAAGATGCCCTTGGGGATCGTGCAGCTGGTGGTGGCCGGCGGCAGCAATACCTTCTCCTTCAGCCAGCGGTCGATGTTGCCGCCGGTGAGGTACTGCTGCAGCCCCTGGCCGGCGCCGCCGCTCTCGGCGCTGCTCCAGAGCACCATGGTGTTCTGGTTCCGCATCGCGAAGGCGTTGATGAAGTAGGCGCGGGCGCGGTCCACCGGCTGCCAGTCCAGCGCGATGGCGTCGCTCGGCTGGCCCCGGGTGTTGAGCGCGATCCGGGGCATGAATTCGGCGTTGCCGCCCAGTTCGAACTGCAGCGATTCAGGCACGCCGTTGCCGCTGATGCGGTGGGGGCCGGCGAGCAGGGCGCCGTTGGGGACGCGCCTGCCGTTCTTGCGGTTCGGCCACACCGCGTAGGCCGGGGTGGCGTCGATGTCGCGATCGGGCGCGAACTTGCCCTGCGACACGCTGCCGCTGGACTGCACGTTGCCGCCGCGGACCTTCATCGTGAAGGTCTTCGGCTGCCCGGGGCGCACCGCCGCGCCGCAGCCCCAGTATTCGTGGATGGTCATCTCGACGTCGGGGATGTCCTGGGTTGGCGACCCTTCCCGGTAGTCCCCGGACGTCGGCTCCAGGGTCGGCGGCACCAGCGGCAGCACCTTGCCCAGCTTCAGGCCGCCGGGGATCGCGTGCTGCGCTTCCACGCCGGGCCTGAGGCTGTTGTGCAGGGCGACGTCGAGGTACTGCCCGGACATGGCCGGGTGGCGTGCGGTCGGATAGCGCATCTCCTCCTTGCCGGCGCCCATCATCCGGCCGGCGAGGCCGCCGAGCGCGCCCATGCCGGGCATGCCGGCCATGTGGTGGGTGGAGATGTCGATCCAGACCTGGGTCTCGACCGGCCTGGACTGCTGGGCGAAACCGGAGGGCAGGACTGCGGTGGCTGCGACCGCGACCATGGCGGCGAGCGGGTGACGGCGATGACGGCGGGGCAGCGGGCGCATGGCGGGATCTCCTGGGGCGATGACGGTTCCGGGTGGATGACGGGGTGGTCGATGGACAGACATAACGGACACATCGGAAAACGACGGCCCGAGCCTTCATGCTTTTTCGCGCCGGCCGCTGGTGGCGCGGTGAGCCGGTTCCCCCGCTTGCGGGGGCCCTGCTTCAAAGCGCCTTCCGCGCTTGCTGATGGCTGTGCTTCAAGGCTCATCCCCCGCTTGCGGGGGAGGCTGGGTGGGGGTGCGTGGCGGCGTTGCCCCCATCCCCCGCTGCGCGGGGACTTCCCCCGCAAGCGGGGGATGAGGCCTGCCGGGGCAAGGAGGGCTTGCCTGGGGAAATGGGCGCGGGGGAAGGAGGGCCTGCCGGGGAAGACGGGCTGAGGGGAATACGCAACGAAGGGCGGGTATTCCCGAAGCCGCCGGCCAAACCCCCTGAATTGCAAGGGAAACCCGCAAAGGGCATAATGCCCGGCTCCGGTTCGTCCGGAGCTGTGTGCAATACCTTTGGACCTGCCCTGGTTCCCCGTGGAATCAGTGGCTTACCAACCGGCCAGGCAAGGATGGAAAGCGTGTCGACCCGATCGACGCCGCCCCGGCCAGTACTCGAAACGACCCCAAGGACATCGCAATGCCCAAGATCAAGACGCATCGGGGCGCGGCCAAACGCTTCCGGAAGACCGCTTCCGGCAAGTACAAGGCAGGCCACGCCAACCGCAGCCACATCCTCACCAAGAAGGCGACCAAGCGGAAGCGCAACCTCCGGCAGACGAACCACGTTCGTGCCGAGGACGCGGGCCGTCTGGATCGCATGCTTCCGTATCTCTGAGGAGGGCTGAACAATGGCAAGAGTCAAGCGTGGCGTGCAGGCGCGCCGTCGTCACAAGAAGGTTCTCGGCCGCGCGAAGGGCTACTACAACGCCCGTCGCAAGGTTTTCCGCGTCGCCAAGCAGGCGGTCATCAAGGCCGAGCAGTACGCCTACATCGGCCGCAAGCAGAAGAAGCGCAATTTCCGTTCGCTGTGGATCACCCGCATCAACGCGGCGGCCCGCATCAACGGCATGAGCTACAGCCGCTTCATCAACGGCCTGATGAAGGCCGGCATCACCCTGGATCGCAAGGTGCTGGCGGACATCGCCGTGCACGATGCGGCAGGGTTTGCCGCGCTGGCCGAGAAGGCCAAGGGCGCGCTCGCGGCGTAATGCACGTTCCCCCGCCGGTCCGCGCATGCGCGGCCGACGGGGAAACAGGCTGGTACACGCATGGGGAAGGGCGCAAGTCCTTCCCCATTCGTTTTTTCAGGGATCCCGTAGGAGCGGCGCAAGCCGCGCCGCTTTCCAGGAGGCGGCCCGGTTGCGGCTTGTGCCGCGGCCTGGAGGGTGGCCCGGGTCGCCGATCACGTGGCGGCCTGGCTGCTCCTGCATGGGAGATGGCAGTCGGGGCAGGGTGCAGATGGGCGATATCGGATCACTGTCGGAACAGGCGCTGGCGGACATCGCCGCCGCGTCCACCACCGAGGCGCTGGAGGCGCTGCGGGTGTCTCTGCTGGGCAAGAGCGGCAGCATCACCGCCCAGCTCAAGTCGCTCGGCGCGCTGCCGGCCGACCAGCGCAAGGCCGCGGGCGAGGCGATCAACCGCGTGCGCGACACGCTGGGCCAGGCGCTGTCGGCGCGCCGGGCGGCGCTGGAGGATGCCGAACTCGACGCGCGCCTGGCCTCCGAATCGATCGACGTCACCCTGCCCGGCCGCAGCGGCGGCCGCGGCGGCGTGCACCCGATCAGCCGCACCATGCAGCGCATGGCCGGGATCTTCGGCCACCTCGGCTACCAGCTGGCCGACGGCCCGGAGATCGAGGACGACTGGCACAACTTCGAGGCGCTCAACTTTCCGCCGCACCATCCGGCGCGCGCCATGCACGACACTTTCTACTTCCCGCCCGACAGCGCCGGCGTCGCCCGCCTGCTGCGCACCCACACCTCGGGCGTGCAGGTGCGCTACATGGGCGAAGCCGTTGCCGGCAAGAGCGGGCCGCCGCTGCGGATGATCGCGCTGGGCAAGGTCTACCGCTCCGACTCCGACCAGACCCACTCGCCGATGTTCCACCAGTGCGAGGGCCTGCTGGTCGACGAGCATTCCACCTTCGCCGACCTCAAGGGCACCCTGGTCGAATTCGTGCGCGCCTTCTTCGAGCGCGATTTCGAGATGCGCTTCCGCCCCAGCTACTTCCCCTTCACCGAGCCCTCGGCCGAAGTCGACATCGCCTGGACCCAGCCCGACGGCAGCACGCGCTGGCTGGAAGTTCTGGGCTGCGGCATGGTCCACCCCAACGTCCTGCGCGCGGTCGGCATCGACCCGGAGCGCTACACCGGCTTCGCCTTCGGCATGGGCGTGGAGCGCTTCGCCATGCTCCGCTACGGCGTCGACGACCTGCGCGCGTTTTTCGACAATGACCTGAGGTTTCTCAGGCAGTTTGGTTGAAGGCCGGGATTCGGGATTCGGGATTGGGGATTCGGAAAGGCGAATTCCATTCCGGCCCGGCTCCCGGCAAGCCTGCGTTTTTGAATCCCGAATCCCCAATCCCCAATCCCGAAATTTCAGAATGAAATTTTCCGAAAACTGGCTCCGCCAGCACGTTCCCACCGACGCCACCCGCGAGCGGCTGGCCGAGGTGCTGACCGCGATCGGCCTGGAGGTCGAGGAGGTGGTGGCGCTGGGCGAAACGCTCGATGGCGTGGTGGTGGCGCGCATCGTGTCGGCGCAGAAGCATCCCGAGGCCGACCGCCTGCAGGTCTGCCAGGTCGACGCCGGGCAGGGCGGGCTGCTGCAGATCGTGTGCGGTGCGCCCAATGCGCGGCCGGGCCTGGTCGCGCCGCTGGCCACCATCGGCGCCACGGTCGGCGAGATGAAGATCAAGGCCGCGAAGCTGCGCGGGGTCGAATCCAGCGGCATGCTCTGTTCGGCGAAGGAGCTGGGCATCGACGCCGATGCCTCGGGCCTGCTGGAACTGCCCGATGACGCCCCGGTCGGCGCGCCGCTGGCCGGCTACCTCGGCCTGCCCGACGCCAGCATCGAGATCAAGCTCACGCCCAACCGTGCCGACTGCTTCAGCGTGCGCGGTATCGCCTACGACGTCGCCGCCGCCGTCGGCAGCCAGGTCGCGCCGCTGCAGGCCGAGCCCGTGGCCGCCGCCATCGACGCGCGCCTGCCGGTCGAACTGCACGCCGGCGCCGACGCGCCGCGCTACGTCGGCCGCGTGATCGAAGGCGTCGACGCCACCGTGGCCACTCCGGTGTGGATGGCCGAGCGCCTGCGCCGCAGCGGCGTGCGCCCGGTGAGTTTCCTGGTCGACGTGACCCAGTACGTGATGCTGGAAATCGGCCAGCCGATGCACGCTTTCGACCGCGACCTGCTCAGCGGCCCGGTCGGCGTGCGCCGCGCCCGCGCCGGCGAGAGCCTGAAGCTGCTCGACGGCCGCGATGTCGCGCTCGACGGCGAGTTCCTCGCCGTCACCGACGCCGACCGCGTCGTCGCCCTGGCCGGCGTGATGGGCGGCCACGACACCCGCGTGACCGATGCCACCGGCAACGTGTTCCTGGAGGCCGCGCACTTCGCGCCGGCCGCGATCATCGGCCGCAGCCGCCGCCTGGGCATGCACACCGACGCCGCGCACCGCTTCGAGCGCGGCGTGGATCCGCTACTGCCGCGCGCCGCGGTGGAGATCGCCACCCGGCTGATCCTCGACGTTGCCGGCGGCCGTCCCGGCCCGGTGGTCGAAGCCGCGCTGGCCGGGCACCTGCCGCAGCCGCAGCCGATCCTGCTGCGGCGCGCGCGGCTGGCGCGCGTGCTCGGCCTGGCCGTGGCCGATGCCGAGGTCGAGCGGATCCTGCACGCGCTGGGGCTGGACGTGTTCGCGCACGCCGACGGCTGGCAGGTGGTGCCGCCGACGCGCCGCTTCGACCTGGCGATCGAGGAGGACCTGATCGAGGAGGTCGCGCGCATCCACGGCTACGACGCCATCCCGGTCACGCTGCCCGGCGGCGCCACGCGCATCGGCGCGGCCAGCGAGACCATCGCCGGCGAGGCCGAGCTGCGCGCGCAGCTGGTCGCGCGCGAGTGGTTCGAGGCGGTCAGCTTCGCCTTCGTCGACGCGCAGCTGCTCGCCCGCTGGCAGGCCTCCGAGCGCAGCGTGCCGCTGGCCAATCCGCTCAGCGCGGAGCTGGGCGTGATGCGCACGGGCCTGCTGCCGGGGCTGGTCGAGGCGCTGGCGCGCAATGCCGCCCGCCAGCAGCCGCGCGTGCGCCTGTTCGAGATCGGCAAGGTGTTCGAGAGCCGGGAATCGGGAATCGGGAACCGGGAATCGGGTGAAGCGGGAGCAGGTGCTCCGCTGGAGACGCTGCGCATCGCCGCGGCCGCCTGCGGCGATGCGCAGGCCGAACAGTGGGGCGTGCCCGCGCGGCCGGTCGATTTCCACGACCTGAAGGGCGACCTGGAGGCCGTGGCGGCCGTTTCCGGCGCGGTGCTCGAATACCGGCCGTCGCAGCGGCCGCAGGGCCACCCGGGCCGCTCGGCCGACGTCTACCGCGACGGCGAGCGCATCGGCTGGATCGGCGAACTGCACCCGCGGCTGCTGCGTGCGCTGGGCCACGACCAGACCGTGGTCGCCTTCGAGCTGGACCTGGCCCCGCTGCAGGCCCGGGCCGTGCCCCGCGCCGAGCGCCTGTCGCGATTCCCCTCGGTGCGCCGGGACCTGGCCGTGGTGGTTGCCGCGGACGTGCCCTGGGCCGCCCTGGAGGCCACCATCCGCGCCGCCGCCGGGTCGCTGCTGGAGGATCTGGGCCTGTTCGACCGCTATATCGGCAAGGGGGTCGAACCGGGTTTCAAGAGTCTCGCCATGGGCTTGATTCTGCAGGACAAATCACGCACGCTGACTGACCGCGAAGTGGATGGAGTGGTCTCGCGGGTGATCGAGGATCTGCAGCGCATCCACGGCGCCGCGATCAGGAGCTGACGTTCACAGGGGGACGGAAGTCATGGCGTTGACCAAGGCGGACATGGCCGAGCAGCTGTACGAGGAAGTCGGCCTCAACAAGCGGGAGGCGAAGGAATTCGTCGACGCGTTTTTCGATGTGCTGCGCGGCGCGCTGCAGCAGGGGCGGCAGGTGAAGCTCTCGGGCTTCGGCAACTTCGACCTGCGCCGCAAGAGCGAGCGCCCCGGGCGCAATCCCAAGACCGGCGAGGAGATCCCGATCTCGGCGCGGACGGTGGTCACCTTCCGCCCCGGGCAGAAGCTGAAGGAGCGCGTGGAAGCCTACACCGGAGGCCCGCATGCTTGATCCGGGCAGCAACAGCGAACTCCCGCCGATCCCCGCCAAACGCTACTTCACGATCGGCGAAGTCAGCGAGCTGTGCGACGTCAAACCGCACGTGCTGCGGTACTGGGAAACCGAATTCCCCAGCCTCAACCCGGTCAAGCGCCGCGGCAACCGCCGCTACTACCAGCGCCACGACGTGCTGATGGTGCGCCAGATCCGCGGCCTGCTGTACGAACAGGGCTACACCATCGGCGGCGCCCGCCTGCGCCTGGAAAGCGGCAGCGCCCGGGAGGAATCGGCCATGAGCGTGCAGATCGTGCGCCAGGTGCGGACGGAGCTGGAGGAGATCCTCCAGCTGCTCAGGCGCTGAGCCGGCCCACCGGCCGCGCACGCGGTATAATCGCAGGGACACCCGGGGTATAGCGCAGCCTGGTAGCGCACTTGTCTGGGGGACAAGTGGTCGTCGGTTCGAATCCGGCTACCCCGACCAATTCAGCCTTACGGATCAGCGGCCTGCGAGTGCTTCTCGCGGCCGCTTTTTCGTTTGCGCCGGTTCCCGGTCTGCGCCACCCGGTGCGGTCAGTGACAGGGATTGGCGTGCGGATGCACGGGGCAGCCTGGCACCCCCTCCCAACCTCCCCTCGCCGCGCGGGCGGGAGGGGCGGAGGCGGCTGTGCTTCTAGTGTGCTGTCCCGCAGGTTTCTTGTGCTCGTCATTTCCGCGAAGTCGGGAGGCGCTTCCCAACAGCGCGGAGCACTGGTCATCCAAGGACTTTGATTTCAACGGGTTAACGCCCATGGATCCCCGCCTGCGCGGGGATGACGGTAGTTGTTCAGAGGCTCCCTGGAGAGCACCCCCGGCAGGTCATGCTGCATCAGTGCCATCGATTGTGCTCATTTATGTGCATATAATGTGCAAACAGGCCTGGCGGAGCACTCCACCATGTCAGCCGTCTCCATCGCCGAACTGTCCGAATCCCTGCGCGAGCCGGGGACGGCCGACCTGTCGCCGACCGCCGTGGCCGAGGTTCTTGGGCTGCAGCAACAGGAACTGGCCAAGCTGGCCGGAGTGCATCGCAACACCCTGCGCCTGCATCCGGATTCCGCGCAGGTGCAGTCGGCGCTGCGCAACCTGTCGCGCGTGCTGACGGCGATGACGCAGATCCAGCCGGACGTGGTCACCGCGGTCTACCACATCAAGAACACGCCTGTTCCAGCCTTCGACTACCGCACGCTGTTCGAGGTGATCGTTGCAGGCAGGGTCGAGGACGCCTTGAGGTACATCCGCTCGGTGTCGTCCGGAGCTGCCGGTTGAAGACATGAGCCGCGTCGTCGCCCTCGACACCGAGACCACCGGCATCTCGCACCGCCTCGGCGACCGCGTCATCGAGATCGGCGCGGTGGAGCTGGTCGACGGCCAGGTGACCGGGCGCCAGTTCCACACCTGCCTGCAGCCCGGGCGCGCCATCCACTGGGCCGCCCGGCGCGTGCACGGCATCAGCGACGCGATGCTGGTCGGCAAGCCCCGGTTCGCCGACAGGGCCGGCGACCTGCTGGACTTCCTCGCGGGCGCCGAGATGGTGGCCCACAACGCCAGCTTCGACGTCGGCTTCCTCGACAACGAACTGCGCCTGGCCGGCCACCCCGACGGCCTCGCCCGGCATTGCCGCATCACCTGCAGCCTGAAGCTGGCCCGCGCCCGCTGGCCCGGCCTGCCCAACAAGCTCGACGACCTGCTCCAGCGCCTGCGCATCCCCCACACCCGCAGGCTCCACGGCGCCCTGCTGGACGCCCAGCTGCTGGCGCAGGTGATCGGGCACCTGCGCTGACGCCTCCCGACGCTGGCCTCAGCCCGCAGCGGCCCTGCGAAGCGCTTCGGCAGCCCACTGGTTGAGGCTTTGTCCGCTCGCCTGCGCGGCAATCTGGGCCTGCAGATGAACTTCTGGCGGAACGCGCAGCATCATGTTGCCGCTGGCGGGTTTCAGCGGCTGTTTGCCGATCCTGGCGCAGGTCTCAAGGTAATCCTCGACGGCTTCCTCGAACGCGGCCCGCAGTTCGACCACTGTTTCGCCGTGGAAGCCGATCACGTCTGCAATACCGAGGATGCGACCGGCAAAGATGGCATCGCGCTCATCGAATTCGACGCGGGCGGTGTAGCCCTTGTGGGTCATGGTGTTCATGGCTTCACTCCGATCAGTGATCTTCCGGCCTGACCGGGCCCGGTTATGCGGTTGCCGTGGCGATGGGCCGGACCTTGCCCCGGAACTGTTTCTGCGCGTGCCAGATGTCGTAGCTGGCCTGCATCGCATACCAGGTGCCCGGTGTGGTGCCCAGCGCCTTGGACAGGCGGATGTCCATCTCCGCGCTGATCCCCGCGCCACCGTTGAGCACACGCGACAACGCGACGCGCGTCACGCCCAGACGCTCCGCGGCGTCGGTCACGGTCACCTCGGCCAGCCACTCGCGCAGCACTTCGCCGGGATGTGGGGGGTTATGCATGATGTTCATCAGTGATAGTCCTGATAGTCCACGAGTTCGGCATCGCCGTTGATGAAGGTGAAGGTCAGTCGTCAGTTGCCGCTGACCCACACTGCCCAATGACCGGCGGGCTTTCCTTTCAAGGGATGCAGCTTCCATCCCGGTACCGCCATGTCGTTCGGCCCGCTGGCGGCGTCCAGCATCGACAGCTGCAGTCGAAGCCGGCTCGCGTGCCTGGCCTGGATGCCCTGTGTCTTCCCTTGCCGGAAGTAGGCTTCGATGCCCTTGTGGCGGAAGCTGCGGATCACGGATCAGCTGTATAGCGATACGTTACGGATTGCAACCTTTCGCAGGAGCGTCCCGGCGAAGGCGGGGCACTCCTGCGAAAGGCTGTGCGCGTATGGGCGAAGACCATTTTTCTCCGATCCGTACCGGGGCCTGTCCGGCGGGCTGGCGAATTTCCGGCAACAGGGGTACAAATGTATCCCATGCCTGCCCTCAGCCCCCGCCGAGCCTCCATCCTGGCCTTCATCCGCGATCGGGTGGCCGGCCAGGGCCAGCCGCCGACGCTGGCCGAGATCGCCGCTGCCTGCGGGCTGGCCACGCGCGGGGCGGCGCGCAAGCACGTGCTGGCGCTGGCCGATGCCGGGCTGATCGAGGTCACGGCCGGGCAGGCGCGGGGCATCCGGCCGGCGGGGATGCGGGCGCGTTCCGACCTGCTGCGGGTGCCGGTGCTGGGGCGGGTGGCGGCCGGCGCGCCGATCGGCGCCGATGCCGGGCTGGCCGACACGCTGACGCTGGATGCGCGGCTGTTTTCGGCCGTGCCCGACTACCTGCTGCGGGTGCAGGGCGATTCGATGATCGGGGACGGCATCCTCGACGGCGACCTGGTCGGGGTGAGGCGTACGGCCGAGGCGCGCGACGGGCAGGTGGTGGTGGCGCGGCTGGACGGCGAGCTGACGATCAAGCGGCTGTCGCGCACGCGCGATGCGCTGCGGCTGCTGCCGCGCAATCCCGACTATGCGCCGATCGTGGTGGAGCCGGGGCAGGATTTCGCGGTCGAGGGCGTGTTCTGCGGCCTGGTGCGGCGGGGTTGAAATGGGCGCCGTGGTCGCGATCGACGCGCTGCTGCACCAGCGGCGCGTGTGGAAGGGGCAACCGTCGGCGCTGCCGGCGAGCGCGCAGCCGACCGGGCTGGCCGCGCTGGATGCGGCGCTGCCCACCGGCGGCTGGCCGGAGGCGTCGCTGAGCGAGCTGCTGGTGCCGGTGGAGGGCATCGGCGAGCTGCGGCTGCTGTGGCCGGCGCTGGCGCGGCTGTCGCGGCAGGGCGAGCGCATCGTGCTGGTGGCGCCGCCGCATGTGCCGTTCGCGCCGGCGTGGCAGGCGGCGGGGGTCGAGCTGCGGATGCTGCAGGTGGTGGAGGCGGGGACCGCGCGCGAGGCGCTGTGGGCGAGCGAGCAGTGCCTGCGCTCGGGCAGCTGCGGGGCGGTGCTGTGCTGGCCGGCCGAGGCCGACGACCGCGCCCTGCGGCGGCTGCAGGTGGCTGCCGAATCGGGGCGCACGCTGGGGTTCGCGACCCGCCCGCTGGCCGCCGCGCGCAATCCTTCGCCGGCGGCGCTGCGCATCGCCATCGATCCATGCCCGGCGCAGCTGCGGGTGCTCAAGTGCAGGGGCGGGCTGGCGCCGCCGCGGCCGGTCCCGCTGGCGGATTAGGCGATGCGCTGGGCCTGCATCCTGCTGCCGCAGCTGGCGCTCGACGGCGTGCTGCGGCGTCGTGCGGATCCGGAGGCGCCGCTGGCGCTGGTGTCCGGTGCGCGGCAGCGGCGGCTGCTGCACGTGGTCAATCCCGCCGCGCGCGCGCTGGGCTGGCGCCGGGGCATGGCGCTGGCCGCGGCGCAGGCGCTGGCGCAGGGCGTGGAGACGCTCGACTACGACCCCGGCGAGGAGGCGCGCTGGCACCGTTTCCTCGCGGCCTGGGCCTACCGATTCAGTTCACAGGTCAGCATGCGGTATCCGCATGCGCTGATCGTCGAGATCGCGGGCAGCCTCGGGCTGTTCGGGCCGTGGCCGCGGTTCGAGGCGCGGCTGCGCGCGGAGCTGGCCGCACTGGGGTTCGGCCACCGTATCGTCGCCGCGCCGGGTCCGGTGGCGGCGCGGGCGCTGGCCAATGCGCACGACGGGCTGGCGGTCGAGGGCGGCGCGGAGCTGCGGCGTGAGCTGGCGCGGCTGCCGGTGCAGCGCGCCGGGTTCGCGCCGGAAGCGGCAACGGCGTTCGCGCGCATGGGCCTGCGCACGCTGGGCCAGGTGCTGGCGCTGCCGCGCGAGTCGATCGCGCGGCGCTTCCCGCCCGGGGTGTTGTGCCATGTCGATGCGCTGGTGGACGGGGCGGGGGTCGCGCTGGACTGGTATCGCCCGCCGGACCGGTTCGCCATGCGCATCGAGCTGGGCTACGAGGTCGAGTCCTCGCAGGCGCTGCTGTTTCCGCTCAGGCGCCTGACCGCGGATCTGGCCGCCTTCCTTGCCGGTCGCGACGGCGGCGTGCAGCGCTTCGTGCTGCGCCTGGAGCACGAGAGGCGTGCCGACACCGCGGTGCCGGTGGGGCTGCTGGCGCCCGAGCGCGAGGCCGCGCTGCTGTTCGAACTGGCGCGCGGGCGCCTGCAGCAGGCGCGGATGCCGGCGGCGGTGCGCGCGCTCGCCCTGGTCGCCGACGAGCTGCCGGCCTTCGTGCCGGCCCACCGCGAGCTGTTCGACGAGCGCCCGCAGCAGGCCATGCCCTGGGAACAGCTGCGCGAACGGCTGCGCGCGCGGCTGGGCGAACACGCGGTGCACGGACTGAGTGTGCACGAGGACCATCGCCCCGAACAGGCCTGGCGCGGCGAGTCGGTGCAGGCGGTGAAACCGCCACGACACCCGCTTCCTGCTGCGGCCATGCCCGCGCGCCCGGGTTGGCTGCTGCGCGCGCCGGTGCCGCTGCGCGGTGCGCCGCCGCGCACGCTTGGCGGCTGCGAGCGGATCGAATCGGGCTGGTGGGACGGCGACGACATCCGTCGCGACTACCGCGTGGTGCAGCTGCGCAGCGGCCAGCGCGCATGGGTCTATCGCCAGCCGGGCGGCGAGGGCGGCGACTGGCTGCAGGGCTGGTTCGCATGAGTTACGCGGAACTGCACTGCCTGTCGAACTTCTCGTTCCAGCGCGGGGCCTCGAGCGCGCGCGAGCTGTTCGAGCGCGCAAGGCATCATGGCTACGCCGCGCTGGCGATCACCGACGAATGCACGCTGGCCGGCATCGTGCGCGCCTGGCAGGCAGCCAGGGCAGTGGGGTTGCCCTTGATCGTCGGCAGCGAGATGCGCGTGCAGGGCGGGCCGAAGCTGGTGCTGCTGGTCGAGGACCTGGCCGGCTACCGGGCGCTGTGCCGCCTCGTCACCGCCGCGCGCATGCGTGCGCCCAAGGGCGGATACCGGCTGCTGCGCGAGGACTTCGACGGGGGCGTGGAAGGGCTGCTCGCGCTGTGGCTGCCGGAGGATGCGCCGGGTGCCGGGGATGCGGACTGGCTGCGGGCGCTGTTTCCCGGCCGGCTGTGGATCGCGGTGGAGCTGCACCGCGGTGCGGACGATTCCGCCACGCTTGCGCGGCTGCAGGCGCTGGGCGAACGCCTGGCGCTGCCGCTGGTGGCCGCGGGCGACGTGCACATGCACGCGCGCGGGCGGCGCGCGCTGCAGGACGCGATGACCGCCATCCGCCACCACACCACCGTGGCCGAGGCCGGGTGGCGGCTGTTTCCCAACGGCGAGCGCCACCTGCGCCCGCTGCCGGCGCTGGCGGAGCTGTACCCGCCGGAGCTGCTGCGCGAAAGCCTGCGCATCGCCCGCCGCTGCCGCTTCGACCTGGGCGAGCTGCGCTACCAGTATCCGCACGAGCTGGTGCCCGCCGGCCACACTGCCGCCTCGTGGCTGCGCCAGCTCACCGAGGACGGCATCGGCCGGCGCTGGCCGCACGGCATCCCGGAGCATGCGCGCGCGCTGGTGGAGAAGGAGCTGGCGCTGATCGCCGAGCTTGGCTACGACAGCTACTTCCTCACCGTGCACGACATCGTGCGCTACGCCCGCAGCCGCGACATCCTCTGCCAGGGCCGCGGCTCGGCCGCCAACTCGGTGGTCTGCTACGCGCTGGGCATCACCGCGATCGACCCGGACCGGATCGGCATGCTGTTCGAGCGCTTCGTGTCGAAGGAGCGCAACGAGCCGCCGGACATCGACGTCGATTTCGAACACGAGCGGCGCGAGGAAGTGATCCAGTACGTGTTCGAACGCTACGGCCGCCATCGCGCCGCGCTCACCGCGGTGGCCAGCAGCTACCGCGGCGCCGGCGCGGTGCGCGACGTGGCGCGGGTGCTGGGCATGCCCGCCGACCGGATCGACGCGCTGGCCGGCTGCATCGGCCGCTGGAGCGAGACGCTGCCGTCGCCCGGACGCCTGCGCGAGCACGGCTTCGATCCCGACAGCCCGCTGCTGCGCCGGATCCTGGTGCTGGCGGGCGAACTGATCGGCTTCCCGCGGCACCTGTCGCAGCATCCGGGCGGGTTCGTGATTTCCGAGCAGCCGCTGCACACGCTGGTGCCGGTGGAGAACGCGAGCATGCCCGGGCGCACCGTGGTGCAGTGGGACAAGGACGACCTGGACGCGGTGGGCCTGCTCAAGGTCGACATCCTCGCCCTGGGCATGCTCACCGCGCTGCGCCGTTGCTTCGACCTGGTCCGGGCGCACCACGGCCAGGCCTGGACCCTGGCCACCATTCCGGGCGATGACGCGGACACGTGGGAGATGATCGGCCGCGCCGACACCATCGGCGTGTTCCAGATCGAATCGCGCGCGCAGATGGCGATGCTGCCGCGGCTGCGGCCGCGCAACTTCTACGACCTGGTGATCGAAGTGGCGATCGTCCGTCCCGGGCCGATCCAGGGCGACATGGTGCATCCCTACCTGCGCCGGCGCAGCGGCGAGGAGCCGGTGAGCTATCCGTCCGAAGCGCTGAAGAAGGTGTTCGAGCGCACCCTGGGCGTGCCGCTGTTCCAGGAGCAGGTGATGGAGCTGGCGGTGGTCGCCGCCGGCTATACGCCGGGCGAGGCGGACGACCTGCGCCGCTCGATGGCGGCGTGGAAGCGCCACGGCGGGCTGGAGCACCATCGCGACAAGCTGACGAACGGAATGCTGGAGCGCGGCTACTCGGCCGGGTTCGCCGCGCGCATCTTCGAGCAGATCAAGGGCTTCGGCAGCTACGGTTTCCCGGAGTCGCACGCGGCCAGCTTCGCCCTGCTGACCTGGGCCAGCTGCTGGCTCAAGCAGAAGTATCCGGTGGCCTTCGCCTGCGCGCTGGTCAACAGCCAGCCGATGGGGTTCTACAGCCCGGACCAGATCCTGCAGGACCTGCGCCGCCACGGGCACCGGGTGCGGCCGGTCGACGTGCGCTGGAGCGGGTGGAACTGCGGCCTGGAGCCCGACGGCAGCGGCGGTTTCGCGCTGCGCATGGGGCTGTGCATGCTGCGCGGGTTCCGCGAGGAGGATGCCCTCGGGATCGAACGGGCGAGGACGCTGCGGCCGTTCGCCGACGTGGCCGACCTGTGCGAACGCGCCGGGCTCGATGCGCGCGCCCGCGGGCTGCTGGCCGATGCCGGCGCGCTGCGCGGCCTGGCCGGCCATCGCCACCGCGCGCGCTGGGCGGTGGCCGGCGTGGAAGAACGGCGGCCGCTGCTGGGCGCGGATACGCAGCCGCGCGAAGGGCAGATCACGCTGCCCTTGCCGACTGCGGGCGAGGACCTGCACGCCGACTACGCGCTGCTCGGCACCACGCTGGGGCAGCATCCGCTGTCGCTGCTGCGCGCGCAGCTGCGCGCGCGGCGCTGCCGCAGTTCGCAGGAGCTGCCGGCCATCGCATCGGGACGCAGCATCCGCGCGGCGGGGCTGGTGATCGGGCGCCAGCGCCCGCAGACCGCCAGCGGCGTCACCTTCGTGACCCTGGAGGACGAGCACGGCATGATCAACGTGGTCGTGTGGCGGCAGGTCGCCGAGCGCCAGCGCCGGCCGTTCCTGGAATCGCGGCTGCTGATGGTGGAAGGAAAGCTGGAGGCCGAACATGGCGTGCGCCACCTGATCGCCCGCCGCCTGCACGATCTCACCCCGCTGCTGGCCAGCCTGGACGTGCGCAGCCGCGACTTCCACTGAGCCGTTGCGCGGCTGGATCGGGATTGTTTGCGCGGGGAAAGGTCCGAACACTTCGCGCTGGCTCGTCATTCCCGCCTTCGCCGGGATAAGTCGCTGCATGACGCGGCTCCTGATTGTCTGGCATTCGCGCACGGGCGCGGCGGAGGCGATGGCGCGGGCGGCTTTCGAGGCCGCGTGTGCGCAGGGCGGGGCGCGGCTGCTGCGCGCGGGCGCGACCGGGCCGGAGGATCTGCTGGGCGCGGACGGCTACATCTTCGCCGCGCCCGAGAACCTCGCCGCCCTGTCCGGGGAGATGAAGGAGTTCTTCGACCGCTGCTTCTACCCGGCCCTGGGCCGGATCGAGGGGCGGCCATACGCGCTGATGATCGCCGCGGGCTCGGACGGCGAGGGCGCTGCGCGGCAGGCGGCGCGCATCTGCACCGGCTGGCGGCTCAGGGCGGTGCAGCCGCCGCTGATCGTGAACACGCATGCGCAGACGCCGGAGGCCATCCTGGCGCCGAAGGCCGTGGCGGACGAGGCGCTGGAGAAGTGCCGGGAGCTGGGCGCGGGCATGGCCGCCGGCATCGGCCAGGGCCTGTTCTGATCCCCGGCCGCGGCGGGCGCGCCGGCCGGGAACTTGTGCGCCCGGCGGTGCTCCATTGATGACCTTCCCGAGGAACCGATCGATGCGACCGACCTGGCTGCTGTCCCTCCTGCTTGCCGTCGCACCCGCCGCCGCGCAGGAAGCGCTCCCGCCCGGCGACGATGGCATCCGCGAGATGGAGGCCGTGGTGGTCAGCGGCGTCCTGCCGGGCCCGGGGCTGTGGAAGGTGCATCACGGCGAACACACCCTGCATATCCTCGGCACGGTGTCGCCGCTGCCCAGGCGCATGGAGTGGCGTTCGGACGAAGTGGCCACGGTGCTGGAGCAGGCCGACGCGGTGCTGGGGCCGCCGGGCGTGGTCGTGGGCAGCGACATCGGCCGGCTGCGCGGGCTGACCCTGCTGCCCTCGGCGCTGCGCGCGCGCAACAATCCCGACGGACAGACGCTCCAGGAGGTGCTGCCCGAAGACGTCCATGCGCGCTGGCTGCGGGTGAAGGCACAGCACGTCGGGCGCGACCGCGGCATCGAGAAGCGGCGGCCGCTGTTTGCGGCGATGGAGCTGTACGACAAGGCCATCTCGCGCGCGGGCCTGGGCGGCAGGGTGATCAGCCCGGTCGTCAACGCCGCGCTCAAGCGCCGCAGGATGAAGTCCACCCCGACCATGCTGCAGCTGACGATCGACAACCCGCGCGAAGCCCTCGCCGACTACCGCGGCGAAGCGCTGCGGCCGGAGGACATCGAATGCTTCAGCCGGATGCTCGACATTGTCGAGCGTGACCTGCCGCGGATGGTGGTGCGCGCGAACGCATGGGCGACGGGCGACATCGAAGCCCTGCGCGCGCTGCCGACGAGCCCGACCGAGGCCTGCCTGTCGGCGTGGAGCGGCAGCGAGGCGGCGCGCAAGCACGGCATCGCCGATGTCGACGTACGCATCCGCGAACGCTGGATGGAGGTGGCGGTGGAAGCGCTGGGCGCGCACCGGACCGTGTTCGCGACCGCGCCGGTGGCCGAACTGCTGCGCCCGGGCGGCTACCTGTCGATGCTCGAAGCGAAGGGCTACCGGATCGAATCGCCCTGAGCGTAGTCGGAAAAGGTCTGAACAGCCGGTTTCCGGTCGTCAGTCCCGCCTTCGCGGGAATGACGAGCTGTTCAGAGGTTCCTCAGGCGGCGATGCGGTCGCGGCCGGCGTTCTTGGCCCGGTAGAGCGCGGCGTCGGCGACCTTCACCCAGTCCCGCGGCGTCGCGTAGCGCCGGTCCACCTCGGCCATGCCGATGCTGGCGGTGATCCGCACGCCGGGGAGATCGGACAGGACGGCGTGCCGCACCCTGCGCAGGATCGCGTCGGCCACCCGGTGCGCGGCATCGGCGTCCACCCCCGGCAGGATCACCCCGAATTCGTCGCCGCCGTAGCGCCCGGCATGGGCGTTCTCGTCCAGGCACAGGCGGATCGCGTCGGCGACCGCGCACAGCACCTCGTCGCCCGCGGAGTGGCCGTGGCGGTCGTTGGAGTGCTTGAAGTGATCGATGTCGAGCATGAGCAGGGTGGCAGGCCGGCCGCTCCGGCGATGCTCGTCGAGGGTCTGCTGGACCAGATCCAGCCAGTGGCGGCGCACGTGCAGCCCGGTCAGCGAGTCGGTGCGGCTGAGCTGGTCGAGCAGGCGGTTCTTCTCACGCACCTGGAGCAGCAGCCGGTTGCCGCCGAGGCTGACGGCGATGGTGTGGATCACCAGCATCGGCAGCGCGGCGACCATCACCGCGGTGCTGGTGTGCGGACTGAACCCGAAACCGGCCGCCGCGGCCCCGCACAGCAGGCCCAGCGCGAACGCCGGCAGCGACCACAGCCACAGCCGCGGCACGCCGCTGCTGATCTTGTCGACGGTGACCAGGGTGAACAGCAGCACGCTGGGCAGCAGGTTGAACTGCATCAGGCCGACCCAGCTGCCGGCGATGGCCGAGTCGATCAGGAGATTGCGCACCTCGGCGCGGTACGGCGAGGCGCTGCGGCGGGCGACGAAGAACGCCAGGTGCGCCCAGAGCAGGCCGCTGAAGACCCACCACGCCCACGTCGCGGCGGTGGCGCCGTTCTCGCGCAGCACGCTGGCGATGCACACCGCGGCCAGGCCCATGCCGAGCAGGCGGAAGCGGTAAACGCGCCACGGAAGGCGATGGTATCCAGTCGTGGCCAGCTGCGTCCGGGGACGCGGGCCCGCGATCCTTGACTGCAACGCCGATCCCCCTGAGGCACGGCACCATACCGGTGCGGATGCGCCGGCGAGGGCCGATCATACCGGACGGACCGGGTCCGTGCCGGTCCAGCGCGTTCAGCCGGTCGCCGAGCGCACGCTGTCGACAGCGGGATCGGCCAGGCCAGGCCAGCGCGCCAGCACCGCGGTGCGGATGCCGGCCGCGTCCAGCCCGGCCTCGGCCAGCAGCGCCTCGCGGCTGGCGTGGTGCTGGAAGGCGTCGGGCAGCCCCAGCTGCAGCACCGGCATGGCGATGCCTTCGGCCTGCAGCAGTTCCAGCACGGCCGAGCCGGCGCCGCCCATGACCACGTTGTCCTCGAGCGTGACCAAGCCCTCGTGGGTCTTTGCCAGCTCGAGCACGAGCGCGCGGTCGAGCGGCTTGACGAAGCGCATGTTGACCACGGTCAGGCCAAGCCCGGCGCCGACCTGTTCGGCCGCCGCCAGCGGCGCACCGAAGGCGAGCAGGGCGATGCGCGCGCCGCGGCGGCGCAGCTCGGCCTTGCCGATCGGCAGCACGTCGAGGCCGTTGCCCGCGGCCACGCCGGGGCCGGTGCCGCGCGGGTAGCGCACCGCGGCCGGACCGCGGTGGCGGAAGCCGGTGCTCAGCAGCTGCCGGCACTCGCGCTCGTCGGCCGGCGCCATCACCACCATGTTCGGCACGCAGCGCAGGTAGCTCAGGTCGAGGTTGCCGGCGTGGGTGGCGCCATCGGGGCCGACCACGCCGCCGCGGTCGATCGCGAACAGCACGTCCAGGTCCTGGATCGCCACGTCGTGCACCAGCTGGTCGTAGCCGCGCTGGAGGAAGGTCGAATAGATCGCGACCACCGGCTTGGCGCCTTCGCAGGCCATGCCCGCCGCGAGCGTCACCGCGTGCTGCTCGGCGATGGCCACGTCGAAGTAGCGCTCCGGGTACTCCTTCGAGAAGCGCACCAGGCCCGAGCCCTCGCGCATCGCCGGGGTGATGCCGAGCAGCGCCGGATCGTCCGCGGCCATGTCGCACAGCCAGTCGCCGAAGACATCGGTGTAGGTCGGCTTCTTCGGGCCGCCCTTGCTGATCACGCCCAGCGAGGGATCGAACGGCGAGACCGCGTGGTAGCCGATCTGGTCGCCTTCGGCCAGCTCGTAGCCCTTGCCCTTGGTGGTGATGACGTGCAGCAGCTGCGGGCCCTTCATGGTCTTGAGGGTCTTCAGCGCGCCGACCAGCGCCTTGACGTCGTGGCCGTCGATCGGGCCGGTGTAGTGGAAGCCCATCTCCTCGAACAGGGTGGAGGGCACGAACATGCCCTTCCAGTGTTCTTCCCAGCGGCGCACGAAGCGCGCCGGCGGCTTGTTCTTGTCGCCCAGCAGCTTCTTGCCGCCTTCGCGGATGGCGTTGAGCGTGCGGCTGCCGGTCATGCGCCCGAGCATGCGGGTCACGCCGCCGACGTTCTCGCTGATCGACATGCGGTTGTCGTTGAGGATCACCAGCAGGTCGGGCTCCGGGTCCATGCCGCCGGCGTGGTTGAGCGCCTCGTAGGCCATGCCCGCGGTCATCGCGCCGTCGCCGATCACCGCCACCACCCGGCGGTCGTTGCCGGCGCGGGCGTTGGCGATGGCCATGCCCAGCGCGGCCGAGATCGAGGTGCTGGAGTGGCCGACGCCGAAGGTGTCGTAGGCGCTCTCCTCGCGCTTGGGGAACGGCGCCACGCCGCCGGCCTGCTTGACGGTGTGGATGCTGTCGCGGCGGCCGGTGAGGATCTTGTGCGGATAGCTCTGGTGGCCGACGTCCCAGACGATGCGGTCCTCGGGCGTCGAATAGATCCAGTGCAGCGCCGCGGTCAGTTCCACGACGCCCAGGCCGGCGCCGAAGTGGCCGCCGGACTTGCCCACCGACTCGATCAGGTAGGCGCGCAGCTCGTCGGCGATCGCGGGAAGTTCGGTCTCGTCGAAGCCGCGCAGGTCGGCGGGAGAGTCGATCCGCGACAGGCGCGGATAGCGGGTGGAGTCGATCATGCCGGCCATTGTAAGCCCGTGGGCGCCCGTGGCCATGACCGGGCGTGCACGCGCGGCGGCGGCTGCGGAACGGGTCCGCGGCCCGGGCGTTCGCACCGCCTGCCGGGCGGGCGCTACTTGCCGCGCAGGCGCCCGAACAGGCCGGTGGGCCTGGGCGCCTCGACCGGCTCGGGCGGCGGCTCGGGGACGAACTCGGCGAAGCCGGTGGCCAGGTTGGCGTTCACGAAATCCGCCACGTCCTCGACCGGCACGCCGCTGCCCTCGGCGATCTCGGGCAGGGTTGCCGGGCCCTTCATCATCGCCGTGGCGATGCGGAAATGGCGCGGATACTCGCGTTCGGTCTGCGGCCACTTGGCCAGCCGGTAGCGGCCCTCGCGGTCCAGGCCCGGCAGCAGCTGGCCCTTGCCGGCCACCAGCGCGCCCAGCCACAGCAGCCGCGACAGCGGCTGCGGAGCGCCGGCGATGGCGCTGTCGCGCGCCCAGGCGTCGGCGTCGACGGGCGTGAGCGATTCGAGCTCGACGGCATCCTCGAAGTAGGGCGCGAGCGGCTTGAGCGTGGCCGGACCATGGTAGGTGCGGGCATCGGCGTCGATCAGCAGGGTGGGGCCGCCGTCGCGGCCGTAGCGCACGCGGCCGCGGACCGTGCCGGTCGCCAGCCAGTCGGCGAGCGTGCGCTCGCGCGGGGGTTCGGGTTCCGGCTCCGGCTCCGGCTCCGGCTCGGGCTCGGGCTCAGGTTCGGGCTCGGGCTCCGGCTCCGGTTCGAACTGCGGCTCCGGTTCCGCAGCGACATCCACCTCCGTCTCGACCGCCATCTGCACGACGGCTTCAGGCGTGGCGTCCACGGGCGGCGGTACCGGTTCGGCGGCCGGCTCCGGCGGCGGCACGACAGCGACGGGCGCCTGCCCGGGTGTTGCCGGAGCCGCGACGGCTTCCGGCACGGCCTCGGCGACGGGTGGCGGGGCGGCAGGCGGCGGAGTGACGGGTACGGGTTCGGGTTCCGGCTGTGGTTCCGGTTCGGGCGCGGCGATGGCCGCTGCGGGTCCGGTCGCGCCGGCCGGCTCCTGCGAGAGGTCGATGCCGGTCCTGTCCGCGATTTCCTGCAGCAGGGCGGCCACGGAATCCTCGTCGAAGGGCCGCCCCAGGCGGAAGTCGGTCTGCGCGCGCGGCGCCGCGGTCAGCCCGACCACCTGCTTGCCCGCGGCGTGCAGCCGCAGCCAGCCCATCGGGCCGTACATGCTGTCCATGTCGATGATGACGTGGGCGGCCTGGGCGTCGGGCAGCAGCTGCCAGCGGTTGCGGAAGCGCGCGTTCGCGCCGTTGAAGGCCGACTTGAGCGCCGCTTCCGTGGCCGGGTCCATCGCGGTCAGACCGATCGTCAACGACATTGCAGCGTCCGTGGTGCCTTCATCCGCCGAGTGTACCCAGTGCGGCAGGGCCTGCGAAGGGCCGCACGGCCGTTTGCGCAGCGGCGTTGCCGGAACGGCGGTGGCGGGCGCGCCCGGCGATCGGCCGCAGTACCGGACGGCCGGTCATCCTCGCGCTTGTTCAGGCGTGGAGGCGCGGACTGCGCCTGGGCAGGTGCGAGCGCAGGAAGCTCATCTGGTCGGCGAGGGTGAGGTGCGGCGCTTGCGTGCGCCATCCGGGCGCACGCGCCGCGGCGAACGCCGTCCCGCGCTGCGGGACGGCCGGTCATCCTCGCTCTTGTTCAGGCGTGGAGGCGCGGACTGCGCTTGGGCAGGTGCGAGCGCAGGAAGCTCATCTGGTCGGCGAGGGTGATGTGCGGCGCTTGCGTGCGCCATCCGGGCGCACGCGCCGCGGCGAACGCCGTCCCGGGCTGCGGGACGGCCGGTCATCCTCGCGCTTGTTCAGGCGTGGAGGCGCGGACTGCGCCTGGGCAGGTGCGAGCGCAGGAAGCT
>CAKTDC010000024.1 GCA_934541015.1 uncultured Luteimonas sp.
CGCCCAGGCGCCGCCTGCACCGCCGCCTGCACCGGCACCGGCGGCACCCGCACCCGCACCCGCACCCGCACCCGCACCCGCACCGGCACCGGCGGCGCCCGCGCCTGCGCCTGCGCCGGTTGCGCCGCCGCAGGAAGCAGCCGAGGCGCCGGCAGACACGCATCTGCCGCCGGTCCGCGCGGGCCAGACGCTGGGGGAGATCGCCGCGCCGCTGGCAGAACGCAGCGGCCGCACCCTCCAGCAGACGATGCTCGCCCTGGTGCGGGCCAATCCGGATGCGTTCATCGGCGGCAACGTCAATCTGGTCCGGCAGGGCGCGGTATTGCGCAATCCGAGCGCGTCGGAGCTGGACCTGCTCGAATCGGCCGAGGCGGCGCTGCTGGTGCGCGAACACGTGGCGCGCTGGCGCGAACTGCGCCGGCCAGCGCCGCAGCCGGTCGAAGCGGTCGCCGACGCCGCACCGGCGCCGGCGCCCGCGGCGGAACCCGAAGCGGCCGCCGCGCCGCGCGTGGCCGACGCCCGGCTGGCGATCGTGCCGCCCTCCGCGCAGGGCGGCGAGCAGGCTGGAAACAGGTCCGGCGCCGTCGCCGGCGGTGGGGGAGACATGCTGTATCAACAGGAACTGACCCAGGCCCGGGAGACCATCGCCGCGCGCGACGCGGAGGTCCAGGAACTCAGGGCCCAGGTGGCCGAGCTCGAACAGCTGCAGCAGCAACAGCAGCAGCTGATCTCGCTCAAGGACAGCGAACTGGCCGCGGCGCAGCAGCGGCTGGAGCAGGTGGGCACCGCGGCACCGGCGGCGACCGCCGCGCCGGCGCAGGAGCGGCCGGACCTGCTGGCCTCGCCCTGGCTGTGGGCCGGGCTGGTGGTGGTGCTGCTGGCGCTGCTGCTGTGGGCGGTGCTGTCGGGCCGCAACCGGCGCAGCCAGCGTGAATCCCGCCGTTTCCTGCGTGACGATCCGGCGCCCGTGCCGCCCGTGCCGGCCGCCGGGCAGGAGCCGCCGCCCGCCGATCCGATGCCTGCCGACCCGACGCCCGCAGCGGAATCCGCGGAGCCACCCGCGCCCGAGCCGGCGCCGGCTCCGGGCGCCGCCGCCGGATGGAGCCGGGCTGCGGGTGCGCCGTTCTGGCACGCCTCCGGCAGCGAGGGCGCGGCCCTGGCGGAGAAAATCGCTCCCGCGAACCCGGCGCCGGCCGGCCAGGAGCGCCTTGAGCTCGCCCGCGCCTATCTCGACCTGGGTGACCGCGACACCGCCCGCACCCTGCTGCGCGAAGCGCTCGACAGCGACGACCGGGACGTCCGCGACGAGGCCGGGCGCCTGCTGCGCGACCTGCCCTGAGCCTTGCCGCGGTGCCCCGCTACGCGATCGGCGTCGAGTACGACGGCGGCGGTTTCCGCGGCTGGCAGCGGCTGACGCCGCCGGGCACGCCCGATGCCGGGACGGTGCAGGGGGTGCTGGAATCGGCGCTGTCGTCGGTTGCAGACGCCCCGGTGCTGACCGTCTGCGCCGGCCGCACCGACGCCGGCGTGCACGGCCAGTGCCAGGTCGCGCACTTCGACAGCGACGCCGCGCGCGACCCGCGCGCATGGACCCTGGGCACGACGACGCGGCTGCCGCCGGAGGTCAGCGTCCTCTGGTGCAGGCCGGTGGCGGAGGACTTCAGCGCCCGCTTCAGCGCGGTCGCCCGGCGCTACCGCTACCGCATCCTCAACCGCCAGGTGCGCCCGGCGCTGGCGCGGCAGTGGCTGTCGTGGCACTGGCGGCCGCTCGACGCCGGCGCCATGCACCACGCCGCGCAGGCGCTGGTGGGCGAACACGACTTCGGCGCCTTCCGCTCGGCCGAGTGCGAGGCGACGCACGCGCGCCGCGACCTGCAGCGCATCGACGTCTCGCGCGACGGCGACGTGGTCACCGTCGAGATCCGGGCCAACGCCTTCCTGCACCACATGGTGCGCAACATCGTCGGCTCCCTGCTCGAGATCGGCGCCGGCGCGCGCCCCGGGGCGTGGCTGGCCGAAGTGCTGGCGTCCCGCGACCGCACCCGCGCCGGACCGACCGCTCCGGCGACCGGCCTGGTCTTCATCGGGCCCCTGTACCCTGCGGCCTGCGGCCTCCCCGACGGGGTCACCTTGCCCCACAGCCGATGAGGCCGGCAGC
Organism: uncultured Luteimonas sp.; assembly: GCA_934541015.1. GTDB lineage: Bacteria > Pseudomonadota > Gammaproteobacteria > Xanthomonadales > Xanthomonadaceae > Luteimonas. Next base: position 2,159 of record CAKTDC010000024.1, read on the forward strand.
GACCCGGCCGCGCCAGCGCTGCGGCGGCACGTCATGGCGGTGACATTCCGCCCATCATCCGCGCTACTGTCCGCCTCGAAATCCCGCTGTCCCGATCCCGAATCCCGGCTCTCCCATGTCCTCCGCCCTGTTCCGCACCCGCATCAAGTTCTGCGGCATGACCCGCCCCGGCGACGTGCGCATGGCCGGCGAACTGGGGGTGGACGCGGTGGGCTTCGTGTTCGCCGCGCGCAGCCGCAGGCGGGTCGCGGCGGAGCAGGCTGCGGCGATGCGCGACGCGCTGGCGCCGCTGGTCGACGCGGTGGCGCTGTTCATGGACAACGGCATCGACGAGGTGCGCAGGGTGGTGGCGATGGTGCGTCCCTCGCTGCTGCAGTTCCACGGCGGCGAGGACGAGATGTTCTGCCGGTCCTTCGGGCTGCCGTACATGAAGGCGGTGGCGATGGGCGGTGCTGCGCCGCTGGATCCGCTGGCCCTGCATGCGCGCTATCCCACCGCGGTCGGCTTCCTGCTCGACGCCCACGCGCCCGGCGAGGCGGGCGGCACCGGCAGGACCTTCGACTGGAGCCGGGTCCCGGCGCGGATGACCAAGCCCTGCCTGCTCGCCGGCGGGCTGACCCCGGACAACGTGTTCGAGGCGGTGTGCGCCACCCGCCCGTGGGGCGTGGACGTGTCGGGTGGAATCGAGGCCGGACCCGGCCGCCCCGGGATCAAGGACGGTGCGCGCATGCGCCGCTTCGTCGAGGAAGTGCGGCGCGCGGACTGCGACTGAGTGCGTTGCGCCCGGACGCGCATTGCCCTGTCATCCCCGCGAAGGCGGGGCCCGGCGTCTTTCAAGTCACGGGAAGCAAAAGACTCCGGATCTCCGCTTTGCGGGGACGATCCTGTCGTGCAATGCCGGCAGCCGCTGCTCAGCCCTGGGTCGTGAGTTCCCGGCGCAGCCAGCCGGCCAGTCGCTCGAGCTGGGGGTCGGCTTCCGTGCGGGTGCACAGGCACCACTGCGCGCCGGTCTCGGTGAAGCCCCAGGGCGCGGCCAGCCGGCCGGCGGCGAGATCGCCGGCGACCAGCGGCTCGGGCGCGATGGCGATGCCGAGCCCGGCGACCGCCGCCTCCAGCAGGTAGTAGAGGTGTTCGAAGCCGGTGCCCAGGCGCAGCTGTCGGGCATCGAGATCCTGCCGCCCGGCCCACTGCGGCCACGCCTGCGGGCGCGACACGGTGTGCAGCAGGTCCTCGTGCAGCAAGGCGGCGGCCGGCTGCGCGGACAATCGCGCGAAGGCGGGGTGGCGGGGGTCGAGCACCGGCCCGATGCGCTCGGGCGCCAGCGCCTGCACCCGCCACTGTGCCGGCCATGGCGGTTCGCCGATCAGCAGGACCGCGTCGAGGCCGGGCAGGGCCGGGTCGAAGTCGCCCTCGTGCGCGGACAGGTGCAGCCGCAGCCCGGGCAGGTCGCGCTGCAGCCGGCCCAGCCGCGGGATCATCCAGCGCGCGAGCACGCTGCCGGGGCAGCCGATCACCCGCGTGCCCGGCTCCGTCCCCCGGCGCAGGCTGCGCACGGCCGCCTGGATCTGTTCGAACGCGGCCCCGGCGGCGTCGCGAAGCTCGCGGCCGGCCGCGGTCAGGCGCAGTCCGCGGCCCTCGCGGACGAACAGCGCGACGCCCAGCGCGTCCTCCAGCAGTTTCACCTGCCGGCTTACCGCGCCGTGGGTCACGTGCAGCTCGGCCCCGGCCCGCCCCAGGCTGCCCAGCCTGGCCGCGGCCTCGAAGGCGCGCAGGGCGTTGAGCGGGGGCAGGGGAGGGGCGGTCATCTGTGATTTTTCCTGACGTATCCGTCAGATGTTATCGATTTTTAAGGGCCGATGTGTGCGATATAGTGAACACCCGCTTCCGCCGCCGATGTCTCCGATGAGCGCCGTCCCCGCCCCGCAGGATTTCCACGCCTTCCCCGACGCTGCCGGTCACTTCGGCCGTCACGGCGGCCGCTTCGTCGCCGAAACCCTGATGGGGCCGCTGGAGGAGCTGGCCGCGGCCTACGATGCCGCGCGCGTCGACCCGGCCTTCGTCGCCGCCTTCGACCGGGACCTCAAGCACTACGTCGGCCGGCCCAGTCCGATCTACCACGCGCAGCGGCTGAGTCGCGAAGTCGGCGGCGCGCAGATCCTGCTCAAGCGCGAGGACCTGAACCACACCGGCGCGCACAAGATCAACAACACCATCGGCCAGGCCCTGCTGGCCGCGCGCATGGGCAAGACCCGGATCATCGCCGAGACCGGCGCCGGCCAGCACGGCGTGGCCAGCGCCACCGTCGCCACCCGCCTGGGGCTGGAATGCGTGGTCTACATGGGCGCGACCGACATCGAGCGCCAGAAGATCAACGTCTACCGGATGAAGCTGCTGGGCGCGACCGTAGTGCCGGTGAGCAGCGGTTCGGCCACGCTCAAGGACGCGCTCAACGAGGCCATGCGCGACTGGGTGACCAACGTGCGCGACACCTTCTACATCATCGGCACCGTCGCCGGCCCGGACCCGTACCCGCGCATGGTGCGCGACTTCAACGCCGTGGTCGGGCGCGAGGCGCGCGCGCAGATGCTGGAGGACTACGGCCGCCTGCCCGACGCGATCACCGCCTGCGTCGGCGGCGGCAGCAACGCGATCGGCCTGTTCCACGCCTTCCTCAACGATCCGGGCGTGCGCATCGTCGGCGCCGAGGCGGCGGGCGAGGGCATCGAGAGCGGCCGCCATGCGTCCTCGCTGGCCGCCGGCCGCGTCGGCGTGCTGCACGGCAACCGCAGCTACGTGATCTGCGACGACGACGGCCAGATCACCGAGACCCATTCGATCTCCGCCGGCCTCGACTACCCCGGCGTCGGCCCGGAGCATGCGTTCCTGAAGGACAGCGGTCGCGCCGAATACGTCGGCGTCACCGATGCCGAAGCGCTGGCCGCCTTCCACAGGCTCACCCGCAGCGAAGGCATCCTGCCCGCGCTCGAATCCAGCCACGCCGTCGCCCAGGCGATCACGCTCGCGCGCGAACTGCCGAAGGACGCGCTGGTGTTGTGCAACCTGTCCGGCCGCGGCGACAAGGACGTGCACACCATCGCCGCGCGTGAAGGCATTTCGCTGTAGCCGGGGCCATGCCTGCAACCCCGGCCATGCCCGCGACCGGCCGTCGCCGCCACTCGATCCAACCGCATCGCGCCCGTGGGGCGCTCCTACAGCCAGGTTCCGCATGACCCGCTTCGACCGGAAATTCGCCGCACTCCGCGCCGCCAGCCGCAAGGCGCTGGTCCCCTTCATCACCGCCGGCGACCCCGCGCTGGAGGCGACGGTGCCGGTGATGCACGCGCTGGTCACCGCCGGCGCCGATGCGATCGAGCTGGGGGTGCCGTTCTCCGACCCGATGGCCGACGGCCCCACCATCCAGCGCAGCTCCGAGCGCGCGCTGGCGCGGGGCGCGGGCCTGGGCTGGGTGCTGGGCGCGGTCCGCGAATTCCGTCGCAGCGATCCGGACACGCCGGTGTCGCTGATGGGCTACCTCAACCCGATCGAGGTCCGCGGCGCCGACCGCTTCGCGCGCGAGGCAGCCGAGGCCGGCGTCGACGGCGTCCTGCTGGTCGACCTGCCGCCGGAGGAGTCGCCCGGATTCCGCGAGGCCTTCGCCGCCCACGGCGTCGCCCTGATCCTGCTCGCCTCGCCGACCACCACCGACGCGCGCCTGCAGCTGCTGCTCGAGCATGCGCAGGGCTATCTGTACTACGTGAGCCTGGCCGGCGTGACCGGCGCCTCCGACCGCCTCGACGCCCGCGTCGCAGGCGAGCACCTGCGCCGGATCCGCGCCGCCAGCCCGGTGCCGGTGGTGGCGGGCTTCGGCATCCGCGACGCCGCCAGCGCCGCGGCGATGGCGGTCGACGCCGACGGCGTGGTGGTCGGCAGCGCCCTGGTGTCGGCGATGGCCGACGCCGCCGATCCGGCCGAGGCGGCCGCCCGCGCAGGCGCATTCCTGGCGCCGCTGCGCGCCGCGCTGGATGCGTGACCGTACGGTGTTCACGGGCCGGCGGGGTAAACTCCGCGCCTGATCGCGGCCTGGCCGCAGCCGAACTGGAATCCGATGTCCTGGCTGAAGAAGGTAATGCCCACGCGCATCCGCACCGAAACCGGTGCGACCCGCAAGCGCAGTGTGCCCGAGGGCCTGTGGGAGAAGTGCGACCGCTGCGGCGGCGTGCTGTACCGCACCGAGCTCGAGGAGAACCTGGAGGTCTGCCCCAAGTGCAGCTTCCACCGTCCGATCCGGGCGCGGGCGCGCCTGCGCGCCTTCCTCGATCCGGGTGAGCTGGCCGAGATCGGCGCGCAGCTGGGTCCGACCGACATCCTCAAGTTCAAGGACCAGAAGAAGTACAGCGACCGGATCAAGGCAGCGCAGCGCGCCACCGGCGAGCGCGACGCACTGGTCGTGTTCGCGGGGCGCTTCTGGCAGCGTCCACTGGTGGCGGCCGCGTTCGACTTCGCCTACATGGGTGGATCGATGGGTTCGGTGGTCGGCGAGCGCTTCGCCCTGGGCGCCGAGCACGCCCTGGAAACCGGGTCTCCCTTCGTGTGCTTTTCCGCCAGCGGCGGTGCGCGCATGCAGGAAAGCCTGTTCTCGCTGATGCAGATGGCCAAGACCTCGGCGGCGCTGGGGCGGCTGCGCGCGGCGGGGCTGCCCTACATCTCGGTGCTGACCCATCCGACCACCGGCGGCGTATCGGCCTCGTTCGCCATGCTCGGCGACATCAACATCGCCGAGCCCGAGGCCCTGATCGGCTTCGCCGGCCCGCGCGTGATCGAGCAGACCGTGCGCGAGACCCTGCCCGAAGGCTTCCAGCGTTCGGAGTTCCTGCTCGACCACGGTGCCATCGACCAGATCTGCGACCGCCGCGAGCTGCGCGGGCGCATCGGTCGCCTGCTGGCCATGCTGTGCTCGCAGCCGGCGCCGGTCGAAGAGGCCGCGGCCATCGCGAGGGCCGGCGCATGAGCCGCAGGTATTTCGGCACCGACGGCATCCGCGGGCGGGTCGGCGAGGGTGCGATCTCGGCCGATTTCGTGCTGCGCCTGGGCAATGCCTACGGCCATGCGCTGCGCGCGGCGGTCGACGCCGGCGAGGAGTGGCGGCGGCCGTTCGTGATCATCGGCAAGGACACGCGCATCTCCAACTACATGTTCGAAGCGGCGCTGGAGGCCGGCCTGGTCGCCGCCGGCGTCGACGTGCAGCTGATGGGGCCGATGCCCACCCCGGCGGTCGCCCACCTGACCCGCTCGCTGCGCGCCGACGGCGGCATCGTCATCTCCGCCTCGCACAATCCGCACCACGACAACGGCATCAAGTTCTTCTCGGCGCAGGGCGAGAAGCTCGACGACGCCACCGAGCTGGCGATCGAGGCCTCGCTGGATCGGCCGTTCTCGACCGTGCCGTCCGAGCGCCTGGGCAAGGCGGTGCGCACGCGCGACGCGATCGGCCGCTATGTCGAGGCCTGCAAGAACTCGGTGCCGCGCGATTTCGACCTTGGCGGCATGCGCATCGTGGTCGACTGCGCCAACGGCGCCACCTACCAGGTCGGGCCCCTGGTGCTGCGCGAACTGGGCGCCCAGGTCGATGCGATCGGGGTCGAGCCCGACGGCACCAACATCAACGCCGGCGTCGGCTCGATGCATCCTGAAAAGCTGGTCGCGCGCGTACTGGAGACGGGCGCGGAGCTCGGCATCGCCTTCGACGGCGACGGCGACCGCCTGATCTTCGTCGACGGCGAGGGCCGGGTGCGCGACGGCGACGACCTGCTCTACCTGCTGGCCACCGACTGGCAGGCGTCCGGCCGCCTGCAGGGCCCGGTGGTCGGCACCCTGATGACCAACTACGGGCTCGAGCGCGCGCTGGGCGAGGCCGGCATCGACTTCCTCCGCACCCGCGTCGGCGACCGCTACGTCCACCAGGCCCTGCTCGAGCGCGGCGGCGTGCTCGGCGGCGAGGCCTCCGGCCATCTGCTGTGCCTGGACCGCACCACCACCGGCGACGGCATCATCAGTGCGCTGCAGGTGCTCGAAGTCCTGCGCCGCCGCGCGATTGCGCTGGCCGATGCCCTGCGCGCCCTGGGCAAGGTGCCGCAGAAGACCGTCAACGTGCGCTGCGCGAACGGCGTCAGGCCGATCGATGCCCCGGCCGTGCAGGCGGGGCTTGCCGCCGCACAGCGCGCGGTCGAAGGCCGCGGTCGCGCCTTCCTGCGTCCCTCGGGCACCGAGCCGGTGGTCCGGGTGACGGTCGAAGCCGACGACGAGGCGCTGGTCCAGGCGACGCTGGAGCAACTGGCCGGATTGGTGCGGGCGGCCAGCGGCGGCGAGCCGGCATCGGCCGGCTGAGCCGGCGCCTCCCCGAACCGGGCCCCGCAGGAGCGACGCGGCGTCGGGCGTGACCGCGGATGTCGTGGCGGCCGGGAAACCGGCCGCGACCGTGGGCCGCCAGGGCTACGGGATGTGCCGCGGTCGGCCGGAGGGCCGCGTTGCGGACGACGACGCTCCGGTGCGCAAGCGCGCCCGAGACCTTCCGGCCCGGCAGCCCCCGCCTTGGCTAGAATGGCCCGGTCCCAGCACCCGCCAGTCTTCCGGAACCCTTCCATGTCCTCCCGAATTCCCACCCTCGACATCCGCCGCTTCACCGAGCCGGCCGACCGCAGCGACCGCGACGCCTTCGTCGCCGAGCTTGGCGCGGCCTACCGCGAGTGGGGGTTCGCGGGCATCAGCGGCCACGGCATTCCGCAGTCGCGGATCGACGAGGCCTACGCCGCGTTCAAGGCCTTCTTCGCGCTGCCGGACGAGGTGAAGAAGCAGTACCACGTGCCCGGCGGCGGCGGCGCGCGCGGCTATACCCCGTTCGGCGTGGAAACCGCCAAGGGCGCCACGCACTTCGACCTCAAGGAGTTCTGGCACGTCGGCCGCGAGATTCCGGACGATTCGAAGTACCGCGACGTGATGCCGCCGAACCTGTGGCCGGCGGAAGTGCCCGGCTTCCGCGAGCACGGCTACGGTCTGTACCGGACGCTCGACCGCCTGGGGTCGCAGGTGCTGTCGGCGCTGGCGCTGCACATCGGCCTGCCGGAAGACTGGTTCGCCGACAAGACCGACTTCGGCAACTCCATCCTGCGCCCGATCCACTACCCGCCGATCACCGCCGACGACATCCCCAACGTCCGCGCCGGCGCGCACGAGGACATCAACCTGATCACCCTGCTGGTCGGGGCCAGCGCGGCCGGCCTGGAAGTGCTGTCGAAGAAGGGCGAGTGGGTGCCCTTCACCTCCGACGCCGACACCATCGTGGTCAACATCGGCGACATGCTGCAGCGCCTGACCAACCACGTGTATCCCTCGACCACCCATCGCGTGGTCAACCCCAGGGGTGAGGAAGCGCGCAGGCCGCGCTACTCGGTGCCGTTCTTCCTGCACCCCAACCCCGATTTCCTGATCGACGTGCTGCCCTCGACCGTCACCGCGGACAACCCGAGCCGCTACCCGGAGCCGATCACCGCCCAGGGCTACCTCGAAGAGCGCCTGCGCGAGATCAAGCTCAAGTGACGTGATCGGGAATCGGGAATCGGGAATCGGGAATCGGGAATCGGGAATCGGGAATCGGGAATCGGGAATCGGGAATCGGGAATCGGAAAAGCGCCGACCGCATGCGGCCGGATCGGCTGCACGCATCACAAGCAAGACAGGGACGGCGCCGTCCCGAATCCCCGCGTTCAGAACCCGTAGACCAGGTTGAGCGTGGTCAGCGTGTCGGTCCTGCGGGTGCCCGGCAGCACGTCGGTGTTGTGGCGCACCTCGAAACCCGCCTTCAGCGCCAGCGCCTCGGTCATGTTGACCTGCACGCCGAAATCGTTGCGCGCGAAGGTGTTGTCGCTGCCGGCTTCGATCAGCAGGGTGTCGAACAGCGCCGCGTTTGCGCCGAGCCGGTGGCTGAACTCCATCTGGCCGCGCAGGATCGCCTCGTTGTTGTGCACGCGCACGTCCTGCAGCTTGGCCCAGCGATAGCCGGGGCCCGCCTCCAGCAGCAGCCTGGTGGTTTCGCTGTCGATCGCCCTGAAGCCGTAGCCGATGGCGGCCGTCCACTGGTACTCGTTGGGCGAGAAATGGTCGCGCTCGTTGCGCAGCGAGCCCGATACCTGGCTGCGCTCGCTGAAGGCGTAGGCGCTGTTGCCGAACAGTTCGTAGCGATGGGCGTTCTCCTCGCCGTCGCTCTTGCCGTAGAGGAACGAAAGCCCGGCGGCGTGCGTCCACGGGCCGGCCTCGCGGGCCAGCCCGAGCTTGCCGACCAGGGTCTGGCTGTCGGTGTTGCCCTTGGCCACGGCCAGGCCCAGCTCCCCCTTGCCGGACCAGCCATCGGCGGCAGCGTCATCGGCCAGGGCCAGGCCGGGCAGCAGGAGGGCGCCGGCAAGTGCGGCGACGGGAATCTTGCGCATGATGTGGTTTCCTCGATCGGCGGACGAAAAAGAGCCGGCCAGCGGCCGGCGGGCCGCCATTGTTGGAAGCGGCCGCTGAATCGCCCTCGAACCCTGCCGGTCGGCACGCGCGCGATGGTCAGTCCAGCGGCCGCACCTTGCGTGAGTGCTTCGCCATCATGGCCATCGCCGCGCGCTGCGGAAGCAGCCCGAACACGGCCTGCAGCAGCCGGTAGCGCCAGCCCGGGACCGCCAGCACGCGGCCGCGCTCGCAGGCGTCGATGCCGCAGCGCGCCACCTTCGCGGCATCGAGCCACATCGCCGCCGACACCCGCATCTTCGCGCGCGTGCCGGTCACGTCGTGGAACTCCGAGCGGGTGAAGCCGGGGCAGAGCGCGGTGACGTGCACGCCGCGGTCGGCGTTCTCCAGCGCCAGCGCCTCGCTGAACCTGACCAGCCAGGCCTTGGCCGGGGCGTACAGGGTCTGGCCGTCGGCCGCCGGAATCAGCGCCGCGAACGAGGCCACGTTGAGGATCCGGCCGTTGCCGCAGCCGCGGATCGACGGCAGCAGCCGCCAGGTCAGCTCGGCGACGGCCGTGACCAGCACCTGCTGGAAGCGCGCATGGGCCTGCCAGTCGGAGGCGAGATAGCGGCCCGGCACGCCGTATCCGGCGTTGTTGACCAGGATCCGCACCCGCAGCCCGCGCCGCTCCAGTTCCCGCACCAGCGCCGCCGGCGCCGCGGGGTCGGCCAGGTCGGCCGGGATCACCGCCACCGGCACCTGTGCGTCCAATTCAGCGGCCAGCGCGTCCAGGCGCTCCACGCGCCGCGCGGTCAGCACCAGGGGCACGCCGCGGCGGGCGTACTCGCGCGCGATTTCCGCGCCGATGCCGCTGGAGGCGCCGGTGACCAGGGCGCAGCCGGGGGAGTCGGGCATGTCTTGCTTTCCGTGGCGGGGGAGGGGATCGGCTATCCTTGCCGCCGTTCAGGACAGTCGGAGGCGCAATGCGCAGCAGGATCGTAGCCGGAAACTGGAAGCTGCACGGCAGCCGTGAATTCGCCAATGCGCTGGTGTCGCGCGTGGTGGAGGGGCTGCCGGAGGGGGTCGAGGTGGTGATCCTGCCGCCGCTGCCCTACCTGGGCGACCTGGTCGAGGATTTCGAGGGCCATCCGGTCGCCTTCGGCGCACAGGACGTCAGCAGCAACCAGGAGGGCGCCTACACCGGCGAGGTCTCGGCGAAGATGCTGGTGGACGTCGGCGCCCGTTTCGGCCTGGTCGGCCATTCCGAGCGCCGCCAGTACCACAACGAGAGCAGCGAGCACGTGGCCCGCAAGTTCCTGGCCGCGGTGAACGCCGGCCTGCGCCCGATCCTCTGCGTCGGCGAATCGCTGCAGCAGCGCGAGGCCGGCATGACCGAGGGCACCATCGCCTCGCAGCTGCGCCCGGTGCTCGACCTGGTCACCGCGGCCGCCTTCGCCAACGCCGTGGTGGCCTACGAGCCGGTCTGGGCGATCGGCACCGGCCGCACCGCCAGCCCGGAGCAGGCCCAGGCCGTCCACGCCTTCATCCGTAGCGAAGTCGCGGCGCGGGATGCTAAAATCGCTGATTCGCTGCCCATCCTTTACGGCGGCAGCGTGAAACCCGCCAACGCGGCCGAGCTGTTCTCGCAGCCGGACGTGGATGGCGGCCTGATCGGAGGCGCCTCGCTGGTGGCCTCCGATTTTCTGGCGATCGCCGCCGCCGCAGGGCGCTGAGGGCGGTCGCCGGAACCACGATACCGGGTTTTTCCGATGCTGCTGTTGATCCTCAACGTCTTGTTCGTCATCGTCGCGGTGTCCATGGTCGCGCTGATCCTGATGCAGCGCGGCGCGGGCGCCCAGGCCGGCTCCGGCTTCGGCGGCGGCGCGTCGGCGACGGTGTTCGGCGCCCGCGGGTCGTCGAGCTTCCTGACCAAGGCCACCAAGTGGCTTGCCATCGCGTTCTTCGCGATCACCCTGTTCATGGCCTGGCACGCCACGCGCATGGCGACGGCGCCGGTCCAGGCCGGCACCGACCTGGGCGTGATGTCGCAGACGCCGGCGCCGCCGGCCGCTGCCCCCGGCCAGGTGCCCCAGGCGCCGCCGGCGTCGGTACCGCTTGCCCCGCAGGAGGTGCCGTCATCGGTTCCCGCCGCGCCGGTGCAGGAGGATTCCACGGCAACGCCTCCGCAAGGAGACTGATAGCGCTTACAATGCCGGGCTCGCGCGGAACGCCGCGCGAGCCCGGCAGTTTGCCCAGGTGGCGGAATTGGTAGACGCACTACCTTGAGGTGGTAGCGGCTTAGGTCGTGGGGGTTCGAGTCCCCCCTTGGGCACCAGAGTTCAGATCACGTGCACGGAAGCAGGTGATGTTTTCCACGGAAGGGGCGAGATCCGCGCCAGCCTGGTGCGGGTTCGCGTCGCGTCCGTCCGCGCAGCGCGTGGGCGGGAGGAGCGGATCCGGCCCCAGGGCCGGACCCAAGCAAGGACCGTTTCGACGGTCAGTAGCCGAGAGAACAACCGAGTGCTGGCCGAATACCTGCCGACCCTGCTGTTCCTGATCGTTGCCACCGGAATCGGCATCGCCTTGCTGATCCTCGGCAACCTGCTGGGGCCCAAGCGTCCCACGCCCGAGAAGCTGTCGCCGTACGAATGCGGGTTCTCCGCGTTCGAGGACGCGCGCATGCAGTTCGACGTGCGCTACTACCTGATCGCGATCCAGTTCATCATTTTCGATCTCGAGATCATCTTCATCGTGCCCTGGGCCACGGTGTTCCGTGAGCTCGGCCTGCTGGGCCTGGTCGAGATGGGCATTTTCGCCGGCATGCTGCTGCTCGGCTTCGTGTACGTGTGGAAGAAGGGAGCGCTGGAATGGGAGTGATCCGGGCGATACGCGGGCTCGCCGATTCGGCCAGCAACCCGCTGCCCGAAGGGCGCGTCGACGACATCCTGCGGCCGGAGGGCGACAACCCGCTGCTCGAGCGCGGATTCGTCACCACCAGCACCGACGTGCTGATGAACTGGGCGCGCACCGGCTCGATGTGGCCGGTGAGCTTCGGCCTGGCCTGCTGCGCGGTCGAAATGATGCACGCCGGCGCCGCGCGCCTGGACCTGGACCGCTACGGCGTGGTGTTCCGCCCGTCGCCGCGCCAGTCGGATGTGATGATCGTGGCCGGCACGCTGTGCAACAAGATGGCCCCGGCGCTGCGCAAGGTCTACGACCAGATGCCCAACCCCAAGTGGGTGATCTCGATGGGCAGCTGCGCCAACGGCGGCGGCTATTACCACTACTCCTACTCCGTGGTGCGTGGCTGCGACCGGGTGATTCCGGTGGATGTCTACGTGCCGGGCTGCCCGCCGACGGCCGAGGCGCTGGTCTACGGCATCCTGCAGCTGCAGAAGAAGATCCGCCGTGCGACCAACTTCGGCGACGAGAAGACGGGGATGCGCAATGGCTGAGGGCCTGGTCCGCGAATCCGCCAGCGTGTTCGCCGAACGCCTGCGCGCGCGCTTCCCCGGGGCGGCGATCTCGGTCGCGCAGCCGCGCGGCGAAGTGGGCATCGTCACCGCGGGCGACTGGCGCGACACCTGCCTGGCGCTGCGCGACGAGTTCGGCTTCGAATCTCTGATCGACCTGGCCGGCATCGACTACCTGTCCTACGGTACCGACGAGTGGGACACCGATACCTCGTCCGAGGGTTTCAGCCGCGGCGTCGAAGGCCGCGGGCCGGGGCGTTTCGGCTACGGCCAGTCGCCCTCGCAGCAGCTGGCCGATCCCGATGGCGAAGGCGCGATCCCGGTCCCGGCGCAGCGCTTCGCCGCCGTGGCGCAGCTGCTGTCCGTGCAGCACAACCGTCGCCTGCGGGTGACCTGCTTCGCCGCCGATGACGACATGCCGATGGTGTCGTCGGTGACCTCGATCTGGCCCGGCGCGAACTGGTTCGAGCGCGAGGCCTTCGACCTGTTCGGCATCCTGTTCCAGGGTCATCCGGACCTGCGCCGGATCCTGACCGACTACGGCTTCATCGGCCATCCGTTCCGCAAGGATTTCCCGCTGGTCGGCAACGTCGAGGTGCGCTACGACGCCGACAGGAAGCGTGTGGTGTACGAGCCGGTCACCTCGGTCGAGCCGCGCGTGGGCGTGCCGCGGGTGATCCGCGACGATGCGCGCTACGAGACCGCGGCCGAAGAGCAGCGCGTGCGCCGCGAGCATGCGAACAGGGCGGAGTCCGCGAAATGAGTGCCCACCCCCACCTCCCGCAGCTCGCCAGCGAGGGCTTTGCCAGCAATCCGGCCGAAGCCCGGCAGGAGATCCGCAACTACACCATGAACTTCGGCCCGCAGCATCCGGCCGCGCATGGCGTGCTGCGCCTGATCCTGGAGATGAACGGCGAGGTCGTGCAGCGTGCCGATCCGCACGTCGGCCTGCTCCACCGCGGCACCGAGAAGCTGGCCGAGTCCAAGCCGTTCAACCAGTCGATCGGCTACATGGACCGCCTCGACTACGTGTCGATGATGTGCAACGAGCACGCCTACGTGCGCGCGATCGAGACCCTGATGGGGATCGAGGCGCCCGAGCGCGCGCAGTGGATCCGCACCCTGTTCGACGAGATCACCCGGGTCCTCAACCACCTGATGTGGATCGGCTCCAACGCCCTGGACCTGGGCGCGATGGCGGTGTTCCTGTACGCCTTCCGCGAGCGCGAGGAGCTGATGGACGTCTACGAGGCGGTCAGCGGCGCGCGCATGCACGCGACCTACTACCGCCCCGGCGGCGTCTATCGCGACCTGCCCGAAAAAATGCCGCGCTACCGCGAGTCGCCGTGGCGCAAGGGCGAGAAGCTCAAGCGCTTCAACGAGTGGCGCGAGGGCTCGATGCTCGACTATCTGGAGGCCTTCGCCAGGGACTTCCCGTCGCGCATCGACGAGTACGAGGTCCTGTTGACCGACAACCGCATCTGGAAGCAGCGCACCGTCGGCATCGGCGTCATTCCGCCGGAGCAGGCGCTGGCCTGGGGCATGACCGGCGCGATGCTGCGCGGCTCGGGCGTGGCCTGGGACCTGCGCAAGAAGCAGCCCTACGCCAAGTACGCCGAGGTCGATTTCGACATTCCCGTCGGCGTCAACGGCGACTGCTATGACCGCTACCTGGTGCGCGTGGCCGAGATGCGCCAGTCAACGCGCATCATCGAGCAGTGCGTGAAGTGGCTGCGGGCCAACCCCGGTCCGGTGATGATCGACAACTACAAGGTCGCGCCTCCCTCCCGCGAGGAGATGAAGAACGACATGGAAGCGCTGATCCACCACTTCAAGCTGTTCTCGGAGGGCTACTGCGTGCCGGCCGGCGAGACCTACCAGGCGGTCGAGGCGCCCAAGGGCGAGTTCGGCTGCTACCTGGTCAGCGACGGCGCCAACAAGCCCTTCCGCTGCCACCTGCGCGCGCCGGGCTTCGCGCACCTGTCGTCGATGGACGAGATCGTGAAGGGGCACATGCTGTCGGACGTGGTGGCCATGATCGGCACCTACGACATCGTTTTCGGGGAGGTGGATCGATGAGGCCGGGAATCGGGAATCGGGAATCGGGAATCGTTACGGCATGGGACTGTTTCCTGCCAGTTGCGCCCGCGCCTGCGTCCGTGTCCCGCCATCCCGCTTCGCTTGTCCCATTCCCCATTCCCGATTCGCGATTCCCGGCCCCATGAAAGCAACCGGCAACTTCGAAAACGCACGCAACGTGGATCCGCTGGTGGTCCTGAGCGATGCCACCCGCGCGCACATCGACCACTGGCTGACCAAGTTTCCGCCGGACCGCAAGCGCTCGGCGGTGATCCAGGGCCTGTTCGCGGCGCAGGAGCAGAACCAGGGCTTCCTCACCGACGAGCTGATCGCTGGCGTCGCCAAGTACCTCGATCTGCCGCCGGTGTGGGCCTACGAGGTCGCCACGTTCTATTCGATGTTCGAGACCACCCCCGTCGGCCGCAACAACGTCGCTTTCTGCACCAACATCAGCTGCTGGCTCAACGGCGCGCAGGACCTCGTCGCGCACGCGGAGAAGAAGCTCGGCTGCAGGGTCGGCGAATCCACCGCCGACGGCCGCGTCTACCTCAAGCGCGAGGAAGAGTGCGTGGCCGCGTGCTGCGGCGCGCCGGTGGTCGTCATCAACGGGCACTACCACGAGAAGCTCACCCCCGAGAAGGTGGACGAGCTGCTGGACGGACTGAAGTAATGGCGGGTCATTCGCACCATTCCGAGGGTTACGGCCCCGTGGGCCCGGCGCCGAAGGAGCATCAGGCCGTCTACACCACGCTGCATTTCGACAAGCCGTGGTCGTACGAGAACTACCTCAAGACCGGCGGCTACCAGGCGCTGCGCAAGGTGCTGGCCGAGAAGATCCCGCCGGCCGACGTGATCGAGATGGTCAAGCAGTCGGGCCTGCGCGGCCGCGGCGGCGCGGGCTTCCCGACCGGCCTGAAGTGGAGCTTCATGCCCAAGGGCGAGATGCAGAAGTACATCCTCTGCAACTCCGACGAGTCCGAGCCGGGCACCTGCAAGGACCGCGACATCCTGCGCTACAACCCGCACGCGGTCATCGAAGGCATGGCGATCGCCTGCTACGCGACCGGCAGCACGGTGGCCTACAACTACCTGCGCGGCGAGTTCCACCACGAGCCGTTCGAGCACCTCGAGGAAGCCACCGCCGAGGCCTACGCCAACGGCTGGCTGGGCAAGGATATCCTCGGCTCGGGCATCGACATCGACATCTACAACGCGCTCGGCGCCGGCGCCTACATCTGCGGTGAAGAGACCGCGCTGATGGAATCGCTGGAGGGCAAGAAGGGCCAGCCGCGCTACAAGCCGCCGTTCCCGGCGAACTTCGGCCTGTACGGCAGGCCGACCACGATCAACAACACCGAGACCTATGCCTCGGTGCCGGCGATCGTGCGCAACGGCGCCGAGTGGTTCATGAACCTGGGCAAGCCCAACAACGGCGGCTGCAAGATCTTCTCGGTCTCGGGCCACGTGGCGAAGCCGGGCAACTACGAGATCCGCCTGGGCACGCCCTTCAGCGAGCTGCTGGAGATCGCCGGCGGCATGCGCAACGGCAACCGCATCAAGGGCGTGATCCCGGGCGGTTCGTCGATGCCGGTGCTGCCGGGCGAGACGATGATGGGCCTGACCATGGACTACGACAGCCTGCAGAAGGCGGGCTCGGGCCTGGGCTCGGGCGCGGTCATCGTCATGGACCACACCACCTGCATGGTCCGCGCCTGCCAGCGCATCGCGCGCTTCTACATGCAGGAAAGCTGCGGCCAGTGCACGCCCTGCCGCGAGGGCACGGGCTGGATGTACCGCATGCTCACGCGCATCGCAGGCATGGAGGCCACGCTCGACGATCTGCACATGCTGCGCGCCGCGGCGGGGCAGATCGAAGGCCACACCATCTGCGCCTTCGGCGAGGCCGCCGCGTGGCCGGTGCAGGGCTTCCTGCGCCACTTCTGGCACGAATTCGAATATGCCATCGTGAACAAGCGCTTCCACGTCGACGACGAGCTGGCGGGCACGCTGGTCAAGGCTGAAAAGGTGGCCGCGTGAGCGCACAGCCCGTCAATCCGAACCTGCCGCCGGACCACGTCACCGTCTTCATCGACGGCGTCGAGCTGGCCGCGCCCAAGGGCTCGATGATCATCCATGCCGCCGACAGGGCCGGCATCCCGATCCCGCGCTTCTGCTACCACGACAAGCTGTCGATCGCGGCCAACTGCCGCATGTGCCTGGTCGACACCGAGGTCGGCGGCCGCTCGGCGCCCAAGCCGTCGCCTGCCTGCGCCACGCCGGTCATGGACGGGCTGAAGGTGTTCACGCGCAACGACAAGGCGCTCAAGGCCCAGCGCAACGTGATGGAGTTCCTGCTGATCAACCACCCGCTCGACTGCCCGGTCTGCGACCAGGGCGGCGAGTGCGAGCTGCAGGACCTGTCGATGGGCTACGGCCGCTCGGTCAGCCGCTTCGTCGAGCGCAAGCGCGTCGTCGCCGACGAGGACCTCGGTCCGCTGGTCGCCAGCGACATGACCCGCTGCATCCAGTGCACCCGCTGCATCCGCGTCACCGCGGAGATCGCCGGCACCTACGAGCTCGGCGGCATGCAGCGCGGCGAGAACCTGCAGATCGGCACCTACGACGGCAAGCCGCTGACCACCGAGCTGTCGGGCAACGTGATCGACGTGTGCCCGGTGGGAGCGCTGACCAACAAGGTGTTCCGCTTCCGCGCGCGTCCCTGGGAGCTGATCGCGAAGGAATCGCTGGGCGCTCACGACGCGCTCGGCAGCAACCTGTTCCTGCACCTGCGCCGCGGCGAGGTGATGCGCGCGGTGCCGCGCGACAACGACGCGGTCAACGAGTGCTGGCTGTCCGATCGCGACCGCTACTCGCACCAGGGCCTGTACGCCGAGGACCGCGCGCTGAAGCCGCTGCTGCGCGTTGCCAGCAACGGCGATGACGGCGACTGGCGGGAGGCGAGCTGGGAAGAAGCGCTGGCGAAGGCCGCGCAGATCCTGCGCGACAACGCCGCCGACAGCCTCGGTGTGCTGGTGCACCCGGCCACCTCGAACGAGGAGGGCGCGCTGCTGGCCCGCCTCACCGAAGGCCTGGGCAGCGGCAACATCGACCACCGCATCGCCCAGCACGACCTCTCCGATGGTGCCGTGGCCGCAGCCTTCGCCATGCCGGTCGCGGAGATCGAGCAGGCCGACGCCATCGTCATCGTCGGCTCCAACCTGCGCCACGAAGTGCCGCTGCTGCACCAGCGCGTGCGCAAGGCCTGGCGCCGCGGCGCGAAGGTGCACGTCGTCAATCCGGTGGATTTCGAATTCACCTTCGACATCGCCTCGAAGGCGATCGTCGCGCCGTCGAAGCTCGCCGCAGCGCTGGGTTCGAATGAACTCGCCGAAGCCGTCAAGGGTGCCGGAAGCATTGCGGTGATCGTGGGCGCGGTGGCCGAGAACGGCCCGCACGCGGCCGCGATCCGCGCCGCTGCCGTCGCTTTCGCCGGCGCGACCGGCGCCGCGCTGTGCCGCATTCCGCAGGGCGCCAACGCGCTCGGCCTGTCGCGCCACGGCGTGCTGCCGACCGGCCGCGACGCCAATGCGATGCTGGCCCAGGCACGCAGCGCCTATGTCGTCTACGGCATCGAGCCGGGACTGGATTTCGCCGACCAGGCGGCGGCGATGAAGGCGCTGGGCGACGCGCAGGTGGTGGCGTTCAGTCATTTCGCCTGCCGCTCCACCCGCCGCGTGGCCGATGTGATCCTGCCGATCGCGACGCTGTTCGAGAACGACGCCACCCTGACCAACCTCGACGGCATCGACCAGCGCGGCGTGGCCGCCGGAAAGCCGCCGGGCGAGGTGCGCCAGGGCTGGAAGGTGCTGCGCGCGCTCGGTGGCGGGCTGCAGCTTGCCGGTTTCGATTTCATCGACCTGGCCGGGCTGCGCGCGGGGATTGCGCAGCGGGCGGTTGCAGTCGCGGCTTCCGCCGCGCCACCGTCCGGGGCGGCGGGTCTGGAGCTTGCGGTCTCGCAGGCCATCTACCGTGTCGACGGCCTGGTCCGTCGCGCCGCGGCGCTGCAGGCGCACCCGCTGACCGCGGGACCGCAGCTGTACCTGCATCCCGATGACGCGCGCGCCGCCAGCCTGGCCCAGGGCGCGATGGCGAAGGTGGCCAACGGCGCCGGCGTGGCCACCCTGCAGGTCGCGCTCAGCGATGCGGTGGCGCGGGGCTGCGCCTGGGTGGAATCCGGCTACGGCGCGACCGCCGCGCTCGGCGCCGGCCCGGTCCGCGTGGAGGCAGCATGAGCAACGTCGCCCATACCGCCGAGTTCCTGGGCAGGACGCTCGAGCCCGTCACCGACTGGCTGGCCTCGCTGGGCTGGTTCGGCAGCGTGCTGTGGATCGTCCTGAAGATCCTCGCGATCGCCGTGCCGGTGATCGTCGCCGTGGCGTTCTACGTGGTCTGGGAGCGCAAGCTGATCGGCTGGATGCACGTGCGCCACGGGCCGATGTACGTCGGCTGGGGCATCCTCCAGGCGTTCGCGGACGTCTTCAAGCTGCTGTTCAAGGAAGTCATCCGTCCGACCAACGCGCAGCGGGCGCTCTACTTCCTGGCGCCGCTGATCGTGCTGGCGCCGTCGTTCGCGGCCTGGGCGGTGGTGCCCTTCGATGCGAAGCTGGTGCTGTCCAACGCCAACGCCGGCCTGCTGTACCTGCTGGCGATGACCTCGCTGGGCGTGTACGGGGTGATCCTTGCCGGCTGGGCCTCGAACTCGAAGTACGCCTTCCTCGGCGCGATCCGCTCGGCGGCGCAGGTGGTGAGCTACGAGATCGCGATGGGCTTCGCCCTGGTCGGGGTGATGGTCGGCGCCGGCAGCCTGAACCTGTCGGAGATCGTGATGGCGCAGGCTGGCAATGCCGGCCTGCTGGAGTGGTTCTGGCTGCCGATGCTGCCGCTGTTCGTCATCTACTTCGTGTCCGGCGTGGCCGAAACCAACCGCGCCCCGTTCGACGTGGTCGAGGGCGAGTCGGAGATCGTGGCCGGCCACATGGTCGAGTACTCCGGGTCGGCGTTCGCGCTGTTCTTCCTGGCCGAGTACGCCAACATGATCCTGGTCAGCTTCCTGACCGCGATCTTCTTCCTCGGCGGCTGGCTTTCGCCCATCCCCGCGTCCTGGATCCCCGATGTTCCGGTGCTGCGGGTGATCCTCGGCGACGGCTGGTGGTGGCTGTTCGCGAAGGTGTTCTTCTTCGCCAGCTGCTTCATCTGGTTCCGCGCGTCCTTCCCGCGCTACCGCTACGACCAGATCATGCGGCTGGGCTGGCGGGTGTTCATCCCGCTGAGCATCGCGTGGATCGTCGTCGTCGCTCTGATGGCTTACTTCGGCCTGTTCGAGGCGGGGCAGTGATGGGCAAGATCGTGTCGTGGTTCCGCAGCCTGCTCCTGCTCGAGATGTTCAAGGGCCTGGGGCTGACGCTGCGCTATCTGTTCCGTCCCAAGTACACGCTGATGTACCCGATGGAGAAGACGCCGCAGTCGCCGCGTTTCCGCGGCCTGCACGCGCTGCGCCGCTACCCCAACGGCGAGGAACGCTGCATCGCCTGCAAGCTGTGCGAGGCGGTGTGCCCGGCGCTGGCGATCACCATCGACTCCGAGCAGCGCGAGGACAACACCCGGCGCACCACGCGCTACGAGATCGACCTGTTCAAGTGCATCTTCTGCGGCTTCTGCGAGGAGTCGTGCCCGGTGGACTCGATCGTCGAGACCCACATCCACGAATACCACTTCGAGAACCGCGGCGAGAACATCGTCACCAAGCCGCAGCTGCTGGCGCTGGGCGACCGCCTCGAAGCGGAAATCGCCGAACGCCGCGCCGCCGACGCCGCCTACAGGTAAGCCATGGATTTCGTCCTGTTCGTCTTCCTCGCCTTCGCCGCCGTGGCCGTCATCTCGGGCGGCGCGGTGATCAGCGTCAAGAACCCGGTGCACGCCGCGCTGTTCCTGGTGCTGACCTTCTTCAGCGTGGCCTGCACCTGGATCCTGGCGGGCGCCGAGTTCCTCGGCGTGGCGCTGATCCTGGTCTACGTCGGCGCGGTGATGGTGCTGTTCCTGTTCGTGATCATGATGCTCGACATCGACATCGTGCCGCTGCGCGAAGGCTACGTGCGCCATCTGCCGATCGGTCTGCTGGTCGCGGTGGTGATGCTGGTGGAAGTGCTCACGCTGATCGGGATCAAGGCGCGGATGACGCCATTCACGCCCGATGCGGTCGAGGCCGCGGGCGTGTCGAACACGGTCTGGATCGCGCGCCGCCTGTTCACCGACTTCCTGCTGCCGTTCGAGGTCGCCGCGGTGATCCTGACGGTGGCGGTGATCGCCGCGGTCACGCTCACCCTGCGCCGCCGCGAGGGGACCAAGCACCAGAACCCCGGCGCGCAGACGCGGGTGAAGGCGAAGGACCGCATGCGGCTGGTGAGCATGCCGGCCGAACGCGCCGTTGTGGACCAGCCGCAGGCCGATGGTGCCGCCGGCGAAGGGGAGGGCAGGTGATGGAGCTGTTCGGACAGGGCCTCTCGCTGGGCCACTATCTCGCGCTGGGCGCGGTGCTGTTCTGCATCAGCGTCGCCGGCATCTTCCTCAACCGGAAGAACATGATCATCCTGCTGATGTCGATCGAGCTGCTGCTGCTGTCGGTCAACATCAACTTCGTCGCGTTCTCGCGTGAATTCACCGATGCGGCGGGGCAGGTTTTCGTGTTTTTCATCCTCACCGTGGCCGCGGCCGAGGCCGCGATCGGCCTGGCGATCCTGGTCACGCTGTTCCGCACGCGACGCACGATCAACGTGGCCGACCTGGACACGCTGAAGGGCTGAGCCACGGCGCCTGCGAGCCACTGGCTCGCGCCGCGGCGAAGCACATCGGAATGCAACGCATGGCAGTACGACTCGGGTAACGAAGCACAAATGGAAATCTCCACAACCCACCTGCTGATCATCGTGCTGGCCCCGCTGCTGGGCGCGATCCTTGCCGGGTTCTTCGGGCGCCAGATCGGGCGCGCGGGCGCGCATACGGTCACGATCCTCGGGGTTGCACTCAGCACGGCGCTCTCGGGCTGGGTGCTGTGGCAGCTGGTCGGTGGCGCCGCGCCGTACAACGCCAACGTCTACACCTTCTTCCAGGTGGGCGAGTACTCGGCCCACGTCGGCTTCATGATCGACAAGCTGACCGCGATGATGATGGTCGTGGTCACCTTCGTGTCGCTGCTGGTGCACGTCTACACCATCGGCTACATGGCCGAGGATCCCGGCTACCAGCGCTTCTTCTCCTACATCAGCCTGTTCACGTTCTCGATGCTGATGCTGGTGATGAGCAACAACTTCCTGCAGCTGTTCTTCGGCTGGGAAGCGGTGGGCCTGGTGTCGTACCTGCTGATCGGGTTCTGGTTCAAGCGTCCGAGCGCGGTGTTCGCCAACCTCAAGGCCTTCCTGGTCAACCGCGTCGGCGACTTCGGCTTCCTGCTCGGCATCGCCGCCGTCATGTGGTATTTCGGCTCGCTCGACTACGCGA
The DNA here is from genome assembly GCA_934541015.1 of uncultured Luteimonas sp. Taxonomy (GTDB): domain Bacteria; phylum Pseudomonadota; class Gammaproteobacteria; order Xanthomonadales; family Xanthomonadaceae; genus Luteimonas. The sequence continues at coordinate 23,746 of CAKTDC010000024.1, forward strand.
CCGTGTTCGCCAACGCCGAGAGCAGCATCGTCGGGCGCACGCTGGAGATCATCCCGGGCCAGGCCTGGTCGGTGGCGACGGTGATCTGCATCTGCCTGTTCATCGGCGCCATGGGCAAGTCGGCGCAGGTCCCGCTGCACGTGTGGCTGCCCGACTCGATGGAAGGCCCGACCCCGATCTCGGCGCTGATCCACGCCGCCACGATGGTGACCGCCGGCATCTTCATGGTCGCGCGCATGTCGCCGCTGTTCGAGCTGAGCCAGACCGCGCTCAACTTCGTGCTGTTCATCGGCGCCACCACCGCGTTCTTCACCGGCCTGATCGGCATGGTGCAGAACGACATCAAGCGCGTGGTGGCCTATTCCACGCTGTCGCAGCTGGGCTACATGACCGTCGCCCTGGGCGTGTCGGCGTACTCGGCGGCGGTCTACCACCTGATGACCCACGCCTTCTTCAAGGCGCTGCTGTTCCTGGCGGCCGGCTCGGTCATCATCGGCATGCACCACGAGCAGGACATGCGCCGGATGGGCGGCCTGCGCAAGTACATGCCGATCACCTTCTGGACCAGCGTCATCGGCACCCTGGCGCTGATCGGCACGCCGTTCTTCAGCGGCTTCTATTCCAAGGACACGATCATCGAGGCGGCCAGGCATGGCGCGGCCAATGCGGGCTGGATCGGCACCTACGGCTACTGGGCGGTGCTGCTGGGCGCGTTCGTGACCTCGTTCTACAGCTTCCGCCTGCTGTACCTGACCTACTTCGGCGAGGAGCGCTTCCGCCACGCCGCGCATGATGGCCACGGTGCGCACGACGACGGCCACGGCCACGGCGCCCACGAGCCGCACGAGTCGCCCTGGGTGGTGACGCTGCCGCTGGTCCTGCTGGCGATCCCGTCGGCGGCGATCGGCTTCTTCACCGTCGGCCCGATGCTGTTCGGCACCGACTGGAGCGGCCACCACGAGCGCCTGCCGTTCTTCCTCGGCGCGATCGAGGTGGCGTCGGCGCGCGACACCGTGGCGATGGTCAAGGAAGCGGTGTGGCACGGCCCGGTCGCCTTCGCCCTGCACGGCTTCATCGCCCCGGCGTTCTGGCTGACGCTCGCCGGCTTCGTCCTGGCGACGGTCATGTACTGGTGGAAGCCCGGGCTGCAGGACAAGGTCGCGCACGCGCTGCGCGGGCCGATCCGGATCCTGGAGAACAAGTACGGCATGGACGACCTGTGGATCAAGGGACTGGCGGGCGGCAGCCTGCTGCTCGGCCGGGCTTCGCGGCAGGTGGACTCGAAGCTGATCGACGGCGTGGCCGTGAACGGCGCGGCGCGGGTGGTGGATCTCGTCGCCGGCGCGATCCGCGGCCTGCAGACCGGACGCCTCTACACCTACGCCTTCGCAATGATTGTCGGCCTGATCGCACTGCTGTACGTGCTGATCCGCCACTGGACCTGATGGAACGCGCCCCGTGCAGAACCTGCCTCTTCTCAGCATCCTGATCTGGCTGCCCATCTTCGGCGGCGCGCTGGTGCTCGCGCTCGGGGACAAGCGTGCCGACGCCGCGCGCTGGCTGTCGCTGGCCATCGCCGTGGTGGTGTTCCTGGCGAGCATCCCGCTGTTCACCGGCTTCGACTACGCGACCACGGCGATGCAGTTCGTCGAGCGCCGCGAGTGGATCCCCGCCTACGACATCCAGTACCACATCGGCATCGACGGCATTTCCGCGGCGCTGATCATCCTGACCACGCTGACCACCACCCTGGTGCTGATCGGCGCCTGGACCTCGATCGACAAGCGGGTGAGCCAGTACTACGCCGCCATGCTGATCCTCGAGGGCCTGATGATCGGCGTGTTCTCGGCGATGGACGCGCTGCTGTTCTACGTGTTCTTCGAGGGCATGCTGATCCCGATGTTCATCATCATCGGCGTCTGGGGCGGCCCGCGGCGCGTGTACGCGTCGGTGAAGTTCTTCCTGTACACCTTCCTCGGCTCGGTCTTCATGCTGATCGGCCTGGTGTACCTGTACCTGCAGGCCGGCAGCTGGCAGCTGGCGGACCTGTACGCGCTGCGGCTTTCGTCGACCGAGCAGATGTGGCTGTTCTTCGCCTTCCTCGCCGCGTTCGCGGTCAAGGTGCCGATGTTCCCGGTGCACACCTGGCTGCCGGACGCGCACGTCGAGGCACCGACCGGTGGTTCGGTGATCCTGGCGGCGATCATGCTGAAGATCGGCGGCTACGGCTTCCTGCGCTTCACCCTGCCGATCGTCCCCGACGCCGGCTACGAATGGGCCTGGCTGGTGATCGCGCTGTCGCTGGTGGCGGTGATCTACGTCGGCCTGGTGGCGCTGGCCCAGGAGGACATGAAGAAGCTGATCGCGTATTCCTCGGTCTCGCACATGGGCTTCGTGACCCTGGGTACCTTCATCGCCTTCTCGCTGGTGCGCGATGCCGGCAACGTCGATGCCGCGCGCCTGGGCCTGCAGGGCGCGATGGTGCAGATGGTCTCGCACGGCTTCATCTCCGGGGCGATGTTCTCCTGCGTCGGCGTGCTCTACGACCGCCTGCACACGCGTCAGATCAGCGACTACGGCGGTGTCGCCAACGTGATGCCCTGGTTCACCTTCTTCATGGTGCTGTTCGCGATGGCCAATTCCGGCCTGCCGGGTACGTCGGGCTTTGTCGGCGAATTCATGATCGTCCTGGCCAGCTTCCAGCACCACCCGCTGGTCGCGCTGGGCGCCGCGCTGACCCTGATCATCGGCGCCGGCTATTCGCTGTGGCTGGTCAAGCGGGTGATGTTCGGCGAGGTGGCCAACGCCCATGTCGCCGAAATGAAGGACATCAACATCCGGGAGTGGATCGTGCTTGGCGTGTTCGCCGCCGGCACCCTGCTGATCGGCGTGTGGCCCAAGCCGCTGACCGACCTGATGGAACCGGCGATCGCGCAACTGGCGAGCCAGATCGCCCTGAGCAAACTGTGAAGGTGACGTTTCGATGATTTCCGCCCCGATGACGCCGCCGATCCGCTCCTTCGCCGAGCTCGCGCCGCTGCTGCCCGAGCTGACGGTGGTGCTTGGCGCGTTCGCGCTGCTGATGCTGGACCTGTTCCTCGACGACCGCCGTCGCGTCCTGGTCAACGCCCTGGCCATTGCCGTGCTCGTGGCCGCCGCGGCGCTGATCGCCGCCGGGATAGGCGGGCACGGCGAAGTGCTCGCGGGCATGTTCGTGCGCGACGTCGCCGCCGACGTTCTCAAGCTGGTGCTGCTGGTGCTGAGCGCGGTCGCGCTGGGCTACGTGTGGCCGTTCCTGCGCGAACGCGGCCTGTACAAGGGCGAGGTCTCGGTGCTGGTGCTGTTCGCGGTGGCCGGCATGATGCTGCTGGTGTCGGCATCCAACCTGACCATGGTCTACGTCGGCCTGGAACTGCTGGCGCTGTGCTCGTACGCGCTGGTGGCCACCGACCGCGAGAGCCCGCTGGCCGCCGAAGCGGCGATGAAGTACTTCGTGCTCGGCGCGCTGGCCTCGGGCATGCTGCTGTACGGCATGTCGCTGGTCTACGGCGCGGCGGGCACGCTGCACCTGGGCGAGATCCGCGAGGCCGCCGCCGCGGTCGGCGGCCTCGACCGCACCCTGCTGCTGACTGGCATGGTCTTCATCATCGTCGGCATCGCCTTCAAGTTCGGCGCCGCGCCCTTCCACATGTGGCTGCCCGATACCTACCACGGCGCGCCGACCCCGATCACGCTGTTCATCGGTTCGGCGCCCAAGCTGGCCGCCTTCGGCATGACCTGGCGCCTGCTCGACGTGGGCCTGGGGCCTGCCCACGAACAGGCCCAGCTGATGCTGGCGGTGCTGGCGGCGCTGTCGCTCGCGGTGGGCAACCTGTTCGCGATCGCGCAGACCAACCTCAAGCGCATGCTCGCCTATTCCACGGTGTCGCACGTGGGCTTCCTGTTCCTCGGCCTGGCCGCGGGCGGGGAGGTGGGTTACGCCTCGGCGATGTTCTACGCGATCACCTACGCGATCATGGCCGCTGCCGCCTTCGGTGCCATCGTGATGCTCGCGCGCAAGGGTTTCGAGGCCGACCGCATCGACGACTTCAAGGGCCTCAACGCGCGCAGCCCGTGGATGGCGGGCATGGTCCTGCTGATCATGTTCTCGCTGGCCGGGGTGCCGCCGCTGCTGGGGTTCTGGGCCAAGCTGGCGGTGCTGCGCGCGGCGATCGACGCGGGTCTGGTGTGGCTGGCGATCGTCGCCATCGTGTTCGCGGTGATCGGCGCCTTCTACTACCTGCGCGTGGTCAAGGTCATGTACTTCGACCCGCCCGAGGGCGAGCCCATCCAGGTCCGCCCGGGCGCGCTGCAGGCGGTGTTCGCGGTCAACTCGCTGGCGCTGCTGGGCCTGGGCCTGTTCTGGAACCCGATCATGGCCTGGTGCCAGGCGGCGTTCGCCTGACCGGTCCCGCGGCGGCGGTTCAGCCAGGGGCCATCGCCCGGGCTTGAAATAAAACGCCGCGATCCGCATAATCTCGCGTCTGCTGCGGGGTGGAGCAGTCTGGCAGCTCGTCGGGCTCATAACCCGAAGGTCGCAGGTTCAAATCCTGCCCCCGCTACCAGCTTCCCGATTCACGCGACGGCTCCTGCCGTCGCAGGGGAAGTCGGGCTTGGTCGAAGCTTGCTGCTGGCTTCGGCGCCGAAATCCAGTGTCATCGGACAAGGGGCCCATCGGGCCCCTTGTTGCATTCCGGGCCCGTGGAACGCAGTGGCCCGGCAATCGAGAGAACAGCGTGACGGACAAGGCAACCCACATCGCGACGATGCTTGCGCCCACGGTGGAATCGCTGGGCCTGCAGCTGCTGGGCGTGGAATACCTTCCGGCGCCCGGCGGCGCGAAGCTGCGGGTCTACATCGACGTCCCGGCCGCGGAGGCCGACGCACGCCAGGTGGGCATCGACGACTGCGAGAGCGTCAGTCGCGAGATTTCCGCGCAGCTCGACGTCGAGGATCCGATTTCCGGCAACTACACGCTGGAAGTGTCCTCGCCGGGCGTGGACCGGCCGCTGTTCTCGCTGGAGCATTTCGCGCGGTTCGTCGGCCACCAGGCCAAGCTCGGCCTGAAGCTGCCGCAGGACGGCCGCCGCAGGCTGCAGGGGCACATCCTCGCGGTCGAGGGCGGGACGGTCCGCATCGAGGTCGACGGCCAGCCGTTCGACCTGGCCTTCGACAACATCGACAAGGCGCGACTGGTGCCCGACTGGGCGGCACTGGGATTCGAGCCGAGGAAAAAGAAGGGCTGAGGGCCGGAGCCGCATCGCTCCACTCCGCCCTTGGCCCCCGCCTTCAGGACATCCACACAACAACCGGTGGCAACCCCACCACGCACAAGTGACACCACAATGAGCAAAGAACTGTTGTTAGTCGTCGACGCGGTCGCCAACGAGAAGGGCGTGCCGGAATCGGTGATCCTCGAAGCGATCGAAGCCGCCCTGGCGACCGCCGCCAAGAAGCGCTACGCCGAAGAGGACGTGCTGACCCGCGTGTCGATCGATCCCAAGGACGGCAGCTACGAGACGTTCCGCCGCTGGGAAGTGGTCGCCGACGACGTGGTGATGGAGTCGCCGGACCGGCAGATCCGCCTGATGGATGCGGTCGACGAGGTCGAGGACGTCGAGGTGGGCGACTACATCGAAGAGCAGATCGAGAACGTCGACTTCGGCCGCATCGCCGCCCAGGCCGCCAAGCAGGTGATCGTGCAGCGGGTGCGCGAGGCCGAGCGCCAGCAGGTGGTCGACGCCTGGAAGGACCGCATCGGCGAGCTGGTCACCGGCGTGGTCAAGCGCGTCGAGCGCGGCAACGTCTACGTCGACCTGGGCGGCAACGCCGAGGCCTTCATTCCCAAGGACAAGGCGATCCCGCGCGACGTGGTGCGCGCAGGCGATCGCATCCGCGGCTATCTGTTCGACGTGCGCAACGAGCCGCGCGGCCCGCAGCTGTTCATCAGCCGTGCCGCGCCGGAATTCATGATCGAGCTGTTCAAGCTCGAGGTGCCGGAAGTCGGCCAGGGCCTGGTCGAGATCAAGGCCTGTGCCCGTGATCCGGGCGACCGCGCCAAGATCGCGGTGGTGGCCTACGACAACCGCACCGATCCGATCGGCGCCTGCATCGGCATGCGCGGCTCGCGCGTGCAGGCGGTGAGCAACGAGCTCAACGGCGAGCGCGTGGACATCGTGCTGTGGTCGGACAACCCGGCCCAGTTCGTGATCAACGCCATGGCGCCGGCCGAGGTGCAGTCGATCGTGGTCGACGAGGACAAGCACTCGATGGACCTGGCCGTGGCCGAGGAGCTGCTGGCCAAGGCGATCGGCAAGGGCGGGCAGAACGTGCGCCTGGCCAGCCGCCTGACCGGCTGGCAGCTCAACGTGATGACCGCCGACCAGGTGCAGGCCAAGAGCGAGGCCGAGCAGGCCGCCGCCCGCGAGCTGTTCCAGGCCAAGCTGGAGGTCGACGAGGAGATCGCCGGCATCCTGGTCGCCGAGGGCTTCAGCACGGTCGAGGAAATCGCCTACGTGCCCGTTGGCGAGCTGCTGGCGGTCGAAGGCTTCGACGAGGATATCGTCGAGGAGCTGCGCGCCCGCGCCCGCGATGCCCTGCTCAACGACGCACTGGCGATCGAGGAGGAGCTGAACGAGAACGCGCCCACCGAGGACCTGCTGGCGCTGGAGGGCATGGACGAGGAGACCGCCTACGGCCTGGCCGAGCACGGCGTGCGCACCGCCGAGGACCTGTCCGACCTCGCCGCCGACGAAGTGGCGGAGTTCGGGATCGAGGGTCTCGACCAGGAGCGTGCCGCGGCGCTGATCCTGGCCGCGCGCGCCGAGGAGATCGCCCGCCTGGAGAGCGAGGGCTGAGGCCCCGGCAACCGGACTGACGGGAATCCCCCGCCCAGCCCCCGGCCCGCACCCGCCAGCCTTTAGAATTGCAGCCTCCACAGCGTCGCCGCCCCCCGGCGGCGCCAAAGGAACCGGAAACCGAATGTCGCAACAAACCACCATCCGAAAGCTTGCCGCACTGGTCAACACGCCGGTCGAGAGACTGCTGGAACAACTGTCCGAAGCGGGCATGCCGTTCAGCGATCCCGACCAGGTCGTCACCAGCGCCGAGAAGCTCAAGCTGCTCGGCTTCCTCAAGCGCTCCCACGGCAAGGGTGACAAGCCGGCCGAAGAGGCGCTGGCGCCGAAGAAGATCACGCTCAACCGCACCCGCAAGCAGGAGCTTGTCGTCGGTGGAGGCAAGAACAAGTCCACCGTCGATGTCGTCGTGCGCAAGAAGGTCACCCTGGTCAAGCCGACCGAGGCCGCCGCCGCGCGGGCGCCGGTCGACGAGCAGGACGCCGAGCGCGCCGAGATCCTGCGCAAGCTGGAGGAATCCCGCCAGCGCAATCTCTCCGAGCAGCAACGCCTGGAGGAGGAGGATCGCCGCCGCGCCGAAGAAGCCGCCGAACGCAAGCGTCAGGAAGAGGCCGAGGCCGAAGCGGAGCGACAGCGCGCCCAGGCCGCATTGGCAGCGGCGCAGCCCGCCGAGGAGGAGGCGGGTACCGCGGCGCCGCGCAAGCAGGGCGGTCACGGGCATCCGAAGCCGGCGCCGGCGCAGCGCGACGACCGCGGCACCGGCCCCAAGCACAAGGGCAGCCGCGGCTCGCACGCGATGGTCGCCGGTGTCGAGGACGACGAGAGCACCGCGCGCTTTGCCGGACAGCTGCACCTGAGCGCGTCCGACCGCGCCCGCCGCAGCACCGCGCGCAGCACCCGCGCCAAGCCGCGCAGGCACGTCGAGCAATCGCGCAGCGGCGCCGGCGGCCCGCACGGCTTCGAGCGCCCGACCGCGCCCGTGGTGCGGGAAGTGGCGATCGGTGAGGCGATCACCGTGGCCGACCTGGCGCAGAAGCTGGCCATGAAGGGCGGCGACGTGGTCAAGGCCCTGTTCAAGATGGGCGTCATGGCGACCATCACCCAGTCGATCGATCACGACACCGCGGTGCTGGTGGTCGAGGAGCTCGGCCACAAGGCCGTGGCCGCCGAGAGCAACGACGCCGAGTCCGAGCTGCTCGCGCACGCCGGCGAAGTGCAGGGCGAGACCGCTCCGCGCCCGCCGGTGGTCACCATCATGGGCCACGTCGACCACGGCAAGACCTCGCTGCTGGACTACATCCGGCGCACGAAGATCGCCACCGGCGAGGCCGGCGGCATCACCCAGCACATCGGCGCCTACCACGTCGAGACGCCCAAGGGCGTGATCAGCTTCCTCGACACCCCGGGCCACGCCGCGTTCAGCTCGATGCGCGCGCGCGGCGCCAAGCTCACCGACATCGTGGTGCTGGTGGTGGCGGCCGACGACGGCGTCATGCCGCAGACCGCCGAAGCCGTGCAGCACGCCAAGGCGGCGAAGGTGCCGCTGATCGTGGCGATCAACAAGGTCGACAAGTCCGACGCAGACCCCAACCGGATCCGCAACGAACTGCTCGAGCACGACGTCGTGGCCGAGGACTTCGGCGGCGACACCCAGATGGTGGAACTGTCGGCCAAGACCGGGCAGGGCGTGGACAACCTGCTCGACGCCATTTCGCTGCAGGCCGAAGTGCTCGAACTGCGGGCCGTCGATACCGGCCGCGCCAGCGGCACCGTCATCGAATCCTCGCTCGACAAGGGCCGCGGCCCGGTCGCGACCGTGCTGGTGCAGCAGGGTCGCCTGAACAAGGGCGACTACCTGGTCTGCGGCGTGCAGTACGGTCGCGTCCGCGCGCTGTTCGACGAGACCGGCTCGCAGGTGCCCGGCGCGGGCCCGTCGATCCCGGTACAGGTGCTCGGCCTGTCCGGCGTGCCCGACGCGGGCGACGATTTCGTGGTCGTGGACGACGAGCGCCTGGCCAAGGACGTCGCCCAGCAGCGCGAGGCCAAGCGCCGCGAGATGCGGCTGGTGCAGGCCGCCGGCAACCGCATGGAAGACATCATGGCCCAGATGGGCCAGGGCGAGGCGCAGCAGCAGCTCAACCTGGTGGTCAAGGCCGACGTGCAAGGCTCCGTGGAAGCGCTGCGCCAGGCCCTGACCGGCCTGTCCAACGACCAGATCCGCATCAACGTCATCGTCTCGGGCGTCGGCGGCATCACCGAATCCGACGCGCACGCGGCGGCGACGGCCAAGGCCACCATCATCGGCTTCAACGTCCGCGCCGACGCCTCGGCACGCAAGGTCATCGAGAACAGCGGCCTGGACCTGCGCTACTTCTCGATCATCTACGACGTGATCGACCAGGTGAAGCAGGTCGCGTCCGGTCTGCTGGGCGTGGAGATCCGCGAGGAGATCATCGGCACCGCCGAGGTGCGCGAGGTGTTCCGCAGCTCCAAGTTCGGCGCCGTCGCCGGCTGCATGGTGGTCGAGGGCGTGGTCAAGCGCTCCAAGCCGATCCGCGTCCTGCGCGACAACACCGTCATCTTCGAAGGCGAACTCGAATCGCTGCGGCGCTTCAAGGAGAACGTCGACGAGGTCCGCAACGGCACCGAGTGCGGCATCGGCGTGAAGGCCTACGACGACGTCAAGCCCGGCGACCAGATCGAATGCTTCGAGAGGATCGAGGTGCAGCGAACGCTGTAGCGCCTGCGGCGCTGCAGCGTTCGCGGGATTGGGAATTCGGGATTCGGGATTCGGGAAGGCAGCTCCCTCCGCCCCGGCAATACTCGAATCCCGCCCAATCTCCAATCCCCAGTTCCGAATCCAGAATCCAGAATTCCGAAATGACCAAGTCATTCCAGCGCACCGACCGCGTCTCCGCCCAGCTCCGCCGCGAGCTGGGCACGCTGGTGCGCGAGGCGGTGGCCGAGCACGGATTGCCGTCGGTGAGCGTGTCCGATGTCGAGGTCAGCCGCGACATGGCGCACGCGAAGGTCTACTTCACCGCGCTCCAGGCCGAGCGCGCGGACGAGGCGCTCAAGGGGCTGAAGGCCGCCGCCCCGGAAATCCGCTTCCGCCTGGCGCGGATGGTCAAGCTGCGCCACGTCCCCGAGCTGCATTTCCACTACGACGACTCGATGGACCGCGGCGAGCGCATCGACGGCCTCCTGCGCGGGCTGGCCGACAGCTCCGGCCAGGATCCTGAGTAGACGCCGGAAGGGATCCCGGCTTTCGCCGGGATGACGGCCCTTGGCCCCAGCCGTGACGCCGCCCCGGTCGTGGCGCGCCCCGGCCGTGACGCGATCCAGTCGAGACGCGACCCAGTCGTGACGTCGCCCCGGTCGTGACGCAGCCCCAGTCGAGACGCGCCCCAGTCGAGACGCGCCCCAGTCGAGACGCGCCCCAGTCGAGACGCAGCCCCAGTCGTGACGCAGTCCCAGTCGTGACGTCGCCCCAGCCGTGACGCGCCCCAGTCGTGACGTCGCCCCGGCCGTGACGCGCCCCCGGTCGTGACGCGCCCCCGGTCGAGACGCGCTCCAGTCGCGGCTCCGCCCCAGTCGCGCGCGGCCGGTCGTGCCCCCTCCGTGGTCTCACCAGGCGACGTCAAGCGGGCTCGCGCGGCCTGAAACCACCAGCGTCGTCATCCCGGCGAAAGCCGGGATCCATCTGGCCCTTCACCGGAAGCCCGGCCGCAGCCGCGCGATTCAGTCGCCGCCGTCCTTCCGGTCGCGCCAGTAGTCGTTGGCCTCGGCGATGGTCCTGAACTCGATCGCGACCAGTTCCGCCGCGCGCATCAGCATCACCGGATCCTCCTCGTACTTCTCCCGCACGCGGCGTTTGGCGTCGCCGTCCTTCTGGATGCTGCCGATGGTCTTGCGGACCAGGGTGATCGCCAGCTGCCGTCCCTGCAGCGGAGTGTCGGTGATCAGGCTGGGAACGTAGTCGTCCGCGGGCGCCATCGCCGGGGCGTCCTGCGCGTACGCGGACAGGCCCGGGAGGCACAGCGCCAGGGCAAGGCCCAGTGTGGTCTTCTTCATGGGATGTCTCCTCTGGTTGTGCGGGACACGCGGGCCAGCCGGAAAAACCGTGGCGGAGGAAGGCCGCCGGTCATGGCCCGCATCAGCAGCATGCCACTTACAATGCATCGATGACGGCCCGCCCGCGCACGAAGTTCCGCAAACTCGACGGCATCCTGCTGCTCGACAAGCCGCAGGGGCTGAGTTCGAACCAGGCGCTGCAGCGGGCGCGGCACCTGTTCCGCGCCGAAAAGGGCGGCCATACCGGCAGCCTGGATCCGCTCGCCACCGGGCTGCTGCCGATCTGCTTCGGCGAAGCGACCAAGATCGCTGGCGGCCTTCTGGGGGCGCGCAAGGCCTACGACACCGTGGCCCGCCTCGGGATCGTCACCGACACCGACGACGCCGAGGGTCAGCCGCTGATCGAACGCCCGGTCCCGGAGCTGGGTATCGGCAGGATCGACGCCGCGCTGACGGCGCTGACCGGCACGATCCGGCAGCGGCCCCCGATCTACTCGGCGCTCAAGCGCGGCGGCGAGCCGCTGTACGCAAAGGCGCGGCGCGGGGAGATGGTCGAGGTCGAAGAGCGCGAAGTCCATGTGCACGCCTTCGAGCTGCGCTCGGCGGCCGACCTGCTCGACGGCGGCGAACCGCTGCTCAGGCTCCACGTCGAATGCGGATCGGGCACCTATGTGCGCAGCCTGGTCCGCGACCTGGGCGAGGCGCTGGGCTGCGGCGCGCACGTGGCCGAGCTCCGGCGGCTCTGGGTGGACCCGTTCCGCGAGCCGCGGATGTGGACCCCGGCCGAACTGGAGGCGCTTGCCGCCCGCGGCGAGCGCAGCCTGGAGGCCTGCCTGCTGCCGGTGGAGCAGGGCATGGCCTCCTGGGCACCGGTGGAGGTCGATCCCGGCCAGGCCCGGCGGCTGGCCCTGGGCCAGACCGTGGCCGGATCCTTCCGGGCTGCGGGGGAGGTGGCGGTGTTCGACGCCGGCGGGCGGGCGCTGGGGCTGGGGCAGGTCGCCGACGGCCAGCTGCGGCCCAGGCGACTGTTTTCCTGGGCGCTTCCCGCCGCGGGCGCCGGGGCCTGAGCAGGCGGAGCAGGGCTCTGCAGGCCCGCGGCGAGCGCCCTCGGCCGGGTGGTCACGCGGCATGCGCTTGCCGAACTTGTCCCAGGGGCCCCGGGAGGCTACAATTCCGGGGCTTTTTCAAGCACTTTCGAACGTTTCTCCCACCGGGATTTCCCGGCCATCCCAATGACGGACCAGGCGGTACGCCGCTCGCGTCGACGACGCAGCGCCGTTCTCTGCCGGTTTCGTGGCCCAGAGGCAATCATGTCCATCGACAACAGCAAGATCATCGAAGAACACAAGCGCGGCGACAACGACACCGGCTCGCCGGAAGTGCAGGTCGCCCTGCTCAGCGCGCGCATCGCCCACCTGACCGAGCACTTCAAGATCCACAAGAAGGACCACCACGGCCGCCGTGGCCTGCTCAAGATGGTCAACCGCCGCCGCAGCCTGCTCGACTACCTGCACCGCAAGGACGCCGAGCGCTACAGGGCCCTGATCGAGAAGCTCGGCCTGCGCCGATAAAAGAAACATCCGCCGCGGCGCAGCAATGCGCCGCGGCGTCTTTTTGACGGGGACCCGGAGCCGGGGACTGAGGATTGGAAACCAGACGCGCCGCGCTCTGCGCTTCAACCCTCAGCCCTCTGCCCCAGGCCCTCAGATCCCGCAGCGGCACGGGCCGTACGCGGAACGAATGAAAACCGAGGAGCTCCACACGTGGCAAAAGTGACCAAGACCTTCCAGTACGGCGCCAGGACCGTCACCCTCGAGACCGGCGAGATCGCGCGCCAGGCCGGCGGTGCGGTCATGGTGTCGTGTGATGGCACAGTGCTGCTGGTCAGCGCGGTGGCCAACAGGACCGCACGCGAAGGGCAGGATTTCTTCCCGCTGACGGTCGATTACCAGGAGAAGTTCTACGCCGGAGGCCGCATCCCCGGCGGCTTCTTCAAGCGCGAAGGCCGCCAGACCGAGAAGGAAACCCTGATCTCGCGCCTGATCGATCGCCCGATCCGTCCGCTGTTTCCGGATGGCTTCCGCAACGAAGTGCAGATCATCGCCACCGTGATGTCGATGAATCCCGAGGTCGATGGCGACATCCTGGCGCTGATCGGCGCCTCGGCTGCGCTGTCGCTGACCGGCGCACCGTTCGATGGTCCCATCGGCGCCGCCAAGGTCGGTTACAGGGACGGCCAGTACCTGCTGAACCCGACCGTCAGCGAGCTCAAGGAGTCGGAGCTGGAGCTGGTGGTCGCCGGAACCGCCGCGGCAGTGCTGATGGTCGAATCGGAAGCCCGCGAGCTGTCGGAAGATGTGATGCTCGGCGCGGTCATGTTCGGCCACCAGCAGCAGCAGGTCGCGATCGCCGCGATCAACGAACTGGTCGCCGAAGCCGGCAAGCCGAAGTGGGAGTGGTCCGCGCCTGCCGCCGACCAGGGCCTGGTTGCGGCCGTCCGCACGGCGGTGGGCGAGCAGCTGGCCGCTGCGTTCCAGGTCCGCGACAAGCTCGAGCGCAGGGACGCGATCTCCACGGTCAGGAAGGCGGTCCTCGGCGCGCTGGAGCCGGAAGCCGAGGCCAATGGCTGGTCGGCCGCCGAGCTGTCCAAGGAGTTCGGCGAACAGGAATACCAGACCATGCGCGACTCGGTCCTCAAGACCAGGGTCCGCATCGACGGACGCGCGCTCGACACCGTCCGTCCGATCGCCTCGAAGGTCAGCATCCTGCCGCGCGTGCACGGCTCGGCGCTGTTCACCCGCGGCGAAACCCAGGCGATCGTCGCCGTCACCCTCGGTACCGCCCGCGACGGGCAGGTGATCGATGCGGTCTCGGGCGAGTACAAGGAGCACTTCCTGTTCCACTACAACTTCCCGCCCTATTCGGTCGGTGAAGCCGGGCGCATGATGGGCCCGAAGCGCCGCGAGATCGGCCACGGCCGCCTCGCCAAGCGCGGCGTTCTGGCGGTGATGCCGACGATGGAGGAGTTCCCGTACACGATCCGCGTGGTGTCGGAGATCACCGAGTCCAACGGCTCCTCCTCGATGGCCTCGGTCTGCGGTTCCTCGCTGGCGCTGATGGACGCGGGCGTGCCGATCAAGGCCCCTGTGGCCGGTATCGCCATGGGCCTGGTCAAGGAAGGCGACGACTACGTGGTGCTCAGCGACATCCTCGGCGACGAGGACCACCTGGGCGACATGGACTTCAAGGTCGCCGGCACCGAGAACGGCATTTCCGCGCTGCAGATGGACATCAAGATCCAGGGCATCACCGAGGACATCATGAAGGTGGCGCTGGCGCAGGCCAGGCAGGGTCGCCTGCATATCCTGGGCGAGATGAGCCATGCGCTGACCACCGCGCGCACCGAACTGAGCGAGTACGCGCCGCGCCTGCTGACGATCAAGATCCATCCGGACAAGATCCGCGAGGTGATCGGCAAGGGCGGTTCGACGATCCAGGCGATCACCAAGGAAACCGGTACCCAGATCGACATCCAGGACGACGGCACCATCGTCATCGCCTCGGTCAACGCCGCCGCGGCCCAGGCCGCCAAGGACCGCATCGAGCAGATCACGTCCGACGTCGAGCCGGGCCGGATCTACGAGGGCAAGGTCGCCAAGATCATGGACTTCGGCGCGTTCGTGACCATCCTGCCGGGCAAGGACGGCCTGGTGCACGTCTCGCAGATTTCCAGCGAGCGCGTGGAGAAGGTCGGCGACAAGCTGAAGGAAGGCGATCTGGTCAAGGTCAAGGTGCTGGAAGTCGACAAGCAGGGCCGCATCCGTCTGTCGATGAAGGCGGTGGCCGAAGGCGAGGGCGTGGTCGAGTAACCTCGACGGGCCTGTGCCGGAAAAGTGGAGAAGAGCGGGCGAAAGCCCGCTCTTTTCGTTTGCGCCCGGCGAAAAGCCGGGCCCTACCCCGGCCCCACCCCGGCAGGCGGGGGAGGGGGCAAAGCGGGCTGCGCCTGTTTCCGGTGTCGGTCCCCGACTCCGCGTCCTGCCCCTTCCGGACTCCGCGTCCTGCTCTCTTCCCCGACTTCGCGTCCTGCTCCTCCTCCGCCTGCGGGGGAGGGCCGGGGTGGGGGCCCGTCAGCCGCGGTGGACCATCCGCCACCCCCCCGCCCATCCACGCAAAACGCCGGCGCAGAGGACGCCGGCGTCACGATATCCAGATCGGGTGGTGATGCGCCGGCGGCCGGAGGGCGGCCGGATCCTCTTCTTCCGGCGCAGCCCGGGCCCGCAGGGCCGCCCCGTCAGACCAGCCCGGTCGCGTAGAACAGCCCGATGATCACGAACACGGCCATGGTCTTGATCATGGTGATCGCGAAGATGTCCTTGTAGGACTGGCGGTGGGTCAGCCCCGTGACCGCAAGCAGGGTGATCACGGCGCCGTTGTGGGGCAGGGTGTCCATGCCGCCGGAGGCCATCGAGGCCACGCGGTGCAGGACTTCCATCGGGATGCCCGCCGCATCGGCGTTGGCGATGAAGGTTTCCGCCATCGCCGCCAGCGCGATGCTCATGCCGCCGGAGGCCGAACCGGTGATGCCGGCCAGCGCCGTCACCGTCACCGCCTCGTTGATCAGCGGATTCGGGATCGCCCCCAGCGCATTGGCCACCACCAGGAAGCCGGGCAGGGCCGCGATCACCGCACCGAATCCGTACTCGGAGGCGGTGTTGCCCGCCGCCAGCAGCGCCCCGCCCACGGCCGCCTTGGAGCCTTCGGCGAAGCTGGCCAGCACCGGTCGCCAGGCGAACGCCAGCACGCTCAGGATCCCGACCAGCAGCGCCCCAAGTACCGCCCAGATCGCGGTGATGCGCGAAATCTCCTGCTCCACCGGCGCCGGGTTGCCGATCACCGCCGGAATGAAGGAATGCGTGTCCCCGTAGAACTGCGGGATCAGCCAGGTGAACAGGATGTTGCTCACCCCCACCAGGATCAGCGGCAGCACCGCGATCACCGGATTGGGCAGCGCGCCGCCCTGGTAGGCGGCCGGCTCGTTGAGCAGGGTGGCGGCATCGCCATAGCCCTCGCCGGCGCGGGCCGCGGAACGGCGGCGCCATTCCAGATAGGTCATGCCGACGATCAGGATGAACACGCCGCCGGCGGTGCCCAGCACCGGCGCGGCCCAGGTGTTGGTGCCGAAGAACGTGGTGGGGATGATGTTCTGGATCTGCGGGGTGCCCGGCAGCGCGTCCATGGTGAAGGTGAAGGCGCCCAGCGCGATCGTCCCCGGGATCAGGCGCTTGGGGATGTTGCCCTGGCGGAACAGCTCGGCCGCGAACGGGTAGACCGCGAACACCACCACGAACAGCGACACGCCGCCGTAGGTGAGCAGGGCGCAGACCAGCACGATCGAGAGCATCGCCCGCTGCGCGCCGACGATGCGGATGGCCGCGGTGACGATGGACTTGGAGAAGCCCGACAGCTCGATCACCTTGCCGAACACCGCGCCGAGCACGAAGACCGGGAAGTAGAGCTTCAGGAAGCCGACCATCTTGTCCATGAACAGGCCGGTGAACATCGGTGCGACCAGGGATGCATCGGTCAGCAGCACCGCGCCGAGGGCGGCGACGGGGGCGAACAGGATGACGCTGTAGCCGCGGTAGGCCACCAGCATCAGGAAGCACAGTGCCGCAAGGACGATAAGGAAATCCATTCTCAATGCCTGGGCGCAGTGGCCGACGGAAACCGGCCGACAGTCTCCGGACCAGGGCGTTTCCGTCCCATTGTCCGAAGGTACGATGCCGCCCCTCCTTACGACTATTTAACCTTCGCGGCATGCGGTGATCCGGCCGCACGTCACGCAAACCCTTGGGAGGCCCTGATGAAGCGTGTCAACCTGAAGTACAGCACCCTGAGCCTGGCGATCGCGCTGGGAATGGCTGCACCCGTTGCAATGGCCCAGGAGGAAGCACCCCAGGGCGAACAGCAGGCCTCGGTTTCGAGCCTGGACAAGATCATCGTCACCGCCCGCAAGCGCGAGGAGACCCTGCAGGAAGTGCCGGTGGCGGTCACCGCGTTCACGCCCGAGGCGCTCGAGAAGCTCAACGTGCAGGACATCGGCGACATCGCCGGCCAGGTGCCGAACACCACCGTGTACGCGGCCCGTGGTTCGAGCAGCACCGTGACCGCCTACATCCGCGGCATCGGCCAGGCCGACCCGCTGTGGGGCGTGGACCCGGGCGTGGGCATCTACCTCGACGACGTCTACATCGCCCGCCCGCAGGGCGCACTGCTTGACGTGTTCGACGTCGAGCGCATCGAAGTGCTGCGCGGCCCGCAGGGCTCGCTGTACGGCAAGAACACCATCGGCGGCGCGATCAAGTACATCTCGCGCGGCCTCCCGGCCCGCACCAGCGGCTTCGGCTCGATCACCGTGGGCAACCACAACCAGCTCGACGTCAAGGCCGCCATCGGTGGCGCCATCGGCGCCGGCGACGCCCTGCGCGCCCGCGTGGCGGTCGCCAGCATGAACCGCGACGGCTACGGCACCAACGTGTACACCGGCCAGGAGGTCTCGGACAAGGAGATCCTGGCGGCGCGCGCCCAGCTCGGCGCCTACGTCAACGAGGACTTCGACATCCAGTTCTCGATCGACTGGATGGACGACCAGTCCGGCGTGCGCGGCGGCAAGATGCTGTCGGGCAACTTCCTGGACTACGTGATCGATCCGCACCTGGGCTCCGGCTATCAGCCGCTGGACAGCCGCTACGACATCCGCAGCAACATGCCCAACGTCAACGACACCTCGATGCTGGGCATGTCGGCGACCGTCAACTGGCGCATCAACGATGACTGGTCGGCCAAGTACGTCATCGCCAAGCGCGAGTCCGACACCGAGACCAACATCGACTTCGACATGCTGCCCAACCGCATCGTCGACGTGCTGGCGTTCTACAGCGACGAGCAGGTCAGCAACGAAGTCCAGGTCAACTTCGATGCCGGCGGCCGCGCCCGCGGCGTGGTCGGCATCTACGCCTTCGACGGCGAGGCCGGCGGCCAGGTGCTGAACAACTTCCTCAACGCCTCGTTCGGCGACACCCGCGGTACGGTCTACACCGAGAGCATCGCGCTGTACGCGGACTGGACGATCGACCTGACCGATCGCCTGGACATCAACCTCGGTGCCCGCTACACCGACGAGGACAAGCACGCCATCGTGCTCAACCGCGCCTACGCGAGCGCCGACTTCGACACGGTGATCGCCACCCCGGCCGCGTTCGACAAGACCGTCAACTTCAGCAACGTCTCGCCGAAGATCTCGCTCGGCTACCAGGTCACCCCGGACGTGCTGCTGTACGGCCTGGCCTCGCGCGGCTTCAAGTCGGGCGGCTACAACATCCGCGCCAACTCCGCGGTGCCGCACACCCTGCTGCCGTTCGACGACGAGAAGGTGGACAGCTTCGAACTCGGCGCCAAGATGGGCCTGCTCGACCAGCGCCTGTTCCTGAACATCGCCGCGTTCCACAACAAGTACGACGACATCCAGCTGTCGGTGTTCACCGGCTACGACTCCGACGGCGACGGCGTCGATGATGCCTTCCTCGGCGATTTCACCAACGCCGGCAAGGGCACGGTCAACGGTGCCGAGTTCGAGTACCAGTTCCTGCCGAACGACAACTGGCTGATCAGCGGCAACCTGGCGTACCTGGACACCGAGTACGACGAGTTCATGAGCGGCGGTGTCAACGTGGCCGACACCCAGGTGTTCACCAACGCCCCGGAGTTCTCGGGCGCGCTGAACGTCGAGTGGCGTACCGACCTGGCCAACGGCGGCAATCTGTCGGCCCGCGTCAGCTACGTCTACCAGAGCGAGGTCTACCCGACCACCGACCTGTCCGAGGACATCAAGCAGGAAGGCTACGGGCTGGTCAACGCCGGCGTGGTCTGGCGCGCCAGCGACGCCTGGACGTTCTCGCTGCAGGGCACCAACCTGGCCGACAAGGAATACCGCACCACCGGCTACAACATCGCCGCGCTGGGCATCCTGACCGGCTTCTACGGCCCGCCGCGCCAGTACAGCCTGACCGCGCGCTACAGCTTCTGATTATTCCTTCGCAATAGTTGCAACAGCGACGGCGGGCCTCGGCCCGCCGTCGCTGCGTTATGCTCCCCGGAACCGGGGTGGCGGGTGTGCGAATGGGGCGGCGGGAACTGCTGGCGGCGGGTGGACGGCGATGCTGAGCATCGGTCTGGTGGTGATTGCCGCGCTGGCCTGGGTGGCCGTGCTGTTCGGGACCGCGGTCTACGCCGAGCGCCGCAGCGGCGCGTTCGCCCGCCACTGGCGCCACGTCTACACTCTGTCGCTCGCGGTGCACTGCACCTCGTGGACGTTCTACGGAACGGTCACCCAGGCCGCGCGCTACGGCTGGCCGCTGCCGCCGACCTTCATCGGCGCGATCCTGTTCTACGCCCTGGCGTTCTCGTTCATGATCCGCCTGGTGCGGCTGGCGCGCGAGAGCAACGCCACCTCCCTGGCCGATCTGATCGCCACGCGCCTGGGCAAGGATGCGTGGCTGGCGGCCACGGTCACCCTGGTCGCGGTGCTGGGCCTGATCCCCTACATCGCCCTGCAGCTGCAGGCGATCACCATGAGTTTCTCCACCCTGATCGCCGGTTCCGGCGGCTGGGTGGACACGGCGCCGCCGGTCTGGCGCGACGGCGTGCTGTACCTGGCCCTGGCGATGGCCCTGTTCGCGATGCTGTTCGGAACCCGCCGCGCCAGCGCGGTAGAACACAACCGCGGGCTGGTGCTGGCGATCGCGTTCGAATCGCTGTTCAAGCTCGTGGCCATGCTGGCGCTGGGCGCTTTCGTGTTCTTCGCGCTCGACCTGCCAGACACCGCGGCCGCCGCGCGGACGCAGGTGGAATCGACCGCGTCGGGGTTCGCGCCGCTGGTGCTGCTGGGCGCGCTGGCGATGTTCCTGATGCCGCACCAGTTCCACGTCGGCGTGGTCGAGTGCCGGGACGAGCGCGACGTGCGCACGGCGCGCTGGCAGTTCCCGCTGTACCTGCTGCTGATCGCCCTGCCGGGCCTGCCGCTGGCGAAGGCGGGCACGGCGCTGTTCGGCGACAGCGTGCCCTCGGACATGTATTCGCTGGCGCTGCCGCTGTCGCAGGGCAACGAGGGCCTGGCGCTGCTGGTGTTCCTGGGCGGGCTGAGTGCGTCCACCGGCATGGTCATCGTCAGCACCCTGGCGCTGAGCCTGATGATCGGCAACCACTGGTTCGCGCCCGGGCTGCTGCGCGCGGCCTGGCTGCGCGGGCAAAGCGACGACCAGCGCGGCGCGCTGCTGCTGCTGCGGCGCGGCGGCATCCTCGCGATCATGCTGCTGGGCTGGGCCTACAGCCGCCTGGTCAGCGGCAACGAGGCGCTGGCGGACGTGGGCGCGGTGTCGTTCTCGGCGCTGGCCACGCTGGCCCCGGCCATGGTCTTCGCGGTGTGGCGGCCGCAGACCCAGCCGCGCGCGGCGGTAGCCGGCATCCTTTCGGGCTTCGCGGTCTGGGCCTGGGTGACGCTCACGCCGATGGTCGCCGACCTGCTGGGGGCGGAGGCGGGCTGGATGCGCGACGGGCCGTTCGGCTGGAGCTGGCTGTCGCCCGATTCGCTGTTCGGGCTCACCGGCTGGAGCCGGCTGGGCCGCGCGGTGGGCGCGAGCCTGTTTGTCGGCACCCTGGTGACCCTGCTGCTGAGCATGCGGCGCGAGACCACCAGCCGCCAGGCCGCCCGCGGCTCCGACCTGCAGACGCTGCGCAACGCCGGCCGCCGCTTCCTGCCCGCGCACAAGGTCGACCAGCTGCTGCGCGGCGCGCCTGCCGCCGGGCCGGTCCCGGCCCTGGTGGAGACGCGGCTGGAGCGTGAACTGGCGGCGGTGCTCGGCAGCGCCTCGGCGCGGCTGCTGCTCGACGCCGCGCGGCGCGAGGCCGGGCCGGACCTGGACACCGTGGCCGCCATCGTCGGCGAGGCCTCTCAGGACCTGCGCTTCAACCAGAGCCTGCTCGAGGCGGCGCTGGAGAACATGAGCCAGGGCATCAGCGTGGTCGACAGCGAGCTGCGCCTGGTGGCCTGGAACGGGCGCTACGCGCAGCTGTTCGGCTTTCCGCCGGGCATGCTCAAGGTCGGGCTGCCGATCGAGGCGCTGATCCGGCACAACATGCGCCAGGGCATCATCGGGCCGGTCAACATCGAGCAGGAGGCGCGCAAGCGCCTGCAGCACATGCGGGCCGGCACGCCGTACCACGCCGAGCGCAGGTTCCCGGACGGTACCGTGGTCGAGATCCGCGGCAATCCGATGCCCAGCGGCGGCTTCGTGGCCACCTTCACCGACGTCACCGCCTTCCGCGACGCCGAGGCCGAGCTCAAGCGCGCCAACGAGACCCTGGAGCAACGCGTCGAGGAGCGTACCGCCAGCCTGGAGCAGGCCAAGCACGAGGCCGAGCGCGCCAACGACGCCAAGGGGCGGTTCCTCGCCGCCGTCGGCCACGACCTGCTGCAGCCGCTGCACGCCGCGCAGCTGTTCACCGATGCCCTGGCCAAGCAGCTCGACCCGCCGCGCCGCCGCTCGCTCGACCAGGTGCGCGGTGCGCTCGATTCGACCACCGACCTGCTGACCGGCCTGTTCGACATGTCGCGTCTGGAGGCCGGCGGCCTGCTGCCGCAGATGCGCGACTTCCCGCTGGCCGAACTGCTCGATCCGCTCGCCTCCGAGTTCCGCGCGCTTGCCGAGGAGCGCGGGCTCAGGTTCCGCTACGCGCCCACCGCCGTCTGGGTGCACGGCGATCCGCAGCTGCTGCGCCGGGTGCTGCAGAACTTCCTGGCCAACGCCGTGCGCTACACCCGCGAGGGCGCGATCGTGCTGGGCACGCGGCGCGATGGCGACGGCGTGCGCATCGAGGTGCACGACACTGGGCCGGGCATCGATCCCTCGCAGCGCGCCCTGATCTTCGAGGAATTCCGCCGCGGCGACGGCGTGGCGGGGCAGGGCCTCGGCCTCGGGCTGGCGATCGCCGACCGCATCACCCGCCTGATGGATGCGCCGATCGGGCTGCGCAGCCGGGTCGGGCAGGGCACGGTGTTTTCCCTGCGGCTGCCGCGGGCGCAGGCGGCGGAACGCTCCGAGCCGGTGCCTGCCCGCGCCGGCCTGGCCGGTTCCCACGTCCTGCTGGTGGACAACGACCCGGCGGCATTGGCCGCGCTGGCGGCCCTGCTGCAGGGCTGGGGCTGCAGCGTGGACGCGGCGGCCGGCGGAGAGGGCGCCGAGGAGGCGCTGTCGCGCCGGCAGGCGGTGCTGTGGCTGTTCGACCACCACCTCGACGATGGCGACACCGGCATCGCCCTGCGCGAGCGCCTGGCCGCGCGCTTCGGCGCCCGCCCGACCCTGATCCTGAGCGCCGACGACAGCGGCGAGGTGCGCCGCGCGGCGATGGAGTGCGGCCTGTCCCTGCTGCAGAAGCCGGTGCGCCCGCTGGCGCTCAAGTCCATCCTCGACCGGCTGCTGGCCAGCCGGCAGTGATCCCGGCGGCCGCGAGTGCGCGCCGCGCCACTACAATCGCCGGCCTGCACCCGCACACCCACCGCGCATGCCCTATACGCCCATCCTCGCCACCCTCGGCTACGTGCTGTCGCCCGATCGCCGCCGCGTACTGATGATCCACCGCAACGCGCGTCCGCAGGACCAGCACCTGGGCAAGTACAACGGCCTGGGCGGCAAGCTGGAGCCGGACGAGAACGTGGTCGAGGGCATGCGCCGCGAGATCCGCGAGGAAGCCGGGATCGACTGCGGCGCCATGCAGCTGCGCGGCACCGTCAGCTGGCCGGGCTTCGGCCGGGATGGCGAGGACTGGTTCGGCTTCCTGTTCGTGATCACCGCCTTCAGCGGCACGCCCTTCCTCTCCAATCCCGAGGGCACGCTGGAATGGATCGATGTCGACGCGATCCTCGAGCTGCCGCTGTGGGAGGGCGACCGCCATTTCCTGCCGCTGGTGTTCGACGCCGACCCGCGCGCCTTCCACGGCGTCATGCCGTACCGCGACGGCAGGCCGGTGTCGTGGAGCGTGAGCAGGCTCTGAGCGGGGCGGATTGGCCGAGGGCGCCCGCAGCCCCTGTTTGAACGCAGCCGGCGCCGAAGCTTCACCGCCCGTGGCGGCGACGGGCCCGGCGTCAGCCGCTGCCGGCCTGGCCCCGGCGGTCCTGCTTTCCCCGCCCGCCGGCAGTGTCCCCTGTTCAAGCACCGACCGCCGGGGCCGGCTCGAACTGTCAGGCCGCAGGTTCCGACCACACGGCGAGCTCGTTGCCCCCGGGCTCCGTGAAATGGAACCGGCGGCCGCCCGGGAAGGCGAAGATCGGCTTCATCACTTCGCCACCAGCGGCCTCGACCTTGCGAAGCGTGGCTTCAAGGTCGTCGCTGTAAAGGACGACAAGCGCACTCCCGGCCTCCGTCCGGGCCGCCAGGCTGGACCTGAAGAAACCGCCATCGAGGCCCTGGTCGGAGAATGCGATGTAGTCGGGGCCGTAGTCCTCGAACGCCCAGCCGAACGCCTGGCTGAAGAATCGCTTCGTTCCCTCGAGGTCTCTGGACGGGTACTCGACATAGTCGATCTTCTCGTGTCGCGGCATGGTGGCTCCTGAGCCTGGCATATCGAGTTGAACGGGCCCGCGAAGCGGGGTCGACTCCATGTGGACCGCTCCCGTTTACCCGGATTGAAGCAAAGCGTCAGCAGAATGAATATCCAGAATCCAACGCCGTGAAGCTACCGCTTCATTGAACCTTGCCGTCAGGGGTTGACGGGGGAGTCCATGCATGAATAAAAAGGAGACTTCCCGCTTCAGCGGCGAGCCGCTCGGCATCGAGTGCCATGATTGTGTTTCAACAAACAATCAGA
>CAKTDC010000025.1 GCA_934541015.1 uncultured Luteimonas sp.
TGCGGGTTGTGGCCATGATGAACCATCGCATCTCGGGACTGACGACAGGATATCCTATTTATGACACAGTAGGACTACGGAACCTCTGAACAAGCCGTCATTCCGGTGAAAGCCGAAACCCAGTTCTTCAGCAAGCCGTTGAAAAATCTGGTTCCCGGCTTTCGCCGCGATGACGGCTTGTTCAGAGGTTCCCTAACCATTTTTATCCGTCATTCCCGCCCAGAACCTGCCCTCGAATGCTTCAATCGGAGGCGAAGGTCGGAAATGCCACGGGCGTCGGCGGAAACTGTCAGTCGGCGGTGACCAGCAGCGCGTCGCGTTCGCGCAGTTCGGCATAGACCGGATCGGTCTGCGGGCGCACGCCGTGCCACAGGGCGAAGCTCTCGGCGGCCTGTTCGACCAGCATGCCCAGGCCGTCGATGGCGTTGCGCACGCCGTTGGCGCGGGCCCAGGCCAGGAACGGGATCGCCGCCTCGCCGTAGCTCAGGTCGACCACCGTCGGGCGCGGCGCCAGCAGCGAGATCGGCAGCGGCTGCAGCGCGCCGCGGGCGGAGGTGGCGTTGATGATCAGTTCGAAATCGCCCAGCGTGCGCAGGTCGTCCAGGTAGCGCACGTGCACGCGCGCCGGATCGCCGAGCGCGTCGGCCATGGCGTCGGCGCGTTCGGGCGTGCGGTTGACGATGAACAGCTGGCCGATGCCGGCATCGAGCAGGGCCGGGGCGACCCCGCGAGCGGCGCCGCCGGCGCCGAGCATCAGGGTGCGGCGGCCGCGCAGGTCGATGCGCAGGCGGTCGGCCAGGTCGCGGACCAGTCCGGCGCCGTCGGTGTTGTCGCCATGCCACTGGCCGTCGCTGCGCACCAGGGTGTTGACCGCGCCGGCGCGCTGGGCGCGCGTGGTGCGGGTGGCGGCGAGCGCGAATGCGATCTCCTTCAGCGGCAGGGTCACGTTGGCGCCGGCGCCGCCGGCGTCGGCGAAGGCCTGCAGCGCGGTCGGGAACGCTTCCGGCGGCGCCTCGATGGCGGTGTATTCCAGCGCGATGCCGGTCTGCGCCGCGAAGGCGGCGTGGATGCGGGGCGACAGCGAGTGGGAGACGGGGTGTCCGAAGACGGCGTAACGCTTCATGTCGATTCCTTCAGCCATTGCGCGGCATCGAGGGCGAAATAGGTCAGCACGCCATCCGCGCCGGCGCGCTTGATCGAGACCAGGGCCTCGAGCGCGCAGGCGCGCCCGTCGATCCATCCGTTGGTGTCCGCGGCCTTGAGCATCGCGTACTCGCCGCTGACCTGGTAGACGAAGGTCGGCACGCCGAAGCTGTCCTTCACCCGGCGCACGATGTCCAGGTAGGGCAGGCCCGGCTTGACCATGACCATGTCGGCGCCCTCGTCCAGGTCCAGAGCGACCTCGCGCAGGGCCTCGTCGCTGTTGGCCGGATCCATCTGGTAGGTCTTCTTGTCGGCCTTGCCCAGCGCCGCGGCCGAGCCGACCGCGTCGCGGAACGGCCCGTAGAAGGCGCTGGCGTACTTGGCCGAGTAGGCCAGGATGCGGGTGTGGACGTGGCCGTCGTCCTCGAGCGCGGCGCGCAGCGCGCCGATGCGGCCGTCCATCATGTCGCTGGGCGCGACCACGTCGGCGCCGGCGCGCGCGTGCGACAGCGCCTGCTGCACCAGGGCCTCGACGGTGGCGTCGTTCATCACGTAGCCGTCGTCGTCGACCAGGCCGTCCTGGCCGTGCGAGGTGTAGGGATCGAGCGCGACGTCGGTGATCACGCCCAACTGCGGGAAATTCGCCTTGAGCGCACGCACCGCGCGCTGGCACAGGCCGTTGTCGTCCCAGGCGGCGGACGCGTCCTCCGACTTGGCCTCCGGCGCGGTCACCGGGAACAGCGCCAGCGCCGGGATGCGCAGCTCGCAGGCGGCTTCGGCCACGCGCAGCAGCTCGTCGATGGACAGCCGCTCGATGCCGGGCATCGACGGCACCGGCGCGCGCCCGGCGGGCTCGTGGACGAAGACCGGATAGATCAGGTCGTCGGCGGTCAGCGTGGTTTCGCGCATCAGCCGGCGCGAAAAATCATCGCGGCGCATGCGCCGCAGGCGGATATCCGGGTAGGCCATGCCCTGATTCTACGCGCACCGCCGCGGAAAGCAGGTGTTCCGGGCATTTCGCGGATTCTGGCCCGCGGCCGGCAGGGCGTGGCCTGGCCGCGGCCGCGCCTGCCCCGGGACGCAGGGGCGCCGGCAGGAGGAGCGGCGCTCAGCCCTCGCCGTGCACGCCGTCGACTTCCACCGCCAGCTCGCGGCGGCAGATCGCGGCGTGCAGCAGCACCCGCGGCACCCGATCGCCGAAGCGCGCGTCCAGGGTGCGGGCGACCAGCGGCAGGTCATCGCGGTCGCGCACGTACACCTTCAGCCGGGTGCCGGCGCCGAACTGCGCCGGCAGGGCCGGACGCTGCTGGCGCGCGCTGCCGAGCAGGGCGTCGAAGTTGTTGAAGGTCTCCTCCACCTGTCCCAGCAGCTCGCCGTCGTGCTGCGAGGCGTGGCCGACCACCGCCGCGGTGCCCGACAGCAGCAGCGGCATGTCGCTGCCGTCGGCCGGGAGCATGGCGCGGGCGAAGCTCGGCGCCTGCGGGCCGTAGCGCCGCGGGTAGCGGTAGGCGCTGACCTGGCGCGGGTTCTCCACCGGCGTGCCCGGCGCGCGCGCCGACAGCCAGTAGATCTGGATCACGCGGGCATCGTCGCAGCGCCCGATCGCGGTCGCCGCCGGCAGCCGGCTGGTGTCGAATTCGCCCAGCCCGGCGGCGCGGCCCACGCAGAACTGGCGGTAGCGCTCGGTGTCGCCGTCGCCCAGGGTGATCGCGTCGAGGTAGTTCCAGATCCGCAGCAGTTCGGGCGTGGGGCTGTCGGAGATGTGTTCGATCAGCGAGCGGTAGCCCAGGCGCGCGGCCTCGACGATGCCGATGCCGCTCTCCTCGATCTCGATCGCGCCGAAGCTCAGGTGGCCGTCGCTGGCCCAGGCGATGCGGCCGCCGGCCTGCGCGGGGCCCGGCGCCCAGCCGCGGGAGACCGGGGCGTTGGCCCGCCAGACCTCCAGCGGCGCGGCGCCCCAGGGCTGCAGCGGCACCCGCAGGTAGCGCGGGTCGTCGCAGCGCGGGGCGTCGTCGCCGAAGCCCAGGATCGCCAGCACGTCGTCCTCGCGCAGCAGCGCCCCGGGGCTGGAGGCGTGCACGTAGTCCACGCGCAGCCGGGCGCCGGGCTCGATTGCGGGCAGCGGGCGGCTCACGGCAGGCTCCGCCGCGGCGCGAGGCCGCCGCAGGCCGGGCGCGGGCGGGCCGCCGCCGCGGGCGCGTCCTTGCGTGATTGCCGGGAAATGTCGGGGTGCAGCATCCTGGGTGTTGCTCGCCGTCCGCGGCGGCGCATGCCATCATTCGGGCGCGCATGATAGCGCCCCCGCCGACAGGCCGCTGCGGGTGCCCCCCTCCCATACGGAAGCAAGGTATGCCCAACCAGACCCCCGCCGAACAGGAACTGGCCGAACTGCTGGTCGAAGCGCTCAACCTGGAGGACGTCCAGGCCGCGCAGATCGATCCGGAGGCGCCGCTGTTCAACGCCGGCCTGGGCCTGGACTCGATCGACGCGCTCGAGCTGGCGCTGGCGATCAGCAAGCGCTACGGCTTCCAGCTGCGCTCGGACAACGACGAGAACCGGCGCATCTTCGCCTCCCTGCGCGCCCTGTCGGCCCACGTCGAGCAGAACCGCACCGCTTGATCCTGGCGCTGCAACTGCTGCTGGCGCTGGGCTATACCGCCTGCGCCCACCTGGCCAGCCTGTGGGACAACGACGGCCTGGCGCTGGCGGCCCTGCTGGCGCTGGCGGCGATGCTGCTGCTCGAACCGCTGCTCCACCGGCGCCGCTGGGCCTGGCTGGCGCTGCCGGCCGCGCTCTGGGGCGCCTGGGCGCTGTACCGGGCCGGGCATGCCGCGGTCCCGCTGCTGCTGGTGCCGGTGGCGTTCGTGCTGGCGATCGCCTGGGTGTTCGCGCGCAGCCTGCGCGCGGGGGCGACGCCGCTGATCACCCGCATCCTGATGGGGATCGAAGGCATTGTCGATCCCGCCGGGGTCGCGCCGGAGCTGCACAGCTACACCCGCGGGCTGACCGCGGCCTGGGCCATCGCACTGGCGGCGATGGGCGCGGCCAACCTGGCGCTGGCGCTGCTGGCCAGCCCGGGCGGCCTGCTCGAAAGCCTGGGCCTGCGCTCGCCCTGGCCGATCACCCCGGAGCAGTGGTCCTGGATCGCCAACATCCTCACCTACGGCGTGATCGGCGGCTTCTTCGCGGTCGAATTCGCCATCCGCAAGCGCCGCTTCCCCGGCCACCAGCGCAGCTTCGCCGGCTTCCTGCGTTCGATGGCGGCGCTGGGCCCCGCGTTCTGGCGCGATCTGCTGCGCTGAAGCAGGGCGTGCCGCAGGCAGACGGTATCCTGTCGCCCGATGGATGACACCCGTACCCGCACGGAGACGCGACCGGCCTCGGCCCCGGCTTGGGCGTGGCTGTGGGTGCCGCTGAACCTGCTGCAGTTCGCCTTCACCCTGCTGTGGACCGCCGGCTGCATCAGCCTGGCCCTGCTGGTGCAGGTGCTGACGCGCAGCCCCGATACCGCCCTGCGGCTGGCTTCGCGACTGTGGGCGCCGGGCCTGCTGACGGGGGCCGGGGCGCGGCTGGAGGTGCTGGGCGGCGAGGACGTGGACTGGTCGCAGCCCTGCCTGGTGGTGGCCAACCACCAGTCGGTGATCGACATCTGCGCGCTGTTCCGCGCGATCCCGGTGCCGCTGCGCTTCCTGCTCAAGGAGGAGATGCACCAGATGCCGTTCGTGAACTGGTACGCGCGCGCCACCGGCATGCTGTTCATCGCCCGCGACGATCGCCGCTCCGGCCCGCTGCTGCGGCGACAGGCGGCGGCGCTGCTCGGCAGCGGGCGCTGCCTGTGCCTGTTCCCGGAGGGCACGCGCAGCCGCAGCGGGGTGCTGGGCCCGTTCAAGGCCGGGTCGCTGCAGGCGGCGATCGATGCCGGCGTGCCGGTGCTGCCGGTCGCGCTGCACGGCACTGGCCGGGTGCTGCCGGTGCAGGGCTTCTTCCGGGCGCGCCCGGGGACGATCCGGGTCGGGATCGGCCAGCCGATCGCGGTGCGCAACGACGATGGCGCAGCGGTGGGGCGCCAGGAGCTGGCCGCCCGGGCGCAGGCCCAGGTGGCGGCGATGCTGGCGCGGATGGACTGAATGGCGGCGGCGTTCGCGGTCCCCGGCGACCACCCCTGCCTTCCCGGACACTTTCCCGGCCGGCCGGTGGTGCCCGGCGTGGTGGTGCTCGACCACGTGCTGGCGGCGATCGAGGCGCAGGCCGGGCCACTGGCGGCGGTGCGGATCCCGCAGGTGAAGTTCCTGCAGCCGCTGCTGCCGGGGCAGGTGGCGACGGTCGTGCTCGAGGAACGGCCGCTGCCGGGCCGGCGCGCCTGGCGCTTCCGCGTGGAGTGCGCCGGGGCCGCGATCGCCAGCGGCGAGATCCAGGCCGCGGACGGCGGCCCGTGAGCACCGAGTGGAAGCGCCGGCGCGAGGGCGGCGGGCGGTTCGCGATCGGGCTGATCCGCTGGATCGGCAGCCGCTTCGGGCGCGCGCCGGCGCGGCTGCTGCTGTACCCGATCACCGCCTACTTCCTGCTGCGCCGGCACGGCGAGCGGCGCGATTCGCGCGCCTTCCTGTCGCGTGCCTTCGGGCGGCCGGCGACGCTGCCGGAGGTGGCGCGGCACATCCACACCTTCGCCGCGACCATCCTCGACCGGCTCTACCTGCTCAGCGAGAGCACGCGACGCTTCGAGGTGGCGGTCTCGGGGGTGGAGACGCTGCACCGGCACCTGGACGCCGGCCGCGGCGTGCTGCTGTTCGGTTCGCACCTGGGCAGTTTCGAGGTGCTGCGGGTGCTCTCTCGGCAGCGGCCCGAGTACCGCATCCGGGTGGTGCTCGACCGCGCCCACGGCCGCGCCACGACCGAACTGCTCGACGCGCTCAACCCCGAGATCGCCGCCACCGTGATCGATGCCGGCCAGGACGGCCCCTCGATCGCGCTCGCCGTGGGCGAGGCCCTGGCGCAGGGCGCCATGGTGGCGCTGCTGGTGGACCGCAGCCACGACGGCGGCCAGACCGAAGAGGTGGTGTTCTTCGGCGAGCCGGCCGGATTCCCGGTCGCGCCCTGGATGATGGCGGCGGTGCTCAAGGTGCCGGTGATGCTGGCCTTCGGCCTGTATCGCGGCGGCAACCGCTACGATCTGGTGTTCGAACCCTTCAGCGAAGGCATCGCCCTGCCGCGGGCGCAGCGGAGGCAGGGCGTGGCCGCGCTCATCCAGCGTTATGCCGCCAGGCTGGAGCATCATGCGCGCGATGCGCCCTACAACTGGTTCAATTTCTATGATTTCTGGAAACGCGACGACCGCGGTGCGCCGCGCGATGGCGCTGCTGGCCCTGCTGGCGGCGCCGGCGCTGGCGATCCCGGCGGCGGCTGAGCCGGGGGCGGCCGCGGTCGATGCCGACTGGATCCTGTCGCGCCTGGCGCGGCCGGAGGCGACCGCGACCGCGTTCGTCGAGCTGCGCTCCTCGCCGATGCTGCGCCAGCCGCTGGCGCTGGCCGGCGAGTACCGGCGCCCGGACGCGCGCACCCTGGTGCGCGAGGTGCGCCGGCCCTATGCCGAAACCACCACCATCCGCGACGGCGCCGCCACCATCGAGCGCGCCGGCCGTGCGCCGCGCCGCTTCGCGCTCGACCGGGCGCCGGAGCTGAAGGCCCTGCAGGGCAGCTTCGGCGCCCTGCTTGCCGGCGACCGCGCGGCGCTGGAGGAACACTTCACCCTGTCCGTGGACGGCGCCGCCGACGCCTGGACGCTGACCCTGGCGCCGCGCGACGCCCGCGCCGGTCGCGGCCTGGCGGCGATCGTGCTGCGCGGCAGCGCGGGCGAGCTGCGCTGCATCGAGTCGCGCCCCGCGCAGGGCGAGGCGCAGCCGACCCTGCTCGGCGACGCCGCCGAGGCGGCGGCGGACGTCGACAGCCTCGACGCCGCGCTGCGCCTGTGCCGCGGGCGCGACTGAGATGCCGGCAGGGTCCTCGTCGCCCGCGGTGCGCGTGGCGCTGGCGCTGGGCTGGCTGGCGCTGCTGCTCGCCGCCGGCTGGCTGGTCGGGCAGCGGCTGGAATTCAGCAGCGACCTGCGCCGCTTCCTGCCCGATCCGCAGACGCCCGAGCAGCGCCTGCTGATCGACGAGCTCGGCGACGGGCCGGGATCGCGCCTGCTGCTGCTGGCGCTGTCGGGCGACGGGCCGGAGGCGCTGGCCGCGCAGTCGCAGGCGCTGCAGGCGGCGCTGTCGGGCGATCGGCGCTACACCCTGGTCGCCAACGGCGCCGGCGCCGGGCTGGAGGCCTTCCCGCCGGAGCTGCTCGCCTACCGCTACCTGCTCACGTCCAGCTTCGACGGGCGCCCGCTGGACGCCGATCGCCTGCGCGAGGAACTGGCGCTGCGGGTGCAGGACCTGGGCTCGCCGGCCGCGGCGCTGGTCGAACCGCTGCTGCCGGCGGATCCGACCCTGGAAACCCTGGCGCTGGCCGAGTCCTGGGCGCCGGCGGCGGCGCCGCAGCAGCTGCACGGGGTCTGGTTCGACGCGGCCGGCGAGCGCGCGCTGCTGCTGGTCGAAACCCGCGCCGCCGGTTTCGATCCGGCCGCGCAGGCCGATGCCGTCGCGACGATCCACGCGCGCTTCGCGGCCGCCCGCGGCGACGGGCCGGCGCGCCTGGAGATGACCGGCCCGGGCGCGTTCTCGGTCGAGATCGGCGGGCGCACGCGGCGCGAGGCCGAGCGCATCGGCCTGGCCGACACCCTCGGCCTGGTGCTGCTGCTGCTGGTCGCCTACCGCAGCTGGAAGATCCCGCTGCTGGGGGTGCTGCCGCTGGCCAGCGCCGGCGTGGCCGGGCTGGCGGCGGTGGCGCTGCTGTTCGAGGGCGTGCACGGCATCACCATCGCCTTCGGCTTCACCCTGATCGGCGTGGTCCAGGACTATCCGATCCACTTCTTCAGCCACCAGCGCGCCGGCGTGGCGCCGCGCGCGAACGTGCGCCGGCTGTGGCCGGCGCTGTCGACCGGCGTGGTCGCGACCTGCATCGCCTACGCCACCTTCCTGTTCTCCGGCGTCGACGGACTGCGCCAGCTGGCGGTGTTCACCATCGCCGCGCTCGCGGTGGCCGCGCTGGCCACGCGCCTGCTGCTGCCCGCGCTGGTCGATCCGGCGCCTCCGGACCTGGCGCGCTCGCCGCGGCTGCAGGACTGGTGGCGCAGGATCGAGGCGCTGCCGCGGCCGAAGCGGTCGCTGGCGCTGCTGGCGGCGGCCGCGCTGGCGGCGGTCGTGCTGGCCCCGGGCGCGACCTGGGAGGACGACCTGGGCCGGCTGACCCCGGTGGATGCCGACGACATGGCGCTCGATGCGCGCCTGCGCGCCGAGCTGGGCGCCCCCGACGTGCGCTACCTGCTGGTCGCCCAGGCCCGCGACGCCGACGCTGCGCTGCGCGCCACCGCCGCGCTGCGCCCGGCGCTGGATGAACTGGTCGGAAGCGGCGCGCTCGACGGCTACGACATGGCCGCGCGCTACCTGCCCGACGCCGCCGTGCAGCGCGCCCGCCAGGCCGCCCTGCCGGAACCGGCCGCACTGCGCGCGATGCTGGCGCAGGTGCTGGCCGACTCGCCGTTCCACGCCGACGCCTTCGAACCCTTCGTCGCCGATGTCGCGCGCGCGCGCGCCGCGCCGCCGCTCACCCGCGCCGCGCTCGCCGGCACGCCGCTGGACAGCGCGGTCTCCGGGCTGCTGCTGGAGTCCGACGACCACGCCACCGCGCTGGTCTCGCTGAGCGGCCTGGACGATCCGGCGGCGCTTGCGGCGCTGGTGCGCACGCCGGCGGCCGTCGCCGGCGGCGTGCGCCTGGTCGATCTGAAGCAGGCCTCCGAATCGCTGGTGGTGGAATACCGCGGGCGGGTGCTGGCGGCGATGTCGGTGGCCCTGCTGCTGCTGGTGGCCACGGTCTGGGTCGGCCTGCGCAGCCCCCGCCGGGTCTGGCGCGTGCTGATGCCGACGCTGCTCACCCTGCTGCTGGTGGTGGCGGTGCTGCGCCTGTGCGGGGTCGAGCTCAACCTGTTCCACCTGGTCTCGCTGATCCTTGCCGCCGGCCTCGGGCTCGACTACGCGCTGTTCTTCGAGCACGCCGGCGAGGACCGCGACGACCAGGTGCGCACCCTGCACGCGGTCCTGGTGTGCAGCCTGATGACCCTGTTCGTGTTCAGTCTGCTGGCGCTGTCCTCGATCCCGGTACTGCGCGCCATCGGAAGCACGGTGGCGCTGGGCGTGGTCTGCAATTTCGTGCTCTCGCTGCTGGTGGCGCGGCACCGGGCGGCGGCCGCGCCGGCGCCTGCCGGGGGCACGCCGTGACCGCCATCGGCCGCGCCCGGATCCTGGCCCTGGTCCCGCACCAGGGCGCGATGTGCCTGTGGGACGAGGTGCTCGAGTGGGACCAGGCCCGGATCGTCCTGCGCAGCGGCCGCCATCGCGACCCGGCCCATCCGCTGCGCAGCGGCGGCCGCCTGCGCGCCGTGCACCTGTGCGAATACGGCGCGCAGGCGATGGCGGTCCACGGCGGCCTGCGCGCGGACGGGGCGGCCGTGCGGCCCGGCATGCTGGTGGCGCTGCGCGGCGTGCAGCTGCACGTGGCGCGCATCGACGATCTGGACGCTGCGCTCGAATGCCGCGCCGAGCTGCTCGCCGACGGCGCCGACAGCCAGCAGTACGCGTTCCGGATCGAATCGGCCGGCGTGCTGCTGGCCGAGGGCCGCGCGGCGGTGATCCTGGGCCCGGCGGAGCCGGGCGCCGGCAGCTGAGTCCCGGCTCCCCGCGCGAGCCGCGGTGCGTCAGCGCGTGCGCCGGTATTCGGCCACCACCTGCGCCGGACTCGGGTCGGACATGGCCATGCCGTTGATGAACACCGCCGGCGCGCCCTGCCTGAACACCGCGACGGCGCGGTCGATGCCGGCGATCTGCTCCGGGGACGGGTTGGCGATGTCGATCGAGAACCCGCTGCCGCGCGCGATCGGGATGCCCTCGCGGGCCAGCGCCGCGACCAGGGCCTCGCTGCGCTGCGCCTGTTCGGACGGACAGTTGGGCGGCGCCAGCACCAGCACCGTGTTGCGGCGCGCGCCCGCGGGCATTGCCACCGGAACGAAGCCGTTGGGGCTGGCCCCGGCCGAGGCCAGGACCCCGGCATCGCCGTCGCGGCCCTGCCACCACTGCCAGGCGCCGAACAGCGCCGCGGCAAGCAGCACGAAAGTGAGCAGTCGCATCATCGATCCCCTGCAGCCCCATGCCGCGGCCGTCGCGGCGACTCCCCCGGCAGGAACGCATGATGCCGCAGGCTGCCGTCCTCCGCCCGTTTCCGTTGCGCGCAAGCTGCCGGCTGCGTCCCCCTGATCGGCCGACGCGGCCGCGGCGGACCGCGTGTGGACGTATGCATCGCAATCGCCTCGCAGGGTGCGGGCGCCTACAATCGCGCCATGGGAACTTCAGGCAGGCGCGCGCTGGTCAGCGGCGGCAGCGGCGATATCGGCGGCGCGATCTGCCGCAGGCTGGCGGCGGACGGGCTGCACGTGATCGTGCACGCCCACGGCAATCTGGAGCGCGCGCAGGCGCTGGTTGCCGACATCGTCGCGACCGGGGGCAGCGCGCAGGCGGTCGCGTTCGACGTCGCCGATGGCGATGCCACCCGCGCCGCGCTGGAGGCGCTGCTCGGGGACGGCCCGATCCAGGTCGTGGTCAACAACGCCGGCATCCACGACGACGCGCCGCTGGCCGGCATGACCGAGACGCAGTGGAAGCGGGTGGTCGACGTGTCACTGCACGGCTTCTTCCACGTCACCCAGCCGCTGCTGCTGCCGATGGCGCGCAAGCGCTGGGGCAGGATCGTCAGCGTGTCCTCGGTCGCGGCCGTGCTCGGCAACCGCGGGCAGGCCAACTACGCTGCGGCCAAGGCCGGCCTGCACGGCGCCACCCGCTCGCTGGCGCGGGAGATGGCCTCGCGCGGGATCACCGCCAACGTGGTCGCGCCGGGCGTGATCGCCGGCAGCATGGCGGCCGATGCCTTCCCGGAGGAGATGGTCAGGCAGATCGTGCCTGCCGCGCGCGCCGGCACCCCGGACGAGGTTGCCGCGCTGGTCGGCTTCCTCTGCTCGGACGCGGCCGGCTACGTCAACGGCCAGGTCATCGGCGTCAATGGCGGCATGGGGTGAGCGGGTGCCGTAGCCCGGCGCCGCGGGATCCGTGCGACCGGGTCGCGCCGCATTCACGCACGCGGGCGGATGATGGCCGCGTGCCACAGGAGACTGCCCGCATGCGCCGCGCCGTGTTCCCGGGACTGCTGGTCCTGGTCCTGCTGCTGGCCGGCTGCGCCAGCTCGCACGTGCTGACCGGCACCCCGTATCCGCCGATCGATCCGTCGCAGGTGCGCATCTACTACGGCCCGCCGCCGGGCGGCTACGAGGAGATCGCGCGGCTGGATGTGTCCAGCGGCGGCTTCACCTGGGGCGAGCAGAACAAGACCAATGCGGTGATGGCCCGGCTGCGCCGCGAGGCGGCCAGGCTCGGCGCCAACGGCGTGCTGTTCCAGGGCACCGCCGATGGCTACGGCGGCGGTGGCGTCAGCGTCGGCGCCGGCGTCGGCCGCGGCGGCGGACGCACCTTCACCAGCGGTGGCGTCGGCGTCGACATCAGCCCGCGGCAGAAGTACGCCAGCGGCATCGCGATCCGCGTGCGCGAACCCGCGTCGACGCCTTAGTTTTTGGTTCTTCTCCCACGCGAGGGGGAATCGCAAGAGCAGAGCCGGATCGGGGCTTGCGGACAGCGGGTCACCCCGGGCTGGGGATTGCTCTCCGGCTCGGTCAGCCCGCTCCGCGGTCCGGCCCGGCGCAGCGAGCCAGACCAGGGCTGGATCCGGGCTTGCGGACCGGGGGTCGCCCCGGCCGACAGGGCGCGGCGTCCTTCCGAAGACCGGGGTGAGTACGGATCGCTTGCGCAGCATGCCGCGGCGTCCTTCCGACGGCGGAAGTGAAAGCGGTCCCCTCCCTTGGGAGAAGATCAAAATGAAGGGCGGGAGCGACTTGATCAGCGTTCCCTGGGTGGCTCCGGGGAGTTCCGGAGAACCGGGCGCGCCCGCAGCTCAGGCCGCCCGCTCCTCCGCATACCAGGCCGCCGACAGCGAATCCGGGATGGGAGCGGCGGCATCGAGCTGCGCGGCGAGGCCGCCGTCGTCGATGTCGGGGTGGTCGGCACGCGCGCGCTGCAGGATCTCGGCGGCGAGCCAGCGCATCCGGGCCACGTTGTCGCCGATGCGGGCGACGAAGGCGTCGCTGTCGAGCCGGTCGGAAAGCGCGCGGTTGAGCTCGCGGAACCAGTCGATGCGGAACTGGTCGAGCAGGCGCCCGGCGGGCGGCTCGCGGCCCTCGTTGCGCCGGCCCCATTCGCGCAGCAGCGGCTGCATCGCCAGGTTCAGCGCGCTGGCCTCGGCGAATACCGGGCGCAGGCGCCCGAGCGTGGGCAGGTCGGTCATGCGTCCGGCGAAGAACAGCGGCGCCAGCAGCGACCAGTAGTAGGTGTAGTCCCAGATCACCTTCACCGGCAGCACGCGCTCGTCGCCGAACAGTGCGTACTGGTCCTGGTAGAGCGTCATCGTGTTCTCGTAGAACGAGAAGTACAGCTGCTCGTACAGCGACACATAGGGTTGGAAGGCCTCGCCTGCGGCGTCCTTCGCGATCAGGTCGCAGATATAGGTGTTGCAGATCGCGATGAAGTCGCTGCCGGGCGAGTAGAACGGATCGAGAAACACCCCTGCCTCGCCGGTGCTGGCCCAGCGCCGGGTCGAGAACACCTGTTTCGCGCTGTAGGAGAAGTGGCGCAGGAACAGGAAGTCCTGCAGCGCGTGGCCCCCGCGCTCGAGCGTGGCGGCGACCTGCGGCTGGTGGATGCGCAGCCAGTCCATCGCCTTGGCGTGGGTGTTCATGCCCTCCAACGGGTGCATCTTCGCGTCGCAGACGATGCCCAGCGAATGCGCTCCCGAAGACAGCGGGATCAGCCAGAACCAGTAGCCCGGGCCGCACATGTGGTTGGTCGAGCGCCAGCGGTCGGGCGGGTCGCAGCGCTGCAGCCACTGCGCGTCCTGCGACCAGGCGTTGGGGTCGATCAGACCCTCCACCCGCCACCACACGGCGTTGACGTCGTGGTCGTTGGGCCTGGCGAGGTCGAGCTTGCGCTTGATCAGCCCGGCGCGGCCGCTGGCGTCGACCAGCCAGCGGCAGGACAGCGAGCGCATCGCGCCGTCGTGCTCGAACTGCACTTGGTGGTCGCCGTCGTCGTCGGCCAGCTCGAAGCTGCGGACCACGGCGCCGTCCTTGAAGCGCACCCCGCGCTCGCGCGCCAGTTCGCCCAGGTGGTTCTCGAACCTGCCGCGGTCGATCTGCCACGACGGGGTGGGCAGCAGGTGGCTGACGCCCAGCTCGGTGCAGCGGTCGATGGCGTCGCTGCCCTCGGAGAAGAAGAAGCGGAAGCCGAACTTGCGGATCTGCCGCGTTTCCAGGTGCTCGCGCAGGCCGAGCACCTCGGCGAAATAGTGCGCGCCGATCTCGACGCTGGATTCGCCGACCTTGTGTGCGGCCTCGCGCACCGGATGTGGTCTGCGCTCGATCACCGCGACCGACAGCGACGGCGCCTGCTGGCGCAGCTGCAGGGCGAGGGTGAGGCCGGCCAGACCGCCGCCGAGGATGGCGACGTCGGCGCGCGGGGTGTCGGACTGCGGCATGCGGATGCGTCTCCGTGGATGGACTGCGCAAGGCCCGGAGCCGGGGCCCTGTGCAACAGGTTATCGCAGCTGCCGCCGCGGCGGGCTCACGCCGCCGGGCCGACGGGCGCGTCCGGAGCGTGGATCACCGGCGGACGCGCGCGCGCCCGCCGGTATGCGCGGACCACGTGGCCGTGGCTGACGACCTGCCCGATCACGTGCGAGGTGATCCGCCACAGGTCGCGGAACAGCCGGAAGTGGCTCTTGCGGAACTGCTCCTGCGAACCCGCCGCCGCGTAGCGTGTTTCCACCGGTACCGAGACCACGCCGAAACCCAACTCGCGCGCGGCCGAGATCAGCAGCTGTGCTTCGAACACGAAGCCCTCGCCGGGCACCTCCGGCAGTGCCAGCACCGGCGCCGGATACAGGCGCTGGCCGCTCTGGCTGTCGACCAGGCGGAAGCCGCAGGCCCAGGCGATGCCCCAGTCGCCGAAATCGTTGCCGATCCGCCGGTACCAGGGCTGGGTGCTGCGCTTGTGCAGGCGCGCGCCGTTGACGATGTTGCGTGGATGCGCGTTCGCGGCCGCGACCAGGCGCGGGATGTCGCTGGCGCGGTGCTGGCCGTCGCCGTCCATGGTCACCACCGCGGCCATGCCCCGGCGCAGGGCTTCGGCAAAGCCGCTGCGCAGGGCGGCGCCCTTGCCCAGGCGCCGCGGGTGGCGCAGCAGCACGACCGGCAGGCTCGCGACGATCCGCGCGGTGTCGTCGTCGGAGCCGTCGTCGACCACGATCACCAGGTCCGCGTGCGCGCAGGCGCCATCCACCACCTCGGAGATGCGCAGCGATTCGTTCAGCGCCGGGATCACCACCGCGATGTTGCCGCGGTGCAGCAACGGCTGTTCAGCCATGTTCGAGTTCCAGCAGCAGCCGCCGTCCGGGGCCGGCGTGCAGGGCCGCGCGCCCGGCGCCGGTGGCGAGCGCGTCGAACAGCGGCAGCAGCGGCGCCATCGCGTTGGCCCGCGCGCGTCGCGCCAGCGGGCCGTCGCCGTCGTCGGCGTCGCCGTCGGCGAGTGTCGCCCGCAGGTGCGGGCCGCCGCCGTCGCGGGCCAGCACCAGCGCGGCGCCGAGCAGGCCTTCGCTGCGGGTCACCGTCGACAGCAGCCCGCTGGCGGCGGTGTCGTAGGCCACCAGCAGGACCGCCTCGGCATCCGTCGCCAGCTGCGACAGCGCCTCGACCAGGCCCTGGGCGAAGCTGGCGCGGTACGCGCTGATCGCGGTGGCCGTGTGCATGCAGCCGCTGCCGATCGTCCAGTAGCCGGCGGCGGCGTTGTGCACGGAGTTGTGGAACTTCGTCGGCGAGATGTCGGCCGGCGACTGCGCCAGGGTCGCGCACATGTAGTCGGTGATGCCGAGGTCGCCGTGGGTGGAGGCGAACACCGAGGGCAGCGAGGCCGGGTCGCGCCCGGCGTCGCGGCAGGCGGCGAGCGCCACCTCCAGCGCGACCGCCACCGACGGCGGCGCGCGGCGGCGCTCGTTGGGCGCCAGCAGCTGCGGCGACGGGCGCGCCGGCGCATCCGTCGGCGGTGCACCGCCTGCGGCGAACGCGCGCGCCGCGGCCCAGTCCGGCAGGCCATCGCTCCACCAGCCGATTCCGGCGATGCGTGCGCCGGACGCGCTCATGCCCGCCCTCCTCGCCCGAACAGCAGCGAGCAGTTGTTGCCGCCGAAGCCGAAGGAGTTGTTCATCGCATAGCGGATGTCGCCGCGCGCGCCGTCGAAGCGGATCTGCGGCCCGCAGGCCGGATCGGGGGTGCGGCTGTTGAGGGTGCCCGGAAGCAGCCCGTGCCGCAGCGCGAGCAGGGCGAAGGTCGATTCGACGATGCCGGCCGCGCCCAGCGTGTGCCCGGTCCAGCCCTTGGTCGAGCTGGCGTGCAGGGTGTCGGGGAACATCGCCGCGACCGCGGCGGCCTCGACCGCGTCGTTGGCCGGCGTCGAGGTGCCGTGCAGGTTGAGATAGCCGACCTGCGCCGCGTCGATGCCGGCGCGCGCCAGTGCGTCGCGCATCGACAGGGTCGCGCCCAGCCCCTGCGGATGCGGCGCCGACATGTGGTGGGCGTCGCTGGATTCGCCGTAGCCGCACAGCAGCAGCCCGTCCGCGTCGTCGGCGGCGCGCTCGAGCAGGGCGAAGCCGCCGGCCTCGCCCAGCGACAGCCCGTCGCGCTGCGCATCGAACGGACGGCAGGGCTCGCGCGAGACCAGCCCGAGTGCGTTGAAGCCGAACAGCACGCTGCCGCAGAGCGTGTCGACGCCGCCGACCAGGGCCGCGTCGACCATCCCGGCATGGATCAGCCGCGCCGCCTGCGCGAACACCTTCGCGCTCGACGAGCACGCGGTGGCCACGGTCACGCAGGGTCCGCGCAATCCTGTCGCTTGCTGCAGGAAGTCGCCCAGCGAATGCGGCGTGTGCACGATCGGGCGCTGCAGGTCGGGCGGCATGCGCGGCCGGCCGTCGTCGCCGTCTTCGGCGCGGGCGTAGGCCTCTTCGCTGGCGCCGATGCTGGAGGTCGAGGTGCCGATCACCAGCGCGACCCGCTCGGCGCCGTGGCGCGCGACCATCGCGGCGAGCGCCTCGCGCAGTCCGTCCTGCTGCAGCGCCAGCCACGCCAGCCGGTTGTTGCGGCATTCCCACTGCGCCAGCGCATCCGGCAGCGGCGAGTCCTCGACGCCGTCCACGCGCCCGATCCAGGTGGCCAGCGGCGCATTGCCGAAGTCGTTCGGACGCAGCCCGCCGCGCCGGTCGCGCAGCGCTTCGAACTGGGCGGCCAGGCCGCGCCCCGCAGCGGTGGTCGCGCTGAAGGCACGGATCGCCAGCGGCGGCATGGGGCGGGGCGTTGGCGGCTGGGTCAAAGCGTGCGACCGTGAGGTAAAACGACGATTATATCGGCGTGGATCGATCGCCTTCACGCCGCCCGTTCAGCCGCCAGGGACCCCGATGAGCGCGCGTCGCGACCACCAGTGGCGGCTGTTCAGGGACCCGCACGTGCTGACCGCGCTGGCGCTGACCCTGCTGCTGTGCGCGCTGAGCCTGGGCGGCGTCTATGCCGGCTGTTTCGTGCACGTGCTGCGCACCGCGCGCAGCGCGCCCTGCGCGGCTCCCGGCGACGGCTGCCTGCTGCTGTTCGGCAAGCACGTCCGCGGCGGGGTCGTCGACCCCGACTTCCGCGCGCGGA
This sequence comes from uncultured Luteimonas sp., assembly GCA_934541015.1. Classification (GTDB taxonomy): domain Bacteria; phylum Pseudomonadota; class Gammaproteobacteria; order Xanthomonadales; family Xanthomonadaceae; genus Luteimonas. Next base: position 17,121 of record CAKTDC010000025.1, read on the forward strand.
TCGAGCGCGCCGCGCTGGTCTGGCGGGCGCAGCCGCAGCGCACCCTGCTCCTGCTCGGCGGCGGCCACGGCGGCCAGGCCAGCGAAGCCGAGCTGGCCCGCGACGCCCTGCTGCAGGCCGGCGTCGCGGCCGACGCCTCGATCCTGCTTGAAACCGGATCGCTGGACACGCTGCAGAACCTGCGCAACGCCCGCGAGCTGCTGCGCAGCCGCGGCCACGCCGGCCCGGTGGTCCTGCTCAGCAGCCGCTACCACCTGGCGCGCTGCGCCCTGTTCGCGCGCGGACTGGGTCTGGATTACGCACTGTGCGCGGCCGAACCGCGGCTGCCGCTGCGCCCGTCCACCCTGTGGCCGCTGGCCCGCGAAGCCGCCTGGGTCTGCTGGGTGGGCGTGGGCATGTGCTGGGCCCGGCTGACCGGGCACCGGGCGATGCTGGCGCGGGTGCGCTGAGCGCCGGCGGCAGGCGCGCTCAGGGCTTGAGGCAGCGGGCCAGGAAGGATTCGGTCAGCCGGTAGCGGTGCAGGGCATCCCTGCCGCGCAGGCCGTGCTTGGCGCCGGGGTAGGTCATCAGCTCGAACGGCACCCCGCGCTGCTGCAGGTCGCCCATCAGCGCGGTGGAGTTGGTGAACAGCACGTTGTCGTCGGCCATGCCGTGGATCAGCAGCAGCGCGTCCGGGCGGATGTTGGCCGAATGCTCGAGCACCCGCGCCTGGCGGTAGCCGTCGGGATTGGCGGCGGGCAGGTTCATGTAGCGCTCGGTGTAGTGGGTGTCGTAGAGCGCCCAGTCGGTCACCGGTGCGCCGGCGACGCCGCAGGCATAGTCGCCGAGTGCGCGGCCGAGCAGCATCAGGGTCATGTAGCCGCCGTTGGACCAGCCGTTGACGCCGATGCGCGCGCCGTCCACCCAGCGCTGCGCGCGCAGCCATTCCACGCCCCTGCGCTGGTCCTCGACCTCCACCGTGCCCTGCCTGCCGTACAGCGTGCCGCCGAAATCGCGGCCGCGCCGCGGCGTGCCGCGATTGTCGAGGCTGAACACCACGTAGCCGCGCTGGGCCAGGTACTGGTGGAAGAGCGCGTCGGCGCGGCCCGGCCAGGCGTTGACAACGGTCTGCGCGGCCGGGCCGCCGTAGACGTACACCACCACCGGGTGCCTGCGGCGCGGGCTGAATCCGGCCGGCCGGATCAGGCTGTAGTGCAGGGTGGTCGTGCCGTCGGCGGCGGTCAGCGTGCCGAACTCCGTGGGCAGGTGCGCGGCGCGGTAGCGGGCGTAGGGATGCTGCGGATCGGCCGGATCGTTCGGCAGCAGGGTCGCGATCTTCGTACCGTCGGCCCGGAACAGCTCGATCTGCGGCGGCACCGTCGTGTTCGACCAGCTGTCGACGTAGACGCTGGCGTTGCCGGCGAAGCCCGCGTTGTGCATGCCCGGCGTCGAGCTGAGCTGGCGATGGCCGCCTTCGCCGTCGAGCGGCACCGCGAACACGTGGCGTTCGAGCGGCATCGCGGCACCGTCGCGCAAGCCCGCGCTGAAGTACGCGAGCCCCTTCTCCTCGTCCACGGCCAGCAGCGCATCCACCGGCCAGTCGCCGCGGGTGAGCTGGGTCAGCTGCGCGCCGTCTTCCGAGGCCAGGTACAGGTGCTGGAATCCGTCACGCTCGGACGACCACAGGAAGCGGCCGTCCTTGAGGAAGCGCAGGCTGTTGTGCAGCGGCACCCAGGTCTGCGAAGTCTCGGTGGCCAGGGTGCGCTGACGGCCGCCGGCGAGGGTGGTCTCGACCAGATCCAGTCGCTTCTGGTCGCGCGACTGGCGCTGGAAGGTCAGGCGCTTCGCGTCGCGCCAGTCGACGCGGGCCAGGTAGATGTCCGGATCGGCGCCCAGGTCGATCCAGCGCGGCTTCGCGCCCGCGCGCGGGGCGACCACGCCCAGGCGGATGAGCACGTTGGGGTCGCCGGCGGCGGGGTAGCGCTGCTCGACCACTTCGGTGCGGTCGGCGTACATCTCGTAGCGCTTCTGCACCGGCACCTGCGATTCGTCGATGCGCGCGAAGGCGATCGCCGAATCGTCCGGCGCCCACCAGTAGCCGGTGTGCCGGTCCATCTCCTCGTCGGCGACGAACTCGGCCACGCCGTTGCCGATGACATCGCTGCCGTCGCGGGTGAGCTGGATCTCGCGGCCGCTGGCCAGGTCGATCGCCCACAGGTTGCGCGCGCGCACGAAGCTGACGAAGCCGCCCTTCGGCGACAGCTTCGGGTCGGTGGCGAACCCGCCGCCGCTGGTGAGCTTGCGCACCGCGTCGCCGCCGCGGGGGGAGAGGTCGTACAGGTAAAGCTCGCCGCCCAAGGGAAACAGCAGCCGGTTCGAATCCGGCGCCCAGTGGTAGTCGACGATGCCCGAGAGCCCGGCGATGCGCTGGCGCTCGCGGCGCGCTTTCTCCTCGTCGCTCAGGGTTTCCTCGCCCGGCAGCACCTCGCGCGAGTCGACCAGCATCCGCGTCTGCCCGCTGTCGATGTGGTACTCCCACAGGTCGAGCTGGTTGCGGTTGCCGTCCTTGCCGCGCAGGAAGGTCACGCGCGAACCGTCCGGCGCGATCTTCGCCGCCATCAGCGTCGGGCCCGACAGCGGCGCGTCGCCGGTGATGGCTTCGAGCGTGAGCTTGCCGGCGGAAGGGGGCGGTGTCGCGGCGGCGGTGGAGGCGATGAGGGTCATGGCGATCGTCGCAAGCAGTCGCATGGCGGAATCCCGGGGAAAACCGGCCCCATTGTAGGAGACAGGGTGCGGACGCGCCGCGGGCATCGGCGGCATCGCCGCGGACGCGTCCTGCGGCGCGACACCGGCGGCGATATCGCGGCTGCGCGGGCGCGGGGAGCCGGCGACCCGGGTGGGCGCCGCTCAGCGCGGCCCCTGTCCGAACAGCACCTTCTTTTCTTCCTCGCTCATCGGCGCGCCCGCGGCCGGATTGACCTGGCGCGACAGGGCGTAGGCGCGCTGCGCGGCCGGGCGCGCGGCGATCGCGGCATGCCAGCGCCGGACCTCCGGGTAGGGCGCCATGTCGATCGGCGCGCGCTCGTAGGCGTTGACCCAGGGGTGCGCGGCCATGTCGGCGATCGAATAGTCGCCAGCGATGAAGTCGCGGCCGGCGAGCCGTCGGTCGAGCACGCCGAGCAGGCGCTTGACCTCGCTGGCGTAGCGCGTCCTGGCGTAGGCGATGTCCTCGGGCGCGTACACGTGGAAGTGGCCGTACTGGCCGGTCATCGGGCCCAGGCCGGCCATCTGCCAGAACAGCCATTCCAGCGTCGCCGTGCGTCCGCGCAGGTCCGCCGGGAGGAAGCGCCCGGTCTTCCCGGCCAGGTACAGCAGGATGGCACCGGATTCGAATACCGGCAGCGGAGCGCCGCCGTCGGCGGGCGCGTGGTCGACGATCGCCGGCATCTTGTTGTTGGGCGAGATCGCCAGGAATTCCGGCTCGAACTGGTCGCCCTTGCCGATGTTCACCGGCCGGATGTCGTAGGCGATGCCTTCGCCGAGTTCAGCCAGCTCCTCGAGGAACAGGGTGACCTTGTGCCCGTTGGGCGTGGGCCAGTAGTACAGGTCGAGCATGATGGGCTCCCGCGGATGGAGGGCTGCCCAGTCTATCGGCCGGCGCGTGCACGCGCCGCAGCGGGGTTCAGCGTTCGGGCGAACCCGCCGCGTCGGGCTGCGCGCCCGCGACCTCCGGCTGGCCACGCTGCAGCCACGGCGCCACCACCGGGATCGTCATCATCGTGCTGGCCACCGCCACCAGCAGCAGCGCGGTGAAGGTCGCGCCGGTGATGATCTGCTTGTCGGCCAGGATGTTGGCGAAGATGATGACGATCAGGCCCTTGGTCTGCAGCAGCCAGCCGATGAGCGAGGCCTCGCCCGGCTTCCAGCCCAGGATCCGGCCCGCCAGGTGCACGCCGGCCAGCCGCCCGGCGATGGAGGCGGCCAGCAGCACGCCGGCGGCGACGAACACCTGCACGCCGCCAACGTCCCACGAGGTGCGCAGCCCGGTGCTGAGGAAGAACACCGGCATCAGCACCAGCAGCACGTGCTGGCGCAGCAGGTCCATGAGGTCCTGCCCGAACCACTCCGCGTCCATCACCACGCCGGCGAGGAAGGCGCCGACCATGAAGTGCAGCCCGGCCCAGTCGGCGCCGAACGCGCACGCCGCCAGCCAGACCAGCATCAGGAACCAGCGGTCGTTCGCCGGCAGCGCGCGCATCAGCCGCCGGAACCCGAAGCAGGCCAGGGCGAAGAGGACCAGGAACGCCGCCTGCCTGCCGATCCGCTCCCAGTCCATCAGCACCAGGGCGAGCACGCCCCAGATCGCCAGGTCGTCGATGCTGGCGTAGCGCAGCAGCCGCTGGCCGAGCGGGCTGCGCAGGATCGACAGCTTCTCCAGCAGCAGGATCAGGATCGGCAGCGCGGTCACCGCGCAGGCCATGCCGATGGCGACCACGAACTGCCACGGCCGCCCGCGCTCGCCGATCCAGCCGTCGAAGCCGAGCATCCCCACCGCGACCGCGGCGCCCAGCAGCAGCGGCACCGCCACCGCCAGCCCCGCGGTGATCCCGGTCTCGCGCCGGCTGCGCCACGCCTGGCGGATGTCGAGCTCGATTCCGGCGATCATCACGAACAGCATCACCCCCCACCAGGCGAGGCCGTTGAGCGCGGTGACCACCTCGGGGTTGAATACCGTGGCGTGGAACTCCGGGAACGCCCTGCCCAGCAGGCCGGGCCCGAGCAGGATGCCGGCCACGATCTGCACCACCACCAGCGGCGCCCAGTAGTCGGTGCGGCCCAGGCGCCAGATCAGCCAGGGCACGGCGAAGATGATCGCCATCGCGATCAGGAACAGTTCGACCGTGGTCATCGGGTGCGACATCCCGGGGTCCCGTGCGGCGGACGGCTCAGTGGCCGGCCTGCGCCGCCAGCCGGTCCAGATCGATGCCCTGCCTGCGCAGGATGCCGGTCGTGCTCACCGCGTAGATCGCAAGGTAGATGAAGCACAGGACGCCGACGATGAAGCTGGTGTGGATGCCCATGCGGTCGGCCACCTCGCCCTGCAGCCAGGAAATCACGCCGCCGCCCATGATCATCATGATCAGCATGCTGCTGCCCTGGTTGGTGTGCCGGCCCAGGCCGGTGATCGCCAGGGTGAAGATGCACGGCCACATGGTGCTGCAGAACAGGCCGACGCTGATGAAGGCGATGACACTGGTCCAGCCGCTGGTGGACATGCCGATCAGCAGCGCGACGATGCCGCACGCGGCGAAATACAGCAGCATCCGCGCCGGATTGCCGCGGCTGGCGAAGGTGGCCAGGATCATGGTCACGATCACGCCGGCGTACACCAGGAACTGCGAAACCTCGTAGCGGGCGATCGCGTTGACCGCCAGGTACACGCCGAAGGCCAGGTACGGCAGCAGGATGGTCAGCATCCACTTTACGCTTGGGCGGACATGGAAAGCGCCGGCGGCGCCGGCCCAGCGCCCGATCATCAGGCTCGCCCAGTACAGCGATACGAAGGGCGCGATCATCGCCGTCTGCAGGCCCAGGCCGCCCTGTTCGACCGGCAGGGTCAGGTAGGCAGGCAGGTTGTCGATGGTCGCGACCTCGACCCCGACGTAGACGAAGATCGCCAGCATGCCCAGCACCAGCTGCGGGTACCTGAGCGCGGAGGCGCGGTGGACCAGCTTGCCCGCATCCTGCGCTTCCTCGCGGGCGACGCCCTCCAGGTCGATGTGGTTGGGCACCGAGGAGAATTTCAGGAAGATCGCGACCGCGACGAAGGCCGTGCCGAGCACCAGGTAGGGCGTCTTGACCGCTTCGATGCTGGCCTCGGTGCCGCCGGCGCTGACGCTGCCGAAGATCGCGATGCTGACCAGCAGCGGGCCGATGGTGGTGCCGAAGTTGTTGACGCCGCCGGCCATGGTCAGCCGCTGCGCGCCGGTGGCCGGATCGCCCATCACGATCGCCAGCGGGTTGGCCGCGATCTGCTGCAGCGAGAAGCCCAGGCCGACGATGAACAGGCCCGACAGCATCAGCCCGAACGAGCCGGTGTTGGCCGCCGGGTAGAACAGCAGGGTGCCCATCGCCGAGATCAGCAGGCCCACGGCGATGCCGTTCTTGTAGCCGATGCGGTTGAGCAGGTCGGCGCCGATCGCCTTCGAGGTCAGGAAATAGATCATCGAGCCGACGGTGTAGGCCACGTAGAACGCCAGCGCCACGTACTGGCTCTGCGCCTGGGTCAGGCTGAAGGCGTTCTTGAAGACCGGGATCAGGATGCCGTTGCTGGCGGCGACGAAGCCCCAGAAGAAGAACACCGTGATCAGGACGAGGAACTGCGACCACCGGGTTTGCTGTGTCATTGGCGTCTCGTCGGCTGCGGTCGGGGCGGGCCGCCAGCGCGGGTGCGCGGGCCGGTCGTCGCGCACTGTGCCACAGCTGCCGGTCCGCGGGCAGGGGCGCGGGCGGCCGGGCAGGGGGCCGGACCGGGCCGGGCCGCAGGGCTGCCGGCGCTCTTCAGGTGCATCGTTCAGGCTCGCGTAAAATGAACGCATGGATGTCTCCCACCTGCTCGACGGGCTGAACCCGGCCCAGCGCGAGGCCGTGTCCGCGTCCCCCGGCCACTACCTCGTCCTCGCCGGTGCCGGCAGCGGCAAGACCCGCGTGCTCACCCACCGCATCGCCTGGCTGAACGAGGTGGTCGGGGTGCCGGCGCACGGCGTCTTCGCCGTCACCTTCACCAACAAGGCCGCGGCCGAGATGCGCCAGCGCGTCGACGCGCAGCTGCCGGGCGGCACGCGCGGGATGTGGATCGGCACCTTCCACGGCCTCGCCCATCGCCTGCTGCGACTGCACTGGCAGGATGCCAAGTTGCCCGAAGGCTTCCAGATCCTCGACAGCGACGACCAGCTGCGCCTGGTCAAGCGCGTGGTCCAGCAGCTGGAGTTCGACGAGGCGCGCTTCCCGCCGCGGCAGATCGCCTGGTGGATCAACGCGCAGAAGGACGAGGGGCGGCGGCCGCAGCACATCCAGTCCGGGGGCGACGAGTGGTCGAACGTGATGCTGAGGAGCTACGCGCTCTACCAGGAGCGCTGCGACCGCGCCGGCCTGGTCGACTTCGCCGAGATCCTGCTGCGCGCGCACGAGCTGCTGCGCGACCATCCGCCGCTGCTGGCGCACTACCGGCAGCGCTTCGGCCAGATCCTGGTCGACGAGTTCCAGGACACCAACGCCGTGCAGTACGGCTTCGTGCGCCTGCTCGCCGGCGACAGCGGGCAGGTCTTCGTGGTCGGCGACGACGACCAGTCGATCTACGGCTGGCGCGGCGCGAAGGTGGAGAACATGCAGCGCTTCCTGCGCGACTTCCCCGGCGCGCAGACCATCCGCCTCGAGCAGAACTACCGCTCCAGCGCCAACATCCTCAATGCCGCCAACGCGGTGATCGCGCACAACCCCGAGCGCCTGGGCAAGCAGCTGTGGACCGACAGCGGCGAGGGCGAGCCGATCGACCTGTACGCGGCCTACAACGAGATCGACGAGGCGCGCTTCGTGGTCGAGCGCATCGCGCAGTGGGTGCAAGGCGGCGGCAGCCACGGCGACTGCGCGATCCTGTACCGCAGCAACGCCCAGTCGCGCGCCTTCGAGGAAACGCTGCTGGCCGGACAGGTGCCCTACCGCGTCTACGGCGGCGTGCGCTTCTTCGAGCGCGCCGAGGTCAAGGACACCCTGGCCTACCTGCGGCTGGTGGCCAACCGCGGCGATGACGCGGCCTTCGAGCGCGCGGTCAATACCCCCGTGCGCGGCATCGGCGGACGCACGCTGGACGAGGTGCGGCGGCAGGCGCGCGAGGCTGGCGTGTCGCTGTGGGAGGCCTCGCTGCGCGTGCAGCACGGCGGCGCGCTGCAGGCGCGCGCGCGCAATGCGCTGGCGGGGTTCCACACGCTGGTCGACGCGCTCGACGGCGAGGTGGCCGAGCTGCCGCTCAAGGACAAGATCGACCACGTGCTGGCGCGCTCGGGCCTGCGCCTGCACTACACCAACGAGTCCAAGGGCGCCGCGGATTCGCGCGTGGACAACCTCGATGAACTGGTCTCGGTGGCCTCGCGCTTCGTCCGCGGCGACGAGGACGAGGCCGCGCAGCTCTCCGAACTTGTCGCCTTCCTCGCCTACGCCGCGCTCGAGGCCGGCGAAGGCCAGGCGCAGGCGGGAGAGGACGGCGTGCAGCTGATGACCCTGCACAGCGCCAAGGGCCTGGAGTTCCCGCTGGTGTTCCTGGCCGGCATGGAGGAGGGCCTGTTCCCGAACGCGCGCTCGATCGAGGAGAGCGGGCGGCTGGAGGAGGAGCGGCGCCTGGCCTACGTCGGCATCACCCGCGCGCGGCAGAAGCTGGTGCTCAGCTACGCCGAATCGCGGCGCCTGCACGGTCAGGACATGTACGGCGTGCCTTCGCGCTTCCTGCGCGAGATCCCGCCGTCGCTGCTCAACGAGGTGCGGCCGCGGGTGCAGGTCAGCCGCCCGGCGTTCGCTCCGCCGCGCGATCGCGGGCACGCCTCGCTCGGCGCCGCGCCGGGCCTGCGGCTGGGCCAGGGCGTGGTGCACGCGAAGTTCGGCAGCGGTGTCGTCACCGACCTGGAGGGCAGCGGCGCCCACGCCCGCGTGCAGGTGAACTTCGAGGACGCCGGCAGCAAGTGGCTGGTGCTGGCCTACGCCAACCTGCAGCAGGCCTGAGCCGCCGGCGTTCCGCCTGGGCAAGACTTCCGACACTGTCCCGGGTTGCCCCTGGCCTGCTAGGTTCCGGGCCTGCAGGAAGCTCCGTTGTCCGCCCCCTTTTCGCAAACGTGCAGGCCATCCCATGTCGAATCTGAAGTCGCTGTCCGCGTCGATGCTCCTGGCGGGCCTGCTCGCCGCGTGCGGTGCGCACGACGCCACCGCCCCGGCGGCCACGTCCGCCACGGATGCCGCTGCGCAGGCGCCGGCCGCCCGCTACACCGCCGCCCAGTTCTTCGACACCACCAGTTTCCGCATCGCCAGTGCCGGTGGCCTGGCGTTCTCGCCCGACGGGCAGTCGCTGCTGATCAGCTCCGACGCGACCGGCGTCTTCAACGCCTACGCCCTGCCGGTGGCGGGCGGGGATCCGGTCGCGCTGACCGCCTCGGCCGACAACGCGGTGTTCGCCGCCAGCTACCTGCCCGACGGCCGCGTGGTGGTGGAATCGGACCAGGGCGGCAACGAGCTCACCCACGTCTACGTCCGCGAAGCCGACGGCAGCCTGCGCGACCTCACCCCCGGCGACAACGTCAAGGCCTCCTTCGCCGGCCTCAGCCCGGACGGTGGCACGCTGTGGGTGACGTCCAACGCGCGCGATCCCCAGGCCTTCGACCTGCTCGCCTTCGATACGGCGAGCCTGGAAGGGCGCATGCTGTTCGAGAACACCGGCGGCTTCTTCCCCAGCGACGTCTCGCGCGACGGCCGCTGGCTGGCGCTGGCAAAGCCCAACACCTCGGCCGATTCCGATGTCTACCTGGTCGACCTGCAGGGCGACGGCAAGCCGGTGCTGGTCACCGCGCATACCGGCAACATCTCCTACGGCAGCTACGGCTTCACCCCGGATTCGGCCAGCCTGGTGCTGGCGACCGACGAGAACGGCGAGTTCAACCAGGCCTGGACCCATGCGCTGGCCGACGGCGCCAGGCAGCCGCTGCTGCAGGCGGACTGGGACGTGATGTTCGTCTCGTGGTCGCCCTCGGGCCGCTACCGCGTCTCGGCGATCAACGCCGACGCCAAGACCGGGCTCACCCTGCTCGATACCGTGAGCGGCCAGCCGGTGAAGTTCACCGGCCTGCCCGACGGCGACATCGGCGGCGTGCGCTTCTCGCCGGACGAAACCCGGGTGGCGTTCACGGTGTCGTCCGACACCTCGCCCTCGGATGTCTTCGTCGCCGACATGGCCGACGGCAAGGCGCGCCGGCTGACCACCGCGCTCAACCCGGCGATCGACGAATCGCAGCTGGTCGAGGCCAGCATCGTCCGCTACGCCGGCGAGGGCGGCGTGCAGGTACCGGCGGTGCTGTACCGGCCGCGCGGCGCGAGCGCGCAGAACCCGGTGCCGGCGGTGGTCTTCGCCCACGGTGGCCCCGGCGGGCAGAGCCGGCGCGGCTACTCGGCCATGATCCAGCACCTGGTCAACCACGGCTACGCGGTGCTGGCGGCGAACAACCGCGGCTCCTCCGGCTACGGCAAGACCTTCTTCCACATGGACGACAAGGCCCACGGCGAGGCCGACCTGCGCGACATCGTCGCCGGCGGCGACTGGCTGCGCGCGCAGGACTGGGTGGCCGGCGACCAGGTGGCGGTGATGGGTGGCTCCTACGGCGGCTTCATGACCGCCGCCGCGCTCGCCTTCCATCCCGAGGCCTTCGAGGCCGGCATCAACATCTTCGGCGTGACCAACTGGGTGCGCACGCTGGAGTCGATCCCGGCGTGGTGGGGCGCGCAGCGCGCCGCGCTGTACGACGAGATGGGCGATCCGGCCACCGATGCCGAGCGCCACCGCCGGATCTCGCCGCTGTTCCACGCCGGCAATATCGTGCGTCCGCTGCTGGTGGTGCAGGGCGCCAACGATCCGCGCGTGCTGCAGATCGAGTCGGACGAGCTGGTCGCGGCGGTGCGCGCCAACGAGGTGCCGGTCGAATACGTGCTGTTCCCCGACGAGGGCCACGGCTTCCTCAAGCGGGAGAACCGCGTCTCGGCGCAGGAGGCCTACCTGGAATTCCTCGACGCGCACGTCAGGAAGGCGGCGGACAACTGATCCCGGCCAGGGGCGCACGCGACGCGTGCCCCCCCGCTTTCCGGGCGCGGCGGACCGCATCCGCGGTGCCCGGCATCGCGCGCACCAGCATCGACAGGAAGCCGGCCAAGACCGGCAGCTGTCCGCTTGCGCCGGATCAATGCGGGCCGGCGCGCGCTGCGGTGGCATGATGCCAGTCGACCGCAACCGGAAGCAGCGCCATGTACAAGCACATCCTCATTGCCACCGACGGTTCGGAGCTTGCCGACAAGGGCATCAAGGCCGGCGTTGCCCTGGCCGTCGCCCTGCAGGCCCGGGTGACCCTGGTGACCGTGTCCGAGCCCTGGGTGAACGCGGTTGCGGGCGATGCCACGGCGATGACGCTCTCGAGCGAGCTGCGCGAGGATTACCTGGAGGCCAGCGCGGCGGAGGCGGCCCGGATCCTGGCCGGTCCCGAGGCGCGGGCCAGGGCGGCCGGGCTCGCCGTGCAGAGCGTGTACGTGCCCGAGCGCCAGCCCGCCGAGGCCATCCTCGAGACCGCGGCCGAGCGCTCGGCCGAGCTGATCGTCATGGCCTCGCACGGCCGCAGCGGCCTGCGCAAGCTGCTGCTGGGCAGCCAGACGCAGGCGGTGGTGACCAGGGGGTCGCTGCCGGTGCTGGTGGTGCGCTGATCCGCCGCGCGCGGCGGCGCCGGCCTACCAGCTGAACAGCTTGAAGTAGGTCTGCGGCGGATTGTCGCCGGCCTTGCTGGAGACGACCTGTCCGTTGCGCTCGTACAGGTAGTAGGCCGGACCGCGCGGCGGCTGGATCCGGACCATGCGCACCTGTCCGGCCACGCGATATTCGGTGATGACGTCGCCGTTGGCCTCGGTCCGCGTGTTCTCGACCGCGTTCGCGGGGATGTCGACACCCGCCGGCAGCGCCGGGTCTGCGGTGGTGGCGCAGGCGCCCAGGGCGAGCAGCAGCGAGGACAGGGCGAGCGGCAGGAGACGGATGCGTGCGGGCATGGCGGGGTCCGGGGAAGTGCCGGCCTCCATTATGGGCCTGGGCGCCCCCCGGAGCGAATGTGGAGGCGCGGCACCCGAAGGCCATGCGGCGGACGCCCCGGTGCTTCCGCGATCGCTTCTTTGCCTGGAGACTTCGCTGCCGCAGCCGGTGAGACAGGATGGAGGAGAATGATCCCGGCCCTTCCCCCCGTCCCTGAATCCCGTCACCATCGCCGCATGGATCTGTTGTTCGACAGCCTTGGGCGCGATGCCCGAGCCCCGGATGTCTCCGAAGCGCTGGAGACGCTGGCCTCGGTCGAGGACATCGAGCGTGGAGCGGTGTTCACCCGTCCCGAAGTCGTTGCCGCCATTCTCGATCTGGTCGGATACACGAGCGAGCGGCCGCTGCATCGCCTGCGGCTGCTGGAGCCATCCTTCGGTGAAGGCGACTTCCTGCTTCCTGCGCTTGATCGACTGCTGGTGGCCTGGCGTCGCGAGGACGGATCTCCTGCGGAGGCACTCACGCAACTCGGCCCTGCCCTGCGCGGCGTGGAACTGCATCCGCAAAGCGTTGCCCAGGTGCGCAACGCGATCATGTCCCGGCTGGAAAGCGCGGGGGTCGGCGCTCACTCCGCGCGGGCGCTGTGCGACCACTGGCTGATCCGCGACGACTTCCTGCTGACGGCGCTCCCCCCGGAGTTCGACGTGATCGTCGGCAATCCTCCCTATGTCCGCCAGGAGCGCATTCCAGCCCCGCTGCTGTCGGAGTACCGACGGCGCTACCGGACGCTGTACGACCGTGCCGATCTGTACGTTCCCTTCTTCGAGCGCGCGCTCGATCTGCTGGCAGCGCGCGGAAGGCTTGGCTTCATCTGCGCCAACCGCTGGCTGAAGAACCGCTACGGAGGTCCGCTGCGCGAGAAAATCGCCAGTGGGTTCAGGCTGGAGCATTACATCGACATGGAGGGCGTGGATGCATTCCATTCGCAGGTCGTCGCCTATCCTGCGATCACGGTGATTGCGTCCGCAGCGCCGGACGCGTCTGTGCCGGTCCGCACCGCGGGTTCGGACGAGGTGCGTCGGCGCGGGCTTGCCTCGGTCGTGGAGTCGATGCGCTCGCAGTCGGTTGGCAATGGCGTCGAGGAGGTCGTGCTGGAAGGCGGCGATTCGCCATGGCTGCTCGACGATGTGCCCGCGCTTCGCCTCCTGCGCCGGATCGAGTCGGACTTCCCCGCACTGGAAGACGCCGGCTGCGAGGTCGGTATCGGCGTGGCCACGGGATGCGACCGGGCGTTCATCGGCAATCTCGACGATCTGCCGGTGGAACCTGCACGCAAGTTGCCTCTGGTGATGGCGCGCGATCTCGTGGATGGTCGGATTTCCTGGGGAGGCAAGGGTGTCGTCAATCCCTTCGAGGAAGACGGCAGACTGGCGTCGCTGGATGACTACCCCCGTTTCGCGGCTTATCTGGAGGCCAATCGGGAAGTTGTCGCCAGACGCCATGTCGCCACCAGGAACCCGTCGAGCTGGTACCGCACGATCGACCGGATCACGCCCTCGCTGGTGCAGCGCCCCAAGCTCCTGGTGCCGGACATCAAGGGCGAGGCGGTTTTCGCGCTGGATGAGGGTCGCTTCTACCCCCATCACAATCTCTACTACATCACCTCCGGAAGCTGGGACCAGCGCGCTCTCAGGACGGTATTGCGTTCCTCGTTGAGCCTGATGTTCGTTGCCAGCTACTGCACGCGCATGTCGGGCGGGTTCCTGCGGTTCCAGGCCCAGTATCTCCGGCGCCTGCGATTGCCCCGCTGGGAGGATGTGTCCCCGGCCATGCGCAGGTCGCTGCGTGCAGTCGACGAACAGGGCTGCATGGAAACGGTGGATACCGTGGTGTTCGAACTGTTCGGGCTGAGCGCCGAGGAGGCGAGGGTCGCGCGCAGGGTTGCCGACCAGGCGCAGGTCACGGGTCGCCGCCGGAACGCACTGGCATGAGCCCGAGGCTGTTGCCCCCGCGTTTCGACGACATGGTGGCCGATGCCGTGGAGACGTTCTGGACCACGAGGGGCAGCCGCCCGACATTGCGGCCCCAGGGTGGAAACCGGGATTCTGTGGTCGGTGGAAAGAACATGGACGGCTTCGTCGCCCTGGTGGGCTGCGTGGCGCGGCACTGCGGCTTGCCGGAAAATGCGGTGCATACCCGGAAATCGAAGGTCATCCTGCCGGGATTCTTCCGCGCCACCAGGAGCTGGGATGTACTGGTGATCCACCAGCGCCGCCTCCTGGGGGTGTTCGAGTTCAAGTCGCAGGTCGGTTCGTTCGGCAACAACTTCAACAACCGCAGCGAAGAAGTGATCGGCGCCGCGGCTGACCTGTGGGTGGCCCATCATCATGGCGCCTACAGCGACGGCATGCAGCAGCGCGGGGGGCGAGTAGGCGAGGAAGGACCAGCGCTGCTCAATCCGGCCTTCCAGTCCGATCCAAGGCCGCCGTTCCTGGCCTGGCTGATGCTGCTCGAGGACTCGCCGGCCTCGCGGGCTCCGGTGCGATGCGAGGAGCCGCATTACCGGATACGCGACGAGTTCCGCGATGCATCCTACGCCAGGCGCTATCAGATCCTGTGCGAAAGACTGGTCGAACGGCAGCTGTATTCCGCGGCAGCGCTGGAGCTTTCGCCCCCGGGGTCGCGTGTGATCGAGCCGCTTTCCCCTGCCACGAGCATCCGCAACCTGTTCTCCGAGTTCGCGGGCAAGATGCTGGCAGCCGTCGGCTGAGCGGTCGTCGCTGGCCGCGGTTGGTCCGGCGTAGAATCGGCGCATGCCAAGACTCGTGCTGATCGACGGCTCCTCCTACCTGTTCCGCGCCTTCCACGCGCTGCCGCCGCTGACCAATGCCGACGGCGAGCCCACGGGCGCGCTGTTCGGCGTGGTCAACATGCTGCGCGCCACGCTCAAGGAGCAGCCGGACTACGCCGCCTTCGTGATCGACGCCAGCGGACCGACCTTCCGCGACGCGCTGTATCCGCAGTACAAGGCCAACCGCCCGCCGATGCCCGACGAGCTGCGCGCCCAGGTCGAGCCGATGTGCCGCATCGTCGAGGCGCTGGGCTTCACCATCCTGCGGGAGCCGGGCGTGGAGGCCGACGACGTGATCGGCACGCTGGCCCTGCAGGGAGCCCAGGCCGGCATCGACGTCACCATTTCCACCAGCGACAAGGATTTCGCGCAGCTGGTGCGCGAGCCGGAGGAGGGCCGTGGCCTGGTCGAGCTGGTCAACACGATGACCGGCAGCCGCATGGATACCGTTGCGGCGGTGGTGGAGAAGTTCGGCGTGCGCCCGGACCAGATCGTGGACATGCTGGCGCTGATGGGCGACAGCGTCGACAACATTCCCGGCGTGCCCAAGTGCGGCCCCAAGACCGCGGCCAAGTGGCTGGGCGAGTACGGCACCCTCGACGGCGTGATCGCCGGCGCCGGCGCGATCAAGGGCAAGATCGGCGAGAGCCTGCGCGAGTCGCTGCCGCAGCTGCCGCTGAGCCGCGAGCTGGCGACCATCAAGACCGATGTGGCGCTCGGGCAGGGGCCCGCCGACCTGCAGCTGCGCGAGCGCCATGTCGACGAACTGCGCGAACTGTACGCGCGCTACGGCTTCAACCAGGCGCTGAAGGAGCTCGACGGCGGAGGCGTGGCCGAGGTCGCGGAGATGGAGCCGGGACGCGCGCGCGGCAGCGGCCGCTATGCCGCGCCCGCGGCTGCCGGCGAGACGCCGCCCGCGGCGGAACTGTCGGTGCCGGGGGAATACGAGACGATCCTGACCCGGGAGCGGCTCGATGCCTGGATCGCCACGCTCCTGGCCGCCGACGAGTTCGCGCTCGACACCGAGACCGATTCGCTCGACGCGATGCGCGCCAACCTCGTCGGCATCAGCTTCGCGGTCGAACCCGGGCGCGCGGCCTACCTGCCGCTGGCGCACGACTGTCCCGGCGCACCGGCCCAGCTCGAGCGCGCTGCCGCGCTCGCCGCGCTGCGGCCGCTGCTGGAGGATCCGGGCAGGCGCAAGATCGGCCAGCACGGCAAGTACGACCTGCACGTCTTCCGTCGCCACGGCGTCGACGTGCGCGGCTACGCCGACGACACCATGCTCGAGAGCTTCGTGCTCAACTCCAGCCAGCGCCACGACATGGATTCGCTGGCCCGGCGCCTGCTCGGCTACGAAACGGTTCCCTACGAGGCGGTCGCCGGCAAGGGTGCGAAGCAGATCCCGTTCTCCGCCGTCGCCATCCAGGACGCGACGAGGTACGCCGGCGAGGACGCCGACATCACCCTGCGCCTGCACCGCGTGCAGCGGACGAAGCTGGCCGCCGAGCCGGCGCTGGAGCGCGTCTACCGCGAGATCGAGATGCCGCTGGTGCCGGTGCTCGAGCGCATCG
Organism: uncultured Luteimonas sp.; assembly: GCA_934541015.1. Lineage (GTDB taxonomy): Bacteria > Pseudomonadota > Gammaproteobacteria > Xanthomonadales > Xanthomonadaceae > Luteimonas. The sequence continues at coordinate 33,343 of CAKTDC010000025.1, forward strand.
AAGCCAACGGGGTGAAGGTGGATGCGGACGAACTCCGCCGGCAGACCGCCGACCTGGGCCGGCGCATGCTCGCCGCACAGCAGAAGGCGACGGCGCTGGCCGGGCGCAGCTTCAACCTCGATTCGCCCAAGCAGCTGCAGGCGCTGCTGTTCGACGAGCTCGGCCTCCCGGCGCTGGTGAAGACGCCCAAGGGCCAGCCCAGCACCAACGAGGAGGCGCTGGAGGCGATCGCCGACCAGCACGAGCTGCCGCGCGTGATCCTCGAATACCGCGGCCTGGCCAAGCTGCGCAGCACCTACACCGAGAAGCTGCCGGAGATGGTCAACCCGGAAACCGGCCGCGTGCACACCAGCTACCACCAGGCCGGCGCCGCCACCGGGCGTCTTGCCTCCAGCGATCCCAACCTGCAGAACATTCCGATCCGCACCGAAGACGGCCGCCGTATCCGCAAGGCCTTCGTCGCGCCCGAAGGCAGGAAGCTGGTCGCCTGCGACTACTCGCAGATCGAGCTGCGGATCATGGCCCACCTGTCCGAAGACGCCGGCCTGCTGGCCGCGTTCGCCGCCGGCGCCGACATCCATCGCGCCACCGCCGCCGAGGTGTTCGGCCGCAAGCTCGATGAGGTGACGGCGAACGAGCGCCGCGCCGCCAAGGCGATCAACTTCGGGCTGATGTACGGGATGAGCGCCTTCGGCCTGGCGCGCAACCTCGGTATCGGCCGCGGCGAGGCGCAGGACTACATCGCCACCTACTTCTCGCGCTACCCCGGCGTGCGCGATTTCATGGAGCGCACCCGGCAGCAGGCGCGCGACCAGGGCCATGTCGAGACCGTGTTCGGCCGGCGGCTGTACCTGGAGTTCATCCACAAGGGCAACCAGGGGCAGCGCGCCGGCGCCGAGCGCGCCGCGATCAACGCGCCGATGCAGGGCACCGCGGCCGACATCATCAAGCGCGCGATGGTCGATATCGACCGCTGGCTGGCCGGGCAGGGCGGGGCGGCGCAGATGATCCTGCAGGTGCACGACGAACTGGTGTTCGAGGTCGACGCCGGTTTCGTGGACTCCCTGCTCGCCGAAGTCCCGGCGCGGATGGCGGCAGCAGCAGAACTGCGTGTTCCACTGGTGGTGGATTCGGGCGTGGGGGCGGACTGGGACGAGGCGCACTGAGGTCGGCCTGGCCCGTCCAGGCCCCCGGGCGTGGCCCGGCTGCCTCGTGTTTCACGCCAGCTGTGACGGCCATGGGATTGATTTTGCTGGGCCCTGCCGCGGGAGGGTCTGGTGTGCATCCGTTCCCGGGCAGCGCCTTCACGCCGCGGCGGGCGGATGCGCCCGGGTCGAGGGTTCTACGCCGAGGTAAACGACGGCTGAATTCCCACGAAAAACCAGCGCCATCTTCACGAACCATCCATGCGCGGAATGGTCATATGACTCGCGACAGATGCAAGGTCTGTCGCCGATCCCTCCTTCCCCTGGAGTGATCCCGGGAACGGAAGGCTTCTCCCCGAGCCCCGTTCCTCCAGCCCCGCCGGCCCCCCCTGCCTGCGGGGCTTTTTCTTTATGGACTATTCCGACCGCCCCCCCCCCGCCCTCCCCCGCTGTAAAGACCGGCGACATGCTGCGAGCGGGGGAGGGAGAGGGGGAAGTCCGCGTCCTGCTCTGGCTCCCTCCTCCGCTTGCGGGTGCATGGACCGGGGACATCGTGGGGGGGGGCTGGGGAGGGGGCCAGGATCACTCCCCCGCCAGTTCCCCCAGCCAGTCCCGCGGCCGGAGATAGTCCTGCAGCCGCGTCTCCGGACTGTCCGGCTCCGGTTCGTAGCCGTATTCCCAGCGCACCAGCGGCGGCAGGCTCATCAGGATCGATTCGGCGCGGCCGCCGCTCTGCAGACCGAAGTGCGTGCCGCGGTCGTAGACCAGGTTGAATTCGACGTAGCGGCCGCGCCGGTACAGCTGGAAGCGGCGCTCGCGTTCGCCATGCGGCATGTGCTTGCGGCGCTCGACGAGCGGCAGGTAGGCGTCGAGGAAACCGTCGCCGACCGCGCGCAGGTAGGCGAAGTCGCGCCCGGCGTCGTCCTGCAGGTCGTCGAAGAACAGGCCGCCGACGCCGCGGGTTTCGTTGCGGTGCTTCAGGAAGAAATACTCGTCGCACCAGCGCTTGTGCGCCTCGTAGCGCTCCTGTCCGCCGAACGGCTCGCACAGCGCGCGCGCGGTGCGGTGCCAGTGCAGCACGTCCTCGTCGAAGGGATAGAACGGCGTCAGGTCGAAACCGCCGCCGAACCACCAGGCCACGGTCCGGCCGTCGCGCAACGCGCGGAAGTGGCGCACGTTGGCGTGGGTGGTCGGCAGGTAGGGGTTGCGCGGGTGGAACACCAGCGAGACCCCTACCGCCTGCCAGGAGGCGCCGACGAGTTCCGGGCGAGCGGCGGTGGCCGAAGGCGGCAGGGTGTCGCCGGAGACGTCGGAAAACCCGATGCCCGCCTGCTCGAACACCGCGCCCTCGCGCAGGATGCGGGTGCGGCCGCCGCCGCGCAGGCGCGTGCCGGCATCGTCGGGATCGCGCTGCCAGGCGTCCTCGACGAAGCGCGCGCCGCCGTCGGCGGCTTCGATCGCGCTGCAGATGCGGTCCTGCAGGCCGGTGAGGTAATCGCGGATGTCGTCGAAGTCGTCCATGCCGCCATTCTAGTGTCACCCGCCGGCGGCAGCCTGCGCCGCGGTGGATTCGCGTCCGCACCGCAAGCGTCCGGTGGAGTCAGCGGACGCCTGCTCCGCACCGGGGTGCGTGAAGCGCAACGGTTGCGCAAAGTCACGCTGCATCGCAGCGCGCAGCGCCGCTGCGGGGATGCCGTCGCGCTGTCGCGAAGATGCAACGCGGACTTAACCGGCAACTAACGTGGGCTTGGGCAACGTGGCGCCACCGTCGGGAACATCAGGAGCCACCATGGCGCAGCCGTCGATCGTCGCCACCCGCGAGGACTTCCCGCTGCTCGACGACATCGTGGTGCTGACCGACGCGGCGATGAACGCCGGGCAGCCCAGGGCGATCGTGCCGCGGCTGGTCGCCAGCCTGCAGGGGCTGCTGGGCAACATCGGCGAGCTGCCTGCGGAACTGCTGCAGGCCGACCCCCGGCACTACCTCAGGCGCGAGCTGTACCGCTCGCCGAAGTTCGGCTACCGCATCTTCGCGCTGACCTGGGGGCCGGGGCAGGCCAGCCCGATCCACGACCATGCCGACACCTGGGGCATCGAAGCGGTGCTGCACGGCGAACTGGAAGTGGTCGATTTCCGCAGCGTGCGCGAGTACGAGGCGCTGAACGAACTGCTGCCGAGCGGCCAGCACCGCCTGGCCGCGGGCGACGTCATCGGCCTGCTGCCGCCGCACGACCTGCACGCCTGCCGCAACGTCGGCACGCGCCAGAGCGCGGTGTCGCTGCACGTGTACGGCCGCCACCTCGAGGAGGTGCGCAGCTACGTCCACCTCGAAGGCCGCCTGTACCGCCAGGAGCAGGTGCGCCTGCGGAGCGCCTGACGGCCGCCGCGAACCGCGCGCGGTTCGCCCCCAAAACCGCGGCCGCGTCGCCAGGCGCGGCCATGGAAGCCGCGGCCCGCGGAACGATCCGCGGCTGCGCATGGCGGACGCGTCCGGCGCGGCTCCTGCCGGGCAGGCCGCCGATCAGGGCTTGAGCGTGCGCTCGAACAGCTCAAGGATCCGCCGGTACTGGTCGTACCACGAGTCCGCGTGCTGGTAGGCGTGGCGCTCCATCGGGTAGCTGGCCAGCTCCCACTTGTCCTTGCGCAGCTCGATCAGCCGCTGCGCCAGCATCACCGAATCCTTGTAGAACACGTTGTCGTCGATCATGCCGTGGGCGATCAGCAGGTGGTCCTGCAGGCCTTCGGCGTATTCGAGCGGCGAGGATTTCCGGTAGGCCTCCGGATCGACCTGCGGCGTGTTGAGGATGTTGCTGGTGTAGGGGTGGTTGTACTGCGTCCAGTCGCTGACCGGGCGCAGCGCGGCGCCGGCCTTGAAGGTGCCGGGCTTGCGGAACAGCGCCATGAAGGTCATGAAGCCACCGTAGCTGCCGCCGTAGATGCCGACGCGGTCGCGGTCGCCCTGGCGCTGTTCGACCAGCCAGTCGATGCCGTCCAGGTAGTCCTCCAGCTCCGGGTGGCCCATCTGCCGGTAGATCGCGGTGCGCCAGTCGCGGCCGTAGCCCTCGGAGGCGCGGAAGTCCAGGTCGAGCACGATGTAGCCGCGCTGCACCAGCAGGTTGTGGAACATCTGCTCGCGGAAGTAGTTCGGGTAGCGGTCGCTGACGTTCTGCAGGTAGCCGGCGCCGTGCACGAACAGCACGACCGGGTACTTGCGGCCGGGTTCCATCGTCGCCGGACCGTAGTACTTGCCCCAGATGCTGCCTGCGCCGTGCTTCGAGGGGACCTGCACGGTTTCCGGCTGCAGCCAGTCGAGGCCGCGGAACTGCGCGCTGCGGGTGTCGGTGAGCCTGCGCAGACCGCTGCCATCGACGGCCATCACCGCCAGCTGCGGCGGCAGGTAGCTGGAGGAATGGCGCAGCAGCAGCCGCGAGCCGTCGGGCGAGGGCACGAAGCTTTCGACGCCGTCTAGCGCGGTCAGCTCGCGCACCTGGCCGCCGCCTGCCGGGACCGTGCACAGCTCGTAGTCGCCCGGTCGCGCGCGGTTGCAGGTGAAGAGGAAGCGCGCACCGTCGGCCGACAGTATCGGCTGGGAGACTTCCCAGCGCCCCGAGGTCAGCGCCCGCGGCGCGCCGCTGTCGCTGCCCACCAGGTACAGGTGCGACCAGCCGGATTCCTCCGACAGCAGCCACAGGCTGCGGCTGTCGTTCATCCAGCCGAAATCGTTGTAGTCCCAGTTGATCCACGCCGGGTCGGTGAGCCGGTGACGGGGCTGCAGGCGGGCGGCGGACAGGTCCACCGTCGCCAGCCAGCGGTCCTTGTTGTCCACCGAATGCAGCATCAGCGCCACGCCGCGACTGTCGGCGCTCCACTGGATGCCGCTGTCGGCCCCCTCCAGGCGCACCGCGCGGTGGCCCTTGGCCGCTTCCTGCCCGGCGGCCTTGCGCAGGGCGGCCAGCGGATCGGTGGCAATGCCGGGCAGGACGTCGGTCCTGAGTTCGCGCGGCGTGCCGTCGCGCATGTCCACCAGCCAGAACGCCTGCGCCACCGGGTCGTTGCGGCCCACGCGGGTGCGCACGTCCTCGACCTCCTCGTAGCCCGATTCGGTGACGTACCTGGGCATTCTGCCGCCCTGGCCGCGATTGGCCTGCCTGCTTTCCGTGGCGACCACCAGCCAGCGGCCGTCGGGCGAGAGCGCGGTCGCGGCGATGGTCATGTCCTTGCCCAGGTACACCGGCGCCGGTGCGCGCGTGGGATCGGCGCGCCGCCACTCCCTTTCCTGCGTGCGCTGGGCCTCGCGCCGCTCGCGCTCGCTGCGCAGGGTGTCGATCAGCTCGAACTGGTAGTCGCGCAGGGCGTCGGCCTTGGGTGGCCCGGCGGGGTCGTCCTCGGCCCTGGCTGCCGCCGCCAGTCCGGTGCCGCCGTGCGCGGTCCAGCGGTACCAGTCGTGGCCGCTGCGCCAGACCAGGGCGCCGTCGCTGCCCCACTGCAGACCCGCGGCGCTGGCGTCGTTGCGGGTGAGCTGGGTCAGCGCGCCGTTGCGCAGGTCGCGAACGAAGACATCGCCATTGCGCACGAAGGCCATGCGCGTGCCGGTGGTGTCGACCACGGCGCGCGGCCCGTCGATCGCCGCCCGCGCCTGCGCGTCCAGCAGCTGCGGCCCGCCGTCGATCGCCGTCCCGGCCGCGGCCGGTTCAACCGACACCGCATGGATGTCGCGGATGCTGCTGCCCTCGCGCTTGAGCGTGACGTAGGCGCTGCGCCCGTCCCAGGACCACCAGGCCTGCTCGACCGGCGGCCCGATCCAGTCCGGATCGGCCATGATCCGGTCCATCGTCAGCGGCTGCGCGGACCGGGCGAGCGCCGGCAGGGCGCTTGTCGCGACAAGCAGAAGCAACAGCGGCAGGGCGGAAACGGCAAGGCGTTGGCGCATGGTGCGGTGATCCCCGGTGGCGACAGCCTGCGAGCGTATCAGCCCGGGCGGCGCAGTTTGCGGGCCGGTGGTCATGGTGGCGTTCACGCGCCCTGAACAGAACCGTCGCCCTGCAGGCGCACAATGGGAGACCGCGGCGCCCCTGCCAGCGCCGCGGAGAACGGCGTGGACGCCCTGCTGCTGTCGCGGATCCAGTTCGGCTTCGTGATCACCTTCCACATCCTGTTCCCGGCCTTCACCATCGGCCTGGCGCACTGGCTGGCCTTCCTGGAGTGGCGCTGGCTGCGCACGCGCGAGGAGATGTGGCGCGACCTCTACTTCTTCTGGCTGCGGATCTTCGCCATCAGCTTCGGCATGGGCGTGGTCAGCGGCATCGTCATGAGCTTCCAGTTCGGCACCAACTGGGCGGTGCTGAGCGAGCGCGCCGGTGCGATCCTCGGGCCGCTGCTGAGCTACGAGGTGCTGACCGCGTTCTTCCTCGAGGCCAGCTTCCTGGGCGTGATGCTGTTCGGCTGGAACCGGGTGTCGCCGAAGCTGCACTTCCTGTCGACCTGCATGGTCGCGCTGGGCACGCTGTTCTCGACCTTCTGGATCCTCTCGGCCAACAGCTGGATGCAGACGCCGCAGGGCCACGAGATCGTCGACGGCATGTTCGTGCCGGTGGACTGGTGGGCGGTGATCTTCAATCCGTCCTTCCCCTACCGTCTGGCGCACATGGTGCTGGCGGCCTTCATCACCACCTGCATGGTCATCGGCGGGGTCAGCGCGTGGTACCTCCGGCGTGGCGTGCACGTCGACGCCGGGCGGCGGATGCTGAAGCTCGCGGTCGCGTTCGCGGCGATCGCGCTGCCGCTGCAGGTGCTGGTCGGCGACCTGCACGGGTTGAACGTCGGCAAGCACCAGCCGGTGAAGCTGGCGGCGATGGAGGGGCATTGGCATCACGGCGAACCCGGCGCCGGCGTGCCGCTGGTGCTGGTTGCCTGGCCCGACGAGGCTGCGGAAACCAACCGCTGGTCGCTGGAGGTGCCGCGCCTGGGTAGCCTGATCCTGACCCACAGCTGGGACGGCGAGATCCAGCCGCTGGCCGCGGTGCCCGCGAGCGAGCGGCCGCCGGTGGCGCCGGTGTTCTGGGGCTTCCGGATCATGGTCGGCCTGGGCGTGGCGATGCTGCTGCTGGCGCTGGCTTCGGCCTGGGCCTGGTGGCGCGGCTGGCTGTTCGGGTCGCGCTGGCTGCTCGACGGCTGGCGCCTGCTCAGTCCCGCCGGCTTCGTGGCCCTGGTGGCAGGGTGGTACGTGGTCGAGATCGGCCGCCAGCCTTACGTGGTCTACGGCCTGCTGCGCACCAGCGAGGCGGTCAGCCCCAACATCACCGCGGCGGCGGTGATGTCCTCGCTCACCATCTACGCGATCGCCTATGCGGTGATCTTCGGCGCAGGCATCCGCTACCTGCTGGGCCTGGTGCGCAAGGGCCCGCAGCCCTTCGAGGAGCCGCCGCGCACCGATGGCGGCGACAGGACCCCGGCGCGGCCACTCTCCGTGGGCGACCCCGAACATGCACGCACGGAGGCGCCGTGATGGAAACCGCGACCTGGCTGCCGGTGGCCTGGTACTTCGTGATCGGCTTCGGCGTGCTGATGTACGTGCTGCTCGACGGCTTCGTGCTCGGCCTGGGCATCCTCGCGCCCTTCGCGGAGGACGCCGAGCAGCTCGACCACATGATGAACACCGCCGCGCCGATCTGGGACGGCAACGAGACCTGGCTGGTGCTCGGCGGCACCGCGCTGCTGGCGGCCTTCCCCAGGGCCTACGCCATCCTGCTCTCGGCGCTGTACCTGCCGGTGCTGCTGATGCTGATCGCGCTGATCTTCCGCGGCGTGGCCTTCGAGTTCCGCTTCAAGGCGCGGCGCGGCAGGCCGTTCTGGGGCGGCGCCTTCGCGGTGGGCTCGATGGTGGCGGCGTTCGCGCAGGGGGTGATCCTGGGCGCCCTGGTCGAGGGCCTGCCGCTGCAGGAGGGCAAGTACCTGGGCGGCGCCTTCGAGTGGTTCAGCCCGTTCTCGATGCTGACCGGCGTGGCGGTGGTGTTCGGCTACGCGCTGCTGGGCGCGGGCTGGCTGATCCTCAAGACCGGGGGGCGGCTGCAGAAGGTGGCGCGCACCGTGACCCGGCCGCTGGTGCTGGTGGTGGCGGCCTTCATGGGCCTGGTCAGCGCCTGGCTGCCCTTCCTGGACTCGCAGGTGATGGCGCGCTGGTTCGCGGGCGGCAACTTCTGGTGGCTGGCGCCGGTGCCGCTGCTGGCCCTGGCCAACGCCGCCTGGCTGTGGCGCGCGGCGATGCGCGAGGGTCGCGACGCGCGCCCGTTCCTGCTCACGCTGAGCTTCTTCGTGCTCGGCTTCACCGGCCTGGTGATCGGCATCTGGCCGAACATCATCCCGCCCTCGCTGAGCATCTGGGACGCGGCCTCGCCGCCGTCCAGCCAGGTCTTCACCTTGGTCGGGCTGGCGCTGCTGCTGCCGATCATCCTCGGCTATACGGCCTGGTCGTATTCGGTGTTCCGCGGAAAGGTGCAGGCCGACGCCGGCTACCACTGAGCGCGGTGGCCCGGTGCCGCCCCGCTCGGTGCCGGCCTTCGGCCGCGCGCTTGCATTATGCTTCCCGCTGCACGCGCGCGTCCGCGCGCCGGAACACCCGATGCTCGCTTACGTCTACAAGAGCCTGCGAAAGGCCGACACCTACGTCTACCTTGCCGCGCGCGACGATTTCGACCGCCTGCCCGGCCCCCTCCGCAGCAGCCTGGGCCAGCTCGCCTTCGTGCTCGAGGTGGCGCTGGCGCCCGGGCGCCGGCTGGCGCGCGAGAACCCTGAGGAAGTGCGTCGCAACCTCGCCGAGCGTGGTTTCCACCTGCAGTTCCCGCCGTCCACCGCATCCGATCCGCTGACGGAGGACTGGGGGACCGATGCCTGAGCGCGGGCAGCCGCGGATGCCGGCAGCTGCGGCGCTGGTTCTTGGGCTCGGTCTTGCCGCGCTGACCGGGCTGGGTGGATGGATCGCGCTGGCGGCCGGATGGCTGGCGCAGCCGGCGCTGGCGCTGGCTGTGCGCGGATTGCGCGGACAGGGACCGGCGGACGGGCGCGCCTGGTGGCGCGATGTGGCGTCGCTCGCCCTGCTCTGGGGCGGCGGGCTGGCCGCCGCGGCCCTCCTGCTGGCCTGGCCGCTGTCGGCGCTGCGTGCCGGCGCCGGGCTCGGGCCGGTGCTGGCGCTGAGCGCGGCGGCGGGCATCTGCCTGATCGGACTCTGGCGCACCTGGCCGCTGTGGCGCGCGCTGGAAGGCGAAGGCGGCAGCCTGGCCCGGCAGTGGGCCGTGCTCGGCGCCAGCGATGCCGCGGCGTGGCGCGGGCTCGGTGCGGCTGCGGCCATCGCCGTCGTGCTGGCGCTGGTGCTGTTTCTGGCGGCGCCGGCCGTGCCGGTGAGCGAGGCTGCGCGCTGGATCGCCGCCGGGGCGCTGGCGGTGCTGTCGCCACTGCTGCATCTGCTGCTCCAGCGCCTGCCTGCTCCGCGCAGCGATCCGCGGGTGCTGGACCTGCCGGTGGTTGAAATGCCCGGTTTCGCGACGATGGAGGCCGCGCCGGCAGAGGACGAAGCCGACCTGGAGCTCGCGCTGTACGCCGCCGCGCGCAGCGGGCGCGTCGACCGCGCGCTGGAGCTGCTCGAAGCCGGGGCCGACGTCCACGGCCTGCCGCCGGCGACTGGCCCCGACCAGCGCAGCCTGCCGGTGCTCGCGGCGGTGCTGCCCGACCTGCGCCTGCTGCGGGCGCTGATCTCCGGCGGCGTCGATCTCAACCAGGCGCACGCGGGGGTCACGCCGCTGCTGGCGGCCACGCGCGACAGCTGGCACGGTCGCCCGGACGCGGTGATGACCCTGCTGGCCAACGGCGCCGACCCGCGTGCGGTGGATCTTGAGGGCAACACGCCGCTGCACCACGCCGCGCGCAGCTCCGATCCCGGGGTGGCCGCGCTGCTGCGCGATGCCGCCGCTGAGATCGACGCGATCAACCACGAGGGCCTGACGCCGCTGGGCGTGGCCTGCACGGTCGGCAACTGGCGCCTGGCGCGGTTCCTGCTCGAGCGCGGCGCCCGGTCCGAGCCCGAGGGTGCGACCCCGGTGCTGCTCGCCGCCGCCGGCGGCGAAGAGGACGATCCGGCCGGCGTGGCGCTGCTGCTGCGGCACAAGGCCAAGGTCGACGCCCGCGGCCGCGACGGGCGCAGCGCGCTGCACCTGGCCGCCGGCAGCGGTCACCCGGAGATCGTCGAAGCCCTGCTCACCGCTGGCGCCGACGTCCATGCACGCGACGCGCGTGGCCTGACTCCCCTGCTGGAAGCCGCGCGCGGCGGCAGCCTGGCCGTGCTGGAGGCTCTGCTGGCGGCAAAGGCGGACGCGCATGCCCGCGCGACCGATGGCGGCACCGCCCTGCTGCTGGCGGTGGCCGGGGAGCGGCCGTCGGTGGAACTGGTGGCCCGCCTGCAGGCGCTGGGCGTGGATGCGGCGGCGACGGACGCCGGGGGCAGGCGCGCGGCCGACCTGGCCGCCGAAGCCGGGCGCTGGGCGCTGGTGACCCTGCTCGACCCGGCTTACCCGCTGCCGGCCAGCGTGCTGCCCGAGTCCGCCGACGGAGCTCCGGAAGACCGGACCCCGCTGGAGCTGATGGTCGAAGGCCTGCGCGAGCGCGCCTTCGACCGGATCGCAGGACTGGCGCAGCTGCTCGGCGCGCGCGAGCTCGGGGCGCTGCTGCTCGATCCGGACCAGGCGCCGGACGCCGAGCGCATCGAATGGCTGCTGGCGCACGGTGCGGAAGCGGACGTGCCCGATGCCGAGGGCCGGACGCCGGCGTTCGCCCTGCTGTCCGCCGGCCCCGAAGCTGCCCCGGCGCTGCGCGCGCTGCTGGCGCACGGTGCCTCGCCGGCCGGCGCCGGCGGCCTGGCGCGCTTCCTGGCGGCCTGCGCCGGCGCCGAGCGGGCGGCGCGCGGGCTGGAGCCGCTGGCGCTGGAGCTGGTCGAGCGCGGCGCCGACTTCCTGGCCCCGGCGGACGGTGATCCGCCGCTGTCGCTCGCGATCCGGCTGGACTGGCGCGAGCTGCTGCAGCGCCTGCTCGAACTCGGCGTCGATGCCGATGCCCGCGACGCCCGCGGCATGACCGCGCTGCACCTGGCCGCGGCGCTGGGCCGGCCCGATGCGCTCAAGGCGCTGGTGCTCGAGGGCGCCTGGTCGGAGGTGCGCGCCGCCGATGGCCAGACCCCGCTGGGCGTGGCGCTGGCCAGCGGCCGCCGCGATCTGGCCGACTGGCTGGACTGGCGCGGCTGGACACCGCCGCGGCGCCGGCTGCTGCCGGCCGACGTGCCGTCTGCGGCGATGGCGGGGGATGCGGACGCGGTGCGGCGGCTGCTCGACCTGGGCTTCGATGTCGATGCCGTCGACGCGCAGGGCTGCAGCGCCCTGCTGCGGGCGGCGGGGGGAGGCCACCCCGCGGTGGTCGACCTGCTGCTGGCGCGCGGCGCCGATCCGCAGCTGGCCGCCGGCACCGGCGCCACGCCGCTGTCGGCCGCGGTGAGCATGCGCCACCAGGAGATCGTCGACCGGCTGCTCGCCCGCGGGGCGCCGCTGGAGCAGCGCCTGCCGCACGACGTGACCGTGCTGATGCTCGCCGCCGCGCTTGGCCTGCCGGACATGTGCGCGCGGCTGCTGACCGCCGGCGCCAACATCCAGGCCGCCGATGCGCAGGGGCTGACGCCGCTGCACTGCGCGGCCCTGTACGGATTCACCTCGCGCGACCGCGCGCGGCTGCTGGCGCTGTTCGACACGTTGCTGCTGGCCGGCGCGCCGGTGGATGCGGTCGCGGCCGGTGGCGTCACGCCGCTGCTGCTGCTGGTCGGCGCGCGCGCCGAGCCCGGCACCGCCTGCGACGAGGACGTGGTGCTGGCGGTGCTGGAATACCTGCTCGACGAAGGCGCGTCGCTGGAGGCGCAGGATCCGCGCGGCTTCGGGCCGCTGCACCTGGCCGCGCTGCACGGCCTGCTGTCGATCACCCGCCGCCTGCTGCGCGCCGGCGCCGACCCCGAACAGCGCGACGCGCTCAACCGCACCCCGCGCGAGATCGCGGTGATGCGTGGCTTCATCGACGTCGCCGGCGAATTCGCGCCGGTGCAGTCGGGCGTGTCGATGGCCAGGTTCCTGCGCGATCGCAGCCAGGATCCGTCGCGCGGCTGAGCGTTTCAAGTGTGGCTTCGCGCAAGCGCCTGACTCCCTCATCCGCTTGCGGGAAGGCCAGGGCGGGAATGCGTCTATCCCTGACCCGCTGACCTGGCATCGATCCCGCTGCGCCCGGCCTTGCGTCGAATCCCGCCCGGAGCAGGGCGCGGCGTCCTTCCGACGGCGGAAGTCAAATCAGCCCCCGCACTTGGGAGAAGAGCCGAAAAAAGCGCCGGTTGCCCGGCGCTTTCATGTATCGCGATGCAGCCGGATTCAGCGCTTCATCGAAGCGAAGAACTCGTCGTTGGACTTGGTGGTCTTCATCCTGTCGAGCAGGAACTCCATCGCCGCGATCTCGTCCATCGGGTGCAGCAGCTTGCGCAGGATCCAGATCTTCTGCAGCAGCTCCGGCTCGATCAGCAGGTCCTCGCGGCGGGTGCCGGAGAGGTTGACCGCGATCGCCGGGTACACGCGCTTCTCGGTGATGCGGCGGTCGAGGTGGATCTCCGAGTTGCCGGTGCCCTTGAACTCCTCGTAGATCACCTTGTCCATCGCGCTGCCGGTGTCGACCAGGGCGGTCGCGATGATGGTCAGCGAGCCGCCTTCCTCGACGTTGCGCGCAGCGCCGAAGAAGCGTTTGGGCCGGTGCAGGGCGTTGGCATCGACGCCGCCGGTGAGCACCTTGCCGCTCGAAGGCACCACGTTGTTGTAGGCGCGGGCCAGGCGGGTGATCGAATCGAGCAGGATCACCACGTCGCGCTTGTGCTCGACCAGGCGCTTGGCCCGCTCGATCACCATCTCGGCGACCTGCACGTGGCGCGCGGCGGGTTCGTCGAAGGTCGAGGAGACCACTTCGCCGCGCACGGTGCGCTGCATCTCGGTCACCTCCTCCGGGCGCTCGTCCACGAGCAGCACGATCAGGTGCACTTCCGGATGGTTGGTGGTGATCGCGGTGGCGATCTGCTGCATCATCATCGTCTTGCCGGCCTTGGGCGGCGAGACGATCAGCGAGCGCTGGCCCTTGCCCTGCGGCGCCATCAGGTCGAGGATGCGGCCGGTGATGTCCTCGGTCGAGCCGTCGCCGCGCTCGAGCCTGAAGCGCTTGCGCGGGAACAGCGGGGTCAGGTTCTCGAACAGCACCTTGCCCTTGCTCGCTTCCAGCGGCTCGCCGTTGATGGTGTCGACCACGTTGAGCGCGAAGTAGCGCTCGCCGTCCTTGGGCCAGCGGATGCGGCCGGACAGGTGGTCGCCGGTGCGCAGGTTGAAGCGGCGGATCTGGCTGGGCGAGATGTAGGTGTCGTCCGGGCCGGCCAGGTAGC
>CAKTDC010000026.1 GCA_934541015.1 uncultured Luteimonas sp.
TGGCACCCGGGCGATCCGGACGACCCGAGCTGGCAGATCCGTTGCCAGCGCTGGCTGCTCGAGCGCGGCCATGAGCGACCGCCGATGCCGGAGCACTACCGGAAGATGCGCCAGACCTTCGGTTTTCCGCACGAGGAAGAGCAGATTCCGCTGCCGGACATGGGCGACGAAGGTGGCCAGGCATGAGCCCCCGCCACGAGGAACAGCAGCGCCTGCTGCAGGCGCTGCGCGCCAGCGGCGCTCCCGAGGCGCAGGAACAGGCTTTGCAACTGGGAGAGCTGTACCACGCCAGGGAAATGGCCGGGCTTTCGCATGATGTGTATGACTCGGCGAGGGAGATCGGCAGCCCGCCTGCGGGGTGGATTCGAGGCAGCGAGAACCCAGGTTTGCTACGGGCAGCGATGCCAGCGCTTCACCTGTCGGACCTGGAGCTTCTGGAGGCACTGAAGCCGGAAGCATCCGGCTTCCGCGCAGAAATCTACCTGCCCGATCCCGATGTGCTGGGACCGGGCTACAGGCCCACCGTGGTGTTCAAGGGCTCGGCCAACGAGGTCCGCGAGGCGGACGGGGGGCTGCGCAGCACCGCGATGGAGGATTTCCTCGGCAACAATTTCCCGCAGTCGATCGGCCTGCAGACCGACTATTACGACCGGGCGATGGATCTGGCCGTGAAACTCAAGGCTGCCGGCCTCGACTTCGACCTCAGCGGCCACAGCCTCGGCGGGGGCATGGCTGCGGCGGCATCGGCGGTCTCGGGCATGTCTGCGGTCACGCACAACGCGGCCGGCCTGCACCCCGATACCGCGGCCCGCTTCGCGCGCGAGAGCGGCGGCCTGCCGCTCTACGACACCGGCAGCACGGTGACCGCGTGGCAGGTGCAGGGCGACCTGCTCAACGACGGTGTCCAGGGCGAGCTGCGCGGCATGAGCGTGCTGCAGCGCGAGCGGATGGCCACGCTGCTGTCCAATACCGTCGAGGCGATGCAGCGCACGCCCGCCGGCCGCGACCTGCTGGAGGAAAGACTGGTCCAGGGCGTCCCCGAAGGGTCGCAGCCTGCGCTGCGTGCGTTCCTGGACCGCCTCGAACAGGGCAATGCCGCGTCGCTGATCCGCGACCTGCCGGAAGCGGCCGGCCAGCGTCGGCCTCCGCTGGCGGCGATGACGCAGCACGAGCGGGAGCTGGTGGAACGCGAGAGCCGGGCATCGCTGGGCGAGCTGCAGCAGCTGGGTGGGCCGGTGCTGACCGTGGCCGCGATCGGCGCGCGGGGAGCGAACACGGGCGCGGCGGCAGGCGAGGTGGTGGCCGCCGGCGGCCGGATGCTCGGCAGCGGGATCGACGCCGCTGGCGACCTGGCCCGCGACGGGGTGTCCGCGGCGGCCTTCCGGATCGAGCGCACCTACTCCGGAGCGGGGGTCGTGCTCAACCAGGCCAGCCAGGCCGTGGGCGAGGTGAACGCGTACATGCGCATGGGCGGCGCCCAGGTCGAAGCGGCCCTCGACCGCGGCTGGGGCTGGGCCCAGTACAACCTCGCCCAGGCCCGCGGCGGGATCCTGGGCCGGATGGGCGAGGCGGTCGGCTATGTCTCCGGGTCGGCGGGGGAGGGGCTGGAGGCTCGCGCCGATCGCGTGGTCGCGGACGGTCATGCGGCGCGCGAGCGCGGCCGTGCCGATGCCGCCGACGCGCTCGCACGCGGCCGGAGCGACGCGCGGGGCGCGCGTGAAACCGCCGCCGTCGCCGGGCAGGTGCTCGAGTCCGCCGCCGGCGCGGCGGGCCGCCAGACGCGGGAGGGGCTGGTCTACGCGGGCGAGCGCCTGGATGCCGGGCTGGACGTCGTCGGCGACCGGATCACGCGCTCCACCTCGCATGCGCCCACAGTCGGGGCCGGGGTCGGCGGGACCGCGGGCGTGATCGTGGGTGGCGCGCTGCTGTTCGATCCGCGCACGCCGCACGGCGCGGCGAACTGGTACGGCACGATCGCGCTGACGCAGGAGGCCAGTCCCGGACTGCAGGAGTCGGTGGGCCGCCACGGCATGGACTCGGCGATGCTCCCGAGCATGGACCGCCACATCGCCGAACAGGAGCGTGCGGCGCGGGAACTGCTGCAGCGGGGACAGGCGCAGGACCCGGTGCTGCCGCGGGAGCCGCGGCAGGAACAGGGCGCCGCCGCGGTGGACGCCCGGGGCGCATGGCTCGGCGGAGACCTCGGGTCCGGGATGGAGCAGATGCTTGCCGCGGCCAGGAGCGGAAGCGGGGCCGATGTCTCGCGCGCCGCGCGCGAGCTGCTGGAGACCAGTGGCGGACGGGCGTGGCTGGCCGGCGGCCACAGCCGCCTGGGAACGCTGGAGCATCCGTCTGCCCGGGAAGGGGAGGCTGCAGCGGCACCGCAGCAGGCCGCTGTCGAGGCCGACATGGCGCGCTGACAGCGCGGCCGATCGCGCAGGAGCGCTCCCGCTTCTGCGCGGGCAGCGCCGGCGCGACCGGGATCCGGCGCCTGCCGCGTGCGCATGGGATTCAGGCCTGAGTGCGCCTTCCGGCGTTCAGCGCACGAGAGGCTCCAGCGCGGTCCAGACGTGCTCGAGGATCCTGGGCTGCGCTTCGGGAGTGGGGTGCAGGTTGTC
Organism: uncultured Luteimonas sp.; assembly: GCA_934541015.1. Lineage (GTDB taxonomy): Bacteria > Pseudomonadota > Gammaproteobacteria > Xanthomonadales > Xanthomonadaceae > Luteimonas. The sequence goes on from CAKTDC010000026.1 coordinate 2,619, forward strand.
GTCCATGAACGCGCTGCGGTCCAGGGCGACCGGTTCGAGCAGGAAGGGCAGCAGCGCGGTGTCGAACAGCGCCGCCAGATCGCGGTAGTTGTCCTCGAATCCACGGGTGTAGTCGGCGCCGAGGTTGGGCGGCATGCGCATGCCGACCAGCAGCACCTTCGCGCCCACGTGCTGCGAGGCGCCGATCATGCGCGCGAGGTTGCGGCGCGCCTCGCGCAGCGGCAGTCCGCGCAGCCCGTCGTTGGCGCCCAGCGCGATGATCACGACGGCAGGGCGGTGGCGGACCACTTCGCCCACGATCCGGGAAGCACCGCCGGCCGTGGTTTCGCCGCTGATGCTGGCGTTGACCACGCGCCAGCCCGGCTGTTCCGCCGCCAGGCGCTCGCCGAGCAGCGACACCCAGCTGTCGGCGGCGGCCATGTTGTAGCCGGCCGAGAGCGAATCGCCCATCACCAGGATAGTGCGGGGCTGCGGTTCCGCGCCCGGGGAGGCGGCCGCCGCGCCGCGCGGCAGCAGCAGCCCCGAGGCCAGCAGCAGCACCGCGCACAGACTTGTGGCCCATTGCAACGCGCGGCGCGCGCCCGCATAAGGTGGATTCATCCAGGCTTCTCCATGGTCTGCCGGCGCCGTGCCGGTGTCGGCCGCGCCTGATTCCCCAGAAGATATCCAATCCCGAATGAACATGGCCGATGCCGCCGCGACAGCGACCCGTCCTCCATCCCCGCCCGGCAACTCCACCCCTGCCCCGGCGCTGCGCGCGCAGGGGCTGGGCAAGCGCGTCGCGCTTCCCTCGGGCGAGCTGACCATCCTCGATGGCGTCGGCTTCGAGATCGCCAGCGGCGACGTGGTCGCCATCGTCGGCGCCTCCGGTTCCGGCAAGAGCACCCTGCTGTCGCTGCTGGCCGGCCTGGACCTGCCCAGCAGCGGCCGGGTCGAGATCGACGGGCAGGCGATCAGCACCCTGGACGAGGACGGCCGCGCCCGCGTGCGCGGCGAGAAGGTCGGCTTCGTGTTCCAGAACTTCCAGCTGCTGCCGTCGCTGACCGCGCTGGAGAACGTGATGCTGCCGCTGGAGCTGCGCGGCGACGCCCAGGTCGAGGCGCCGGCGCGCGAGATGCTGCGCAAGGTCGGGCTGGGCGAGCGCCTGGGGCACTATCCGAAGCAGCTCTCGGGCGGCGAGCAGCAGCGCGTGGCGCTGGCGCGCGCCTTCGTGACCGGGCCGTCGCTGCTGTTCGCCGACGAGCCCACCGGCAACCTCGATACCCACACCGGGCAGGCGATCATCGAACTGCTGTTCGCGATGAACGCCGAGGCCGGCACCACCCTGGTCCTGGTCACCCACGACGACCACCTGGCCGGACGCTGCGGGCGGCTGCTCCGGCTCGACAGCGGCCGGCTGGTTGCGGATGAAGTGCGGTGAGGGACGCGTCTGGGGCTTCAATCCGCCGTCGTTCCCGCGAAAGCGGGCATCCATGCCGGACGGCAGCCGGGACGACGGATTCCCGCTTTCGCGGGAATGACGGCAACTGCGGCGCGGCCTGGCGGGTGACCGGATGAACACGCTGGTGCTCGCCTGGCGCCAGCTGCGCCGCGATCTTGCCGCGGGCGATATCCGCATCCTGCTCTCGGCGCTGGTGCTGGCGGTGGTGGCGGTGAGCTCGGTCGGCTTCGTCACCGACCGCGCCGAGCGCGCACTGGCGATGGAGGCCAACCGCCTGCTCGGCGGCGACGCGCTGGTGCGCGGCGATGCGCCGGTCGGGGGCGCGGTGCTGGAGGCGGCGAACGCGCCCGGGCTGCGGCGCACGCAGACGGTCGAACTGTCGAGCATGATCCGCGTCGGCGAGGGCGCAGCCGCGCAGCTGCGGCTGGGCGACCTGCGCGCGCTGGGCGAGGGCTTCCCGCTGCGCGGCGCGTTCCGGATCGCGGGCGAAGACGGCGTCGAGCGCGAGGCCGGTGGAATCCCCGGGCCGGGCACGGTGTGGCTCAGCCGCGCCGGCGCCGACACCCTCGGCGCGCGCATCGGCGACGGCATCGCCATCGGCACGCGCAGCTTCCGCCTGGCGGCACTGGTGGTGCAGGAGCCCGACGCCGCGCTCGACTATTTCAACGTCGCGCCCAGGGCCTTCCTCAACATCGCCGACCTGGAATCGACCGGCCTGGTGCAGGAGGGCAGCCGCATCCGCCACCGCCTGGTCGTTGCCGGCGACGCGGCGGCCGTCGAAGCGTTCACCGCCACTGCGCGCGCGAACCTCGCCCGCGGCCAGCGCATCGAGACCATCGCCGACGCGCGCCCGGAAGTCCGTTCCTCGCTCGACCGCGCCGGCCGGTTCCTCGGCCTGGCGGCCCTGGTTTCGGTGATCCTGGCCGCGGTCGCGGTGGCCATGGCCGCGCGCCGGCACAGCGAACGGCACCTGTCGGGCGTGGCGGTGATGCGCAGCCTGGGCGCGCAGCAGCGCACCCTGGTGGGCATCCATGTCGGCGAACTGCTGCTGCTCGGACTGATCGCATGCACCATCGGCGTCGCGATCGCGTTCGCGCTGCAGTGGTCGATCGCCGGCTGGCTGGCGCAGGCGCTGAAGGTGGACATTCCGCCGGCCAGCGTCTGGCCGGCGCTGCAGGGCTACGGCGTCGGCCTGGTGGTGCTGCTGGCCTTCGGCGCGCCGCCGGTGCTGGCGCTGCGCCGGGTGCCGGCGCTGCGCGTGCTGCGCCGCGACCTCGACGGCGCCGAGCCCGGCGCCTGGCTGGTCGCGCTCGCCGGGTTCGGCGGGCTCGCTGCGCTGCTGTGGTGGCAGGCCGGATCGGCCGCGCTGGCGCTGGCGATGCTGGCCGGCATCGGCGCCACCCTGGCGGTGCTGGCGCTCCTGGCCTGGGCGCTGATCGCGCTGCTGCGGCGCAGCCGCGGCCGGCTTCGCGGCGCGCTGCGCTACGGACTGGCGAACGTGAGCCGCCGCCCCGGCACCAGCGTCGCCCAGGTCAGCGCGCTCGGCCTGGGGCTGATGGCGCTGCTGCTGCTGACCTTCGTGCGCACCGACCTGCTCGACCGCTGGCAGCTGGCGCTGTCGGAGAGCGCGCCCAACCGCTTCATCATCAACGTGCAGGACGACCAGGTTGCCGACGTGCGCGGGTTCATCGCCGAGCGTGGCGTGGCCGAGCCGGTGCTGTTCCCGATGATCCGCGGACGGCTGGTCGGGCACAACGGCCGCGCGGTGCGCGGCGCCGACTACGCCGGCCGCAGCGGCGACGAGGCGCAGGATCGCCAGGCGCAGCGCCGCGCCGAACGCGAGTTCAACCTGTCGATGGCGGCCGGCCTGCGCGACGACAACCGGGTGACCGCGGGGGTGTTCTGGTCGGGCACCCCGGCCGCGCCGGAGCTGTCGGTGGAGGAGGACTTCGCGCGCGACCTGGGCTGGACGCTGGGTGACCGCATCGCCTTCGACATCGCCGGCCAGCGCTTCGAGGCACCGATCACCAGCCTGCGCAGCGTGGAGTGGGAGAGCTTCCAGCCCAACTTCTTCGTGCTCGCCTCGCCCGGCGCGCTCGACGGCTATCCGGCCAGCCACATCACCGCCGTGCAGGTGCCGCCGGAGCTGACCCGCTTCACCGCCGAACTGGTGCAGCGCTTCCCCAACCTGTCGGTGATCGACATCGACGCGGTGCTGGCGCAGGTGCGCAACACCGCCGACCAGGTCTCGACCGTGGTCCAGGTGGTGTTCTGGTTCTCGCTCGCCGCCGGGGTGCTGGTGCTGCTGGCGGCGGTCAGCGCCAGCCAGGACGAGCGCCTGCTCGAAGGCGGCGTGATGCGCGCGCTGGGCGGCAGCCGCGGCCAGCTGCGGATGGCACAGGTCTCGGAGTTCGCGGCGATCGGGCTGCTGGCCGGGCTGGTGGCCGCGATCGCGGCCTCGCTGCTCGCCGCCGTGGTCTCGGAACAGGTGTTCGACCTGCCCTGGCGGATGAACTGGACCCTGGCGGTGGCCGGCGGCGGCACCGGCATGCTGGTCACCCTGCTCGCGGGACTGTTCGCCACGCGCAAGGTGCTCGATGCGCCGCCGTCGGCGACGCTGCGCGAGCTGCAGAACTGAGGCCGTGCCCGGAACCCTCCGGGTCCGTCATCCGGGCGTGTGCGGGGACATTTTCAAGGTTCTTCTCCCAAGTGCGGGGGAATCGGCAAGAGCAGAGCCGGGCCGGACCGCGGAGCGGGGCTGACCGAGCGAAGAGCGACCCCGGCCGGCAGGGCGCGGCGTCCTTCCGACGGCGGAAGTGAAAGCGGCCCCCTCACTTGGGAGAAGATCCATTTTCAAGCGCTGTGGCCGCCGCGCGCGCCGATGGAGGACAAGGCATGCAGGACATCGGATTCCAGCTCGAACGCGACCATGTCGAACTGAACCAGCTGCTCAAGCTCGCCGGCGTGGTCGACAGCGGCGGTGCCGGCAAGGTCCTGGTCGCCAGCGGCACCGTGCGCGTGGATGGCGCCGTCGAGCTGCGCAAGACCTGCAAGATCCGGGCGGGACAGGTGGTGGAGGTCGAGGGGTTGCGCATCCGCGTCGAAGGATGATGTGTCCACGCGGATCGGGGCGGCGGGCGCCCCGGCCGGTCGTCCCGATCATGGCGCCGAGGTGGGTTCCTCGCCCGCGATGCGCAGGCATTCCGCTTCCAGGGCTGGACTGAGCCAGATGTCCCGGCGGCGCATGTTCGCGATCGCCGTGCGAATGCTGATCCGTGTGCCTCGCTGTTTGGCACGCAGCAGGATGCCGAGCGATCCGGTGAGCCTTAACTGGTGCAGCCGCGCGATACGCCGCCCGACGGTTTCGTCGATGGCGACAGTCGGGACCTGCTCCGACAAGCCAGGGCGATGACAGCCGCTTCACCTGGATCGATCGCCGACTGCAGGAATGGGGACAACGTCGTCGGTTGCGTACGTCTGTCCAGCCAAGGTGCCGAACGGATCGCGTCGCGCGCGAACCCGGTCAATCCCCCGGCCTCGATCTCCTGCGCAACTTCATGCGCGCTTCCTGCTCGAACTGTGCAGGCGTCTGCTGCAGGGCATCGGGCAGTGTGGAAGGGTAGTCGATGCGCAGGGAGGATGGCATGCGGACCACCGTACGCGCACTGCTAGGGACTGCGCAAGCCGGGGCCCGTGCCGGATCAAGGCGGCGGCGGAGCTGCGCCGCCGGAGATGGCGTGGCGCTGGCCTGGCGGCCCGCGATGGCGGCCGGCAAGGGTCATTTCGCCCGGCGTGCGATGTAGTACGCGGCGAGATTGCCCAGGCCGGTGGCGCCGAGCAGGATCGCGACCAGCCCCGGCGAGGCTTCCCGCCAGTTGAAGGCCTCGAGCAGGCCGAAGCCGGCTGCGAGCGCGACCAGGATCACGCCCCAGCGCAGCGAGGACTGGCGCCGGCGCAGTTCCTCACCCTCGACGATGGTGCGCAGCATGTCTTCCGAGCCGTTGGACTGGAGCATCTGCCGGCGGGCGCGGGCGTCGATCACCGCCTTGATGGACAGGAAGATGCAGACGAACAGGGTGATGGGGATGAGGGCGTCGAAGTTCATGGTCGTCGGGTTCCGGGGAAGGTGGATGCAGCGGGTTCGACATCCGGGATACGGCCCGGGGCGGAGCGGTTGCAGCTGGCCCGGTCGACGGGGCGACTTCCTGCCCTTGCAACCGCTGTGCCCGCGGACGTATCCCTGTACCGATGCCCACGCCGTCCGACCACCCCGAAGAGACGCTGCGCGCCGACCGCGCCCTGGTCGAGGCGGTGCTGGCGGGCGAGACGGGGGCCTTCGAGCGCCTGGTGCGCGACTACCAGGGCCTGTGCTGGCACGTGATCGACCGCATGGTCCGCCACCCCGACGACACCCGCGAGCTGTGCCAGGAGGCGTTCCTGCGCGTGCACCAGGCGCTGCACCAGTACCGCGGCGACAGCGCGCTCAAGTCGTGGATCGCGCAGGTCGCGTACTCGGTGGCCAGGCGGCACCTGGAAAGGAAGCGCATTCCGATCGCCGAAGCCGGCGACGACGGGGGCCTGACGCTGGCCGAGACCGTCGGCGACGGCTTCGACCTGGAAGGCTCCGTCGCCGACGACGAGGTGGTGGCCCTGCTGCATGCGGCCATCGCGCGCCTGCCGCCGCTGCAGCGGACGCTGCTGACGCTGTATCACCTGGAGGAAATGCCCATCGGCGAGATCGCGCGGGTGACCGGGCTGGCCGAGGGGACGATCAAGAGCCACCTGTTCCGCAGCCGCAGGCAGCTGCGCGGCCTGCTGGAACCGACCCTGGGAGTCATCGCCGCATGAATACGACGCGCAACGGCCCGCCGCCGGCCATCGACGAACACCACTGGCGCGCCCAGGAGGACGCCCTTGCCGGCGCCGGCGATCGCCACGACGCGCTGCTCGCGCGCGCGCTGGCGACGCTGCCGGCATCGCAGCCGCCGGCCGGATTCGCGGCCGCCGTGGCGCGGCTGGCGGCGACGCGCCCGCTGCTGGCGCTGCCGGTCGAGCCGGCCTTCGAGCGGGTGCTGCTCAACGTGCTGGCGTGGATCCTGGCGCTGGCGGCGCTGGCCGCGGCGGCGCTGTACGGCGGCCAGTGGCTGGCGCAGCTGCGCGCGGGGCTGGGCGAAGGCGCGGCGACCTGGGTGCTCGCCGCGGCGGCCTGCGCCGGCCTGTCCTGGGCGCTGGGCGGACTGCGCGCGTGGAGGGAGCGCCGGCCGCCGGAGCGGGTGCAGCGCGCCTGAGGTGCCTGGGGATCCGCCGGTCAGGCGTCCCAGCGGCGCAGCGCGAGGCTGGCGTTGGTGCCGCCGAAGCCGAAGCTGTTGGAGAGCGCGGTGCGCAGCGGCGCGTCGCGGCTCTCGCGCACCAGCGGCAGGTCGGCCGCTTCCGGATCGACGGTCTCGACGTTGGCCGAGCCGGCGATGAAGCCGCGCTGCAGCATCAGCAGGCAGAAGATCGCCTCCTGCACGCTGGTCGCGCCCAGCGAATGCCCGGTCAGCGACTTGGTCGAGGAGAACGGCGGCATGGCGTCGCCGAACACCTGGCGCATCGCGCGCAGTTCGCTGACGTCGCCCACCGGCGTCGAGGTGCCATGGGTGTTGATGTAGTCGATGCCGCCCACGCCGCTGCCGTCGAGCCCTTCCAGCGCCTGGCGCATGCAGGCGATCGCGCCGTCGCCGGAGGGCGCGACCATGTCCTCGCCGTCGGAGCTGGCGCCGAAGCCGACGACCTCGCCCAGGATGGTGGCGCCGCGCGCCTGGGCGTGCTCCAGGCTCTCCAGCACCACGGCGCCGCCGCCGCCGGCGATCACGAAGCCGTCGCGGTGGGCGTCGTAGGCGCGCGAGGCGCGTGCCGGGGTGTCGTTGTACTTGCTCGACAGCGCGCCCATGGCGTCGAACAGCATCGCCATGCCCCAGTGCGCCTCCTCGCCGCCGCCGGCGAAGACCACGTCCTGCATACCCCAGCGGATCTGCTGCGCGGCCACGCCGATGCAGTGCGCGGAGGTCGCGCAGGCCGAGGAGATCGAATAGTTCAGTCCCTTCACCCCGAACGCGGTGGCGACGCAGGCCGACACCGTGGAGTTCATCGTGCGCGTGACCTGGTAGGGCCCGACGCGGCGCACCCCCTTCTCGCGCAGCACGTCGGCCGAGCCGATCAGGTTTTCCGGGGAGCCGCCGCCCGAGCCCATGATCAGGCCGGTGCGCGGATGCGAGACCTGGGCCGGCGCCAGCCCGGACTGCGCGATCGCGTCCTTGAGCGAGAGATAGGCGAACGCCGCGGCGTCGCCCATGAAGCGCAGCAGCTTGCGGTCGATCAGCGCGGCGGTGTCGATCTGCGGACGTCCGGACACCTGGCTGCGCAGGCCCTTTTCCGCCATCGTCTCGTCGCGGGTGATGCCGGGCGTGCTGCTGCGCAGGTTCGCGGCAACGGTGTCGAGATCGTTGCCGATGCAGGAAACGATCCCGCATCCGGTGATGACGACGCGCCGGCCCTGGCTCATGCCGCCGGATCCCGCATGAACAGGCCCACGCGCAGGTCGGAGGCGGTGTAGATTTCGCGGCCGTCGACCAGCATGCGGGCGTCGGCGATCGCCATGATCAGCCTGCGCTTGATCAGGCGCTTGATCTCGACCTGGTAGGTGACCAGCTTCGCTTCCGGGCCGACCTCGCCGGTGAACTTGACTTCGCCCACGCCCAGCGCGCGGCCGCGGCCGAGCAGAGACTGCCAGGTCATGAAGAAGCCCACCAGCTGCCACATCGCGTCCAGGCCCAGGCAGCCGGGCATCACCGGGTCGCCGCGGAAGTGGCAGTCGAAGAACCACAGGTCCGGGCGGATGTCGAGCTCCGCCTCGATCCGGCCCAGGCCGTGCGCGCCGCCCTCGCTGTCGATCTGGGTGATGCGGTCGAACATCAGCATCGGCGGCAGCGGCAGGCGGCCGGCGTCGGGGCCGAAGAGGGTGCCTTCGCCGGAGGCGATGAGCTGTTCGTAGCCGAAGGAGTCCTTCATCGGTTCGGATCGGTCGCTGGATCGGGAGGGGAGCGCGATTATCGCGGAACCTCCGCGGCAACGCCCGTACGCATGGGTATGTTGTGCGGCGGCGGGGGTAGAATCCGCAGTCCGCCAAGGTCCGGTTGCCGTGCACGATCCCGCGCTCGAAGCCCTGATGCTGCCTTTCGCCACCCGCCAGTTGACGTGGCCGGACGGCGGCGCGCTGTTCCTGCGCGCACGCGAGGGGGCGGCGCTGCACGCGGCGGCCCCGCGCGCGCTGGTGTGCGAACAGGGCTTCCGGCCGGCGTTCGACGCGCTGCAGGCGGCCGGCTTCGATGCCCGCGAGCCGGGCGGCAGCGACGCCTGTGCTCTGGTGCTGCTGCTGCCGCCGCGCCAGCGCGACGAGGCGCGGGCGCTGTTCGCCGAGGCGTTCGCGCGCGCTGCGCCGGGGGCGACGGTGATCGCCAGCATGGCCAACGATGCCGGGGCGAAGTCGGGCCAGGCCGATTTCGAGCGGCTGTTCGGCGCCGCAGCCGTGTTCAGCAAGCACAAGTGCCGGGTGTTCCGCGCCGGCCGCGACGGCGCAGACGCCGCGCTGGCCGCGCAGTGGGCGGCGCTGGCGGCGCCGCGGCCGATCCTTGACGGGCGGTTCGTCAGCTGCCCGGGCGTGTTCGCCTGGGATCGCATCGACCCGGCCTCGGCCCTGCTGGCCGCGCACCTTCCGCCGACGCTGTCGGGGCACGGCGCCGACCTCGGCGCCGGCTGGGGCTATCTGTCGTCCGTGGTGCTGGCGCGCTGTCCCGGCGTGACCGCGCTGGACGTGGTCGAGGCCGAGGCGCGGGCACTGGCCTGCGCCAGGACCAATCTCGAAGCCATGGCGCCGGGCGCGACGCTGGAGTTCCTCTGGCACGACGTCACCCGCGGCCTGCCGCGGCGCTACGACTTCATCGTGACCAATCCGCCCTTCCACACTCTGCGCGGGGAGACGCAGCCGGGCATCGGGCGTGCCTTCATCGCCGCGGCCGCCGACGCGCTGGCGCCGCGGGGGTCGCTGTGGCTGGTCGCCAACCGGAACCTGCCCTACGAAGAAGCGCTGGGCGCGCGCTTCGCGTCGGTGCGCACCGTGGTGCAGCAGGGCGGCTTCAAGGTGGTCGAGGCGGTGAAGGGGTCGTGAGCGCCGTCCCCCGCAGCGCTGCAGCCGGGGCTCCCGTCCGCGCGGCGGCCTACGCGCGGCCCGCGGTCGGACGCACGGCGCGCGCGCGCGGTGGTGCGGCACGGCGGTGCGCCAGGCCGTGAAGCTGCTCCGGTACATCGCCAACCTCGGCTACGGCAGCCGCCGGGAAGTGCAGTGGATGTTCCGCGAAGGCCGCATCACGGATGCCGGTGGCGAGGTGCTGTACGCGGACGACCGGATGGCGCACGACGCGGTGCGCATCGACGGCGCCCCGCTCGATCCCGCGCCCGGCCTGCTGCTGGTGCTGCACAAGCCGCCCGGCGTCACCTGCTCGACGAAGGACAGCGGCCGCCTGGTCTACGACCTGCTGCCGCCGCGCTTCCGCCTGCGCGCTCCGGTGCTCTCGACCGTCGGCCGCCTCGACCGCGACACCAGCGGCCTGCTGTTGCTCACCGACGACGGCCAGCTGCTGCACCGGATCATCTCGCCCCGCACCCGCCTGCCCAAGACCTATGAGGCGACGCTGGCGCAGCCGCTGCGCGGTGACGAGGCGGCGATCTTCGCCAGCGGCACGCTCATGCTCGACTCGGAGAAGACGCCGCTCAGGCCGGCCGTGCTCGACGCCGTCGACGGCACCCGTGCGCGGCTGACCATCACCGAAGGCCGCTACCACCAGGTACGGCGGATGTTCGCGGCGGTCGGCAACCACGTCGTCGCCCTGCACCGCAGCCACATCGGCGGCCTCGGGCTCGACGGCCTGGCCGAAGGGGCGTGGCGGATCGCCGCGGCGGGTGACGTGGAGCGTCTGTTTGGCGCGGCGGGTTCCGCGTAGCGCCGATTACTGAAGGATCCGGTCAGCGACGAGGCCTGGAGCATTTTCGACCCGGATGTTTACAGTCCCGTCATTCCCGCGGAGGCGGGAGGCGCTTCCCGACAGCGCGGAGCGCTGGTCATCCAGGGGCGTTGCCTTTTGAAATGGTTCGTCTCCCAGGTGCGGGGGCTGCTTTCACTTCCGCCGTCGGACGGACGACGCGCCCTGCGGGCCGGGGATCGCTCTTCGCTCGGTCAGGGCCGGATCGCGCGGAGCGGCCGGACCGGGCCGGGGAGCAATCCCCGTCTGCGCTACGAAGACCGGAACAGCTTCTCCCAGCCATCGCGCCCGAGCTGCTCGAGCGTGGCGATGTTGCGCTCCACGATCACGTCCGGATCGGGACAGGCGGCCACCGCGCGGTCGATGCTGTCCTCGCGCAGCAGGTGCAGGGTGGGGTGGGGCGAGCGGTTGGTGAAGTTGGCGATGTCGTCCGGGCCGCTGTCGGCGAACTGGTACTGCGGGTGGAAGCTGGCCACCTGCAGCACGCCCTCCAGGCCCAGCGCCTCCACCAGCGCATCGGCCTGCTCCAGGAAATCGTTGTAGTCCAGGAAATCCTGCAGTACGTCCGGGTGCACCAGCAAGGTGGTGTCGATCTGCTCCGCGGGGGTGTCGCGCAGGAGCAGCAGCTCCTCGCCCAGCTGTTCGAGCAGCGCCTCGGGCGTGCTCGCATCGCTGAGCACCATGCGCACCTGCCGCTTCGCGACCACCGCCCTGGCGAACGGACACAGGTTCAATCCGATCACCGCACGCTCCAGCCAGCGCCGCGTCGCCGCGATCGCGGGCGCCTCGCCGGGCGTGTCGTCCAGGGACATCGTCAGTCGCGGAAGTTGTCGAACTGCAGCGGCAGGCCGAAGTCCTCGCCGCGCAGCAGGGCGATCGCAGCCTGCAGGTCGTCGCGCTTCTTGCCGGTCACGCGCAGCTTGTCGCCGTTGATCTGGCTGTCGACCTTCAGCTTCGCATCCTTGAGCCTGCCCTGGATCTTCTTCGCCAGCTCGCGCTCGATACCCTGCTTCACCGTCACCTTCTGCCGCGCGCCGGCCACGTTGGTGTCGACGTCGCCGAACTCCAGGCAGCGCACGTCGATCTTCCTTGCGATCAGCCGCGCGCGCAGGATGTCGGTCATCTGCTGCAGCTGGAACTCGCTCGGCGCCGACTGCGTGATCACCTGCTCGTCGCGCTCGAACTTCGCGTCCACGCCCTTGAAGTCGAAGCGCGTGGACAGCTCGCGGTTGGCCTGGTCGACGGCATTGGTGAGCTCGTGGGTGTCCACTTCGGAGACGATGTCGAACGAGGGCATGGTCTTGCGTGCGTTGCCGGCGGAACGGTCAGGGTAGCGCAAGCCAGGGATGGTTGCGCGCGCAACGGATGCGCGGGCACACGCGAACCCCTACCGTATCGCGCAGTCCGGGCGGCAGGTTGCGGCGGCGCAGTGAAGGTTCCACAAATCATCGGCATTGTCGGCAGCGCCGGCGCCTACGGGCAGTGGCTGCGTGGGTTCTTCCAGTCGCGCATGGGGCTGCAGGTGCTGGGCCACGATCCGGCCGATCCGGCCAGCGATCCGCCCGAGGCGCTGCTGGAACGGGCCGACGTGCTGCTGTTCGCCGCGCCGATCCGCGCCACGCCCGCGCTGATCGCGGACTACGTCGCGCGTTCCGCGGGCCGCGAGGCCGGCAGGCTGTGGCTGGACGTGACCTCGATCAAGCAGCCGGCGGTGGAGGCGATGCTGCGCTCGCAGGCGGAGGTGGCGGGCCTGCATCCGATGACGGCGCCGCCCAAGGTGCCCACGCTCAAGGGTCGCGTGCTGGTGGTCTGCGAGGCGCGGGTGGCGAAATGGGGTCCGTGGCTGGCGCAGCTGTACGAGGCGCTGCAGGGCGAGATCGTGCGCACCACCGCCGGACGCCACGACCGGGTCATGGCCCTGGTGCAGGCGCTGCTGCACGCTTCGCACCTGGCCCAGGCGGGGGTGCTGCAGGAATACGCCGGGGAACTGGGCGATATCGCCGCGCTGATGCCCTTCCGTTCGGTGTCGTTCGAGCTCGATGCCGCCGTCGCCGCGCGGATCCTGTCGCTCAACCCGGCGATCTACGAGGACATCCAGTTCGGCAACCCGCATGCCGGCGAGGTGCTCGACCGGCTGCTGGCGCAGCTGGGCGAACTGCGCGCGCTGCTGGACGCCGGCGACGATGCCGCCCGGGCCCGCTTCCGCGAGCGTTTCCTGGAGCTGCGCGCGGGCTTCGGCGCGGCGTCGCTGGCCGGCGGCAACCAGGCCTACGAGGGCGTGGGCTACCTGCTGGCCGACCTGACCGGAAAGCGTTTCGCCAGCGTGCACCTGCCGCTGGACCGGCCCGGATCGCTGCGCGCGCTGCTGCACGTGTTCGAGCGCCACGGGGTCAATCTGGAGTCGATCCATTCCGCGCGCACGCCCTCGGGAGAACTGCACTTCCGGATCGGCTTCGACCGCGGCGCCGGCGAGGCGCAGCTGGCTGCCGCGGTGGCGGAGATCGTGGACAGCGGGATCGGCCGGGTGCTGCAGGCCGGCTGACCGTCCTTCGCCGAGCCCGATGGCGCGGCGGCGATCGGCCTGCGGCGATGCGGCATCATGGCCGGCCCCCGGAGATTGCCGTGCCCGTGTCCGCCGCCCACAGCGCGCATCCCCCGCCCGTGCCGCCGTGCGCTGGCCGCGGGCGATGCCGCGCGCGTTCCCGCGTCCGCGCCTGCGCGGCTCCGGCGGCACCGCCATGACCGGCGGCAGCGGACACCGCGGTGGCGTCGCGGCGGCGTGGATGCTGTTCGCGGTGGCGGTGCTGTGCCTGATGGATGCCTGCATGAAGCAGCTGTCCACGCACTATCCGGCGCTGCAGGTGGCCGCCCTGCGCGGGCTGGTGGGCCTGCCGCTGGTGCTGCTGTGGGCGGGCACGACGGTCGGCCTGCGCTCGCTGCTGCGGGTGCACTGGCCGCTGCACCTGACCCGCGGTGTCCTGGGCGTGGTGTTCCTGTCGGGTTTCGTGCTGGGGCTGCGCGAACTGCCGATGTCGACCGCGTACGCGATCACCTTCGTCGGCCCGCTGCTGGTCACGGCGATGGCGGTGCCGCTGCTGGGCGAGAAGGTCGGGCCGCGGCGCTGGGCCGCGATCGTTGCCGGGCTGGTCGGGGTGCTGGTGGTGCTGCGCCCGGGTCGCGGAGGCGTGGTCTCGCAGGCCGGCCTGTACGTGCTGCTGGCCACGGTCTGCTACGCGGCCTCGGTGATCACCGTGCGCATGCTGGCCCAGCGCGACAGCGCGCAGTCGCTGGTGTTCTGGTTCCTGGCGATGGTGGCGGTGGGTGCCGGCCTCCTGGCCTGGCCCGACTGGGTGCCGGTGCGCGCCGGGGATGCCTGGCTGCTGGCCGGAATCGCGGTCTCGGGCACGCTCGGCCAGGTCGCGCTGACCCATGCCTTCCGCCTGGGCGAGGCCTCGCTGGTCGCGCCGCTGGAGTACACCGCCCTGGTGTGGGTGGTGCTGCTCGACCTGGTGATCTGGCACGCCCTGCCCGACGGCATGACCTGGCTGGGCGCGGCGATCATCGTCGCCAGCGGCCTCTATCTGATCCGCCGCGAGCGCGTGGTGGCGGCGCGATCCTGAGCCGGCCGGCGTAGCATCGCCCCGATGCCCCTGCTGCTGGTCCCCGTCGTCCTCCTGCTCCTGCTCGCGCTGGCGCTGCTGCTGTGGCCGCTCGGCCTGTGGCAGCGCTACCGCCACGGCCGCGCTCGGCGGCGGGCGCGCCACTGGCTGCTGGTGTTCAACGCCGCGGTCGTGCTGCTGTCGACGCTCGTGTTCCTGGTCGGAGCAGGAATCGGCGGCGCCTGGATCGATGGCGCGCTGCCGCATGCGCTGGGCGGACTGCTGGCCGGCGCCGCGCTCGGCGGCATCGGCCTGTGGCTCACGCGTTTCGAGGACGATGGCGACGCCCTGCACTTCACCCCGAACGCATGGCTGGTGCTGGCCCTGACCCTGCTGGTCGCGCTGCGCGTGGCGCTGGCGGGCTGGCAGTCCTGGCACCGCTGGGCACTGGGCGAGGCGGCGCCGGTGCCCTGGCCCTGGCTGGCCGGCTACGCCAGCCTGCTGGCGATGGCCGGGCTGCTGCTGGGCTACCACCTGGCCTATGGCGCCGGTTTGCTGCAGCGCACACGACGCCACCGCCGCCGGCTGTCCATGCGCCTGCGTCGATGAGGCACGAGGCCGCACAGCGCACCCGGGAAAAACCGCGGCGCGCACACGCGGGAGGGAGCACACTCCCGCGACGGCCGTTTTGCGCCCGTGCGCGCGCCGGTTGGCGGCGCCGGGACATGCGGCCACAATAGGAATCCACCTGCCGAACGGAGAGGGCCCCATGGCCGACCTGAAGGAAGCACGCGTCCCCGATATCGGCGGCTACGACGATGTCCCCGTGATCGAGGTGCTGGTTGCGGTCGGCGACACGGTCGCGAAGGACCAGGGCCTGGTCACCCTGGAGTCGGACAAGGCGACGATGGAGGTGCCGTCCGAATTCGCAGGCGTGATCAAGGAGCTGAAGGTCAAGCTCGGCGACACGCTGTCAGAGGGCAGTGTGGTCGCCATCATCGAGTCGACGGACGCAGGTGGCGGCGCCGCGGAAGCAGCCACGCCCGCGCCGGCTTCCGCGCCTGCCGCCGCGGCGGCGCCGGTCGCCAAGGAACCCGATCCCGTGGTCGAGCCCGTGGCCGTGTCCGGCAAGCCCGATCGCATCGCCCAGGCCGCGATCGACGCGCAGGCATCGCGCGCGTCCGCGCAGGGCGAGCCGCCGCTGCGCTTCGAGGCCGACGCGCTGATCCCCGGCAAGGTGCCCTACGCCAGTCCCTCGGTGCGCCTGTTCGCGCGCGAGCTGGGCGTGGACCTGTCGCGGGTGACCGGCAGCCAGAAGGGCGGGCGTATCACGAAGGAGGACGTGCAGAAGTACGTCAAGGGCGCGCTCGCCGGCGCGGGTGCCGCTCCGGCGGCAGCAGGCGGTGGCGCGGGCCTGAGCCTGCTGCCCTGGCCCAAGGTCGACTTCAGCAGGTTCGGCGAGGTCGAGGAGCAGCCGCTGTCGCGGATCAAGAAGATCTCCGGCGCCAACCTGGCACGCAACTGGGCGATGATCCCGCACGTCACCCAGCACGACGACGCCGACATCACCGATCTCGAAGCGCTGCGCGTGGCGCTCAACAAGGAGAACGAGAAGGCGGGCATCAAGCTGACCATGCTCGCCTTCATCATGAAGGCGGCGGTCTCGGCGCTGCAGAAGTATCCCGAATTCAACGCCTCGCTCGACGCCGCGGGCGAGACGCTCACGCTGAAGAAGTATTTCCATATCGGCTTCGCCGCCGACACCCCCAACGGCCTGGTGGTGCCGGTGGTGCGCGACTGCGACCGCAAGGGCGTGATCGAGATCGCGCAGGAGACCTCGGCGCTGGCGAAGAAGGCCCGCGACGGCAAGCTCGGCCCGGCCGAGATGAGCGGCGGCTGCTTCTCGATCAGCTCGCTCGGCGGCATCGGCGGCACCGCCTTCACGCCGATCGTGAACGCGCCCGAGGTCGCGATCCTGGGCGTGTCGAAGTCGGCGATGAAGCCGGTGTGGGACGGCAAGGCCTTCCAGCCGCGGCTGATCCTGCCGCTGTCGCTGAGCTACGACCACCGCGTGATCGACGGCGCGGCGGCCGCGCGCTTCACCGCCTATCTTGCACAGCTGCTCGGCGACATGCGCCGGGCCATGCTCTGAGGGCGCGGCCATGGCGAACACGATCGAAGTGAAAGTCCCCGACATCGGCGGTTACGACGATGTCCCGGTGATCGAAGTGCTGGTCGCGGTCGGCGACACGGTCACGCAGGACCAGGGCCTGGTCACGCTGGAGTCGGACAAGGCGACGATGGAAGTGCCGTCGTCGCACGCCGGCGTGGTGAAGGAACTGCGGGTGAAGGTGGGCGACACGCTGTCCGAGGGCAGCGTGGTCGTGGTACTCGAGACCGCAGGTGCCGCGGCTGCAGCGACCCCGCCCGCGGGCGGGGCGGACGCGCGCAGCGCGTCGGGTGGGGGCAGCGCCGCCGCACCTTCGTCCCAGCCTTCCACGGCGAGCGCGGCAGGGAGCCCGGCGGTCGCCGGCAGCACGGTCGAAGCGAAGGTCCCCGACATCGGCGACTACAGCGATGTGCCGGTGATCGAGGTGCTGGTTGCCGTGGGCGACACGGTGACGCAGGACCAGGGTCTGGTCACGCTGGAGTCGGACAAGGCGACGATGGAAGTGCCGTCGCCGCATGCCGGCGTGGTCACCGAGGTCAGGGTGAAGCCCGGCGATACGCTGTCGGAAGGCAGCGTGGTCGCGCTCATCGCCACCGGCGATTCTGCCGGCGATTCCGCGCCGGCAGCCAGCGCCGGCGCGGCGCCCGGATCGAAGCCGCCGGTCGCGCGTTCGCACCGTGCGCCGGCCGAGCCGGCGCCGGTCAAGGCCGCCGCGGCCAGCGGCCGCAAGGCCGATGTCGAATGCCGCATCGTCGTGCTCGGCGCCGGCCCCGGCGGCTACACCGCCGCCTTCCGCGCGGCCGATCTCGGGCTCGATACGGTGCTCGTCGAGCGCTATCCGGCGCTGGGCGGCGTCTGCCTCAACGTCGGCTGCATCCCCTCCAAGGCGCTGCTGCACGCGGCCGACGTGATCGACCAGGCCGCGCACGCGGGCGAGTACGGCGTCGACTTCGGCAAGCCGAAGATCAACCTCGACACCCTGCGCGGCTACAAGGACAAGGTGATCGGCCAGCTGACCAGGGGCCTGGCCGGGATGGCGAAGCAGCGCAAGGTGCGCGTGCTGCAGGGCGTGGGCAGGTTCGTCTCGGCCAACGAGATCGAAGTCACCGGTGACGGCGGCAAGGTGCAGCTGCTGCGCTTCGAGCAGTGCATCATCGCCGCCGGATCGCAGGCGCTGAAGCTGCCCGGCTTCCCCTGGGACGATCCGCGGATCATGGATTCGACCGATGCGCTCGATCTTGCCGACGTGCCGAAGAAACTGCTCGTCGTCGGTGGCGGCATCATCGGCCTGGAGATGGCGACGGTGTACCGCGGCCTGGGCAGCGAGGTGACCGTGGTCGAACTGGCCGACCAGCTGATGCCCGGCGCCGACAGGGATCTGGTCAAGCCGCTGGCCGACCGCCTGAAGAAGCAGGGCATCACCACCCACCTGAAGACGAAGGTAGTCGAGGCCAGGGCCGGCAAGAAGGGGGTCGAAGTCAGCTTCGACGGCGAGAACATCCCGGAAGGCAAGCGCTACGATCGCGTGCTGGTGGCCGTGGGTCGTTCGCCGAACGGCAACAGCATCGACGCCGACAAGGCCGGCGTGCGCGTGGGCGAGCGCGGTTTCATCGCGGTCGACGCGCAGATGCGCACCAACATGCCGCACATCTTCGCCATCGGCGACATCGTCGGCCAGCCGATGCTGGCGCACAAGGCGACGCACGAGGGCAAGCTGGCCGCGGAAGTCGCGGCCGGCGAGAAGAAGGAGTGGGTGGCGCGGGTGATCCCGTCGGTGGCCTATACCGATCCGGAGATCGCCTGGGTCGGCGTGACCGAGGCCGAGGCGAAGGCGAAGGGCCTCAAGGTCGGCGTCGGCAAGTTCCCCTGGGCGGCCAGCGGCCGCGCCATCGGCCTGTCGCGCACCGAGGGTTTCACCAAGCTGGTGTTCGACGAGGCCACGCGGCAGGTGATCGGCGCCGGCATCGTCGGCGTGCACGCGGGCGAACTGATCGCCGAGGCGGCGCTGGCGATCGAGATGGGCTGCGAGGTCGCCGACATCGCCCACACCATCCACCCGCATCCGACCCTGAGCGAATCGGTGGCCATGGCCGCCGAGGTCTACGACGGCACCATCACCGACCTGTACGTCCCGAAGAAGAAATGAAGGCTGCGGCGCGGGGTCGGGCGCAGCGCTGAAGGCCGGGGTCCGGGCGAGAGCCGCCCCGGACCCGGTGCAGGTGAGCCGCAGGCGGGGGGCGTCGTCACCACGCCACCAGCAACCGCCCCGTCCCTGTGATCGGGTCCGGCTCCGCTGTGCGGCCAGCATCTCGCCCCCTCCCCCGCAAGCGGGGGGTTTTGGGGTGGGGGGCGATCGGGGCTGCGTGCGTTCCGCCGCGGAAGAGGAGAAGGCGGCAGGTATCGGCGGATGCGCAGGAACCCTGCGACGATCGAGGCGGGTGCCTCCCCCTCCCGACCTCCCCCCGCTGCGCGGAGGGAGGAGAAGAGCCGGGGCCAGCCGGCGGGAGCCGGGCTGGGCGGGAGCCGAACCGGGCAGAAAGCCGAACCGGGCAGGAAGCCGAACCGGACGGGAAGCCCGGCGATGCACGCCTGCCCACGCCGAGCGGACAGATAAAGTGAAGCCCCGGGGACCGGGGCTTCACAGGGGAACCTGCCCGCGGATCGACGAGGTAGGCGGGCAGGCCCGGAGGAACTGACCCCCGGCCGCCGGAAAGGTTCCCCGCCCGGACCCGTTTCCGCCCGGCCCCGGACCGGCCCGGATTTGTGCACCGCACAAGGTTGCCGCCCCGGAGGGGGCGCTGCTATAATTCTCCGGCTTTGCAGCAGCCCGAGCCCTGTCAGCTTCGACCCGATCCGACCCGGCGCGCCGCCCTGCGGCTGCCGCTGGTGCAGGGGATGGTCGGGGTCATTGGCGCGGGAGTGCTGGCGGTGGTCGCCGGGGGCTTGCCCGCGGCGGCGTTCCTGGCAGGAGCGGCCGTGATCGCGGCAGGTTTCGCGATCTTCGGCTGGCGCACCTCCGGGCGCTCGCCGGTCGCTCCCGCATGGCGCATGTTCACGCGCCTGCTGGTGGGAACCGTGCTCAAGTGGCTGATGATCGGCGCCGGACTCGTCCTGGCGATGCACGTTGCCGGTCTGCCTGCGCAATTCGTGCTGGGAGGCGCCCTGGGTGCCTTCCTGGCGTCCATGATCGGCTTGCCATGGTTGCTTAGATGATTCGTGATCTTCTCCGCGTTGCGGGCGACAGTCCCAGCGAATACGTCACCCACCACCTCAAGCATTGGCAGGTCTCGATCGGCGAGGGCGCCTTCTGGACCATCAATGTCGACAGCCTGCTGGTCTCGGTGATCGTCGGCGTGCTGACCATCGGCACCTTCTGGTGGGTCGGTCGCCGTGCGACCTCCGGCGTGCCCTCGAAGTTCCAGGCCTTCATCGAGCTGGCGGTCGGCTTCATCGACACCCAGGTCAAGGACGTCTTCCACGGCAACCGCAGCTTCGTGGCCCCGGTCGCGCTGACCATCTTCATGTGGGTGTTCATGATGAACGCGCTGAAGATGGTGCCGGTCGATTTCTTCCCGGCCGTGACTTCCGCCGCCGGCCTGGAATACTTCCGCGTCGTGCCCACCACCGACCTCAACATCACCTCGGCCATGGCCCTGGCGGTGCTGCTGCTGATGTTCGCCTTCGCGATCGGCTCCAAGGGCATGGGCGGCTTCGGCAAGGAGCTGCTGACCGCGCCGTTCCACGCCAACGGCGCGGCGATGAAGATCATCCTGGCGCCGTTCAACCTCGGCCTCAACATCATCGAATACCTGTCCAAGCCGGTCAGCCTGGCGATGCGACTGTTCGGCAACATGTACGCCGGCGAGCTGGTTTTCCTGCTGATCGCCCTGCTCGGCGGGGCCGGCGGCAGCATGATGATGGAGGCGGGCCTGGCGGCGAAGGCCGGAGGCGCGCTCGCCTTCATCGGCGCGGTGCTGTCCGGCGCGGCCTGGTCGATCTTCCACATCCTGGTCATCACCCTCCAGGCCTTCATCTTCATGATCCTCTCGGTCGTCTATTTCTCGATGTCGGCCGAATCGCACTGATCCGTCTTTCGCTGCACCCTTTCACCTTTCACCTTCACCCGAAGATCCACTGAGGAAGTCACCATGGAACTCACCGCTCTCATCGCCGCCGTCCAGAGCTCCACCGCGCTTGGCATCGGCATCATCATCGGCCTCGGCGCGCTCGGCGCCTGCGTCGGCATCGGCATCATGGGCTCGAAGTTCCTCGAGAGCGCCGCGCGCCAGCCGGAACTGGTGCCGATGCTGTCGGGCCGCATGTTCCTGCTCGCCGGCCTGATCGACGCGGCGT
The DNA here is from genome assembly GCA_934541015.1 of uncultured Luteimonas sp. Lineage (GTDB taxonomy): Bacteria > Pseudomonadota > Gammaproteobacteria > Xanthomonadales > Xanthomonadaceae > Luteimonas. The sequence continues at coordinate 23,259 of CAKTDC010000026.1, forward strand.
TCATCATCGGTCTCGCGATCGCGCTGTTCTTCGCGTTCGCCAACCCGCTGCTGAGCGCGCTGCAGGCGGCCTGATCCGGTTCGCCACGCCGCGCGCCGGTTGCGGTGCGCGGCAGGGTCGGGCGTGATCCACGCCCGTGCGTCCATCGCGGAGCATCACGATGCAATTCAATGCCACATTCCTGGGTCAAGGCCTCGCGTTCGCGATCCTGATCTGGTTCACCTGGAAGTTCGTCTGGCCGCCGCTGATGAACGCCGTCGAGGAGCGCCAGAAGAAGATCGCCGAAGGCCTCGCCGCGGCCGACAACGCCCAGAAGAACCTCGCGCAGGCCGAAGAGAAGGTCGCCGAGGAGCTCAAGGCAGCGCGTTCCAAGGCCAACGAGATCATCGACCAGGCGCACCAGCGGGCGAACCAGATCGTCGACGCGGCCAGGGCCGAGGCGATCGCCGAGGCGGCGCGCCAGAAGGCGCTGGCCGACAGCGAGATCGCCGCCGCGTCCAACCGCGCGCGCGAGGATCTGCGCCACCAGGTGTCCACGCTGGCCGTGGCCGGCGCCGAGAAGCTGCTGCGGCGCGAGATCGACGCCAACGCGCACAAGGCGCTGCTCGACGAACTGGCCGCGCAGCTGGCGGACAAGGCGGCCTGATCCGATGAGCCAGGCCCTCACCCTCGCCCGCCCGTATGCCCGCGCCGCGTTCGGCCTGGCCCGCGACGCCGGCGCGCTCGCGCGCTGGTCCGAGGCACTGGGGTTCGCGGCGCGCATCGCCGCCGACCCCGCGGTCACGACCGCGCTGGGCAATCCGGACCTGCGCCGCGGCGATGCGGTCGACCTGCTCGCGCTGGACAACGCCGACGAGACCTTCCGCGACTTCCTCGCGCTGCTGGCCGGCAACCACCGCCTGCCGCTGCTGCCGGAGATCGCGGGGCTGTACGAAGACCTGCGCGCCGACGCCGAGCGGATCGTCAAGGCCAAGGTGACCTCGGCCACGGCGCTGCCGGCGGGCGAACTCGATGGCATCAAGGCCGCGCTGAAGCAGCGTTTCGGCCGCGAGGTCGAGATCGAGACGGCGGTCGACGAGAGCCTGATCGGCGGCGCGGTGATCGCGGCCGGCGACACGGTGATCGACGGTTCGCTGCGCGGCAAGCTCTCGCGCCTGCAGTCGGCGCTGGCCCACTGAAAGCCGTGACTGGCGATTAGTCATGGGTGATTCGAAAGAGCCGGCGCCTGCCGCTCAAGGAATCACCAGTCACCAGTCACGAAAGACAAACGAAATCCGAATGCCGCAGGCCGCGGCATGCGACCAGGAAGCAAAGCAATGGCAACCACCACGCTCAACCCGTCCGAAATCAGCGAACTGATCAAGACCCGCATCGAGAAGGCCAAGCTCGGTGCCGAGGCGCGCAACGAGGGCACCGTGACCAGCGTGTCCGACGGCATCGTGCGCATCTTCGGCCTGGCCGACGTGATGCAGGGCGAGATGATCGAGCTGCCGGGCGACACCTTCGCCCTGGCGCTGAACCTGGAGCGCGACTCGGTCGGCGCCGTGGTCCTGGGCGACTACGAGCACCTGCGCGAAGGCGACGTGGCCAAGACCACCGGCCGCATCCTCGAGGTGCCGACGGGTCCGGAGCTGCTGGGTCGCGTGGTCAACGCGCTGGGCCAGCCGATCGACGGCAAGGGTCCGATCGAAGCCAGGCTGTCGGCGCCGGTGGAGCGCGTGGCCCCGGGCGTGATCTGGCGCAAGTCGGTCGACCAGCCGGTGCAGACCGGCTACAAGTCTGTCGACGCGATGATCCCGATCGGCCGCGGCCAGCGCGAGCTGATCATCGGCGACCGCCAGACCGGCAAGACCGCCATGGCCATCGACGCGGTGATCAACCAGAAGGGCACGGGTATCAAGTGCGTGTACGTGGCCATTGGCCAGAAGGCCTCGACGGTCGCCAACATCGTGCGCAAGCTCGAGGAGAACGGCGCGCTGGCGCACACCATCGTGGTCGCCGCCACCGCCTCCGAATCGGCGGCGATGCAGTACATCTCGGCGTACTCGGGCTGCACCATGGGCGAGTACTTCATGGACCGCGGCGAGGACGCGCTGATCGTCTACGACGACCTGTCCAAGCAGGCCGTGGCCTACCGCCAGATCTCGCTGCTGCTGCGCCGCCCGCCGGGCCGCGAAGCCTACCCGGGCGACGTGTTCTACCTGCACAGCCGCCTGCTCGAGCGCGCCGCGCGCGTGTCCGAGGACTACGTCGAGAAGTTCACCAACGGCGAAGTGAAGGGCAAGACCGGCTCGCTCACCGCGCTGCCGATCATCGAGACCCAGGCCGGCGACGTGTCCGCGTTCGTGCCGACCAACGTGATCTCGATCACCGACGGCCAGATCTTCCTCGAGACCGACCTGTTCAACGCCGGCATCCGCCCGGCCGTGAACGCCGGCATCTCGGTGTCGCGCGTGGGTGGCGCGGCGCAGACCAAGATCGTCAAGAAGCTCTCCGGCGGCATCCGCATCGCGCTGGCGCAGTACCGCGAGCTGGCGGCGTTCGCGCAGTTCGCCTCCGACCTCGACGACGCCACCCGCAAGCAGCTCGAGCGCGGCCAGCGCGTGACCGAGCTGATGAAGCAGAAGCAGTACGCGCCGATGTCGATCGCCTACCAGGCGCTGTCGATCTACGCCGTGGACAAGGGCTATCTCGACGACGTGCCGGTGAACAGGATCCTCGCGTTCGAAGAAGCGCTGCACGCGCACTTCGCCAACACCGCCGGCAGCCTGATCGACAAGGTCAACGCCAGCGGCGACTGGAACGACGAGATCGAGGCCGCCTACAGGAGCGGAATCGAGGAGTTCAAGAAGACGGGCTCATTCTGAGCCCGCGGGATTCGGAATTCGGGATTCGGGATTCGTAACAACAGGGCTTCGTGACGGGAAAGGGACCGCTTCGGTGAATCCCCAATCCCCAATCCCGAATCCCGGCGAGCAAGGCGAGCAGAGATGGCCGGCGGCAGAGAAATCAAAACCAAGATCAAGAGCGTGCAGAACACCCGCAAGGTGACGCGTGCGCTGGAGATGGTCTCGGCCTCGAAGATCCGCAAGGCGCAGGAGCGGATGAAGGCCTCGCGCCCGTACGCGCGGGCGATGAAGCAGGTGATCGGGCATCTGGCGCAGGCCAATTCCGAGTTCCGCCACCCGTACCTGGTCGAGCGCAAGGAGATCAGGCGCGTCGGCTACGTGATCGTCTCGTCCGACCGCGGCCTCGCCGGCGGCCTCAACAACAACCTGTTCCGCAAGCTGCTGACCGAGTTCCGCCAGTGGCAGGAGCAGGGCGTCGAGGTCGACGTGGTGACCATCGGCCAGAAGGCCTCGGTGTTCTTCCGCCGGATCAAGGTCGACATGCTGGCCACGGTGTCGCACCTGGGCGACGCGCCGCAGGTCGAGCGCCTGGTCGGCGTGATCAAGGTCATGCTCGACGCCTACGACGACGGCAAGGTCGACAAGGTCTTCCTGGCCTACAACGATTTCGTGAACACCATGGTGCAGCGGGCCGCGTTCGACCAGCTGCTGCCGCTGCCGGCTTCGGAGACCCAGGTCGCCGCACACGAGTGGGACTACATCTACGAGCCGGACGCGCAGGCGGTGCTCGAACACGTGCTGACGCGCTACATCGAATCGCTGGTGTACCAGGCGGTGATGGAGAACGTCGCCTCCGAGCACGCCGCACGCATGGTGGCGATGAAGTCGGCCAGCGACAACGCCACCAAGCTGATCGACACCCTCAACCTGGTCTACAACAAGGCCCGCCAGGCGGCGATCACCCAGGAAATTTCCGAAATCGTGGGCGGAGCCGCCGCGGTTTGACGTTGTAACCGGTGGGACGGGCCATTTCGGCCCGGCCTGCCCGGACAGGACCCTGGCCGGGGCCATCGTTCTGTCACCCGATATCGAGGAGTCAGTCAGGTATGAACATCAACAAGCTCGCAATCGCCGCCTCGCTCACCGTGCTGCTGGCCGCCTGCGCCAAGGATGAAGCCGCGCCCGCCGCCGATGCCGCAACGGCGGATACCGCCGCCGCCGTGGACGCGGCCGCCGCCGACAGCGCAGACGCCGTCGAGGCTGCCGCCGCCGGCGATTCGGACCTGCCGCAGGCGTGCGCGGACTATCTGGCGCGTGCCGAGGCCTGCTTCAGCAGCGCGTCGAACATGCCGGCGGAAATGGTCACGGCCATGCGCGATTCGTTCGATCAGGCCCGGGCCGCCTGGGCAGGCATCGATTCGGCCACGCTCAGCCAGGCCTGCAACACCGCCAACGATGCCTTCGCGCAGACGGTCGCGGCGCTGCAGTGCGAGTGACCGCCTGATTCCGTCCGTGTCCGCCTGAGCGGCGGGCACGGTCCGGATCCCCGGGAAAGCCGCCGGCTTTCCCGGGCGTCCGGCCCCAATTTCGAAGAACCAACGAGTGAATCCAATGAACACCGTCGATACCAGCACCGCCACCAGCCAGGGCAAGATCGTCCAGATCATCGGCGCCGTGGTGGACGTCGAGTTCCCGCGCAGCGAAGTACCGAAGGTCTACGACGCGCTGAAGGTGCAGAACACCAGCATCACCCTGGAGGTGCAGCAGCAGCTCGGTGACGGCATCGTGCGCACGATCGCGCTCGGCTCCACCGACGGCCTCAAGCGCAACCTGCTGGCCGACAACACCGGCCGCGCGATCTCCGTGCCGGTGGGTGTGGGCACCCTCGGCCGCATCATGGACGTGCTCGGCACGCCCATCGACGAGGCCGGCCCGGTGCAGGCCGACACCACGTGGGAAATCCACCGCGCGGCGCCCTCTTACGAGGACCAGGCCTCGACCACCGAGCTGCTCGAGACCGGCATCAAGGTCATCGACCTGATGTGCCCGTTCGCCAAGGGCGGCAAGGTCGGCCTGTTCGGCGGCGCCGGCGTCGGCAAGACCGTCAACATGATGGAGCTGATCAACAACATCGCGACCGAGCACTCGGGCCTGTCGGTGTTCGCCGGCGTCGGCGAGCGCACCCGCGAGGGCAACGACTTCTACCACGAGATGCAGGAATCGGGCGTGGTGAACGTGCAGGAGCACGCCAAGTCGAAGGTGGCGATGGTCTACGGCCAGATGAACGAGCCGCCGGGCAACCGCCTGCGCGTCGCGCTGACCGGCCTGACCATGGCCGAGTACTTCCGCGACGAGGGCCGCGACGTGCTGCTGTTCGTCGACAACATCTACCGCTACACCCTGGCCGGCACCGAAGTGTCGGCGCTGCTGGGCCGCATGCCCTCGGCGGTGGGTTACCAGCCCACGCTGGCCGAGGAAATGGGCGTGCTGCAGGAGCGCATCACCTCGACCAAGACCGGTTCGATCACCTCGATCCAGGCCGTGTACGTGCCCGCGGACGACCTGACCGACCCGTCGCCGGCGACCACCTTCGCGCACCTGGACGCGACCGTCGTGCTGTCGCGGCAGATCGCGTCGCTGGGCATCTACCCGGCGGTGGACCCGCTGGACTCGACCAGCCGCCAGCTCGACCCGAACGTCATCGGCCACGAGCACTACGACACCGCGCGCCGCGTGCAGGCGACGCTGCAGAAGTACAAGGAGCTCAAGGACATCATCGCGATCCTGGGCATGGACGAGCTCAGTGAAGACGACAAGCTGGCCGTGGCCCGCGCGCGCAAGATCGAGCGTTTCTTCTCGCAGCCGTTCCACGTCGCCGAGGTGTTCACCGGCTCGCCGGGCAAGTACGTCTCGCTGAAGGAAACGATCCGCGGCTTCAAGGGCATCGTCGACGGCGAATACGACCACCTCCCCGAGCAGGCCTTCTACATGGTCGGCAGCATCGAGGAAGCGGTCGAGAAGGCGAAGAAGATCGGGAGCTGAATCTTATGAGGCGCCTCGCTCTGTTTATCGCAATGGGATTCTGTTGCGCGAATGCGCAAGCGCAATACCTTGATTGCGAAGCTGGTCGAGCGAGAGTGCAACGCGTTGTTGAAATGCCTGGTAAGGATGCCGCTGAAATCTACCGGTTGGCGCAGCGGTGGGTCGCGTTGACCTTCCGCAATAAAGATGAGGTTATTCAAACCGAAATCGAGAACGAACTCGTTCGTGGGGACGGGTACGAACCGAAAGCCATAAGGATGGCGGGTTCGCACCAAGATTTTAGTTACTCCTTTGCTATCGACATCAAAGACCAACGACTGCGATTCACGTTGCAGGATATGAAGGTCGGCTATCCGAATGCTCGCAATGGCTTTGCGGTAGAGAACTATTTGTTCAAGGCCGATTGCAGTGCTCGAAATATTCCGCTCCAGACCAAAGGTGTCAGAGAGGGAGTGGAGGCTTTTTCCAGTAAGTTGATGCTGTCGCTCGCAAGCGCGCTAGCTGAAGTTAAAGAGGATTGGTAAGGACATGAGCACCATCCGTTGCGACATCGTCAGCGCCGAAGCCGAGATCTTCCAGGGCGAGGCCACGCTGGTCGTCGCCACCGGCGAGCTGGGCGAGCTGGGCATCGCGCCGCGTCACGCGCCGCTGATCACCCGCCTCAAGCCGGGCAAGGTCGTGGTCACGCAGCCCGACGGCAGCGTGCTCGATTTCGCCATCGGCGGCGGCATCCTCGAGGTGCAGCCGCAGGTGGTCACGATCCTGGCCGATACCGCGATCCGCGCCGACGACATCGACGAAGCCGCGGTCAAGGCGGCCAAGGAAGAGGCCGAGCGCATCCTGGCCGGCCGCGGAGAGGCGATCGACATCGCCGAGGCGCAGCAGAAGCTTGCCGAAGTCACCGCGCAGCTGCAGGCGCTTGAGCGCCTGCGCAAGAACCTCAAGCACTAGACCGCGCTGCTCTCCGCGCTGCGAAAAATGCCGGCCTCCGCGCCGGCATTTTCGTGCCAGAAATGGTGCCAGAAATGGTGCCGGAGACAATTTCGGTGCCAGCAATGGTGCTGCCAGCAAAGGTGCCGGAGTCTGACAATGGTGCCGGGGACAATTGCCTTCATCGACTGAAAATTGCTCCTGACACCATTTTCCGGGCGCTGGACGCTTCCGTTCCTTGCCAGCGAGTAGGGCTCAGTGGCGGTAGACCCAGTGCCGCGAACCGAGGAAGCTGAGGAACCCCAGTACTACTTCCACCACTGGCTTTGCCAGCCAAGCCCACTTGCGGCCCAGCACGTCGTCGATCGCCTCGATCGACACCGTACTCAGCAGAGTAAACACCAACCACATTGCCAGAAAGCGCAGCAACTGCTTGCGCCCGAGCCCGTGCTCGGTGCCGGTAAAGGTGACCTTTCCGTTGAGCCAGAAACCGAGCGTCGCGCCGCTGACGCGACCGAGGATGTTGGCTAGGCCAATGTGCAGCCCGAAATGACTGAGTAGCACCATCACTCCCCAATCGAGCAACCACTGGATGCTGCCGACCACCAAGTAGCGCGGCCCTTGGTGGAGCAAGGTCACCGGGCGGACTCTGTGCGCGGAGCGTCGGCGTCGCTGCTGGCCATCGGCAGACGCCACCATTCGACGTTGCCCGCGGCAGCTTCGCGTCGTGCCCCGGCCAGCGCCAGGCCGGCGCGTTGAGCAGGCAGTAGGCGATCCGTGCGCAGCACCAAGTCGGCGATTTCTTCGCGGCGCCACAGTTCCACCCAGGCCGCGCCGCTGGCGTCAGCGTTCGCGATGTGTGCTTCCGCCTCCAGCGAGGGGTCGTACCATGACACCGTACGCGCCGCGGAGCCGAGTTCCGCCAGCAGCGGCACGTCCAGAGCGAGTGCGAGCACTGCGCCTGAGCGCGACCCCTCTGCGGCCCAGCGTTCGCGAATCTGCGCAGTGACCAGACGTTCTACCGCGTACTCGGCAAATACCGGCGCATCACGCCCGGCCACGACCACGCTTTCCTTGACCGCACCCGTGCGCAGCATCCAGTGGGCGTTGGCTTGGAACAATAGGTTGGCGACGCAGGTAGCAGCCAGCAGCAGGTGGGCGCTGCGCGGGGCCGCGCCGCACGCCGCGACCACCAGCGCCGGCAGTGCGAGTACCAGCGCCGGATAGACGTAGCGCAGGTACTGCGTGACTAGCAACGGTACCAGCAGCATCGTCAGCGCCAGTGCCGCGACCGTACGTGTGCCCCGCTGGGCGAGCGCCACCAGCCAAGCGCCTGCCAGCCCTACCAGGACGAACCCGCCACCGCCAGGAAAGGCCTCGAGGTAGAGACTGGTGTCGAAGGTCAGTTGCCAGGGCAACAGTGGGCCGATGCCCTCGTGCCAGCGCAAGTCCTTGAAGGCGCCATTGAAGTAGGGTGAGTCGAAGACATCGTTCATTAACGGCAGGACTGGGTTGCCCGCAATCGTCCAAGCATAGAAATAGCTGCTGCTGCCGAGGATCGCGAGCAGGGCAAGCCCGGCTGCCCCGGCGCGCACGTCCAGCACCCGACGGTGCCGTCAGGCAAGCCAGGGCAGTAGGCAGCCAGCGAAGCCGGCGGCGGACACCTTGGTGGCCAGCAGCGCGCCGAGCAGGGTGCAGGCTGCGAGCAGCGTGCGCCGCGAAGGTTGTCCATAGCCGAGTGCCGCGGTCGAGACCACCAATGCCGCAGTCGCGAGTTCGGTCTGCATGCCCAGCGCAAGCATCGCTGTCAGTGGCAGACTGGCATACAGCGCCATCGTCCAAGCGCATGCTCGCAGTCCACCGCCTAACGCAGTACAAAGCTCCCACAGAGCCACACAGGTCAGCACCAGCCATAGCCCGTTCACCGCGCCGCGGGCCTCGGCCCCGGCAAGCAGTTGCGGCACCGCATGCACGATGTCACTGGCCCAAGGCGCGAGTGCCCAAGCATGTACCTCTGGATCCATCGCCAGCCGGCCATCGAGCTGCAACGACCACGCGAGCAGCAGGTGGTAGCCGAGGTCGTCATGCTGTACGGTCGGGACCCAGCAACCGGTGGATGCGAGACCCAGCGCCATTACCGCGAGCGTCATGGCCCGTGGGTCGGCAGCGACCGTGCGCTGCCAGCCGTCGGAAGCTGCACGGAGAGCGATAGCCAAGGCGCGGTGTCGCCATGCGATCAGCGCCAATGCTGCGACCAAATAGGTCCAGCGCGAATGTAGCGGCAGCGGCAGCAGCCAGCCGAGAGCGCCTGCGCCCAAGGCGATTCCGATGACGCACTGGAAGGCAACGGATGACTGCGGCAGCAGCAGGCCACCCAACGCGGTGGCTGCCGCTGCGGCGACTAGCGTGGCGAACATCGGCAACGGCCCGCCCATCCACGCCAGCGCCAGCAGCCAGGAGATCGCAAGCCCGTGTGCGAGTGCCAGACCGGCAACCCGGCGCAGTATCCAAGCCACGCTTAGCGTCAGCAGGGCGATTACTAGCAGCGCGGTGGTGCGCGAAGGCACCCAGTGTGCCAACAGGCCGTGGCCGAGTAGGCCAGCAAGGCACGCGACACCACCGCCCCACAGCAGCCACGCCGGCCAATGCTGGGCGGCGGCGCGTGGTGGAACGACAGGGCGGGAAGACTCCGGCGGGGCCGCTTGAGACATCGAGCACATGCTACCGGCACGTCCCTTAAAATGGGATCCTCTCCCAAGTGCGGGGGAATCGTCAAAAGCAGAGCTGGATCCCGGCTTGCGGACAGCGGGTCGTCCCGGGCCGGGGATTGCTCCCCGGCTCGGTCCCCATCTATGGCTGACTCGCCGCCGCAGCGCATCCATGCGCTGCTTTCCGCAATTCCCAGCCCCGGGACGCCCCATCGATCCGTCATCGACGCAGCCTCGTTCCTGGAGCAAGGTCTGCGTCACCGAAGCGTCGAACCGGACGTGCAGTGAGCCGCGTCCTGGCGGCCAGGGATCGCGGCCAAGCAAAAAATGGATGTTTTGCGCGCGAGTCAGCCCATGGACGGGCTGACCGAGCGAAGAGCGACCCCATCCGCCAGGGCGCGGCGTCCTTCCGAAGTCGGAAGTGAATGCGACCCCCTCACTTGGGAGGAGATCCTTAAAATGGCCGCCGGAACAGCCCGTGAGACACATCATGCCCGAACAAGACCGTATCCCGAACGAGCTGCACGTCGTCATCCTCGCCGCCGGCGAAGGCAAGCGCATGAAATCGGCCCTGCCCAAGGTGCTGCAGAAGATTGCGGGGCGGCCGATGCTGGCGCACGTGATCGCGACCGCGCGCACACTGCAGCCGGCCGGCATCCACGTGGTGCACGGGCACGGCGGCGACCAGGTGCAGGCGGCCTTCGCCGACCAGCCGGACCTGGCCTGGGTCGAGCAGGCCGAGCGCCTCGGGACCGGGCATGCGGTGCTGCAGGCGATGCCCGGCGTTCCCGACGAATCGCGGGTGCTGGTGATGTACGGCGACGCGCCGCTGTTCACCACCGCGACGCTGCGCCGGCTGCTCGCGGTCGAAGGCAGGCTGACGCTGCTCGCCGCCGAGCTCGACGATCCCACCGGCTACGGCCGCGTCGTGCGCGACGCCCAGGGCCACGTCGCCGCGGTGGTCGAACAGAAGGACGCCAGCGCCGAGCAGCGCGCGATCCGACTGGTCAACACCGGCCTGCTCGCCGCCGACGCCACCGCGCTCAAGGGCTGGCTGTCGCGCCTGTCCAACGACAACGCGCAGGGCGAGTACTACCTGACCGACGTGGCCGGCATGGCCGCCGGCGACTTCACCGCCGCCGAGATCGTGGTGGTGGACGATCCGCGCGAAACCGAGGGCGCCAACGATCCCTGGCAGCTCGCCCGCCTGGAGCGGGAGTTCCAGCGCCGCGCGGTGCATGCGCTGTGCCTGCAGGGCGCGCGCGTTGCCGATCCGGCGCGGGTCGACATCCGCGGCGAGGTGATCGTGGGCTCCGACGTGGAGATCGATGTCGATGTGGTGTTCGAGGGGCGGGTCGAACTTGGCGACGGCGTGCGCATCGGGCCGTTCACGCGGCTGCGGGACGTGTTCCTCGGCGCCGGCACCGAGGTGCGCGCGCACTGCGACCTCGAAGGCGCGCGCGCGGAAGGCGCGGTGCAGATCGGACCGTTCGCGAGGCTGCGCCCGGGAACGGTGCTGGCCGACGGCGCGCGCATCGGCAACTTCGTCGAAACCAAGAACACCACCCTCGGCGTCGGCAGTAAGGCCAACCACCTGACATACCTGGGCGACGCCGAGATCGGCGCCGGGGCCAATATCGGCGCCGGCACGATCACCTGCAACTACGACGGCGTGAACAAGGCCAGGACGGTGGTCGCCGACGGCGCCTTCATCGGCTCGAACTCCTCGCTGGTCGCGCCGGTGACCATCGGCCGCGACGCGACCATCGGCGCCGGATCGGTGATCGGCGTGGATGCGCCGGCAGGCAAGCTCACGATCGCACGGGCGCGCCAGATCAGCGTGGAGGGCTGGCAGCGGCCGGAGAAGAAGAAGTGAGATCCGCGGCGGGTGTGGTTTCGGGGCGCCGGGCCAGGCCCCTGCGCCATGCCGCGCTGGGCGCCGTGCTGGCGCTGGCGGGCCTGCTGCTTGCGCTGCCGGCGGCGTGGGCGCAGGCACCATGGCCTGCGCAGGCGCCCGGGCAGTGGGGGCTGGCCATCGTTGATGTGGAGACGACGGGGCTGGATCCGGCGTTCCACGAAATGATCGATATCGGCGCCATCTATACCGACCTGGATGGCAATGAACTGGGCCGGTTCTTCGTCCGGATCCAGCCTCCGCATCCGCAGCGCGCCGAGCCGGGCGCGGTCGCGGTCAATGGCTATTCGCCGACGCGCTGGCGCGAGCTGGGCGCGGTCGACGAGGGTGAAGCGGTTGTTGCTTTCCTCGATTTCCATGCCCGCGTCGGTGCGGGCCGCCGCTTCGTGTTCACCGCCTACAACGCCCAGTTCGACCGCGGCTTCGTCGATGCGCTGCTCAACCGCCACGGTCGCGACTTCGATGACTTCTACACCTATTTCCTGCTCGACATCCCGTCGATGGCCTGGGGCCTGGGTATCACCGACCTGGCCAATGCGCGTGTGGCCGAGCAACTCGGGCTCGAAGCGGAAACCAGTGACCCGCTGCGCCACACCGGCGCCACCGGCGCGGACTGGAACCTGCAGATCTATCGCGCCCTGCGCCAGCGGCGGCTGGGGCGGCGACGCTTTCGCTCCCGTAGGCCTTTGCCTTCGGAGGGACGTCGGGCCCTGCCGGCCGGGGATTGCTGCTCGGCTTGGTCAGCCTGATCCGACCTTGATCGGTGTATTGCGCCGGCCACCGTCGCCGGTAGAACCCCCGCCTTCGCGGGCACAGGCTCCGGCGCGAACGCGGATCGTCGCCGACTTGCGCATGATGCGCGTAGCGCCGCGCATGTCGGTCGTTTCCCCGGGTGCCTTTCAGACCGGGAGCACGACCGACACACACAGCCCGCCGCCGCTGCGGTTGAGCAGGGCGATGCGGCCGCCGTGGGCTTCGGCGATCTCGCGCGCCAGTGCCAGGCCCAGGCCGGTGCCACGGTCGAACGGGTCGATCCGTCAGTCTTCGGCACCTCGGAGCATCGTCAGATAACCGTGCTCGACGCGGCGCAGGACTCGTGCACGATCTTGAGCAACTTGATAAGCGACTGTCGATCCGTGTCGTCGTAGCGGAACGTGCGCTGCACTTGCGGGTTAGGTGACATCCATCGAGCCAATTCGGACCAGGGATGAACTGATGGGGGTCAACAAATGCGTCGTATCCGACGGCGTCTTGCTCATTCACTACACGCCGCGCGAAGCGGGCCGATTTTTTGTGGGCAGGGCAGCCCCTGTCCACAAAAAATTGTGGTGTTCCGGCTAGAGCGCAATTCCTGATCTGCTACGCTCCCGACAGTCGGTAACGATACCGCGCAGCATGTTCCGGCTAGAGCGCAATTCCTGATCTGCTACGCTCCTGTGCGCCGATCATGTCGGAAACCGGTTGGTTCCGGCTAGAGCGCAATTCCTGATCTGCTACGCTCGCGCGCGCACCCGGTTGTTGTCCCACACCGGTTCCGGCTAGAGCGCAATTCCTGATCTGCTACGCTCATCACCTGTGTCGATTTCGCCGTCGTGCAGGTTCCGGCTAGAGCGCAATTCCTGATCTGCTACGCTCATGGTCTGCTCGCGGGCGACGGCGACGATAGTTCCGGCTAGAGCGCAATTCCTGATCTGCTACGCTCGCGGGCGGTGGAGCTGGCGGGGCTGCGCGGGTTCCGGCTAGAGCGCAATTCCTGATCTGCTACGCTCGCTTAGCGCTCATCGCTGCGCCTCGCCGTAGTTCCGGCTAGAGCGCAATTCCTGATCTGCTACGCTCCAATGGCTCGCTTCGCTGAAAGGCGAGAAAGTTCCGGCTAGAGCGCAATTCCTGATCTGCTACGCTCGTGCGCGGCCTGCTGGTCGTAGAGGTAGCGGTTCCGGCTAGAGCGCAATTCCTGATCTGCTACGCTCGCATCATCCACCGCGGCCTCGAGTGAGTCGGTTCCGGCTAGAGCGCAATTCCTGATCTGCTACGCTCCGGCCGGTGGTGGCGCAGTGCAATCCGATGGTTCCGGCTAGAGCGCAATTCCTGATCTGCTACGCTCGCTCTTCGTGTGGTTGTAGTCGCAGCACCGGTTCCGGCTAGAGCGCAATTCCTGATCTGCTACGCTCGGCCAGCACCGTCGGTGCGAACAGGAACAGGTTCCGGCTAGAGCGCAATTCCTGATCTGCTACGCTCCGCAAGAACCACGACCAGCACGCCGAGGAGGTTCCGGCTAGAGCGCAATTCCTGATCTGCTACGCTCCTGCATTTCAGCGGCATAGCCGATCGCATGGTTCCGGCTAGAGCGCAATTCCTGATCTGCTACGCTCGTCGCTGTTCTCGGTCTCGCCCACGCGGCGGTTCCGGCTAGAGCGCAATTCCTGATCTGCTACGCTCTACAGAAATTGTTAGGGCGCAGCGCCCTGGGTTCCGGCTAGAGCGCAATTCCTGATCTGCTACGCTCGCGGCCGCTACGGCGCCAACAACCCGTACCGTTCCGGCTAGAGCGCAATTCCTGATCTGCTACGCTCGATGTCCACCTGCGGGTCGCACAGCAGCGGGTTCCGGCTAGAGCGCAATTCCTGATCTGCTACGCTCATGAGGCCCGCATGGAGGACCGAGCTGTTGTTCCGGCTAGAGCGCAATTCCTGATCTGCTACGCTCCAGAAGGACTGGGCCACGAACCTGGGCAAGGTTCCGGCTAGAGCGCAATTCCTGATCTGCTACGCTCCAATGCGGCGCCGGTAATGGGCGCGGCATAGTTCCGGCTAGAGCGCAATTCCTGATCTGCTACGCTCCTCCGGGCGGCTCTCCGGTCCGACCCACCGGTTCCGGCTAGAGCGCAATTCCTGATCTGCTACGCTCGCGGCGTTGATCCTGTCGGGCGAGGCGACGGTTCCGGCTAGAGCGCAATTCCTGATCTGCTACGCTCGCGCCACGTACCGCGCCCATGCACACCTGTGTTCCGGCTAGAGCGCAATTCCTGATCTGCTACGCTCATCCCCGCCGCGCTGCTCGGCGTCGCCCCGGTTCCGGCTAGAGCGCAATTCCTGATCTGCTACGCTCTTACACCAAGGCCACCAAGCAGCGGCCCTAGTTTCGGCTAGAGCGCAATTCCTGATCTGCTACGCTCTCGTGCACGAGCGTGTCGGTGACACTGTCGGTTCCGGCTAGAGCGCAATTCCTGATCTGCTACGCTCATCGAACACCAGCAGCTCATCCCCGACAAGGTTCCGGCTAGAGCGCAATTCCTGATCTGCTACGCTCCTCGGAGAAGAACATTTCCGTCTCGGTGCGGTTCCGGCTAGAGCGCAATTCCTGATCTGCTACGCTCCCGGCTGGCAGGCAGTCATCCCCGATGCATGTTCCGGCTAGAGCGCAATTCCTGATCTGCTACGCTCATTAGCCGCACAACGCTGCAGGCCCGCAAGGTTCCGGCTAGAGCGCAATTCCTGATCTGCTACGCTCGGGATGGCGCCGGTGGAGGCGTGGACCGTGGTTCCGGCTAGAGCGCAATTCCTGATCTGCTACGCTCCGTAGCACCAAAAGCCACTGATTTCAGTGGCTTTTTTGGGTGCGGAACGATCGTAGAAAAAACGCATACAAGTCAAAAAAGCTGGAACTGTTCCGGATTCTGCAGCTTTTGCCGGCGCTTCCGGTTCTCGAAGCGGATGATTCCGGCGTATTGCCTGTCGGTGAAGTAAAGCACGTAAACCTTGCCACCTCCGGGGAGCACGGCCTGGACCCGGCGGGTGGTTGTATCGGCCTGATCTCGTCCTTCAACGAAGCGCAGGTAGACCGAATACTGGCAGCGCTCGAATCCCAGATCCAGCAAATCCTTGCGGAAGCCGTTGGCCGCCTTGACGGCCTCTTCCGTGTCCACCGGCAAATCGAACATGACCAGCACCCACATCAGTCGATACCCGCTCAAGGGCCGGCTGGGAGGGCGCGGGCCTTCAGACTTCGTCGTCGTCGGACGGTATCGCTTCGTCCGCGGCATCTTCTTCCCTGCCCTTGGGCATGGCCTTCTGTCCCAGCCAGGCGGAAATGCTTTCTGCATGATCATACGGCAAGGCCAGGCGCTTGCGCTGTTTCTCGAATACCTGTGCCAGCGAGAGACAGAGCCGCTCAATGGCGACGGAAACCGGACTCAGGCCTTCTTCGGTGCGGATGCCGCGTGTCATCATCAATCCCAGCTCGCGCTTGTTCGCTGCATCCACCTCGTAACGGCCAAGGTCGGCCAGTTGCCGCACTTGCGCGTCCACCAGCGGTCGAAACGGCTCCATCAAGTCGTCGACCAATCGCAGGGCATTGCCGTCGTTGGCATGATGCAGGGGCAGGCCGGGAGACAGGCCAGTGGCCAGAAGGTGCCGCGCGAAGGTTGCGCGCAGCACGGTGTAGCCGTAGTTGAGCAAGGCATTGATGCCGCTACCGTTCTGGTCGCGGCGGAACCCCTTGCCGAACAACAGGCTCCAGTAACGCCGCGCACCGACCCCCTCCATGTTGCTGGTGTCACCCGACTTCACCTTGGGGATCAGGGTGCGCAACGGTGGTTCCGGCAATCCGTAGGTGCCAAGCGTCGCAGCTTGCATGCCAAGCTTGCTGCGAACGATCTCCTGCCACAGCCGCTTCTTCGTGGGCAGCGATGCGGCAACTTGGGCATCCAGCCGAGCGCCCTGTCGATGGTGGTTGTCCACCGCGCAAACGATGCCTACGGGCATGTGGTTTTTGCCGCACAGCACAATGGGGCAGCCGCGCTCGGCCAGCGCAACCAGCAGGTTGTTGCTGTAGACCAGTCCGTGCGCATTGCAGATCAGTGAGGCTACGTCGTCCAGCGGCACGCGACCTTGTTCGGCGTTCCTGTGGGACACCACCAGGAATCCGCGTTCCTTGTGCAGGTAGCGCGAATCCCCGGCGATTTCGACAATTCGCCCGATCATGCCGGGAGATTGGCATAATCAGCCAATCATTGCTACATTGGATAGGAGTAAAGCCCGGAGATCATGGGAATGCCTACGCGAAACGTGGTTCTGAGTGACCACCAGCACGACTTCGTCGAGGCGCTGGTGAGGTCGGGTCGTTACCAGAACGCCAGCGAGGTGTTACGCGAAGGCTTGCGTCTGGTCGAAGTGCGCGAGCGCATGGAGGCGGTAAAGCTCAAGGCGCTGGGACAGGCCGCCAGAAAGGGCTGGGACGACGTTGCCTCCGGGCGCTTTACCGACGTTGCCGACGAGAAGCTCGAAGACTTCATCGGCCAGATCGGCGTGCGGGCGGCGCAACGGAAGCAGACGACGGCCTGATGCATCTTTATCGCCTGTCCACCGCGGCGCAGGCGGACATCTTCGAGATACTGGCTTGGTCGCATGAAAGTTTCGGCGAGCAGGCGCGACTGCGTTACGAGACCCTGATAGTCGCCGCGCTGCGCGATGTTGCCGAGCATCCGGGCAGGCCCGGTAGCATTGAGCGTCCAGAACTGGGCGCGGGGTCGCGGTCGTGGCATCTGGCGCTGAGTCGCGAACGCGCCCGTACGTTGGCCGGAATGGTCAGGCATCCGCGCCACTTCCTGGTTTATCGCGTAGAGCCGGATATCGTGGCAATTGGTCGTGTGCTGCACGATGCAATGGAGCTGGCGCTACACGTAGATAAGGCTGCCTGGGAATAGTGGGTCACTCCTTGAAGCCGGGGTCATTGACATAGCCAAGGATATTCACGCCGACGACGCGAGCGGCGATTTTCCGGAGGGGATCCGCACCTTTTCGTATGTATGAAAATTCAATTTCCTTGCTTCTGTCGCGTGCGTCCACGTTGGCTTCATTGTGTTCATGCAAAGCAACACCGTTGCTTGAAAATAAGGCAACGCGCATCAGCTTGAGTTTTCCTTCATGCTCCAACTTGATGATGTCACCCTTTCGGAGCCGCATCACTAGAGGCTTGCCGTTTCGCGCAGTCTTAGCATGGAGTTTGAAATCCGGGCGGTTGGCCTCGTAGTTGCTCACCACGTCGCTACCCCAACGTCCGTTGTCTTCGCGATAGATGTCGTAGCAGTAATTGCCATCGCCCTTGACGTAGCGGTAGGGTTGTCTGGTCAAGCGGTCTTCGATGGGAATGACCGAAAGGCGTTCCTCCATGCGTACGCTGCGGATGCCGGTGCGCTGCGAATACGCATCCAGCGTGGCTTTCAGTTCTTTGCCGGAAAGACCGCCCAGAAGGCTTGCCAGCTCTTCGCGCAAAAGTGGATCGGCGACCGATGCGACGTTCTTCGGCGTGAGGCTGGCAATCGGCTTGCGCACCGAAACCAGCATCGCACCCTTCTTGTCCGGCTCGCCGCGCTTGCCGTAACTCGTATCGTTGTGCAGGCCGGCTTCGCGGCCATGATCGGGCTTGTGCGAGACCACGATCTTGTGGATGACAGCTTCCAGTTCTTCACGGAAGCCGACCCAAGGCACGTCGAGCGACTTGAGCAGGCGATCCTCGCCCAGATCTTCGGCTCGTGCTGCCGCCGTGGAAATCTTCTGGATCAACGAGCGGTTGCAGATGGCGATGACCGCAGCATCGACCGCGTGATGGCGGTGGTCGTCGCGGTTCTTGCCCTTGTGTTCTGGGTCCAGGATGTTGTTCAGGCCGTACTTCTGTCGCAGCATCGCAGTCAGGCGACCCGTCGCTACCCAGACCTTGCTGGGTGGGCAAACCGCCGTCAGATACTGGCGCGCCACCCGGGAAAGATAGGCGGTGTCCGTCAGGTGGCGGTCAAGGAAATTTCTGCCGCTGAGAAAATCCTCAAGCGCCTGCTCCTTGAAACGTTTGGCCTTGTTCTTGGGCAGCCGCGAGGCACGCTCTTCGATCTCCACCCAGGCGTATCCCGCCGGCGAATGCCCGAACGCCTGAAATGGCGTCGAATTCTTCTTGTCACGATTGGCACGGGTAGTGCACAACACCTTGTTGGACAGGCTGTCGTCGAGCGAGCGGGAGAACGGCAGGATATGATCGATCTCGATTTCGCCACTGAACAACTGTGCCTTGCTCAAGCGCTGACCGGAATAGACGCAATGCCTGTCCATAGCGTCTTCCTTGCCAAGTTCATTCCACAACTTCAGGAGCTCACGGTTTCCCCGATTCTCGCGCTGTCCGAGCTTACGCAACTCGCCATTGAGCTTCTCGTTCAGCTCCTGATTGGCCTTCTGTTCGGATTCAAGCTCGTTCCGCCTCTTGCCGGACAACCCGAAATCGCGCGCCAGCTCGACGATGATCTCGGTTGGCTGGCCCCAGCGGCGGATGATCTCGTTGACCAGTTTCCGCAACTGGTTCAGCCCGATATGAACGGTTGGATTGGCCAGTTTTCCGAACTTGCGTTCGTCCGGATCCTTGGCTTTTGGTGTGGGCGAGGTATAGCTGCGCAGCAGCTCCCCGTAATAGGGAAGACGGCTGAGAATCTCGCCCGTATAGAAGTCTGAATGTCTGTAGCCGGCCTGCAATGCGGCCTTGTCATAGGTGATGACTTCGGCTTCGAGGATCGGAATGAGCTTTTCCAGCGCCTTGCGACTCAGGCTGCCGTATTCTTCGGGTAACCGGACCTTCCTGGCGATATGCTCGGCGGCAGTGTCGCCCAGGCTCCAGGGCGCTTCTGTCAGACGTTGCTTCAGCGCATCGGCATCGTCGATGCGGTCAATCAACTCGGCCAGATCGCGCTGTTGCTGGAGTGGCATGGAAAACCATGAATCACCCAGTGCTTCTGCTGCGCCAAGTTGCGACGCCACGATGTCGCCTTTTAAGCCCTTGCGCTTTTCGGATTGGAGATTGAAGCGTGCCGTGCGCGGCAACCCCAGCAGTCCCCTGATCTGCGCAAACGACCGCTCCCGATTGCGATACAGCGCGTTGCGCAGGATGTCGCGCTCCTCCAAGGTCAACGGCCGCTCGTCCAGGCCTTCGATGACGCGCAGGTTGTTCAGTTCCTGCAAGACCCGGAACTGCTGTTGCAGAGGCGACCACAAGGGCTCGCGGTATTCCTCGGTTTCGAGCACGCAGCGACCGGGCAACACCGGCAACAGCTTGCGCTGGAACAGTAGAGTATCACGGAGCCAGGCGCGCGCCTCCTCGGTCAGGATTTCCGGGTGATTCGGCGCCTGCGCAACCCACAGTGCATCGAACTCCTCGGCAACCATGGCGCGCTGCGCATACAGGATGTATTCGTTGTCCGTAGTCTTGCGGGCTCGAACGGTATGACGCTGATCGTGGCGCTTGGCAAGGTACTCGCCGAAGGTGCGGCAGCCCGCTTCACGAATGGCTTCGCGTGTTCTGCCGATGGCCGTAGCGATCTTGCCGGAGTCGTTTTCGTCCTCATCCTTGGACTTGCGGCTGCTCTTGAAGCCGCGGCGCTTGGCGAGATGGTACAAAGCGCGGCCCAACTCGAAGGGGGACAGGGGCTGGTCGAGTCCCTTCCGGCGCAGTTCGTAGGGATTCAGTGCGGACAGCTTCAGTCGCTCTGCATCATCGATCGGCATCAGGCCGAAACGAACCAGGCCTTGCATGAAGCGGGCCATGCGCTTGAGTACGCGGTCGTGGCGGCGGCGCATCTGCCGAGCTTTGCGCCGGTCGGCAGCCAGGGAAGCCAGCGTCTTGGGATGGCGGCCGTCCGAGAAGATTCTAGAACCTGCGCGGATGATGCCGATGGGCTCGTCCAACTCGTTGAGCCGCAGCACGCACCAGCCTATCGAGTTGGTGCCGATGTCCAGGCCCAGGCGATAGCGTTGCTTGAACTTCATTTCCCCATCCCCCCCCCCTATTGACGTGCTCGCTTCCCCAGCGCTAGTCTAGCCGCACAAAGTAGATCAGGAATTGCGCTCTTTCCGGCAACAAGCTGAAAGATGCACCAAATCCGAGGCCCGCTCCGGCGGGCCTTGTCTTTTTGCAGGTTTTCGGTCTCAAAGGCTGCGACTGCCTAGCTCGCTGCGCGATCGGTGCGGCGCATGTCTGTGGCTTGGTCGGCGTGGTGGAATTTCCGCTGGGACCTCCCAAGAAACCTGATCCCGGCTTCTGTCCTGCGGCGCTCCGCAGCCCAGCAGGCTTCAGACCGGCAGCACCAGCGACACACACAGCCCGCCGCCGCTGCGGTTGAGCAGGGCGATGCGGCCGCCGTGGGCTTCGGCGATCTCGCGCGCCAGCGCCAGGCCCAGGCCGGTGCCGCTGCGCTTGGTCGAATAGAACGGCAGCAGGGCGTTGGCCAGCACCGCTTCGTTCATGCCGCTGCCGCGATCGAGCACCTCGATCCGCCAGCCCTCGCCGACGCGGCGCACCGCGAGCGAGACGGTGCCCGCCGCGGTGCCGGATTCGTGCGCGTTCTTGAGCAGGTTCAGCAGCGCCTGCTCGATCTGCGCCGGGTCGAAGCGCGCGATCTCGTCGGGAATCGTCCCTTCGATGGCGAAGTCGACCTGCGTGCGCAGCTTCCCGCAGAATTGCGGCAGGCGCACCGGTTCGCTGCGCGGCGCCGGCAGCTTGGCGAAGCGGGCGTAGTCGCGCAGGAAGCCTTCCAGGTGGCGGGCGCGCTCCTCGATCGTCGCCAGGGCGACCGGCAGCTTCTCGTGCTGGCCGCGGCGCAGCAGCTCCGCACCCGAGTGCGCCAGCGAGGCGATCGGCGCCAGCGAGTTGTTGAGCTCGTGGCTGATGACGCGGATCACCTTCTTCCAGGTCTGCACTTCCTGCCGCCGCAGCTCGGCGGTCATCTGCCGCAGCAGCACCAGCTCGTGCGGCCGGCCGTTGAGGCGGAACACGCGGCGGGCAAGGTGGTAGATGTCCTCGTGGTCCTCGTCGCCGACGGTGAACATGCCGTCGCCGCCACGGGCGAAGGCTTCGTTCACCGCGGGCGGTGCCGCCTGCAGCAGTCCGTCGAGGGAATGGCCTTCGAGCCGGCGCCCGTCGCCGAGCATCCGGCGCGCGGCGAGATTGCCCAGGACCACGCGCCGCACGGGGTCGAGCAGCAGCATGGCCACGGGCGTGTTTTGCACCATGGTGTCGAGCAGCAGTTCGCGCTGGACCAGCGACAGGCGCTGGTCGCGTAGCGCCTGCCCGAGTTCGTTGTGGGCGTCGACCAGTTCGATCAGGTCGCCGTAGCGGTCCCAGGTGATGCCGAAACTGAAGTCGCCGTCGCGGTAGCCAGCGACGGTGCCGGTGAGCGCGCGGAACAGCGCGCGCAGCGGAACGAAGGTGCGCCAGGTCACGATGCCCATCAGTGCGCCCACGGCCAGGGCCGCAAGGGCCGCGGCCGGCCACGGCGCCATCCAGGTCGCCAGCAGCGCGGTGGATGCGGCCGTTGCCGCGACCCCGAGCAGCGCCAGCCCAACCATGCGGATCGCCAGCGGCAGGACGCGGAGGATGCGCATGCTGGCGCCTGTCAGCCGCGCGGGATGCCGTGCCGGTCCAGGCGGCGGTACAGGGCCTGCCGCGACAGACCCAGCTCCGCGGCGGCCTGGGCCATTACCCCGCCGCTGCGCTGCAGGGCCGCCTCGATCGCGGCGCGGCCGGGCTCGTCTCCGCCCTGCGGCGTCGCCCCGCCTGCCGGCAGGCCGAGCGCGTCGGCCTCGATGTGCTCGCCCGAGAGCAGTGCCGCGCGCTGGACTACGTTGCGCAGCTCGCGCACGTTGCCCGGCCAGGCGTGGCGCAGCAGCATGCGTTCGGCCTCTTCGCCCAGGCGTTTGCCCGCGGGCAGGAAGTGGCGGGCCAGCGGCAGGATGTCGCGCGGCCGCCTGGCCAGCGGCGGCAGGCGCAGCTCGATGCCGTTGAGGCGGTAGTACAGGTCCTCGCGGAACTGGCCGTCGGCGATCATCGCCGGCAGGTCGGCATTGGTGGCGCTGACCACGCGCACCTTCACGCTGCGCTCGGCGTGCCCGCCCAGGCGCTGGAAGTGGCCGGTCTCGAGCACGCGCAGCAGCTTGACCTGGCCGGCGGGGGGCAGGGTGCCGATCTCGTCGAGGAACAGGGTGCCGCCGTCGGCGGCTTCGAACTTGCCCGGCCGCGCCCGGTTGCCGGCGCCGGTATAGGCGCCCGGCTCGGTGCCGAACAGCTCGGCCTCGATCAGCTCGTGCGGCAGGGCGCCGCAGTTCAACGCGACCAGCGGCCCGGAGCTGACCGCCGAGTTGTAGTGCACGATCTCGGCGTACTTCTCCTTGCCCGAGCCGTTGGGCCCGGTGATGAGCACCGGCAGCTCGGACCCGGCCACCTGCAGCGCCAGCGCCAGCACGGTTTCGCTGGCGACATCGTCGTAGACCAGGCCGCGAAGGTCGTGCCGCTGCACCAGCGCGCTGCGCCGCTGGCGCTCTTCGGCGCCGCGCGCCGCCAGCTCGCTTCGCGCCTCGCCCAGTTCGAGCAGGTTGTTCACCGCGGTCAGCAGTTTCCGGTCGTCCCAGGGCTTGCCCAGGTAGTCCGCCGCCCCGGCCTTGACCAGGTCGACGGCCGATTCCAGATGGGTCCATGCGGTGAGCAGGATCACCGGCATGTCCGGATGCTGGTCGCGGATGTCGCGGAACAGCGCCTCGCCCTCCGCGCCGGAGGTGGTGTCGGCGTGGAAGTTCATGTCCTGGATGACCAGGTCGACGCCGCCGCGCGCCAGCGTCTCCAGTCCCGCCTCGGGCGTCTCCGCGCGCAGCACCTGGATCTCGTGCAGCGAGAACAGCAGGTCCAGCGCGGTGGCGACGGAGGGGTTGTCGTCGATGACGAGGACGGTGGGCATGGGCCGGGAATCGGGAGTCGGGAGTCGGGAGTCGGGAATCGGGAATCGGGAATCGGGAATCGGGAATCGGGAATCGGGAATCGGGAATCGGGAATCGGGAATCGGGAA
>CAKTDC010000027.1 GCA_934541015.1 uncultured Luteimonas sp.
CTGGCGGCCGGGGATCGCGGCCAAGCAAAACATGGATGTTTTGCGCGCGAGTCAGGGCAGGATGCCCTGACCGAGCGGAGAGCGATCCCCGGCCGGCAGGGCGCGGCGTCCTTCCGACGGCGGAAGTGAAAGCGGCCCCTGCCTTGGGAGAAGAACCAGAAAAACGCCCGGCAATGCCGGGCGTCCATATCCAAGCAGGGAAAACCGGATTCAGCGGATCGAAGGGTCCAGCCTGCGCAGCGCGTCCCTGAGGTCGACCGAGCCGGTGCGCTCGATGTCCTCGCGGGTGTAGACGCGACCGGCCGCGTTCACGCACTCCTCGTCGGCCTTCTTGTTCCGGTTGCGCGTGGCGGTGATCCGGGAGCCGGTTTCCTTGATGCAGAAGCGGTCGTCGGGCTTGGCCTTCTTCGCGGTGGCGTGGCCGGTCTCCTCCAGCTCCTCCTCCTGCGCCAGCGCCGTGGCGGGCACTGCAACCGAGAGTGCGAGACCGACGAACGCGGCAACGAGCAGGCGATGTTTCATGGGATACCTCCGGCGTGGTGGCTTGATGCCAGGCGACACCCTATCGCAGGGCCGGCGAACCGGCACTGAACAATTCCGCTCCCGGACGCCTGCTTCACGCCGCCTTCGCCGCGCGGGAACCTGCGGCCCGCCCCGGCTTTCCGCCCGCCGCAAGCGGCCCCGGCGGCCGGCACCTTCAAACCGTCATCTTGCCCCGTATCATGGCCGGATGATCCGGACCTCACTGCTCGCCGCACTCCTGCTGCTGCTCTCCGCCTGCGCCACCACCGCGCCCGCCCCCACCTCCGCCACCGCCGCTCCCCAGCGCAGCCTGCTCCTGGTCTCGCTCGATGGCGTCCACCCCGCCTTCCTCGGCCGCGGCGACACCCCGCACCTGGACCGGCTGGCGCGCGAAGGCGTGCGCGCGGAGTGGATGAACCCGTCCTACCCCTCGCTGACCTTCCCCAACCACTACAGCATCGTCACCGGCCTGCGCCCGGACCGGCACGGCATCGTGCACAACGTCATGCGCGATCCCGGACTGGGCCGCTTCACCCTGTCCAACCGCGACGCCGTGGGCGAGAGCCGCTGGTGGGGCGGAGAACCGCTGTGGGTGGGCGCGGAGAAGGCAGGACTGGCGACGGCGACCCTGTCCTGGCCCGGCAGCGAGGCCGCGGTGCAGGGCGTGCGGCCGACGCGCTGGCACCTGTTCGACGCCAAGCGCCCGATCGACGAACGCATCGACATGGTCGCCGGCTGGCTGGTCGAACCGCCGGCGACGCGGCCGCGGCTGGCGACGCTCTATTTCGAGCACCCCGACACCGCCGCGCACAACCACGGCCCGCGGTCGGAGGAACTGCGCGCGGCCATGCGCGAGGTCGATGCCGCCATCGGCGAGCTGCTGGCCCGGCTGCAGCGTGCGGACGTGCTCGACGACACCGACATCGTCGTCGTCTCCGACCACGGCATGGCCGAGGTGGCGCAGGGCAACGTGGTGGCGGTCGAGGACATGGTCGAGCAGCGGTTCGCGCAGCTGGTGATGGCCGGGCAGGTGGTCGGCTTCGAGCCACGCGAGGGCCACGCCGCCGACGCCGAGGCCGCGCTGCTCGGGCGGCATGAACGGCACCAGTGCTGGCGCAAGCAGGAGCTGCCGCCGCGCTGGCACTACGGCAGCCATCCGCGGATCCCCGCCATCGTCTGCCAGATGGACAAGGGCTGGGACGCGCTTCCGCGCGAGTACATCGCGCGCCGGCCGGCGGGCACGCGCGGCTCCCACGGCTACGATCCGGCCGAGCCGGAGATGCGCGCGATCTTCATCGCCCGCGGCCCGTCGTTCCGCAGGGGCGCGACGATCCCCGCGTTCGACAATGTCGATGTCTATCCGCTGCTGGCGCGGCTGCTCGGTATCCGCCCGGCCGCGAACGACGGCAACCCCGACACCCTGCTGCCTGTGCTCGACGACGCCGCGCCGGTCCGCTGAACCGGCTCGCGGCCCGACGCTTCGATACCGCGACCGCGTCCGGCGCCCCGGGCCGCGCGCAGCATTGATGTCCGGAAACGGCCAGTCCGGCGCCTGCGACGGCCGTAGACTGGCCCCATGTCGCACCACATCCCGGCCCCGGACATCTGCGAGCAGGCGCGCCTGAGCCGTGACCCGCGCTTCGACGGCCTGTTCTTCACCGCCGTGCGCAGCACCGGCATCTACTGCCGTCCGACCTGCCCGGCGCCGCCGGCCCGGCGCGGCAATGTCGACTACCTGCCCAACGCCGCCGCGGCCGAGGCCGCCGGCTTCCGCCCCTGCCTGCGCTGCCGGCCGGAGCTGGCGCCGGCCGACGGCACCTGGCGACGCGGCGACGACATCGTGGCGCGGGCGCTGACGCTGATCGACGTCGGCCTGCTCGCCGATCAGCCGGTGTCGGCGCTGGCCGCGCGCGTGCACGTGGGCGAGCGCCAGCTGCGGCGGCTGTTCGTCGAACGCCTGGGCGCGACGCCGGGCGGCGTCCACGGCACCCGCCGGCTGCTGTTCGCCAAGCAGCTGCTGACCGAAACCCGACTGCCGATCACCGAGGTCGCGCTGGCGGCCGGCTTCGGCAGCCTGCGCAGGTTCAACGCCAGCTTCCGCGAGGCCTACCGCATGGCGCCGCGCGAGCTGCGCCGGCAGCCGGGCGCGGCGGCGCAGGGCGACGGGCTGGCGCTGCGCCTGGGCTACCGGCCGCCGTACGACTTCGCGGCGATGCTCGATTTCCTGCGCGGGCGTGCACTGCCGGGTGTGGAGCTTGTCGACCGGGACAGTTACCTGCGCGTGGTCGGCGACGCGGATTCGCCGGGCTGGCTGCGTATCAGCGCCTGGCCGCGCGGTGCGGCCGGCGACGGGCACGCCCTGCGGCTGGAGCTGCACGGCGTTGCGCCAGCCGGACTGCTGGGCATGGTTGGACGCGTGCGCCGGATGTTCGATCTCGATGCCGATCCGCGCACGATCTCCGCCACGCTGTCGCGCGATGCGCGGCTGCGACTGCTGCTGCGCAAACGCCCGGGGCTGCGCCTGCCCAGCGGCTGGGACGGTTTCGAGATCGCCGCGCGCGCGATCATCGGCCAGCAGGTCAGCGTCGCCGCCGCACGCACCGTGACCGCGCGGCTGGCCGGACGCTTCGGCACGCCGCTGCCGCCGGAGTTCCCGGCATCCGGGCTGCGCCATCTGTTCCCCGCGCCCGCGCAGCTCGCGGCCGCCGGTCCCGACGCGCTGGCCGGCATCGGACTGGCCAGGACCCGCGCCGCAACCCTGCACGCGATGGCCTGCGCGCTGCTCGAGGGCAGGGTCGACTTCAATCCCGAACGCACCCTGGACGATTTTGTCGGGCGCTGGACCGCCCTGCCCGGTATCGGGCCGTGGACCGCCCACTACATCGCGCTGCGCGCGCTCGGCCATCCCGACGCCTTCCCCGCCGGCGACCTCGTGCTGCAGAAGCAGCTGCTGGACCGCCCGCCCGCTGCGAGGGCGAACAGCCGCGCGGATGCGAAGACGCTGCTGGAGCGCGCGGAAGCCTGGCGGCCGTGGCGCGGTTACGCGGTGATCCACCTTTGGCGCGAAGCGGCGCTCGAACAGCATGCCGGCGCGACGCCCGGCGCAGGTACACGGAGGAATGCGGCATGACCGTTCTCGCCACCACCATCGACAGTCCGGTCGGGCCGCTGCGCGTGGCCGCCGACGCCAGCGGGCTGGTCGCGCTTGTGTTCCCACGCAACCGCCATCCAGCGAGGGGCGCGGACGCCTGGCGCGAAGGCGACAGTACGCTGCTGCGCGATGCGCGGCGGCAGCTCGCCGAATATTTCGCCGGCCGGCGCCGCACCTTCGACCTGCCGCTGTCGCCACGGGGTACGGAGTTCCAGCGCCGCGTCTGGATGGCGCTGGCCACGATCCCCTACGGGGAAACGCTCAGCTATGCGCAGCTGGCGGCGAAGCTCGGCTCGCCGTCCGCCTCTCGCGCGGTGGGGGCGGCGAACGGACGCAATCCGCTGCCGATCGTGCTGCCCTGCCACCGGGTGATCGGCGCGGACGGTTCGCTGACCGGATTCGGTGGCG
The DNA here is from genome assembly GCA_934541015.1 of uncultured Luteimonas sp. Taxonomy (GTDB): domain Bacteria; phylum Pseudomonadota; class Gammaproteobacteria; order Xanthomonadales; family Xanthomonadaceae; genus Luteimonas. Next base: position 4,082 of record CAKTDC010000027.1, read on the forward strand.
GCCTGCCGACCAAGCAGTTCCTGCTGAAGCTGGAGGGGGCGCTGCCTCGGGATTTCGATCTGTTCGGCGAGCCTTGATGCGCACCCCCACCCGGCCCTCCGCCGCAGGCGCGGGTGGGGGCAAGGCGCGCGCGTGGCCAGCCGGGCTTTCGACTCGCTCCCCCGCCTGCGGGGAGGGCCGGGGTGGGGGCCGGTGCCGAAGCCGGCTACGGCGCCCGCTGCGTCAGCCGCGCCGCGATCGCCCGCCGGAACGGCGGCAGGCGGTCGGCGATGCGCAGCGTCGCGCGGCGCAGCAGGCGCGCACCGGGGCGCTGGTCGGTGTAGATCCGGGTCACCAGGCGGGTGCCGGCATAGATCGGCCAGGCCGCGGCATGGTGGGCGCGGTGATAGCGCGCGAGCAGCGACGCCGAGCCGATGTCGCGGCCCCCGCGATGGGCGCGCAGCACCACTTCGGCCAGCTTCGCCTGGCCCTGCAGGCCCAGGTTGAAGCCGTGCGCGGTGACCGGATGCATGCCCACCGCCGCATCGCCCACCAGCGCGAAGCGCGCGCCGGCAAAGCGGTCGGCGTAGACCGATACCAGCGGATAGACGTGGCGGCTGCCGATGGCGCTGATCTCGCCCAGGCGGCCGCGCGTGCGGCGCTGGATGTCGGCGGCGAAGGCCGCGTCGTCCATGTCCTCGACCTCCCGCATGCGCTGCGGCGGCAGGGTCAGCACCACCGATGAACGCTCGCCGTTAAGCGGCAGCAGGGCCAGCGTGTGGCCGTAGTCGAACCACTCCTGCGCCAGCTGCCCGTGCGGCTGCGTGTGCGCGATGCGACCGACCATCATCGAGGCGCCATGGTCGAACGAGCGCGCGCCCACGCCCAGCATCCGCCGCACCTGGGAGAAGCGGCTGTCGGCGGCGACCAGCAGCCGCGTCTGGATGCGGCCGCCGTCGTCCAGCGCCAGCGCCATCGCGCCATCCGCCTGCGCCACGGCGGTCACCGAGCGCCCGTCCACCAGCTCCACCCCGGCCTGGCCGGCAACCAGGTCGAAGGCGGCCCGGCGGATGACGTGGTTGGGCACCAGCCAGCCCAGCTGGTCGGCGCGGCCGTCGCCGGAGCGGATGGTCAGGCCATCGGCGGCATCGCCGTCGAGCACGCGCGCATCGCGCAGGGTCGAGATGGCGTCCGGGTCGAAGGCCTGCCACAGGCCCAGATCCTCCAGGATCCGGCGCGAGGCATGGGTCAGCGCGATCTCGCGGCCGTCGAACGCCGGCGCGGCGAGCGCCTCGCGCGGCTGGCGCTCGACCACGGCCACCGACAGCCCGCTGCCCGCCAGCGAGCGGGCGAAGCACAGGCCGGCGGGACCGGCTCCGACGACGGCGATATCGACCTTCATGGTGTCCTGTCCTCTGCAGCCATCCCGCAGGCTCGCGTGCCCGCTGCCGGGCTGCATTGATCCAGGTCAGCCGCCGGGCTCACTGCCGCTGGCCGGACAGCGTCTGCCCGCCCTGCTGGAGATCCAGCGCCGAGACCTCGCCGTCGGCACCACGGCGGAACACGATCCCGATGCCGTAGGCAGCCGCCTCGAAGGTGTCGGTGCCGGTGGCATCGAGCGGAAACTCGCCCTGTCCCGTCGCCTGCGCGTACAGCCTGCCGTCGCGGCCGCGCACGGTCAGCACGAACCCCGGCATCAGCGGATAGTCGCCGGCGTAGGCGGCGATCTGCGCATCGGAGAGGGCCGGCGCCGCCGGCGCATCCGCGTCGATGCGCACCGCAGGCGCCGCCCCGCCCATCTGCAGCCACAGGAAACCATAGTCGCCACGGGAGTTCTTCTGCGGCCGCAGCACCGCGTCGAAGGCCAGCGGGAAGAAGTCGCCGGCGTTGTCGTAGCCCATTTCGAACTCGGGCTGGCCGGCCGGATGGATGAACAGGCGGCCGTCGCGCGCGCGCAGCTGCATCTTCATCGCCCCCTGCAGCTGGTAGTCGCCGGCCAGCGCCTCAAGCAGCTCCTGCGGCGGCGCGACCACCTTGCGCGGCTTGCCCAGGGGGAACGAGGAATCGACCAGGTGCAGCCCCAGGCTGCCGAGGCTGCCGATGGAGTTCCACGTCGTGTCCGACAGGATCACCACCCCGCGCTGGCGCTCCAGATCAACCGACACGAAGGCCGAAAATCCCCCGGTACCGCCTTCATGCACGTGCACCGTGCGCTCGCCGGCCCTGGCCAGCATCCAGTTCATCGCCACCGGCGGCTGCTCGCTGACCTGCCGCTGTGCCAGCGCGATGGCCCCGGACAGCGGCGTCTCCACCAGGCCCAGGTTGCCCTGCACGTAGCGCACCATGTCGTCGAGCGTGGCGCGCACGCCGCCGACGCCGGCCAGGTTGGTGGCGAGGGTCCAGGCGGGCGTGGGCAGGCGGTTGGGCAGGTGGCCGACGGCCGGGCGCACGCCCTCGGGCATCGCCCTGACGTAGGCCTTGTCCATGCCCAGCGGCGCGAACAGGCGCTGCCTGAGCAGGGTTTCGAAATCGCTGCCGGTGCGGCGCGCGAGCGCATACGAGAGCAGCATCGAGGCGAAGTTGGAGTACTCGAACTGGCTGCCTGGCGGGCGCGCCAGGGTCACGTCGGCGAGCGAGGCCAGCAGCGCCTCCTCGGTCAGCGCCGCGTAGGGATCGGCCATGCTCGCCGCGCCCAGCCGCGACGGCAGCGCCGGCAGGCCGCTGGTGTGGGTGACCAGGTGGCGCAGCAGGATCGGCTCGCCCTCGAAGGCCGGTACCGCGGTGCCTTCCGGCAGCCACGCCGAGAGCGGATCGTCCAGCGATGCCTTCCCCTGCACGATCAGGTCCGCGAGCAGCACCGCGGTCATGGTCTTGCTGACCGAACCGATCTCGAAGGCGGTGTCCGCGTCCACGCGACCGGCGTTGGCCGGATCGGCACAGCGGTAGCTGCGGGCGACGCTGTCCTTCTCCACCACGGCCACCGCCAGGCATGCGCCGGTGCGGTCACCGAGCAGGCGCTGGTCGACGATGGCCTGCAGCGCGGCGTCGCCGGCATCGCCGGCGGAGGCATGGTCCACCGCCGTTGCGGCGGCCAGGGCAGCCATGCAGGCGAGGATGCGGGCCGATCTCTTCATCGCGGATACTCCAGTGAAAATGGCAGGGACATTATCGACCCGGCCGCCGGGGCGGATGTGACCGCCTCATCCGGCCAGCAGGTCCTGCATCGCAAGGGCGTAACGGCCCGCGATCGCCTCGCGCTCCAGGTGCCGGCCTTCCGCCACCAGCCTCCGGCCGCCCACGCGGACTTCGCGCACCAGGTTGCGGTTGCCGCTGAAGATCCAGCGATCGGCGATGTCATCGAGCGCCGCGCCCGCGAGCTGGGGCGTCTCGGCATCGAGCAGCACCCAGTCGTCCACGTCCTCGAAACCGGTGGCCTTGCACGCCGAGGCCTGCACGCCACCGAGCAGGGTCGCGCCGACGCTGGGCGAGTCCGCCGCCACCGCGATGTTGCGCCGCCGCGTGGCCAGGCGCTGGCCGTATTCGAGCCAGCGCAGCTCCTCCACCGGCGACACCGAGATATGCGAATCCGAGCCGATGCCCCAGCTGCCGCCGGCGTCGAGGTAGTCGCGCAGGCGGAACAGGCCATCGCCCAGGTTGGCCTCGGTGGTCGGGCAGATCGCGACCGTGGCGCCGGAGCCGGCGATGCCCGCCACCTCCCAGTCGTTGAGGTGGGTGGCGTGGACCAGGGTCCAGCGCGCGTCGACGGCGGCATTGCGCAGCAGCCATTCCACCGGCCGCAGGTCGCGCATGGCCACGCAGTCCTGCACTTCGCCGACCTGCTCGGCGATGTGGATGTGGATGCGCGCATCGGCCGGCAGCGCGTCGAGCACCGTGCGCATCGCGTCCGGCGGCACCGCGCGCAGGCTGTGCAGCGCGCAGCCGACCCGAAGCTGGCCATCCTCCTGCGCGCGCAGGGCCTCGAACAGGCGCAGGTACGACGCCGGATCATGGCCGAAGCGCTGCTGGCGCTCGCCCAGCGCGCGGCCGTCGAAGCCGCCGGTGACGTAGAGCACCGGCAGCAGGGTCAGGCGGATCCCGGTCTCTCGGGCCGCGGCGATCAGCGCGTCGGACATCGCCGTCGGCGTCGCGTAGGCGGTCCCGTCGGGCGCGTGGTGCAGATAGTGGAATTCGCAGACGCCGGTATAGCCGGCTTCGAGCATCTCGACATAAAGCTGCGCGGCGACCGCATGCAGCGAATCGGGATCGAAGCGGGCGGCCATGCGGTACATGGTGTCGCGCCAGGTCCAGAACGAATCGGTGGCGTGCGTCTGCCGCTCGGCCAGCCCGGCCATGGCGCGCTGGAAGGCGTGCGAATGCAGGTTGGTGATGCCCGGCAGGCGCCAGCCGGCGGGGGTCTGCTGGATCGGCGCGGCAGGCGCAGGCTGGGCAGGAGGCATGGACGGCAGTCGGCGCTGTGGCGGATGCGCTAGGCTACCGCCTCTTCCCGGGAGCGGCATCCCGCATGGGCGAATCCACCTTTCCCTTCGTGTTCTTCCTGGTCGCCCTGGCAGGCTTCGTGATCGCTGTCATCGTCGCCATCCGGCGGGCTCATGCCCGACCCCGCGACGCGTCCGGCTCCGGCGATGGCGGCAGCGGGCACATCGACATACGCCGCGGGGCGGACGGGGATGGTGACGGCGGCGGCGACGGAGGCGGCGGTGACTGAGCGCTGGGACGGCCTGCTGCTGGGCGCGCGCCTGGTGACGCTCGACGGCGACGCCGGCTACGGCCTGATCGAGGACGGCGCGCTGGGCTGGAAGGACGGCCTGCTGACCTGGGTCGCTCCGCGCGGCGCGCTGCCCTCCCCGCCCGGCGCCCTGGCCGCTCAGGTGATCGAGGCCGGCGGCCTGGTGACGCCGGGACTGGTCGACTGCCATACCCACGCGGTCTTCGCCGGCGACCGCGCCGGCGAGTTCGAACAGCGCCTGCAGGGCGCCAGCTACGAGGAGATCGCGCGCAGCGGCGGCGGCATCGTCTCCAGCGTGCGCGCCACCCGCGCCGCCGGCGAGGACGAACTGCTGGCGCAGTCGCTGCCGCGGGTCCGCTCCCTGGTCGCCGACGGCGTGACCACGCTGGAGATCAAGTCCGGCTATGGCCTGGATTTCGACAGCGAGCGCAGGATGCTGCGGGTCGCGCGCCGGATCGGGGACAGCCTCGGCATCGGCGTGCGCACCACCTTCCTGGGCGCGCACGCGCTGCCTCCGGAGTTCGCGAGCCGCGCCGACGACTACATCGGCGAGGTCTGCGCCTGGCTGCCGCGTCTGCACGCGGAAGGCCTGGTCGACGCGGTCGATGCCTTCGCCGAACGCATCGGCTTCAGCATCGACCAGACCCGGCGGGTGTTCGAGGTGGCGCGCGACCTCGGCCTGCCGGTGAAGCTGCACGCCGACCAGCTCAGCGACGGCGACGGCGCGGCGCTGGTGGCGGAGTTCGGCGGGCTGTCGGCCGACCACGTCGAATACACCTCGCCCGAAGGCGTGGCCGCGATGGCGCGCGCCGGCACGGTGGCGGTGCTCCTGCCCGGCGCCTTCCACGTGCTGCGCGAGACGCGGCTGCCGCCGCTGGACGGATTCCGCGCGCAGGGCGTGGCGATGGCGGTCGCCACCGACTGCAATCCCGGCACTTCGCCGCTGCTGTCGCTGCGCCAGGCGATGCAGCTGGCCTGCACGCATTTCCGGCTCACCCCCGAGGAGGCGCTGCGCGGCACCACGGTCAACGCCGCGCGCGCGCTGGGCCTCGACGACCGCGGCGTGCTGCGTCCCGGGCTGCGCGCGGATTTCGTGCGCTGGAACGTGGAGCAGCCGGCCGAGCTGTGCTACTGGCTGGGCGGGCAGCTGTGCGCGGCGGTGCATGTCGGCGGCCGCGAACTTGGCGCACTCTGAACGGCCGCGGCGGACGCCTCCCTGCCGCCGTCCGCTACGCTTGCGCGGGGATGGCAACCGGCTGCGGCAGGCGGCATCCTCGGCAACGGCCGCCCGCCCGGCCATCATCCACCCGCAACCCAAGGAGACACCATGCCGGTCCGCCCCCTGATCCTCGCCTTCGCCGTCGCGGTTGCCGGTGGCGCCCACGCCGCCCCTGACGATGCCGCGATGGAGCGCGCGCGCCGGCTGGCCCGGGACGCGATCATCGTCGACACCCATATCGACGCCCCGGCCGTGCTCACCGAAACCTGGGCCGACCTCGGTCAGCGCGCGCCCGATCGCGAGTTCGACTACCCCAGCGCCCGCGAGGGCGGGCTCGACGTGGCCTGGATGTCGATCTACACCTCGCCGCGCGAGGACGAGGCGGGCACCGCGCGCCAGTCCGCGCACGCGCAGATCGACGCGGTCGAGGCGCTGGCGCAGCGGCATCCGGACAAGTTCGCCATCCTGACCTCGCCTGGGGATGTCGAACGCCTGCGCCAGGGCAACCGGGTGCTGCTGCCGCTGGGCATGGAGAACGGCGCGCCGCTGGGCGACGATCTTTCGCAGCTGCAGGTCTTCTTCGACCGCGGCGTGCGCTACATCACCCTGGCGCACAGCGCCGCCAACCGGATCGCCGATTCGTCCTATGGCGTCGAGCGCAAGTGGAACGGGCTGAGCCCGTTCGGCCGCGAGGTCATCGCCGGGATGAACCGGCTGGGGATCATGGTCGATGTCTCCCACGTCTCCGACGCCGCCGCGGCCGAGGCGATCGCGCTGAGCCGCGTACCGGTCATCGCCAGCCACTCGGCCTTCCGCCATTTCACCCCGGGCTTCGAGCGCAACATCAGCGACGAACTGGCCCGGGCGATCGCGGCCAGGGGCGGCGTGGTGCAGATTCCCTTCGGCACCGCCTTCGTCGAACCAAAGGCCGCCGAGGTGATGCAGGCCCGCTTCCGCATGCGCACCGGGATCGACGCCCGCAACGCCGCGCTGGCCGCGGCCGGCGAGCCGCTGGAGGACCGCGCGGCGCTGATGGAGGCCTGGAATGCGGCCAACCCGGCGCCGGCGCACACCCCGATCGAATCGGTGCTCGACCAGATCGACTACGGCGTGAAGCTCATCGGCATCGACCACGTCGGCATCGGCTCGGACTTCGACGGCGTCGGCGGCGAACTGGCCGACGGCCTGCGCACGGTGGCCGACTTCCCGAACCTGATCGCGGGGCTGCAGGCGCGCGGATATTCCGATGCCGACATCCGCAAGATCCTGGGCGAGAACCTGCTGCGGACCTGGCGCGAAATCGAGGCGGGCGCGGGCACGCCCTGACGCATGCACCCCGCGGCCAACCGGCGCGGGGAACACGCTTTACCGAACCGGGGAGCACCGACATGGCCATGCAACGCTTGCGTTCCGCCCCGCTGGCCATCGCGGCCGCTGCCGCGCTGGCCGGTTGCACATCGCTGCAGCCGGATCCGGGCAGGCCCGGCGCCGCCGCCGCGCAGTCCGGCGCCTGCCACGCGGAGGCCGTGCAGTGGGCCGTGGGCGAGGACGCCAGCCAGGACATCATGGGCCGGGTCTGGCGCGAGAGCCAGGCCGGCCTGATCCGCCCGATCTCGCCCGGACAGGCGGTGACGCGCGACTACCGGCGCGACCGGGTCAACGTGGAGCTCGATGCCGGGAACCGGATCCTGCGGGTGTACTGCGGCTGATCCACTGGCGGCACGACATGCGCGGGAAGGGACCCGGCTGATCGACGCCACCGGGCTCCCGCCCCGCGTCAGCCCGCCAGCGCCTGCTCGTGCACCCCCGCCACGGCCCGGCCCGAGGGATCGGCCATGTTGGCGAAGCTCGCGTCCCAGGCGATCGCCGCCGGCGAGGAGCAGGCGATGGACTTGCCGCCGGGCACCGTCTCGGCCGCGGCCGGCGTGGGGTAGAACCGTTCGAACAGGGACCGGTACAGATAGGCTTCCCTGGTCTGCGGCGGGTTGAGCGGGAAACGCTTGTCCGCCGCCGCCAGCTCGCGGTCCGACACCTGCGCCTGCGCATACGCCTTGAGGCCGTCGATCCAGCCGTAGCCGACGCCGTCGCTGAACTGCTCCTTCTGCCGCCACAGGATCGACTCGGGCAGGTAGCCGTCGAAGGCCTGGCGCAGCACGCCCTTCTCCATCCGCTGCGCATCGCTGCGCGACTTGTCGACCATCTTGTACTTCGCGTCCATGCGCATGGCCACGTCGAGGAACTCGCGGTCCAGGAACGGCACCCGCGGCTCCACGCCCCAGGCCATCATCGACTTGTTGGCGCGCAGGCAGTCGTAGTTGTTGAGCGCGTCGAGCTTGCGGATCAGCTCCTCGTGGAACTCGCGCGCGTCCGGCGCCTTGTGGAAGTAGAGATAGCCGCCGAAGATCTCGTCGCTGCCCTCGCCGGAGAGCACCATCTTCACGCCCATCGCCTTGATCCGGCGGGCGAGCAGGAACATCGGAGTCGACGCGCGGATGGTGGTGACGTCGTAGGTCTCGATGTGGCGGATCACTTCCGGCAGCGCGTCCAGGCCTTCCTCGAGGGTGTACTCGAAGCCGTGGTGGACGGTGCCGAGCATCTCGGCGGCGACCTTCGCCGCAGCCAGATCCGGCGAGCCCTTCAGGCCGATGGCGAACGAATGCAGCCGCGGCCACCAGGCCTCGCTGCGGTCGCCGTCCTCGACGCGGTGGCGTGCGTAGCGCGCGGCCACCGCCGCCACCAGCGACGAATCCAGGCCGCCCGAGAGCAGCACGCCGTAGGGCACGTCGGTCATCAGCTGACGGTGCACGGCGGCCTCGAAGGCCTCGCGCAGTTCGGTCGGCGTCACCTCAACGCCCTCGACGGCGGCGTAGTCGCGCCACGGGCGCTCGTAGTACTTCGTCAGCTCGCCGGTCGCGGTGTCGTACCAGTGCCCGGGCGGGAACTGGGCCACGTCGGCGCAGTCGTCCACCAGCGCCTTCATCTCCGAGGCCACGCGCAGGCGGCCCTCGCGGTCGTGGCCCCAGTACAGCGGCACCACGCCGATCGGATCGCGGGCGATGATCGCGCGCCCCTGCGCGCCGTCCCACAGGGCGAAGGCGAAGATGCCGTTGAGCCGGTTCAGGAACGCGCCCGGATCGTCTTCCAGATACAGCGCGTTGATCACCTCGCAGTCGGATTCGGTCAGGAAGCCGTAGGGCTGCGCCAGCGCCTCCCGGAGCTGGGTGTGGTTGTAGATCTCGCCGTTGACCGCCAGCGCCAGCCGGCCGTCGGAGGACAGCAGCGGCTGCGCGCCGCCGGTGGGATCGACGATGGCCAGCCGCTCGTGCACCAGGATGGCGCCGGCGTCGTGGAACACGCCGCTCCAGTCGGGGCCGCGGTGGCGCTGCTTCTGCGACAGCTCCAGCGACTGGCGCCGCAGGGCCTGGATGTCGTCGCCGGGCTGCAGCCCGAAGATGCCGAAGATGGAACACATGCGGGGAAACTCCAGAACGTGGGGAGGTGCGTTGCTCCTTCCCCATGGGGAAAGGCGGATTCGTGCCCACGAAAAAGCCCGCACCTTTCGGCGCGGGCTTCGTTCGTGGCGCTTGTCGCTTCGCCTATGCGCGGGCCCGCGGCCGCGCACGATGGTTCGTGCCGCGATTATTGCGGTTGGCGTTGCTGGCGGGGGCGGACAGGCGGTGCATGGGGCGTGACGCTACCTCAGTTGTGCCCCTGCCGGCAACCGTTGCAGCCGCAACCTTCCGCGCGCAGACCGGACCCGGCCTCCCCGCGCGTTGTCCCCTTTCCACCTCGGGATCGATCCATGGCCGGGGACTGGGCCGGACATGATCCGATTCCCCTGCGTTTCGCGCATCAGGACGATGAGGCCGGCAGCAACGGCCACACCCGCCCCGGCCCATCCTCCAGCCCAGGAACCCCATGACCCCGCCCCAGCCCGAATACACCTTGACCTGCTACGTGGCACTGCCCGGGACGCCGTGGCTGAGTGCGAACGGGGCAGACTTCGGCTTGAGCACGAAAGGCCATGCGTACTACTGCATCTCCGACGGGCAGACCCACAACGGCTACGGCTTCAGCACGGACCGGGACAAGGGGTCCGGCGTGCGCCGCGACGAATACCTGGAGTACCAGAAACCTGCGTATGCCCGGACCATGGAAATCACCAGGGAACAGTACGAAATCCTCAAGGACTACGGCGAATCCGGCGTCAACTGCACGAGCAAGTCCTTTGACGTCACTCGATACCACCCCGTTTCCAACGCATGCACGGATTTCGTCTGGATCGGCCTGCACCAGGCTGGCATCGGTCTGGAACAGCCCGTCCTGGATCCCGCCAAGTTCAACGTGAGCTATGCCAGGACGGGTCTTCCGGCAGGCCGCCCGGGGGAGGCGGATCCGGGCATACGGGAATTCGAGGGTGCGATCTACCCGAAGGACAACATCCCGTATTTCGAACGGATCAAGGACCCGATCCCCGGCAGCGTATACAACATCACGTCGAGGCACCCGCCTCCAGCCGAGCGTTCGGGCGAGTCTTCGACCCGGCCAGACAAGGATTTGTCCGTGACGGAGGAGCTGCGCGGCGAGCGATCGCCTGCAGGCGTGGACGATCGCCGCGCAGACGTTGCCGTTGCCGAAGTAGCGAAAGGGCCATTCGACAACCCCCTTCTCAACCGGATCCACGCTGCGGCACGGTCGGGCGACGGGAACGTACTCGCCGAGCTCGGCCGGCAGATCAGTCGCTCCGAGGCGGGCGTGCAGTTCGCGCAGCTGGGCGAACAGCTGTACGCCCAGCAACAGCAACAGCAGCAACAGCAGCAACAGCAACAGCAACAGCAACAACAGCAAGACGAGTCCGACCTGGTGCGTCGCTGACCGCCACGCGCCAGCCGGACATCAGGTGTGAACCGGTCCCCCGGCGGCGACATCGCGGTCGCCAGCCGCGAGAAGACGCTCGAGCAGGGCCAGGTACAGGTCCGGCAGCGCTTCCAGGTCGGCCACCCGCACGTGCTCGTCGACCTGGTGGATGCTGGCGTTGACCGGGCCGATCTCGATGCACTGCGCGCCCAGCGGCGCGATGAAGCGGGCATCGGAGGTGCCGCCGCCGGTGCTCTCCTCGGGCGGCGCGCCGGCGAACCCGGCCAGGACTTCGCGCGCGGCGGCGCGCAGCGGTCCCTCGGGGGTGTGGAAGGGCTCGCCGCTGCGGTGCCACCTCAGCGCGTAGTCGAGCCCGTGGCGGTCGAGCAGCGCGGCGACCTCGGCCTCCAGACGCGGCGAATCCCAGTGCGGGTTGTAGCGCAGGTTGAAGACCGCCTGCAGGGTGCCGGGGATGACGTTGTCGGCGCCGGTGCCGGCATGGATGTTGGAGACCTGCAGGCTGGTCGGCGGGAAGCTCTCGTAGCCTTCGTCCCAGCGCCGCGCGGCCAGCTCCGCCAGCGCGGGCGCCGCGGCGTGGATCGGGTTGCGCGCCTTGTCCGGATAGGCCACGTGCCCCTGCACGCCATTGACCACCAGGGTGCCGGTCAGGCTGCCGCGGCGGCCGACGCGCAGCAGGTCGCCGAGCGTGCGCGTGGACGAGGGTTCGCCGGTGATGCACCAGTCGATGCGCGTGCCGCGTTCGCGGAAGGTGGCGGCGACGCGGCGCACGCCATCGAGCGCAATGCCCTCCTCGTCCGAGGTCAGCAGCAACGCGACCGTACCCGGGTGACCGGGGTGCGCGGCAACGAAGCGCTCCAGCGCCACCACGAACGCCGCCACGCTGCCCTTCATGTCCGCCGCGCCGCGGCCGTAGAGCACGCCGTCGCGCACCTGCGGGGCGAACGGATCGCTGGTCCAGGCCTCCGCCGGTCCGGGAGGGACCACGTCGGTGTGTCCCAGCAGCACCAGCACCGGCCCGTCGCCGCTGCCGTGGGTGGCCCAGAGGTTGTCGACCTCGCCGAAGCGCAGATGCTCGACCGCGAAGCCGGCGCGCGACAGCCGCCCGGCCACCAGCGCCTGGCAGCCGGCGTCATCGGGCGTCACCGAGGGGCGCGCGATCAGCTCGCAGGACAGTTCCAGCACTTCGCTCATGGGCACCACACTTCTCCTGAATTCCCGGCAATAACGCCCGTCGTCGCCGCGCAGGCGGGGACCCGCGCGTGGTTCAGCATTGCACGGGCAGCAGCGGCCATCCAATCCGCCACCCCGGATCTCCGGGCGGGTGAAAGACCCTCGCCAGCAAAACTGAAGGTTCTTCCCAAGTGCGGGGGAATCGCAAGAGCAGAGCTGGATCAGGGCTTCCGGACAGAGGGTCGTCCCGGGCCGGGGATTGCTCCCCGGCTCGGTCAGCCCGCTCCGCGGTCCGGCCCGGCGCAGCGCGCCGGGCGTTCGCGCGCACGCGCGGCAGTGCCGCGCAAGCCGTGCGCGTTCACCCATGGCTGACTCGCCGCCGCAGCGCATCCATGCGCTGCTTTCCGCAATTCCCCGGCCCGGGACGCCCCATCGATCCGTCAATGACGCGACTTCGTTCAGACAGCAAGGCCCTGCCACCGAAGCGTCGAACCGGACACAGCAACGAGCCGCGTCCTGGCGGCCGGGGATCGCGGCAGAGCAAAACATGGATGTTTTGCGCGCGAGTCAGGGCAGGGTGAGTACGGACCGCTTGCGCGGCATTGCCGCGCGTGCGCGCGAACGCCCGGCGCGCTGCGCCGGGCCGGACCGCGGAGCGGCCCTGACCGAGCGAAGAGCGGCCCCGGCCGGCAGGGCGCGGCGTCCTTCCGACGGCGAAACTGATGATCCCCCCCCCGCACTTGGGAGAAGAACCAAACTAAAGTCCCTGGGGCCCCGCCTGCGCGGGGACGACAAAACGATGGTGTCCCTGGCGGAGACTGGAGCAAGAATCCTGCATCAAGGTGCGATCAAGAGACAGCGCCTTCGCGGGGAGCGCCCCTACGCGATGCCGAACCGCTTCTTGAAGCCGTTGTCGCTGAACCCCTGGGTCACCTCGCCGTCCGCTGTGACCACCACCGGCCGCCGGATCAGCTGCGGGTACTCGCGCAGCAGCAGCTTCCACTCCGCGTCGCTGGCCGCGGCCTTGCGGTTGTCCGGCAGCTGCCGCCAGGTGGTCGAGGACCTGTTGACCATCGCCGCGAAGCCGCCGAGCCTGCCGGCCCACTCCACGAGCATCTCGGGCGTCGGCTTGTCCTCGCGGTAGTCGACGAAGGCGTAGGCCACACCGAAACGGTCGAGCCATTTCGTCGCCTTCCTGCAGGTGTCGCAGTTCTTCAGGCCGTAGACCGTGGTCATCGTCAGTCCGCCAGTCCGCGCAGCAGGTCGTTGACGCTGGTCTTGCTGCGCGTCCTCTCGTCGACCTGCTTGACGATCACCGCGCAGTACAGCGAGTGCGAGCCATCGGCGGCGGGCAGCTGGCCCGAGACCACCACGCTCCCCGGCGGCACGTAGCCGTAGCTGATCTCCTGCGTCGCGCGGTTGTAGATGCGCGTGGACTGGCCGAGGAACACGCCCATGCCGATCACGCTGTGGTGGCCCACGACCACGCCCTCCACCACTTCCGAGCGAGCGCCGATGAAACAGTGGTCCTCGATGATCGTCGGGCTGGCCTGCAGCGGCTCGAGCACGCCGCCGATGCCGGCGCCGCCGGACAGGTGCACGTGTTTCCCGATCTGCGCGCAGGAGCCGACCGTGGCCCAGGTGTCGACCATCGTGCCCTCGCCCACGTGCGCACCGATGTTGACGAAGCTCGGCATCAGCACCACGTCGCGGCCGAAATAGGTGCCGCGCCGCGCCACCGCACCGGGCACCACGCGCACGCCGGCGGCGCGGAAGCGGGCCTCGTCGAAGCCCGCGAAGCGCGCCTCGACCTTGTCCCAGAACGGCGCCGGCTGCGCCTCCACCAGCGCCATGTCGTTGACGCGGAAGTACAGCAGCACCGCCTTCTTGAGCCACTCGTTGACCTTCCAGCCGCCGTCCGCCGGCTCGGCGACGCGCAGCTCGCCGCTTTCCAGCCCGGCCATCGCGCTCTCGACCGCGGGCCGCACCCGGTCGCCGATCTCGCCGGCGTCCAGCGCCGCGCGGCGCTCCCACGCGTCCTCGATCCTGCGCTGCAGATCCGATACCTGTCCCGCTGCGGTCATGCCGTGTGTTCTCCGTCGATGGCGAGGTGGAGCGCGTCGCGGAGCGCGTCGCGCAGGGTGTCGTCGAGCGCGCGGTCCTGCTGGTCGCTGACGAGGAAAACGTCCTCGGCGCGCGCGCCGAAGGTGGCGATTCTCGCATCATGCACGCGGATGCGCTGCTCGCGCAGCACGTGCGCGACGTCGGCCAGCAGGCTCGGCCGGTCGGTGCAGACCAGGCTCATCACCGTGCGGGCCTCGCCGCGGTCGTCGAAATCCACCTGCGGCGGCACCCGGAAGTGCCTGAGGTGCCGCGGCTGCGCGCGCCGCGCCGGGCGCACGTCCAGCGAGCCGGCCAGCACCGTGCCGAGCTTGCGCCCGATCGCCGCCGGGTCGGGCGAATGCCGCGGGTCGGTGGGCAGCACCTGGAAGCTGTCGAAGATGGTGCCGTCGGGCCCGTCCAGCGCACGCGCCTGCTGGATCGACAGCCCGCTGCGGTCGAGCGTGATCACGATCGCGGCGAACAGCCCGTCGCGGTCGGGCGCGCTCACGAACACGTCCAGCACGTCGCCCACGCCCGGCAGCCTGCGCACCACCGCCACCACCGCACCCGGCCGGGCATCGTGCAGCGCCAGCGCCTGCCACGCGATCTGGTCGGGGCGCGCGCGCAGGAAATTGGCCTCCGGGATCCGCGCGAACAGCGCGTCGATATCGGCCACCCCTTCGGCTTCGAGCAGGCCGCGCACGCGGTCGCGCGATTCCGCCAGCCGCTCCGCCGCGCCGATACGGTGCTCCAGGCCGCGCCGCAGCGCGAAGCGCGTGGCGGTGCGCAGGTCCGAGAGCAGCCGGTCCTTCCACGCGTTCCACAGCCTGGGCGACGTGCCGGCGATGTCGGCGCAGGTGAGCAGATACAGGTAATCCAGCCGTTCGCGGTCGGCGACCTCCATCGCGAAGCGGTGGATCACCGCGGGATCGGACACGTCCTGCTTCTGCGCCGTGGTCGACATCAGCAGGTGCCTGAGCACCAGCCACTCCACCAGCGCGGTATCGGTCGGGCCGTAGCCAAGCGCCTCGCAGAAGCCGCGGGCATCGACCGCGCCGAGTTCGGAGTGGTCGCCGCCGCGGCCCTTGGCGATGTCGTGGAACAGGCCGGCGATCAGCAGCAGCTCCGGCTTGCGCAGCAGCGGCCAGACCTCGTGCGCCATCGAGAAGCGCTCGTCCGGAATCCCGCTGGAGAACGACTCCAGGTTGCGCAGCACCGCCAGCGTGTGCTGGTCGACGGTGTAGACATGGAACAGGTCGAACTGCATCCGTCCCGACACCTGGGCGAATGCGGGGATCCAGCGCCCCAGCACCCCGAGCCTGGCCATCCGCTCCAGCGAGCGCACCGGCGACGGGCCGCGCAGCAGCGCCACGAAGGCCTCGCGCAGCCGCGGCCCGGCCGCGTCGAACGGAGTCAGCGAATGCAGCGATTCGGCCAGCGAGCGCGCGGTGCGCGAGTGCAGGCCACGGGCCTCGGGGTGGTCGGCCCAGATCGAGAAGATCGCGAATACACGCTCCATGTCGCCGCCGGGCCAGAACTCGTCGCGCGCGACCAGGTAGCCGCGCTGGATCGCGAACTCCGCGTCCAGCGGCTCGGCCACCGCCTCGCCCTCGATCTGCTCCTCGAAGCGCTGCAGCAGCCGGTCGCCGATGCGCAGCACGATCGCCGCGCTGCGGTAGAAACCCTGCATCATCCGCTCGACCGCGAGGTTGCCGTCGTCGCCGACGTGGCCCAGGCGCGTGGCCAGCGCCTTCTGGTAGTCGAAGCGCAGCCGCTCCTCGCGCTTTCCGGCGAGCAGGTGCAGGCCCCAGCGCAGGCGCGCCAGCAGGCGCCATTCCCGCTCCAGCGCGGCGTATTCGTCGGTGCCGATGTGCCCCAGCGGCACCAGCGATTCGATGTCGCGGGTGCCGAAGGTGCGCATCGCCATCCAGCGCATGGTCTGGATGTCGCGCAGCCCGCCCGGCCCCTCCTTGAGATTGGGCTCGAGGTTGTCGGCGGTGTCGCCGAAACGCGCGTGGCGGCGCACGTACTCCTCGCGCTTGGCCTGGAAGAACGCGCGCACCGGCCAGGCCCGGTCGACGCCCACCGCCGAGGCAAGCGCCGCGGGCGTCTCCGCCGCCGCCACCAGCGGCCGCGCCTCCAGCAGCGCGGTCATCACCGTGATGTCCTCACGCGCGGCCTCGGTGCACTGCGCCAGCGTGCGCACCGCATGCCCGACCGGCAGGCCGGCGTCCCACAGCAGCGCGAACAGTCGCGACAGGACGGCGACGGTCCCGGCGTCGGGCTCGCGTCCGGCCAGCACCAGCAGGTCGATGTCCGAATGCGGGAACAGCTCGCCGCGGCCGTAACCGCCGACCGCGAACAGCGACAGCCCGGCCGACTCCGGCACGCAGCGCGCCCAGGCCCGCCGCACCAGCGCGTCCACCGCCACCGCGCGCGCGCGCAGCAGGCGCTCGATGTCGCCATCGGCGTCGAAACGCTGCGCCAGCGCGGCGTCCTGCGCCCGCAGCGCCTCGGCCGCCTCCGCGACCCAGGCGGCGTCGCCCTCGGCCACCGGCGTGGCTTCGCCGCCCGCCATCGTCACTGCCCGGGCCGAATGCGGAACGGCATCAGGTTCCGCAGGTTCTCCACCCCGTCGTCCCCGCGCAGGCGGGGACCCATGGACCCTGGCCGGGAGCGGCCGGAGTCATCGCAAACCATTCTTCGCCCGCAAAACGATCCCCGTCCCGGCGGAGAGCACGGAAGCACATCTGCCGCGGCAAACGCCGTCAGGCGCATGGCGCCGACGGAACCGGGAGATCGTTGTCGTCGCCCGGCACCCGGGTCAGGATCTCCACGCCGTCTTCGGTGACCGCCACGGTGTGCTCCCACTGCGCCGACAGCTTGCGGTCCTTGGTCACCACCGTCCACCCGTCGGGCAGCACCCGGGTGTGGCGCGAGCCCTCGTTGATCATCGGCTCGATGGTGAAGGTCATGCCCGGCGCGAGCACCACGCCCTCGCCCGGCCGGCCGTAGTGCAGCACCTGCGGCTCGTCGTGGTAGACCTTGCCGATGCCGTGGCCGCAGTACTCGCGCACCACGCTGAAGCGCTGGCCCTCGGCATACTGCTGGATCGCATGGCCGATATCGCCGAGGGTCGCGCCCGGCCTGACCGCGCGGATGCCGCGGAACAGCGCCTCGCGGGTGGTCTCCACCAGCCGCCGCGCCATCACCGAGGGCGTGCCGACGTAGTACATGCGGCTGGTGTCGCCGTGCCAGCCGTCCTTGATCACGGTGACGTCGATATTGATGATGTCGCCGTCCCTGAGCACCTTGGCCTCGCTGGGAATGCCGTGGCAGATCACGTTGTTGGCGGAGATGCAGGTGGCCTTGGGATAGCCCTTGTAGCCGACGTTCGCCGGCGTCGCGCCCTGCACGTTGACGATGTGTTCGTGGCAGATGCGGTCCAGCTCTTCGGTGGTCACGCCGGGGCGCACGTGGGGCGCCACCATCTGCAGCACCTCGGCCGCCAGGCGGCCGGCCACGCGCATCTTCTCGATCTCGTCGGGGGTCTTGAGTGGGATTGCCATGGGGCCGATTATCGCCGATCCGCAAACCGCGGTGTGGAGACCGGGTCTTGCGCCCGAACCCGGATGGCGCGAGTCTGGACCCGCCGGGCCGGCCGTGGCGGCACCGCCGGGCGCCCGGACGAGGCCGCCACCGCGCCGTCGCCGCGCACCACCGCCCGCCGTCCGGGCACAGCCGGGAGCCTGATCCGTGAACCCCAGGAACCTGTTCCTCTCCCTTCCACTGGCACTGCTGATGGGCTGCACCATGCAACAGACTCCGGCGTTCGACTCCCAGGCGTGGCAATCCCAGCGCGGCGCCGATCCGCAGCAGAACCGGCGCGGCACCATGGTCGAGGCCGTGGAGGGCGTGGTGCGCGCAGGCATGACCCGGGCCGAGGTGGTCGCCCTGCTGGGCGAACCGGATTCGGCCGATCCGGGCACCGACATCTACGAACTCGGCGTGTCCCCGGTGGGCATCGACGAGGAGTACTACGAAGTCGGCTACGAGGACGGCAGGGTGTCCTCGCACGGCTGGCGGCGGCGCTGAACGGCGCGATGCGCCCCCGGCATCCCCGACAGGAGCAGACCGTGTCCGACCCCCGCCCCGATCCCGAGGACATCCGCCGGCAGTACCAGGTCGCCGACGACAGCCTGACCACCTACACGCCGCGGCTCCTGGGCATCCCGCTGGCCGGGGGCCGCAGGATGACGCAGACCGAGGCCGACCTGCTCGACGGCCTCTCCTACCCCCAGCTGCACGCGTTCAAGGGCATCAGCGAGGATGCGCTTGCGCAGGCGCGCGGCCAGTTCCCGCTGCCGGCCCCGCCCGGCCACGTTCCGGCGGGCCGGGCGGGCGAATGGCGGGGCACCGATGGCCATCCCGACGCCTTCCGCCACGCCTACTGGAGCGCCCGCCTGACGCAGCAGTTCGGCGAGGACTGGGCGCGCGCTTTCACCACCGCGCACGAGGCCGTGCCCGGCAACCGCCCCACCCCCGAGGCGATGGACCTGTACAACAACTCCGTGGGCATCCGGATCGGCCGCGAGAACCCCGGCGCGAGCCCGGCGGAACTGGCCACCCTGGTCCGCGACGCCGTCCTCGAAGGGCGGATGCTGGTGGTCGATGCGAACGGCCGGCTGCAGTGGAGCGACCGCGTGCCCGTCGGCCAGCACGGCCTGGCTCCGGCCCGCGAGGCCCCGCTCGACGGCGCGATCGGGGTTCCGGACACGACCCGCCCGCGCTACGGCGCCGCAGTGCATCCGGCCGACGGCCCGCGGCACGCGGCCGCCGCGGAGCGTCTGGCGCACGAGCCGGCCGTGGGCGGCTACCTGGCCGCGCTGCAGTCGGGCGACCCGGAGGCCATCCGCGCCGCGGCCGCCGGCCTGGTCCAGTCCACGGCCGCGCAGCGCGCGCTCGGGCAGGCCCAGGAGCAGGCGGCCGCCCCGGAGCAGGCCGGACCCGGCCGCGGGCCGGATCAAGGACCGTCCCTGGCCTGAGCCGTCCACAGCAGCGGCCCGATCGATCCCGCCCCCAGCTTGCCTGCGGCGGCCGTTTCCCGCTAGAATTCCGCGGTTGTCCCGCCCAGGCTGCACGCCCGGGCCGCCCACGCCGGGCGCAGCTTCCCGCGGGAAGCGGGCGAATACACACCCGCTGCAACCACCCGTGTCGGGGTGCCTTCCGCGAGGAGGGTTCGGCCACGGAGGCGGCGGGGAGGCCCAACCCCGGAACCACGCGCCCCGCCCCGCGGCGGCGCCCCGCCCTCCACGGATCCGGGCGGCGGTTCCCTGCCAGGAGTCACAGCAATGCCCCAGATCACCATGCGCCAGATGCTGGAAGCCGGCGTCCATTTCGGCCACCAGACGCGCTACTGGAACCCGAAGATGGCGCCCTACATCTTCGGCGCCCGCGGCAAGATCCACATCATCAACCTCGAAAAGACCGTCCCGCTGTTCTCGGACGCGATGAACTTCATCTCCGGCATCGCCCAGAAGCGCGGCGTGATCCTGTTCGTCGGCACCAAGCGCAGCGCGCGCGAGGCGATCAAGGAAGAGGCCGAGCGCTGCGGCATGCCGTACATGACCCAGCGCTGGCTCGGCGGCACGCTGACCAACTTCGTCACGGTGAAGAAGTCGGTGGCGCGCCTGAAGGAGCTCGAAGCGGCCGAAACCGACGGCACCTTCGACAAGCTGGTCAAGCACGAGGTGCTGGGCCTGCGCCGCGAGCGCGAGAAGCTGGAAGCCTCGCTCGGCGGCATCAAGGACCTCAACCGCCTGCCCGACGCGCTGTTCGTGATCGACATCGGCCACGAGGACATCGCGATCAAGGAAGCCAAGAAGCTCGGCATCCCGGTGATCGCGGTGGTCGACACCAACTACGATCCGGCCCTGGTCGACTACGCCATCCCCGGCAACGACGACGCCATCCGCGCCGTGCAGCTGTACGCCCGCGCCGCGGCCGACGCCGTGCTCGAGGGCAAGGCCGCCGCGCCGAGCGCCGCCAGCGTGCGCGAGGAAGAGTTCTCCGAGGGCGACAAGGCGGCCCGCCGCGCCCCGGCGAAGAAGGCCGCGGCCGGGAACGGCGAAGCTCCGGCGGCCCCGGCGGCCGAGTAACCGGCCAGACACGCAGCCGCAGCATCCTGCCGCGGTTGCGATCCGGGGCCCGCGGCCCCATGTCAGCCCAGACACGCATCCCGCGGCGGACGGCCCTGCCCGTCCGCCCAATTTTTTCCGAACCCGAGGTCCCCGATGGAAATCACCGCATCCATGGTCAAGGAACTGCGCGAGCGCACCGGCGCCGGCATGATGGAGTGCAAGAAGGCGCTCACCGAGAGCAACGGCGACATCGACGCCGCCGCCGAGGCCCTGCGCAAGTCCGGCCTGGCCAAGGCCGACAAGAAGGCCAGCCGCGTCGCCGCCGAAGGCCGCATCGCGTCGGCCCAGGACGGCGGCAAGGCCGTGCTGGTCGAGATCAACTCCGAGACCGACTTCGTCGCCAAGGACGAGAATTTCGTCGGCTTCACCGAGACCGTCGCCCAGGCCGCGCTCGGCGCCGATGACGTCGAGGCCCTGAAGGCGATCCAGCTGGCCTCCGGCGAGAGCGTCGAGGAGGCCCGCGCCGCGATCATCGCCAAGGTCGGCGAGAACGTGCAGGTGCGCCGCATGGCGCGCATCGACAGCGGCAACCACGTCGCCGCCTATGTCCACGGCGGCAAGATCGGCGTGCTGGTCGAGCTCAAGGGCGGCGACGCCGAGCTGGCCCGTGGCCTGGCCATGCACGTGGCCGCGATGAACCCGCCGCACAACAGGCAGAGCGACGTCCCGGCCGATTTCATCGCCAAGGAAAAGGAAATCGAGCTGGCGAAGATGAGCGAGAAGGACCGCGCCAAGCCGGCCGAGATCCTCGAGAAGATCATCGGCGGCAAGATCGCCAAGATCGTCAACGAGGTCAGCCTGTACGGCCAGCCCTACGTGCTCGACACCGACAAGACCGTCGAGGCCGTGCTCAAGGCCGCCGGCGCCGAAGTCATCGGCTTCCAGCGCCTGGCCGTGGGCGAAGGCATCGAGAAGGTGGTCGAGGACTACGCCGCCGAAGTGATGAAGCAGGCCGGCCTGGCCTGATTCCGACGCACTCCCCGCCGGATGGAAACGAAAAGCCCGCGGACGACCGCGGGCTTTTTTGTGCACGCAGCGCGGCGTGGAGACGGGTGCAACAGGACTGGATTCATGTACTGGATTGAGGGGAGCACCCTGCGTCCGCGAATGGATCTGCAATGGGATTCAGGAGCCAGGGCGCCATCGAACAGGTGGAAACCATTGCCGAAGGCAACGGCATCCGCGAACCGGCCGGATGGAAGGCCAGTTCGGGCTGGGCAGCTGGAAGAAGAAGAAGGGAGTGGCGCGCATATCATTGCCCAGCGGCACGACCGGCCTGGCCGAGATCCATGGGTACGAAGCGCACGGAATGAGCAAGGTCACGATGAAGATCAGGAGGTGGTCATGAAATTCCTCGTCTGCGTTTCCCGCGAAGAATTCGGCGGCTTTTCCAGCGCCGACCTCACGCTCGGCCGCTTGTACGAAATCATCGAACCCGCCGATGCCAGGGGCATGGTATGCATCGTGGATGACTCCGGCGAAGACTACCTCTACCCGGCCACGCTGTTCGAAACCGTCGAGATCGAGCCTTCCACGGCGCAACGCCTGCATGCCGTCCTGGCGGCTTGAGCCAGCTCCCTGCGGGAGCCGCGTCCGAGATACGGAATTTCTGAGCGTCCGATCGTTCCCTTTCAGCGCAGTTGATCGGCAAGACGCAGCGCTATAAAACCGCCCCGGACAGTCAATCTTTCCTCAACTGACCAGCGTCGTCCGGCAACAGCTGCTGATAATGCCGCACCGTCACGATCTCGATGGCATCCGGCATGACCCGGCAGATCAACCGCCAGGGTCGCTCAGGCAGCTCCCGCAGCTCCTCGTCCGGATACTCCGGCAATCGGCGCCCCAGCTACAACGGCGGCTCACCCAACTGCCGCGACCGCAGCAGCAACCGCGCAGCCACCTTGCGCGCGGCCATCGGCGAGTCCCGGGCGATGTAGCGACGGTCTGGTGCAGGCTGCGGGTCGCTTCCGCCGACCAGACGACCCTCACTCCAGCACGCCGTACTCGGCCAGCAATTCCTCCACCGGCACCACACGCCCGGCCTTTACGTCAGCCAGGCCGCGCTCGATCGAGGCTCGCAGTTCCACCTGATAACGTACGTCGTCCCACGTCGCCTCCGACGACAACTGGTCCGCGATCTGGTGCACCTGCTGGCTGAGCGTGGTCATGGCGGCAACCCGTGGGACATTGGCTGCATTCCAGTCCTCGGGACCGGAACTCCCAAGACAGAAGCGGAAGTCGGGAGTTCTGGCCCCTTCGCTCCACCACCATGGCGAAACGACGTCCTTGCGGTCATTCGACTCGTGCGGCACCGCGCTGGACTCCCCCGCAGGCGGGAAAGGGGATGCGATCGGCTAGAATCTCCGCGTTTGCCCCCCCGGAGCCCCCCCATGTCGCAACTCGCCTACCGCCGCGTCCTGTTGAAGCTGTCCGGCGAGGCGCTGATGGGCGAGGAGGACTACGGGATCGATCCCAACGTGATCGGCCGGCTGGCGCTGGAGATCATGGAGGCGCAGCAGGCCGGGGCCGAGATCGGCGTGGTCATCGGCGGCGGCAACATCTTCCGCGGCGCCGGGCTCGCGGCGGCGGGCATGGACCGCGTCACCGGCGACCAGATGGGCATGCTGGCCACGGTGATCAACGCGCTGGCCATGCAGGACGCGCTGGAGAAGCTCGACGGCAAGGTCAGGGTGATGAGCGCGATCAAGATCAACGACGTCTGCGAGGACTACATCCGCAGGCGCGCCATCCGCCACCTGGAGAAGGGCCGGATCGCGGTGTTCGCCGCCGGCACCGGCAACCCCTTCTTCACCACCGACTCCGGGGCCGCGCTGCGCGCGATCGAGATCGGCGCCGACCTGCTGCTCAAGGCGACCAAGGTCGACGGCGTCTACGACAGGGACCCGAAGAAGCACGCCGACGCGGTGCGTTTCGACACCCTGAGCTACGACGAGGTCATCGCCCGCAACCTGCAGGTGATGGACACCGCCGCGTTCGCGCTGTGCCGCGACAGCGACCTGCCGCTGCGCATCTTCGACATGTCCCAGCCGGGGGTGCTGCTGCGCATCCTCAAGGGTGAGCCGATCGGCACGCTGGTGCGCGGGCGGGGGTAAACGACGGGGCTGCGGGCACTGCCCCCCACTCCGGCCCTCCCCCGCTCCGCTGGCAGGGAACTGAACGCCGACGCAGCGCTTCGGACCGTACACCGGGCCAGGTCGATGCTCCGACGGGAGGAGGGAGAACTGAACGCCGGGGAGGCGCTTCGGACCCTGCCGCGCACGCATTCACGCCGGCCCGCCCGGCCCCGCGCCGCACCGCCTATAATCCCGCAGCTGACACCAGAAGACGCCGGAGCCCGCGATGCTCAACGAGATCAAGAAAGACGCCCAGACCAGGATGGCCAAGAGCATCGAGGCGCTGCGCCACGCCCTTGTGAAGATCCGTACCGGGCGCGCCTCCGCCGCGCTGGTCGACCACCTCAAGGTCAACTACTACGGCTCCGACATGCCGCTCAACCAGGTGGCCAGCGTCGTCGTCAGCGACGCCCGCACCCTGACCATCACGCCCTGGGAAAAGCAGATGGTCGGTCCGGTGGAGAAGGCGATCCTGGCCTCCGATCTCGGCCTGACCCCGAACACCGCCGGCACCACCATCCGCCTGAACATGCCGGCCCTCACCGAAGAGCGGCGCCGGGATCTGACCAAGGTCGTCCACAGCGAAGGCGAGGACGCCAAGGTCGCCGTCCGCAACATCCGCCGCGACGCCAACCAGCAGGCCAAGGAGCTGCTCAAGGAGAAGCTGATCTCCGAGGACGACGAGCGCAAGGCCGAGGAAGAGATCCAGAAGATCACCGACAAGGCGATCAAGGACGTCGACGAGGTGGTCAAGGCCAAGGAAGTGGAGCTGATGGCGGTCTGACCAGGGCCGGGATCGGAAATTCGGGATTCGGGATTGGGATTGGCCACGAGCCAACGCGCGAAAGAGGCCATGCCATTGAGTGATCCAGTCGGTACGGGAGAGCCAGCCTTTTCCAATCCCGAATCCCGAATCCCGAATCCCGGCAACGTGCCCCGCCACGTTGCCATCATCATGGACGGCAACGGCCGCTGGGCGGCGCGGCGGCGGCGGCCGCGGATGATCGGCCACCGCGCCGGCGCGCGCGCGGTCAACCTGTGCATCGATTTCTGCCTCGAACGCGGGGTCGAGGTGCTCACCCTGTTCGCATTTTCCAGCGAGAACTGGGGGCGGCCGCCGGACGAGGTCGACGCCCTGATGAAGCTGTTCCTCAACGCCCTGGACCGGGAGGTCGAGGAGCTGCACCGGCGCGGCGTGCGCATCCGCTTCATCGGCGAGCGCGAGGCCTTCGCCGCGCCGATCCGCGCGCGCATGGCCCAGGCCGAAGCCGTGACCGCCGGCAATGCGCGGCTGGTGCTGTGCATCGCCGCCAGCTACGGCGGCCGCCAGGACATCGCCGCCGCCGCGCGCGCGCTGGCCGGGGAGGTGGCCGCCGGGCGCCTGCGCCCGCAGGACATCGACGAGGCCGCGGTCGGCGCCCGGGTCGCGCTCGCCGACCTGCCCGCGCCGGACCTGTTCATCCGCACCGGGGGCGACCTGCGCGTCAGCAACTTCCTGCTGTGGCAGCTGGCCTATACCGAGCTGTGGTTCACCCCGACGCTGTGGCCGGACCTGGACCGGAGCACGCTGGACCAGGCGCTGGCGGACTATGCCGCGCGCGAGCGCCGCTTCGGCCTGACCGGCGACCAGATCTCCCTCCCGCCCATGGCCGGAGGCCGCCCCGGATGACCGGTATCCGCATTCTCACCGCGCTGCTGATGGCGCCGGCCGCGATCGCCGCGGTGCTGCTGCTGGACACGCCCTGGCTGGTGGCGATCTCGGCCGTGGTCTTCCTCGGCGCGCTGTGGGAATGGCTGCGCCTGGCCGGGCTGGACGACACCCTGCCCCGGGCCCTGCTGCTGCTGGCCAACCTGCTGCTGATGGTCACCCTGGTCTGGGCCTCGCGCACCGACGCCGGCGGATCGCTGGTGCTGTTCAAGATCGGCGCCCTGATCGGGGTGCTGTGGTGGCTGCTGGCGGTGCTGTGGCTGCGGCGCCCGCGGCTGGGCACCGGATCCACCGCGCTGGCCGGCGTGGGCAAGCTCGCGGCCGGCACGCTCGCCATCGTGCCGGCCTGGTGCGCGCTGGCGCTGGTGCACGCGGGCGATGCCGAGCCGGCCACCGTGCTGCCGGTGGCGCAGGGCCACGTCTGGCTGCTGCTGGCGCTGATGATCGTGTGGGCGACCGACACCGGCGCCTACTTCACCGGGCGCAGGTTCGGCAAGCGCAAGCTGGCGCCGGTGATCAGCCCGAACAAGACCCTGGAAGGCCTGGCCGGCGGCGTGCTCGCCGGCGTGCTGGTGGCGCTGCTGATGGCGCCACTGGCCGGCGCGACCACCGCGCAGCTGCCGCTGGTGGCGGTGCTGGCGCTGGTCACCGTGCTGTTCTCGGTGCTGGGCGACCTGGTCGAAAGCCTGCTCAAGCGCCAGGCCCACGCCAAGGACTCGGGCACCCTGATCCCCGGACACGGCGGCATCCTCGACCGCGTCGACAGCGTGCTCGCCGCGCTCCCGGTGTTCGCGGTGGGCAAGATCTGGCTGGGACTGTGATGCAGCGCGTCGCCATCCTCGGCGCCACCGGATCGATCGGGAGCTCGGCGCTGGACGTGATCTCCCGCCACCCGCAGCGGATGCGCGCCAGCGTGCTCGCCGCCGGCAGCAACGTCGACGCCCTGCTCGCCCTGTGCCGCAGCCACCGCCCCGAACACGCGGTGATCGCCGACCAGCAGGGCTACGCGGCCCTGCGCGACGGCCTGCGCGACGCCGGCCTTTCGACCCGCGCCCACGCCGGCAACGCGGCGCTGGACACCCTCGCCGCGGGCGGGGACTGCGACACCGTGATCGCCGCCATCGTCGGCGCCGCCGGGCTGGATTCGACCCTGGCCGCGGCGCGGGCCGGCAAACGCCTGCTGCTGGCGAACAAGGAATCGCTGGTGCTGGCCGGCGAACTGCTGATCGCCGCCGCCGCCGCCGCCGGCACGGCCATCGTCCCGATCGACAGCGAGCACAACGCCATCCACCAGTGCCTGGCCGCCACCCCGGCCGGCGAAGGCATCCGCCGGATCACCCTCACCGCCTCCGGCGGCCCGTTCCGCGGCCGCTCGCGCGCGCAGCTGGAGGCGGTCACTCCGGCCGAGGCCGTCGCCCACCCGAAATGGTCGATGGGGCCGAAGATCTCGGTGGACTCGGCCACGCTGATGAACAAGGGGCTGGAGCTGATCGAGGCCCACCACCTGTTCGCCCAGCCGGCGGACCGGCTGGAGGTGCTGGTCCACCCGCAGAGTCTGGTGCACTCGCTGGTCGAGTTCATCGACGGCTCCACCCTCGCCCAGCTGGGCCTGCCGGACATGCGCACCGCGCTGGCGGTCGGGCTGGGCTGGCCGGAGCGGATCGAATCGGGGGTCGGCCTGCTCGACCTGCTGGCCCAGGGCCGGCTGGATTTCGAGGCCCCGGACCTCGATGCCTTTCCCTGCCTGCGCCTGGCCCGGGAGGCGCTGCAGGCCGGGGGAACCGCCCCGGCGGTGCTCAACGCCGCCAACGAAGTCGCGGTTTCAGCATTTCTTCAGGGCAGGATCGGTTTCCTGTCCATCGCAGCGCTCGTGGAGCACGTCCTGGCAGCGCTCCCGGCTTCGGCCGCGGAGTCCCTGGAGGTGCTGCGCGCGTGCGACACACGGGCCCGCGAGCACGCGCTGCGGGCCATCGCCAACGGCAGGTTCTGAGCCAGAGACATGTCTGAATTCATCGGCTCCGTCTGGTGGTTGATCGTCAGCCTCGGCATTCTCGTCACCTTCCACGAGTTCGGGCACTACTGGGTCGCCCGCCGCAGCGGGGTCAAGGTGCTGCGCTTCTCGGTCGGCTTCGGCAGCGCGCTGTGGTCGCGCACCGCGAAGAACGGCACCGAGTACCGGATCGCGATGATCCCGCTCGGCGGCTACGTGAAGATGCTCGACGAGCGCGAGGGCGACGTGCGCGCCGCCGACGCCGGGCAGGCCTTCAACCGGCAGCCGGTATGGAAGCGGATCGCGATCGTCGCCGCCGGGCCGCTGGCCAACCTGCTGCTGTGCGTGGCCCTGCTGTGGACGATGTTCGTGGTCGGCCGCCCGAACTATTCGCCCACGCTGGGCAAGGTCGGGGCGATCGCCGCCGAGTCCGGCCTGCGCGCGGGCGACGTGGTCGCCTCGGTCGACGGCCACCCCACGCCCACCTGGACCGAGCTGCAGATGGCCCTGCTGCCGTCGGCGCTGGACCGCGCCGACGTCGACCTGCAGGTCACCGACGCGGCCACCGGGGCGGGCCGCCAGGTCCGGCTGCGGCTGTCGCAGCTTCCCGAAGGCTTCGACCAGCGCCGGATCATCCCCATCATCGGCCTGGTCCCGCGCCACCTGCTGGTCCCGGCCGACGTTGGCCGGGTCATGCCCGACGGCGCGGCCTGGGGCGTCCTGGCCGAGGGCGACCGGATCACCGCCATCGACGGCCGGCCGGTGGCCAGCTTCGACGACGTCGCACCGCTGGTGCAGACCCTGGGCGAGCGCGGCGGCGACGCGATGATCGAGGTCGAGCGCGACGGCGAGCGCCTGGCCTTCCCGATCGAGCCCCGCCGCGCCACCGGCGAGGACGGCCAGACGCGCTGGCTGCTGGGGGTGGAGCGCCCGCGCGGCTTCGACCTGCCGCCGCAGGACGCCCTGCAGCGCTACGGCCCGGTGGCCGCCCTGCCGCGGGCCGTGGCCGAGGTCGGGCACCTGACCCGGCAGACCTTCGAGATGCTCAGCCGCGCCGTCAGCGGCCGCCTGGCGCTGGAAAACACCATCGCCGGCCCGGTGACCATCGGCCGGGCGGCCAACGCCTACGCCCAGCGCGGCCTGGCCTGGTACCTGAGCCTGCTTGCGCTGCTGTCGCTGAGCCTGGCGATCCTCAACCTGCTCCCGATCCCGCTCTTGGACGGGGGTCACCTGATGTATTACCTTATCGAGTTGGTCAAAGGCAGCCCGTTGAGCGAGCGTGCGATGGCGGCGGGCCAGTATGTCGGGCTGGTGCTGTTGGCCGGCCTGATGGGACTGGCGTTCTACAACGACATCCTGCTGCTGGTGCGCTGATGGCTGTTCCCGACCCTGCCCTCGCGCCACCGGCGACGGCCCAATCCCCAATCCGGAATCCACGATGACGCGATCCCCCGTCCGCCGACTGCTTGCCCTTGCCCTTGCCGCGTCGATCGCCGGCCCGGTCCTGGGGCAGACCGCGGCGCAACCGCTGGCGCCGCCGTCGGCGAGCAATTTCACGGTCAGCGACATCCGCGTCGACGGACTCCAGCGCATCGGCGCCGGCACGGTGTTCACCTACCTGCCGATCGAGCGCGGCGACAGCATCGACCAGGCCCGCATCGGCGAGGCCATGCGCCGCCTGTACGGCACCGGGTTCTTCGAGGACGTGCAGATCTCCCGCCAGGGCGACATCCTGGTGGTGACGGTCAGCGAGCGCCCGGCGATCAACAAGCTCACCCTGACCGGCAACAAGGACATCAAGACCGAGGACCTGACCAAGGGTCTGTCCGACATCGGCCTGGCCGAGGGCGAGACCTTCGACCGCCTCGCCCTCGACCGCGTGACCCAGGAGCTCACCCGCCAGTACAACAACCGCGGCAAGTACAACGTCGAGATCGTGCCCACGGTCTCGCGCCTGGACCGCAACCGCGTCGACGTGACCATCGACGTCAAGGAAGGCAAGGCCGCCAAGATCCGCCACATCAACATCGTCGGCAACGACAGCTACGAGCAGGACGACCTGGTCGACAGCTGGGAGTCGGCCGAGAGCAACTGGCTGAGCTGGTACCGGCGCGACGACCAGTACTCCAAGGAGAAGATGCAGGGCGACCTGGAGAAGCTGCACAACTTCTACCTCGACCGCGGCCACATCGATTTCAGCATCGACAGCACGCAGGTCTCGATCAGCCCCGACAAGCGCGACATGTTCCTCGGCGCCGGCATCACCGAAGGCGACATCTACAAGGTGTCCTCGGTGGAGCTGACCGGCGACACCGTGCTGCCGAAGGAAGACGTCGAGACGATGGTGTTCGTGAAGGCCGAGCAGACCTTCTCGCGCGCGCTGCTGGAGCTGACCTCCGACGCGATCGTCGCGCGGCTGGGCAACATCGGCTACGCCTTCGCCCAGGTCAACCCGATCCCCGAGGTCAACCGCGCCGAGCGCACCGTGGCGATCAAGCTGCACGTGGTTCCCGGTCCGCGCGTGAACGTGCGCCGCATCGTGTTCAAGGGCAACACCCGCACCTCCGACGAGGTGCTGCGCCGGGAGATGCGCCAGTTCGAGGGCGCCTGGTACTCGCAGGCGGCGATCGACCGCTCCAAGGTGCGCCTGCAGCGCCTGGGCTATTTCGAGTCGGGCAGCGTCAACGTCGACACCCGCCCGGTGCCGGGCAGCAACGACCAGGTCGACGTCGAGTTCAGCGTCACCGAGACCACCTCGGGCAGCTTCATGTTCGGCCTGGGCTACTCGCAGTTGACCGGCATGACCACCTCGATCGAACTGTCGCAGAACAACTTCCTCGGCAGTGGCAACCGGGTCTCGATCGGCGCGCAGCGCAACGTCTACCTGCAGCGCTACTCGTTCTCGTTCATGAACCCCTACTTCACCGACGAGGGACTGCAGCTGGGCTACAACCTGTGGTGGCGCGAGTTCGACAACTCGGACTTCAACACCGCGCAGTACTCCTCGACCAGCGCGGCGATGCAGACCATCCTCGGCATCCCGATCACCGAGCACGACAGCGTCTCGGCCCTGTTCGGCATCGACCGCAACCAGATCTTCGCCTGGCGCGGCAGCACGCCCGAGTCCATCGTCGACTACATCGACGCGATGGGCACGCGCACCTTCCACGCCTGGCGCGGCGAACTGGCCTGGGCGCGCGATTCCCGCAACGACTTCTACCAGCCCACCGCCGGCACCCTGCAGCGGGTGTCGCTGGAGGCCACCCTGCCCGGTTCGACCGCCGAGTACTACAAGGTCAACTACGAGTTCTCCAAGTACTGGCGCCTGAGCCGCGCGCTGGTGCTCAACACCCGCTTCGACATCGGCTACGGCGACAGCTACGGCAGCGACCACGTGCGCAACGTCTGCTTCACAGCGCCGACGGTCATCGACAGCGACGGCGACGGCATCGACGACACCGTGGTGCCCGGGCCCGACCCCAGCGAGCCGTGCGACACCACCTCGCCCGACTACACCCGCACCATCACCGCCAGCGGCCTGCCGTTCTTCGAGAACTTCTACGCCGGCGGCGCGCGCTCGGTGCGCGGTTTCCGCGACAACACCCTGGGCCCGCGCGAGGCCGCATTCGGCAGCACCTACCTGCAGCCGATGGGCGGATCGGTGAAGACCGTCGGTTCGCTGGAGATGTTCTTCCCGACCCTGATCAAGTCGCCGGCCGCGCGCGTGTCGGCCTTCATCGACGTCGGTAACGTGTTCAGGGATGTCGACAGCTGGGAGGCCAAGGATCTGCGCGTCTCGGCCGGCATCGCGCTGATGTGGCGCGCGCCCGTGGGCCCGATCTCGATCAGCTACGCGTTCCCGATCGAGATGCAGAAGAACGTCTACGGCGGCGCCGGCGACCTGATCCGCGAAGGCGACGAGGTCGAGCGCCTGCAGTTCACCTTCGGCGGCGCGTTCTGACCGGGCCGGGCGGGCACGCGCAGCGCATGGACGGCCCTCCGTTCACCGCGGCCTGGCTGGCCGAGCGCTTCGGGCTCGGCCTGCATGGCGACGGCACGGCATCGGTCTCGGCCGTTGCCACGCTGGCCACGGCCGGCCCCGGCCAGCTCGCCTTCCTCGCCAATCCGCGCTACCGCGGCCAGCTCGCCGATACCCGCGCCGGGATCGTGGTGCTGCGCGCCGCCGACGCCGACGGCTACGCCGGCACCGCCCTGGTCGCGGCCGATCCCTATTCGGCCTACGCCCGCATCGCGGCGCTGTTCGAGGCGCGACCGGCGGCGGAAGCGGGCATCCATCCATCCGCGGCGGTGGATCCGTCCGCGACCATCGACCCGGGCGCGAGCATTGGTCCCTTCTGCAGCATCGGCGCCAACACCACGGTCGCCGCCGGCGCGCGCATCGGCCCGGGCTGCGCCATCGGCGAGGACTGCGCCATCGGCGAAGGCTGCGAACTGGTCGCGCGGGTCACCCTGGTCCGGCGCGTGCGCCTGGGCCGGCGGGTGCTGGTGCATCCGGGCGCGGTGCTCGGTGCCGACGGCTTCGGGATCGCGCTCGAGCGTCCGTCCGCGGGCGAACCGCACTGGATCAAGGTGCCGCAGCTGGGCGGGGTGGCGGTCGGCGACGACTGCGAGATCGGCGCCAACACCTGCATCGACCGCGGCGCACTCGAGGACACCGTGCTCGAGCACGACGTGCGCCTGGACAACCACATCCAGATCGCCCACAACGTCCGCGTCGGCGCGCATTCGGCCATGGCCGGGGGCGTCAGCGTGGCCGGCAGCACCCGCATCGGCCGCTACTGCATGATCGGCGGGCGCGCCGGGATCGTCGGCCACATCGAGATCTGCGACCGCGTGACCGTCACCGCGATGAGCTTCGTGACCCGTTCCATTCGCGATGCGGGGGAGTATTCTTCGGGGATTCCGGCCGTTTCCAGTCGCGAATGGAGAAAGAGCGTCGTCCGGCTCAGGCAGCTTGGCGCAGCGTCGCGTAGTACCGCACCACAGGAGGGGGACTGAATTGAATCAGCCGGTTTCGCTGCCGATCGACATCGTCGGCATCCAGAAAATGCTGCCGCACCGCCATCCGTTCCTGCTCATCGACCGCGTGGTCGAAGTCGAGCTGGGGCGGCGGGTGCTGGCGTACAAGGCCGTCAGCGGCAACGAGGGATTTTTCCAGGGCCACTTCCCCGACCGCCCGGTGATGCCGGGCGTGCTGGTGATCGAAGCGCTGGCCCAGGCCGGCGGCATCCTCAGCAACCTGACCCACACCGATGTCCTGGTGGGCCGCCTGTCGTACCTGGTGAAGGTGGACAACGCCAGGTTCTCGCGCATGGTGGTTCCCGGCGACCGCCTGGACCTGGAGGTCACGATCAAGCGCGAGATCCGCAACATGACCCTGTACGCGGGCGTGGCCAGCGTGGCCGGCGAGCAGGTCGCCTGCGCCGAGATCCTCTGCGCCGCCGTTCCGATCTGACATGGCCGGCGCGCGGATCCACTCCAGCGCCGTCGTCGACCCCGCCGCCCGCCTGGGCGCGGATGTGGAGATCGGCGCGTTCACCCTGGTCGGCGCCGGCGTGGAGATCGGCGACGGCACCCGCATCGGCCCCCACTGCAGCCTCCACGGCCCGACCCGGATCGGCCGCGACAACCGCATCATCGGCCATGCAGCGATCGGCGGCGAGCCGCAGGACAAGAAGTACCGCGGCGAGCGCGTGGAGCTGGAGATCGGCGACCGCAACCTGATCCGCGAGTTCGTCACCATCAACCGCGGCACCGGCGACGGCGGCGGCATCACCCGCGTCGGCCACGACAACTGGCTGCTGGCCTACACCCACATCGCCCACGACTGCATCGTGGGCGACCACTGCGTCTTCTCCAACAACGCCACCCTGGCCGGGCACGTCGAGATCGGCGACCACGTCATCCTCAGCGGCTTCGCCGGCATCCACCAGTTCTGCCGCATCGGCGCCCACGCGTTCATCGGCATGGGGGCCCTCGTCAACGGCGACGTGCCGCCATTCGTGATGGTGGCGCAGGAGGGCTACGGCCGCCCGCGCGGCATCAATTCCGAGGGCCTGAGGCGCCGCGGCTTCGATGCCGAACGCACCGCCGCGATCAAGCGCGCCTACCGCACCGTGTACATGTCGGGCGCCAACCTCGCCGAAGCCAGGGAGCGGCTGGCCGAGATGGCCCGCGACAGCGAGGACGTACGCGCCTTCCTGGAGTTCATCGAGCGCGGCGAGCGGCCGCTGTTGCGGTGAAGCGGTGAAGCCGGGATTGGGGAATGGGGATTCGGGATTCGGAAGGGCGGCTGAAGCCACTTCGGAACCCGGCACTGTTCTTCCGAATCCCGAATCCCGGATCCCGGATCCCGCGACCAGCGCCACGCCCCGCGTGGCGCTGGTCGCGGGCGAAGCCTCCGGCGACCTCCTCGCCGCCGGGCTGATCGAGCGGCTGCGCGAGCGCTTTCCCGGGGCGCGGTTCGCGGGGATCGGCGGGGACGCGATGCGCGCGGCGGGACTGGACGCCTGGCACGACGCTTCGGAGCTGGCGGTGATGGGGCTGGGCGAGGTGGTGCGCCATCTTCCGCGGCTGCTGCGGCTGCGCCGGAACCTGCGCAGGCGGCTGCTGGCGTGGAAGCCGGACGTGTTCATCGGCATCGATGCCCCGGACTTCAACCTCGGCCTGGAGCGCGCGCTCAAGCGCCGCGGGATCCGCACCGTGCACTACGTCGGCCCGTCGATCTGGGCCTGGCGGCAGGGGCGCGCGAAGAAGATCGGGCGCAGCGCCGACCGCGTGCTGTGCCTGTTCCCGATGGAGCCGGAGATCTACGCCCGGCACGGCGTCGATGCGCGCTTCGTCGGCCACCCGACCGCCGACAGCATGCCGCAGAACCCCGACCGCCGCCGCGCGCGCGCCGATCTCGGCCTGCCCGCCGACGCGCCGGTGCTCGCCGTGCTGCCCGGTTCGCGGCTGGGCGAGATCGAGCGCCTCGGCGCCGTCTTCCTCGAAGCCGCGGCCCGCGTCTCCGCGCAGCTGCCCGGCCTGCACGTGCTGGTCCCGGCCGCGACCCCGGCCTGCCGGGACGCCATCGCGCCGCTGCTCCCGGACCCACGACACCCCGTTCCGCGGTCCCTGCTCCTCGACGGCCGCGCCCGCGAGGCCATGGTCGCCGCCGACGTGGTGCTGCTGGCGTCTGGCACCGCCACGCTGGAGGCGATGCTGGCCAAGCGGCCGATGGTGGTGGGCTACCGCATCGCCAGCTCCACTTACCGTATCGTCAGGCTGCTGGGGCTGCTCAAGGTGGACCGCTACGCCCTGCCCAACGTGCTCGCCGGTCGGACCATCGCCCCCGAGCTGATGCAGGACGACTGCACCCCGGAGAAGCTCGCCGCGGCGGTGCTGGCCTGGTTCGACGACCCCGAGGCCGTGGCGGCGCTGGAGCCGGTCTACCGCGACCTGCACCTGGCGCTGCGCCGCGACGCTTCGGCCAGCGCGGCCGAGGCCGTCGCCGGGCTGCTGGAGGAAGCGCGGTGACCCTGCTGGTGGCGGGCGTCGACGAGGCCGGGCGCGGCCCGCTGGCCGGGCCGGTGGTGGTGGCCGCGGTGATCCTCGACCCCGCCCGTCCCATCGACGGCCTGGACGATTCGAAGAAGCTGACGGAGAAACGGCGCGAGGCGCTCTACCCGCTGATCGTCGGACGCGCGCTGGCGCACCGCATCGAGTTCGTCGAGTGCGCCGAGATCGACGCGCTCAACATCCTCCAGGCCACCCTCGCCGGCATGTCCCGCGCGCTGCTCGCCCTGTCCCCGGCAGCGCAGCTGGCGCGCATCGACGGCAACCGCCTGCCGCGGGAGCTGCCCTGCCGTGCCGAGGCGCTGGTCGGCGGCGACGGCCTCGACCCGGCGATCATGGCCGCCTCGATCCTGGCCAAGGTGGCGCGCGACCGCGCCATGGTCGCCCTGCACGCACGATATCCGCAGTACGGCTTCGACCGGCACAAGGGCTATCCCTCGCCCCTGCACCTGGCGGCGCTGCGCGAGCACGGCCCCTGCCCGCAGCACCGGCGCAGCTTCGCGCCGGTGCGCGGATCGCTGTTCGTCGACGCCGCACGGGCGCCTGACACCGTCGACGCCTGACTGTCGCGACCGCCGGTCCCGGGCGCGCCGCAAACCGGCGGTGTCAAGCCTTGTCCGGCCCTGCGGGGGGCCCTACCCTGACGGTCGGCTCGCAACACTGCCGCGATGACCTCCCGCTTCGTCCATCTCCACCTCCACAGCGAGTACTCGCTGGCCGATTCGACGATCCGCATTCCGGAGCTCGTCGCGCGCTGTGCCGCCCTCGGCCAGCCCTCGGTGGCGATCACCGACCGCAACAACCTGTTCGCGCTGGTCAAGTTCTACCGCGCCGCCGAAGAGGCCGGGATCAAGCCGGTGGTCGGCGCCGACATCAGCGTCGCCGATGGCGACGAGGCCGCCTGGCCGCTGACCCTGCTGTGCCGCGACCACGAGGGCTACCGGGCGCTGTCGCGGCTGCTCAGCCGCGCATACATGGAAGGCCATCGCCACGACGGTGTGGTCGTGCGCCCGGCGTGGCTGCGCGAGGCCGGCGAGGGCCTGTTCGCCCTCACCGGGCGGCTCGGGCCCGCCGGGCGGCTGGCCGCCAGCGGGCGCCACGACCTCGCCAGCCAGTGGCTGCACGACTGGCAGCGGGTCTTCGACGAACGCCTGTTCCTGGAGCTGACCCGCTGCGGGCGCGAGGGCGAGGAGGAATTCAACACCTTCGCCCTGCAGGCTTCGGCCGCACGCGCGATCCCGGTGGTTGCCAGCAACGACGTGCGCTTCCTCGACGCCGAGGGCTTCGAGGCCCACGAGGCCCGCGTCTGCATCGCCTCCGGCCGCGTGCTCGCCGACCCGCGCCGTCCGCACGACTACAGCCGCGAGCAGTCCCTCAAGTCCGGACAGGAGATGGCGGCGCTGTTCGCCGACGTGCCCGACGCCATCGACAACGCCGTCGTCCTCGCCCAGCGCTGCAACCTGGAGCTGAGATTCGGCAAGTACTACCTGCCCGCGTTCCCGGTGCCGGCCGAGCACACCCTCGACAGCTGGATCGGCAGCGAGGCGCGCGACGGGCTGGCGCGGCGGCTGGAGAAACACCCGCTGGCGCCCGGGCACAGCCGCCAGAGCTACGACGAGCGCCTGGAGCGCGAGCTCGACGTCATCGTCGGCATGGGCTTCCCCGGCTACTTCCTGATCGTGGCCGACTTCATCAACTGGGCCAAGGAGCACGGCATCCCGGTCGGTCCCGGCCGTGGCTCGGGCGCCGGCTCGCTCGTGGCCTGGGCGCTGGGCATCACCGATCTCGACCCGCTGCCCTACGACCTGCTGTTCGAACGCTTCCTCAACCCCGAACGCGTGTCGATGCCCGACTTCGACATCGACTTCTGCATGGACCGCCGCGACGAGGTGATCGACTACGTCGCCGGCAAGTACGGCCGCGACCGCGTCAGCCAGATCATCACCTACGGCACCATGGCCGCCAAGGCGGTGCTGCGCGACGCCGGGCGCGTGCTCGGGCACCCCTACGGCTTCGTCGACGGCCTGGCGAAGCTGATCCCGCTGCAGCCGACCGACCCGCTGTCGCTGGAGGACGCGATCGGCCGCAGCAGGCGCGCGCAGACGGACGCCTCCTATGTCGTCGCCGAGTTCAGGCAGCGCTACGAGGAAGAGGACGACGTCCGCGACCTCGTCGACCTCGCCCTGCAGCTCGAGGACCTGACCCGCAACGCCGGCAGGCACGCCGGCGGCGTTGTCATCGCGCCGCGCCCGCTGTCCGACTTCTGCCCGCTGCACGCCGAACACGACGGCGAAGGCCGCGGCCGCCACCCGGTCACACAGTTCGACAAGGACGACGTCGAAGCCGTCGGCCTGGTCAAGTTCGACTTCCTCGGCCTGCGCACGCTGACGATCATCGACTGGGCGGTGAAGGCGATCAATCGGCGGAATTCGGGATTCGGGATTGGGGATTCGGAGAAGCGGAGCCTTGCTGTTCCGGATCCCGAATCCCGGATCCCGGATCCCGTCGCTCCACTGGACATGACCGCCCTTCCCCTCGACGACAGGGCGACCTACGAGCTGTTCGCGCGCGGCGATACCGTTGCGGTGTTCCAGTTCGAGTCGCGCGGCATGCGCGAGCTGCTCAAGCGCGCCAGGCCCGATACCTTCGAGGACATCATCGCGCTGGCGGCGCTGTTCCGGCCCGGTCCGCTGAACTCGGGGATGGACCGCGAGTGGGTGGACCGCAAGCACGGCAACACCCGGGTGACCTATCCGCACCCGGCGCTGGAGCCGGTGCTCAAGCCCACCTACGGCGTGATCGTCTACCAGGAACAGGTGATGCAGATCGCGCAGGTGCTGGCCGGCTATTCGCTGGGCGGCGCCGACCTGCTGCGCCGCGCGATGGGCAAGAAGAAGCCCGAGGAGATGGCCAAGGAGCGCGCCAAGTTCGAGGCCGGCGCGGCCGAACGCGGCGTCGAGCCGGCCACCGCCACCGCGATCTTCGACCTGATGGAGCAGTTCGCCGAGTACGGCTTCAACAAGTCGCACTCGGCCGCCTACGCCCTGGTCGCCTACCAGACCGCGTGGCTGAAGGTGCACCACCCGGCCGAGTTCATGGCCGCGGTGATGTCCTCGGACATGGACAACACCGACAAGGTGGTCGGCTTCCTCAACGAGGCCAAGGCGATGGGCCTGACCGTGCTGCCGCCGGACGTGAACGCGTCCAACCACATGTTCGAGGCGATCGACGAACGCACGATCCGCTACGGCCTGGGCGCGGTGAAGGGCGTGGGCCGCGGTGCCTGCGACGCGATCGTCGAGGGCCGGCGCGGGCGCGGCTACGACGACCTGTACGACTTCTGCACCCGCGTCGATGCGGCCAGGCTCAACCGGCGCACGCTGGAAGCCCTGATCCAGGCCGGCGCACTCGACGCGCTCGCGCCCAACCGCGCATCGCTGATGCTGCAGCTGCCGGATGTGCTGCAGGCGACCGACCAGGTGGCGAAGAACCGCGAGGCGGGCATCGTCGACATGTTCGGCGCCAGTCCATCCGGCGATCCGGCCGGCGCACCGGGCATCCGCATCGAGCTCGGGACCTGCGATGAATGGCCGCTCAGGCAGAAGCTCGACGGCGAGCGCGAGACCCTGGGTTACTACCTCAGCGGCCATCCGCTCGACCCCTACCGCGAGGAACTGCAGGCGCTGGTCGGCCACGACCTGGGCAAGCTCGATGCCCTGTGGGCCGCGCGCTCGACCGAAACCGGCGGCCGGCGCTGGCGGCCGGAGGTGAACGTGGTCATCGCCGGCCAGGTGATGGCGATGCGCAAGCGCGGCGACTCGCAGGCCTTCGTGCTGCTCGAGGACGGGCGCGGACGCCTGGAATGCGGCTTCTTCAGCGAGGACTATCTCGAAAACGCGGCGCTGCTGACCCGCGACCGCATCCTGGTGGTCGAAGGCGGCCTGCGCGAGGACGAATTCAGCGGCGGCTTCTCGCTGCGCGCGCGCCGCTGCTGGGATTTCGAACAGCTGTGCGCGCAGGCCGCGCAGCGGCTGGCGATGCGCCTGGACCTGCGCACGCCGGGCGTGCTCGACCGCATCGAAACCCTGTTCTCGCAGCGCCGTCCGGGCAGCACGCCGCTGCACTACGATCTGCTGCTCCCCGGCGGCGCGCGCGGCGCCTTGGTGGTCAACGGCAGCCAGGGCATCCGCATCGACGCCGACCTGCCGTCGATCCTGCGCGCCCAGCCGGGCGTGCAGCACGTCAGCCTCGTCCTCTCCCGCCCCTGGCTGCAGGCGCAGGGCGCGTAGGGCGCCTCCCGCGTCGCGCGATCAAGCGCGGGGGGACCTACATGGAGTCGCCGCCCGGAAGTCCGAGCGCCGCGGCACGGGTGGCACGCCATTGCAGGTCCCGGCGGCAGGCGGCCTGCGCGCGATGGCTGTCCTCCTCGGCACCGATGTACTGCGCCATCCGGATTCCGTATGCGTTCGACATGCAGTGGCGGAAGGCCTGGTCCTCGTCCTCGGGTCGCAGCCGGGCGAACATGCCGACCCTGTACAGGCCGGCGTCCTCGAAGCCGTCCGCGGGCGCGGTGGCGATGCGGGTGTGCAGCCAGCCGCCGGCGGCATCGAGCCACACCTGGATGTCGCTCCGGGTGCGACGCCCCGCATCGTCGTAGTACAGGGTGAGTGTCACCGGCTCGTCCGGCGGTCGCCCCGCCCCGGCGCGCGGTGCGGGGGCGGGTTCGTCCACGCTCGCGCCCGGAAAGCGCCGGGCGGCGATCTCCCGCGCCCGAACGAGGGCGCGATCGTTCCCCGCCGCCGCGCCGGCGGCGACCGCAGGCAGCCGCTCGACGCGCCGGACGCCATCGTCCGAAGCGACGATCCAGTGCAGGCACTCCTCCGACGTGCAGCCGTCCGGAACCTGCAGGTGGCCCTGCCAGCCTTCCCCGGGCACCATCTCGATCCGCTGCAGCAGCCAGTCGGCATAGGCACCGCGCCCGCTCACCACCGCCAGCGCATCCGCGGCACGACGTTCGGAAGGCGGACCGGAAGCATCTGTCACCGGCGCCTGCGGGAAACCGTCCTGGGACGCGGAGCCTTGCATCGCCCCGATCGCACTCTCGCTTCCGGCGGACGCTGCCGGCCCTCCGCAGCCGCCCGCCAGCAGCATCAGCATGAACATCAGCGGCACCGCCAGCGGCGGCACCGGCGGCAACATCGGCGGCAGTGCACGCGAACCGGGATCGCTCGCGCGCACGCGGTTCACCAGCGGCGCTCGAGTTCGGTCGCGTCGGTGGGATTGTGGAAGGCGTCGTCGGTGCTGTAGCTCCGGTCGGTCCAGACATTGTCCTGGAACACGCGGCTGCCGCCGTGGATCGAGCTGTAGACGGTGCTGCCGTCGACGCCGGCGTAGGCGCTGCGCTCGTGGATGGCATCGATCGTGCGCGCGTGCATCCGGTCGTTGGCCGCCTGGGTATCGGCCCAGGTGCTGTTGCGGATCGCGGCGACGTCGCGCAGCGCTCCCATGTTGATCGCGTGGCGGTCCGCGGCGCCCCTGGCGTTGATCTCGGCCATGCGGCGGTTGTGCCAGGCCTCGATGCCCTGGCGCTGGGCGCTGTAGTAGCGCTCGACATTGGCGCGGATCCGCTCGCGCGCCAGCTGCGTCCACTGCGGGTCGTCGTCGGCCGAACCGACGATGCGGTCGAGCAGGCCGAAATCGAGCTGGCCGTTCGGTGCCCGATAGGAGACGATGCGCCCGGTGCTGCCGTCGAGCTTGTTCCCCTGCAGGAAGGTCACGGTAGCCGCCAGGATCTCGCGCATCTCCACGCCGCCGGCCTGGTAGGCGATCAGCAGGCGTCCCGATTCGATCCAGCGGCGGAAGCCCGGCGGCATCCCGCCCGCCGGGTCCTGCGCCCTGGCTTCCGCCTTCTGCGTCATCTCCGGCCAGTCGCTGAAGTCGAGCACGCGGGCGCCCGGGCGGATCTGCTGCGCCACCGCCTCGAGCAGTTCGCGCGCCGAGCGGTAGGGCGCGACCGGGCAGGGATCGGTGGGAATCTCGGTGCCGCTCACCTGCCAGGCGACACCGGGTATCGTCTGGAACACGCTCGACCCGTCGGGCGCGGCCGCCGCCCAGGTCGACACGACCTGGCCGACATAGCATTCGGCGCCGTCGTTCCAGCGGATGCCGCCCGACGTCTGCCAGCCCGCGGGAATCTGCAGCCGGCTCGCCACCATCGGCTGGCCGAAGCCGGCCTCGTCGACGACCTGGGCATCCACCATCGCCCCGCCTGCGTTCGCGGTGGCGGCTTCCATCGCCTTGCCAGCCCACGCCATCGAGCCGGGCTGCTGCGCGTCGCCGCCGCCATCGCCGCCGGCCGACTGCAGACCCCCGCACGCGCCCAGCGCCAGCGAAAGCGCCGCCGCACACATCGTCGTCGATAACCGTCCGCTCATGTCCCGCCCCCGTCGCTGCAGTTGTGTCCTGTCCATGCAGGCGCGGAACACCCGCCGATCGGCTCATCCTGCGTGCATCCACGGCGGCACCGGGCCCGGCGGACGGCCCAGGATCCTCTGGACAACGACCGTCATCCCCGCGAGGGCGGGAATGACGCTCAAAAGCGGGTTGTTCAGAGGTCCCCTAATCCTACTGTGTCATAAATAGGATATCCTGTCGTCAGTCCCGAGATGCGATGGTCCATCATGGCCACAACCCGCAGTC
>CAKTDC010000028.1 GCA_934541015.1 uncultured Luteimonas sp.
CGCCGTCACCTCCGCCGTCACCTCCGCCGTCACCTCCGCCGTCACCTCCGCCGTCACCTCCGCCGTCACCTCCGCCGTCACCTCCGCCGCCATTTCGCCGTCATCCCGGCGAAAGCCGGGATCCATTTTGCTCCTGGCAAAAAGCTGACAATGGATCCCGGCTTTCGCCGGGATGACGGTGCCGGGAATCCCGGACCAGCTCGTTCGCCGGGATGACGGTGTCGGGAATCCCGGATCAGCGCGAGGGCCCTTCCCGGGATCCCAGGCTCACAACCATCGCGGTACACGTCAAACCTCACAACGACCGCGGCACACGTCAGACCCCGGCAGGTCCCCGGCATCGCCGGGGTTTCCCTCCAGGCAAATGACAGGTCCCTGTCGAGGCGACAGCTTCGCCCCGGATGCCAGGCATCGCCCCCATCGGCACGCTCCTCTTGATGCAGGTCAACGACCGTGCTCGCAGCGGCGCTTGCGCGCCAGCTGCGCCGGCGCGCCGGAGTATGCTCGGGGACGTCCGACGCCGACACCGGGTCCGCCATGACCGACCACATGCCCGACGACGTCTCCGCCGCCGGCCGGGACCTGCGCGCCTTCAGCGACCAGCTGCGCCCCCGCCACGCCGTGGTGCGCAACGACCGCGGCGAATGGGTGCTGCTGCGGCACGCGCTGGTCACGCAGGCCGCGCGCGACGATGTCCGCTTCTCCAGCGCCGTCTCGCGCCACCTGCACGTTCCCAACGGCATCGACGGCGCCCGCCACACCGCCTACCGCGACGCCCTGGACGGCTTCCTGGCCGCGCACGCGCTGGCGCCCTTCCACGCGCGCTTCCGCCGGGTGGCGGACGAACTGGCCGCCGCGCTGCCCACGGGCACGGGCATCGACGCGGTGTCCGCGATCGGCGTGCGCTTCGCGGTGCGCGCGCAGTGCGCGTGGCTGGGCTGGCCGGCGAGCCTGGAGGATCGCCTGGTGGCGTGGGTGGCCGAAAACCACGCCGCCGCGCGCTCGGGCGACCGCGACCGGACGCGCCGGGTGGCGGACGCGTTCGACGCGATCATCCACAGCGTGCTCGAACCGCGCCGCGCCGCCGCCCGCGGACCCGGCGACGGCGGCGACGTCACCACCCGCCTCATGCGCACCAGGCTCGACGGTCGCCGGCTCGACGACGCCGAGATCGTGTCGGTCCTGCGCAACTGGACCGGCGGCGACCTGGGCTCGATCGCCCAGTGCGTGGGCGTGCTGCTGCACTTCCTGGCCACCCGCCCGGAGCTGCAGGACCGCCTGCGCCGCGGCATGGACGATGCCCGGTTCGACGCGACCATCGACGAGATCCTGCGCATCGACGATCCCTTCGTCTCCAACCGCCGCGTGGCCACCTGCCCGGTGTCGATCGGCGGCGTCGACCTGCCCGCGGGCGCACGGGTGACGCTGAACTGGACCTCGGCCAACCGCGACGAGGCCGTGTTCGGCGACCCCGACGCCTTCGACCCGCAGCGCAACGCGCCGCACAACCTGGTCTACGGCACGGGCCGCCATGCCTGTCCCGGGCGCCTGCTGGCGACGCTGGAGCTGCGCATCGCGCTGCAGGCGCTGCTCGCGGCCACGTCCTCGATCACGCTCGACCCCGCCCTGCCCGCCGCGCGCGCGATCGCCCCGGTCGGCGGCTGGGCAAGCGTCGCGGTGGTGCTGGCGCCGCGCCGTCCACCCGCGCCGCACGGCCCCGCGACCGGCACGGACACCGCGTGACGGAAGTCACCGGCACCATCGTGACAGGCGGGCAGCGCCGGGATGGATGATGATCGGGTTCCGCCCGGACGACCCTGCCGCATGACCCCGACCCGCTACGCCCTCGCCCTCGCCCTCGCCCTCGCAGCCTGCCTGGCCATCGCCGGCTGCGGCGGCCCGCAGCCGGCCGCGGATGCGCCGGCCGCGCGCACCCGGCTGCCGGCGAAGTTCGTCGCCGACCGCGTCGTGCTCGTGCCGACCACCGCTTCGGGCCAGGTGCTGGAGCTGATGACCGACAGCGGCGGCGGCTCCGACCAGCTGTCGGAGGCGGCGGTCGCCCGCCTGCGCCTGCCCACCGAACCGGCCGATATCCCCGGCCTGCGCGAGGAGCTGGGCGAGGCCGCCGATGGCACGCGCCTGGCCCGGTTCCCGGCCTTCGCCGAGGGCCAGGGCATTCCCGATGTGCGCTTCCTCGACGGCCGGCTGATGGTGTTTCCCGAGGCCTTCGTGCGGCAGCAGACGCCGCCCGGGCTGACCCGCTACGACGGTTTCCTCGGCCACCGCTGGTTCGCCGACCGCACCTGGACCTGGGACTATGCCGGCGAAGCCTTCTACCGCGAACCGGCCGCGTTCCAGCCCGATCCCGATGCCCGGGCGATGCCGCTGGGCTTCCTGACCAGCGCCTTGGGCAAGCGCGTGTTCTCGATGCCGCGCATGACCGTCCGCGTCGACGGACGCGAGCTGCCGATGCTGCTCGACACCGGCGCGACCACCGTGCTCACGCCCGAAGCGCTCGCGGTGCTGGGCGACGGCGGACCGGCCGAACGCGCCACCAGCATGGTCGCCGACAACGTCTTCCGGGCCTGGCGCGCCGCGCACCCGGAATGGCGGGTGATCGAGGGCGGCCAGGCCTTCAGCGGCGCGGACATGATCGAGGTGCCGGAAGTGGAGATCGCCGGATTCACGGTCGGCCCGGTCTGGTTCACCCATCGCCCGGACGCCAACTTCCACGACATGATGTCGAGCATGATGGACGCGCAGGTCGAGGGCGCGATCGGCGGCAACGCCTTCCGCCACTTCGTCATGACCGTGGACTATCCGGCGGCGGTCGCCTACTTCCGGCCGGCGCGGACGCCCGGGCAGCCCTGACCGCAGGCCGCAGCCGCGCGACCGGCCGGGGCGGCGATGCCGATTCCGGAAGCCGTCGATCCCGGACCGTCATGCAATTTCGCCGTCGAAGGGGCAGAATCGGGACTCCATCCGACGGAGTGCACCATGGGCCTGTTCTCGAAGATCACCGACCGC
Source organism: uncultured Luteimonas sp. (assembly GCA_934541015.1). Taxonomy (GTDB): domain Bacteria; phylum Pseudomonadota; class Gammaproteobacteria; order Xanthomonadales; family Xanthomonadaceae; genus Luteimonas. The sequence goes on from CAKTDC010000028.1 coordinate 3,028, forward strand.
ATCTTTGGCCGCAAGGCCGTCGCCGCCGAGCCGGCACCCGCGCCCACGCCCGACGTGGTCATCTTCGACGGCAGCCGGGACGATCCCGACGTCGCGCCGGAGGCGCTGCTGCCCGAAGCCCCGCCCGCGCCGGCCCCGGAGCCGGTGGACGTCGAAGCGGTGCTGACCGCGATGGCCGAGGAGAAGGGCGGCAGGAGCGACTGGCGCCGCTCCATCGTCGACCTGCTCAAGCTGCTCGACCTGGACTCCAGCCTGGACGCGCGCAAGGAACTGGCCGCCGAGCTCGACGTCAACGCCGGCGCCCACGGCAGCGCCGAGCAGAACCTCGCCCTGCACAAGGCGGTCATGCGCGCCCTGGCCGAGAACGGCGGCAAGGTGCCGGACGAGCTGAAGGACTGAGGCCACGACGCCGCGGCGCCCTGCCGCGGCGTTTCCGATGCGGGCCGGCGACAGCCCGGCCCGCAACCGCGCGACCCGCAGGCACCGCCGGACGCCCCTCAATCCCCCCGCGGCCCGCGCGTCTCCACGCCGCGCGAATGAACCGGCGCCTATGCTGGGCGCATGTCGACCCGGCCGCTGCACCATCCCTCGCTCCATGCCCGGCCCTCCGCCGCCCCCGGCGACGACCTCGCCGCGCGCTACGCCCGGGTCCGCGACCGCAGCGCCCGCCTCGCCGCGCCGCTGAGCGCCGAGGACGCGCAGCTGCAGTCCATGCCCGACGCCAGCCCGGCCAAATGGCACCTGGCGCACACCACCTGGTTCTTCGCCCGCTTCGTGCTGGAGGACCCGGCCGCGATCCCGGACGGCTGGGACGTGCTGTTCAACAGCTATTACGTGGGCGCCGGCGAACGCCACCCGCGGCCGCGGCGCGGCCTGCTCTCGCGGCCGTCGCTGGCCGCGGTGCTGGACTGGCGCGAACGCATCGACGCCCGGGTGCTGCAGGCGCTGGAGGCCGGCGGCTTCGACCAGGCGCGGCGCGACGTCCTGCTGCTCGGCATCCACCACGAGCAGCAGCACCAGGAACTGCTGCTGACCGACATCAAGCACGCGCTGTGGTGCAACCCGCTGGCACCGGCGTACCGCGCGGATCCGCCCCGCCAGGCCGCGACCCGTGCCCCGGCGGACGCGCCGCGCTGGCTGCACCGCGATGAAGCCATCGTCGGAATCGGCGCGCCGCCCTGGCCCGGCGACGGCGCCGCCTTCGCCTACGACAACGAGACTCCGCGCCACCGCGTGCTGCTGCCGGCGCACGCGATCGCGCGGCGCCCGGTGTCGAACGCCGACTACGCGGCCTTCGTCGCCGACGGCGGCTACCGCACGCCCGGCCTGTGGCTGAGCGACGGCTGGGACCTGGTGCAGCGCGAAGGCTGGGAACGGCCGCTGTACTGGCACGCCGACGGCGCGCGCGAGTTCACCCTGGGCGGCTGGCAGCCGCGCGATCCCGCTGCGCCCGTCTGCCACCTCAGCCACTACGAAGCCGACGCCTGCGCGCGCTGGGCCGGCGCACGCCTGCCGACCGAGGCCGAATGGGAAGCCGCGGCCGCCGACTGCGCGATCGAAGGCAATTTCGCCGACGCCGACGCGCCGCTGCATCCGCACGCCGGCAGCGGCAGCGGCGACGGGCCGCAGGACATGTTCGGCAACGTCTGGGAATGGACCGCCAGCGCCTATGCGCCGTATCCGCGCTTCCGCCCGCTGGCCGGCACCCTGGGCGAGTACAACGGCAAGTTCATGAGCGGCCAGCTGGTGCTGCGCGGCGGCAGCTGCGCCACCCCGCGCGACCACCTGCGCCCCAGCTACCGCAACTTCTTCCCGCCGCGGGCGCGCTGGCAGTTTTCCGGGCTGCGCCTGGCGAAGGATCCCGATTGAGCCGCGCGCCGGACGTCACCGACCTCCACCCCAGCGCCGACGACATCGCCGGCGACGTGCTGCGCGGCCTGTCGTCCACGCCGAAGCAGCTGCCGTCGAAGTACTTCTACGACGCCCGCGGCTCCGAGCTGTTCGAGGCCATCACCCGCCAGCCCGAGTACTACCTCACCCGCATCGAGCTGGCGCTGCTGGCCGAGCGCGGCGCGCAGATCGCCGACGCCGTCGGCCCGCGCGCGCACGTGGTCGAACCGGGCAGCGGCAGCGGCCGCAAGACCCGGCTGCTGCTCGACGCACTGCACGATCCGGTGGCCTACACCCCGATCGACATCTCCCGCGCCGCGCTCACCGCCAGCGCCGGGCGGCTGGACCACGAGTTCGGCGATGTCGAAGTGCTGCCGGTGCTGGCCGACTTCACCCGGCCGGTGCCGCTGCCCAGGCCCACGCGTCCTGCCGACTCGGCGCTGGTGTTCTTCCCCGGCTCGACCCTGGGCAACTTCACCGCCGACGAATCGGTGCGGCTGCTCAGCGCGATGCGCGCCACCATGGGAGACGGCGGCGCCACCCTGCTCGGCCTGGACCTGGAGAAGGACCCGGCCCTGATCGAGGCCGCCTACAACGATGCCGCCGGCGTCACCGCCGAGTTCACCCTCAACCTCCTGCGCCGGCTCAACCGCGACCTCGGCAGCGACTTCGACCTGTCCGCATTCGCCCACCGCGCCCGCTACCTTGCGCACGAAGGCCGCATCGTCACCACCCTCGAAAGCCTGCGCCGGCAGGCCGTGACCGTCGCCGGCCAACGCTTCGCGTTCGCGGCGGGCGAACAGATGCAGGTCGAGCAGAGCCAGAAGTACACCGACGCGCGCATCGCGGCCCTGGCGGCGCAGGCCGGGCTGCGGGTGGTCGCGGCCTGGAACGACGCACGCGACTGGTTCGGGCTGCGGCTGCTGCGCGCGGCGTAGGCGCAGGGAGCCCCGGGCAGCCGCGGCACCTCGCCCCCCAACCCGGAACGTCCCCGTATCCGGGCGGGGTCAGGCGCATTGTGCTAGAATCGCCGCAGTTCGCGCATTTTTGGCGCTGTTTTCTTCGCGTTCGCCGAAGTTCTTATCCCGGGTGGCCGTATGCCGCTGCCCCTCGCGCGACCCCTTGCCCGGGACTGGCGGGAACGGAGCCAGGCTCCGGCAGTCGTTGTCGACTCCTCTTCCGCCCCTCCCCGGGTGCAGCCCGCGCCGCCGGGCATCCGCGCGCCTGCTCCCGGTGCGCCAGCCACGGAGATCACAACCAGCATGACCCAGCGAATCGCCATCCTCGGCGCCGGCCCCAGCGGCCTGGCCCAGCTCCGCGCCTTCGATGCCGCCCGCCGCGCCGGCGCCGACGTCCCGGAAATCGTCTGTTTCGAAAAGCAGTCCGACCTCGGCGGCATGTGGAACTACACCTGGCGCACCGGCCTGGACCAGCACGGCGAGCCGGTGCACGCCAGCATGTACCGCTACCTGTGGTCGAACGGACCCAAGGAATGCCTGGAGTTCGCCGACTACAGCTTCGAGGAGCACTTCGGCCGCCCGATCGCCTCGTATCCACCGCGGCCGGTGCTGCGCGACTACATCATGGGCCGGATCGAACGCAGCGGCCTGCGCGACCAGATCCGCTTCAACACCGCCGTGCACTCGGTCGAGTACAGCGAGGAGACGGGGAAGTTCACCGTCACCGTGCGCGAGCTCGTGGACGACCGCATGGTCAGCGAGGAGTTCGACTGGGTGGTGGTGGCCACCGGCCACTTCTCCACGCCCAACGCGCCGGCGTTCGAGGGCCTGTCGCAGTTCCCCGGCCGCGTGCTGCACGCGCACGACTTCCGCGACGCCTGCGAGTTCGCCGGCAAGGACCTGCTGCTGGTCGGCAGCAGCTATTCGGCCGAGGACATCGGCACCCAGTGCTACAAGTACGGCGCGAAGTCGGTCACCTTCAGCTACCGCAGCGCACCGATGGGCTACGACTGGCCGGACGCCTTCAGCGAGATGCCGCTGCTCGTGCGCGTGGACGGCAGCACCGCGCACTTCGCCGACGGCAGCTCGCGCGACGTGGACGCGATCGTCCTGTGCACCGGCTACCAGCACCACTTCCCGTTCCTGCCCGACGAGCTGACCCTGCGCACCCGCAACCGCCTGTATCCGGAAGGGCTGTACAAGGGCGTGTTCTGGATCGACAACCCGAAGCTGGTCTACCTGGGCATGCAGGACCAGTACTACACCTTCAACATGTTCGACGCCCAGGCCTGGCTCGCACGCGACGTGATCCTCGGCCGCACCGCGCTGCCGTCGCGCGAGGACATGCTGGCCGACAGCCAGGCCTGGTTCGCACGCGAGAACGCCTGCGCCGGCAGCGACGACGACATCGACTTCCAGGCCGCCTACGTGCGCGACCTGGTCGACCGCAGCGACTATCCCGACTTCGCCATCGAGCAGGTCGCGGACATGTTCAAGCAGTGGCAGCGCGACAAGCGCGAGGACATCCTCGGCTACCGCAACCGCAGCTATCGCTCGACCATCACCGGCACCCTCGCGCCGCCGCACCACACGCGCTGGATGGAGGCGATGGACGACTCGCTCGACGCCTTCCTCGCCGACTCGCGCGAGTTGGAGGACCAGCTCGCGGTACCGCAGCCACCGGCGCCGGCGACCGTCGGCAGCGAAGCGGCAGCCCCGCCCCTGCGCCGCAGCGCCTGAGCCGCAGCCGCCCCCACGCCGTCGCGGCCGTCGGAGGAGATGGCTTCCCGGCAGATGGACGATCGGCGGCGAGGGGGCTTGCCGGCCGGACCGGATGCGGGCCGGAACAGCAGGAGGCGTACCGGTCGCGGGCGGCCGCGACCGGCCACCGGCGACGCGACGCCAGCGATCCACGCAAGGGCCGGCGATGGTCCCCCGGATCACCGAAGCCGTTTATCCTGCCGCCACCGCCTCCTATGCGACGGCCCCCCGTGATCGCCAGGTTCCACCATCTGCACATCCGCCTGGACAACATCGAGCCGGCGATCGAACGCGAGCTCATCGTGCCGTCCGGCCTGAACCTGGGCCGGCTGCACCTGATCATCCAGGCCGTCATGGGCTGGGACAACTCCCATCTGCACGAATTCATCGTCGGCCAGGGCCGCAACGTCCGGCGCTTCGGCCCGGCGGACACGGTAAGCCGATCGATCTTCTCGATCACCTTCTCAAGGGCTTCCAGCTCCTTGAGTCGCATCAGCACCGCGCTTTCCTCAATCAGCTTCGCAGTGTTGAGCAGCGAGCGCGTGGCGTTGGCCTTCTCGCGGCGGCGGCCCATGTGTGGTGGATTTCCCCTGATAGCATCGGAAACGCTGGCGCTGTTTGTTCGATGCCGCCATTGTCCGCTGGTCTTCGGAACGGTACGCGCCGCTACTGGCGTCTGCGGCGGGCGAGCGGCTCAGAAACCCAGCTGCCGCAGCATGTCCTCCACGACACCCCGGGTGATCTGCCTCAGCAGCCGCGCCTCACCGGCCCAGGGCCTGCCGTGTTCACCGGCTTCGTAGGCGTCAACCAGGCTCCGCGCCCTGCCACGCATCCCCCCCGCAATCTGCTCCAGCTGGCGCAGCGTGGTCTGTTCCGGCACGCCGAGCGCGGCCCCGAACGCCACAACGTCTGTGCGGCGGACTTCGCCGAAAGTCCGCGCGGCGCCCATCGGGATCACCAGCCCGCCCCCGCTCCAGTCGGGGGCACGATAGACGGTCGTGCTCAGCAGGTCGTAGTGCGGCGCCAGCTCCATGCCGCCGGCGCCCGGCCTGGGCAGGAAGCTGAGGTTCTTCAGGTGGGCGTCGCCGTTGCCGATCAGCAGGTTGAACAGCTGCCAGCGCAGCAGCGCCAGGCGGGTCGCGGCCGGGCGGCGGCACAGGGACACCAGTTCCGCCAGGCGCTCTGCGGTGGCTTCGCGGTACTTGAACACGGCATCCAGCGAAAGCACCTGGCAGGCGTCCAGCGTGTACAGGCGGCGCACTTCCAGGCCATCGCCCACGCGATCGAAGCGGCGGACCAGGTAGATCGGCTCCGGGACCTGGCGAAGCTCCACCGCGGGCACCGGCAGGCCGCAGGCGGCGGCGAGGTGCATGCAGAACCATTCGTTGGCGGCGCTGTGGGGGCAGTCATCCACGCGCTCGTGATCGGGCTTGAGGATGTGGCTGGATGCGGCGGTCCCGACCGGCTCCCACAGGCGGTCCTGGTGCAGCACCACGGCCAGCTTGTGCTGGGCGCCGGCCAGCGACATGCGTTTGGGAGCGCCTGCCGACAATGGCAGCCGGGGCAGCGCGCGGATGCGCGCGGACAGGGCCTCGTCCGGCAGCGGCTCCAGCCCCGGCTCCGGCAGCTCCTGCCCCGGGGCCAGCAGCGTCAGCGCGCCGGCCGATTCGGGGCCGTAGTGCTGCAGCAGGCCGAAGGCGTCGGCCGGATCGAGGTTCGCGCCCTGGGCCAGGAGGCGCCGCGAGCTTTCTTCCGGCAGCAGGTTGTCGAAGAACCACTGCACCGGGCGCAGGCTGGCGCCATCGACGATTTCGCCGTCGGCGCGGGCAAGGGCGGGCGAAAGGTCGAAACCCGATGCCTGCCATGCGGGCTCGTATCTGAATGCCCACAGGTTGTCCTGCTCGCGCAGCTCTCCGACTTTCTGCGCGTCCAGCCAGACGTCCAGGCGGCGGGGCGCGGGAGATGTCGCCATCATCCGATTTTCCGGCCCAGAGCCTGCTCGACCTGCGCGGCGACCTCCGGTGGAATGTCCAGACTGACCCGCACGCCCAGCTCGCGCAGCACGTCCATGACCCGGCCGATCCCGACGCTGCCCTTGCCGTGCTCGATGTTCATCAGGGTGACGTGGCTGGTATTGACCATGGGAGCGAGGTCGTCCTGGCGGATGCGCTGCGCGCGGCGGACGGCGCGGACGACGCGGCCCAGCTGCTCGGGACTGTCGATGGGGATGTGCATGGCGGGCCCGCCTGGAATCTAATCTCTGATTTAGATTAGTCTGCCAGCAGCACCGGCTCAAGCAATATCTAAATCAATCTTTAGATTTATTGCAGAAAATCTCGGCAAGCCCAGACATCTAAAATATAATTTAGATTATTTGGACCCACCCCCGTCATCACCGATGGCCCCCAGCCGCGACCCCAGTCCGGACCACCGAGCCATACGCCGAGCCGGGGCGGCTTCAAGGACCGCCGCGGAAACGCCCAGGTGCAGCGCGCCGCGGGTCCGGGTCAGGCCGGTGTAAGCCAGCTCCCGCGAAAGCACCCGGTCGGGACGTGCAGGGAGCACCAGCCCCCAAAAGGTCGCCGGCCGGATGGCCGGCGCCTCAGCCCTTCACGCACACCACCTGCCGCAGCGTGTGCACCACCTCAACCAGGTCCTGCTGCGCCGCCATCACCGCGTCGATGTCCTTGTACGCGGCCGGCGACTCGTCGATCACGGCCTGGTCCTTGCGGCATTCCACGTGCGCGGTGGCCTCGCGGTGCTGCTTTAGCGTGATGCTGCTGCGCGCCGCGGTGCGGCTCATCACCCGGCCGGCGCCGTGGCTGCAGCTTTCGAAGCTGTCACCGTTGCCGAGGCCGCGCACGATGAAGCTCTTCGCGCCCATGCTGCCCGGGATGATGCCGAGCTCGCCCCTGCCCGCGCGAACCGCGCCTTTCCGGGTCACGAACACCTCCTGCCCCGCGTGCGTCTCCTTCTGCACGTAGTTGTGGTGGCAGTTCACCGCCATCGCCTGCAGCCTGAACTTCGGCAGCTCCGCGCGCATGGCGTGCAGCACGCGCTGCATCATCGCCTCGCGGTTGGCGCGCGCGTAGTCCTGGGCCCAGCCCACGGCCTCCACGTAGTCGTCGAACAGCTCCTCGCCCTCCATGAAGAACGCGAGGTCCCTGTCGGGCACGTGGTAGCCGAGCACGCGCCTGCCGAGCTCCTCGCGGGCGCGCTGGATGAAGTACGTGCCGATCAGGTTGCCGGTCCCGCGCGAGCCCGAGTGCAGCATCACCCACACCGCCCCGCTCTCGTCCAGGCAGACCTCGATGAAGTGGTTGCCGCCACCGAGCGTGCCCAGCTGCTTCTCCACCTTGTCCAGCCGGATGCGCGGGTGCTTCGCCTTGATGCGCTCGAGCCGCTGCCACAGGCCGGAGCCGGCGAGCGCGGTCTCGATGCTGTCGGGCGTCCTGCGATGCTCGCCGCCCGGACCGTTGCCGACCGGAATCGCGCGCTCGATCGCCGAGCGCAGCCGCGCCAGCGAATCCGGCAGGTCGCGCGCGTTGAGCGTGGTGCGCACCGCGGCCATGCCGCAGCCGATGTCCACGCCCACCGCGGCGGGGATGATCGCGCCCCGCGTCGGCACCACCGATCCCACCGTGGCGCCGATGCCCAGGTGCACGTCCGGCATCACCGCCACCCAGGGCCCGACAAAGGGCAGGCTGGCGATGTTGCGCAGCTGGGCGTGGGCCTTGTCTTCCAGCGGCACGCCGCGGACCCAGCCCTTGATGGGGGTCTCGCCTTCGTGGTGCAGCCATTCGTAGTTCGTCGTGTCCATCTCGTTGCTTCCTTGAAGAAGGCCCGCGCGCCGCATCCCTGCGACGCGCGGGGTATTGCTACTTCATCGTCACCAGCTGCCTGACGACGCCGTCCAGGCCGCCGAACACGGTGAGCCGGTCGACCTTCTCGGTCACCTTCTCAAGGGCTTCCAGCTCCTTGAGTCGCATCAACACCGGGCTTTCCTCGATCAGCTTCGCAGTGTTGAGCAGCGAGCGCGTGGCGTTGGCCTCCTCGCGGCGGCGGATCACGTTGGCCTGGGCCAGCTTCTCCGCCTGCACGACCCCGTTGAGGATCTCGCGCATCTCGCCCGGCAGGATCACGTCCTTGACGCCCACGCCCAGCACCTCGATGCCCAGCGCCTCCACACGACCGCGCACGTACGCGAAGATCTCCGCGTCCAGCGTGGCCTTGTCGCCCAGCAGCTCGTCCAGCATCCGCGCGGCCACGGCCTTGCGCAGGCCGTACTGCAGCTCGCGGTAGACGTAGTCGGCGTACTTGGCGACCTTCGTCCGCGCGGCGACCGGATCGGTCACCTGCACCGACGCGGCCAGGTTCACCCGCAGGCTCACCTTGTCGCGGGTCAGCAGCTCCTGGCCGGAGACTTCCATCGACTGCACGCGCAGCTCGATGGTCTCCACCGCCACGTTCTTCCGGAAGTTCCAGAAGGCGTAGCTGCCGGCGCCGAGCACCTGCTCCAGCGTGTTGTCGACGAACACCAGGCCCGCCGACTCCGCCGGCACCTCCAGCACCACGGCCACGCGCGACAGCACGCCGAGCTGGCGCAGGCGACGGGTCACGTCCGGCGCCACGCGCAGGCCCTCGGCCAGCGAGGCCTTCTCGACCCCGACCCGCACCAGGCCACGCCAGTACAGCCTGCGCACGCCCGGCGCCAGCACGTCCTCCAAGCGGCCGTTCTTCGACACCAGGCCGACCTCGTCCATGCCGACGTCGGCCAGCACGAAGGTCTCGGCCAGGTGCGCACCGAGCGCGGCGATCAGCGCCTCGGCATCCTTGCCGGCGTACTCCGGCTCGCGGATGTCGTGCACGACCACCTCCAGCCGGTCGCGCCGCCCGAACAGGCGGTGCACGCCCGGCGCGAGGACGCGCTCGAAGCGACGGTTGCGATACACCAGGCCGCGCTCAGCGTCACCGATCACGACCCTTCGGGTCCAGAACACCATAGGTTTTCTCCTTGTGAATGGCTCTGGTGATCCGGCTCGCTGGGTGCGGGGAACCGGTTGCCGCTTGCTGCCGGCCACGGAATGCGGCCGGCGGAAAAAGGTGGAAACGTCCCTGACGGACGCCGCGCGGGCGGCCGGTGCTGGCGGTGGCGTCCTGCGGGGCTCCGCGGCTGCACCCGTGTCGGCGCGCATCCGCATATCCCTGCTTTCAACCACCGCCAAGACGCGGTGCCGGCGCGGTTCCCGCTGCGTGCCGGTTGCGCATCGCGATGCATTGCGATGCCTGGCCGAACATGCACGGGACGTTCCCGGTTCGGGCTTTCGCCCTGGTGTGCTGATGACAATCAGCGATCGTTGGAGCGGGATTCGAACCCGCGACACATGGTTTTCAAGACCATTGCTCTACCCGTCTGAGCTATCCAGAGGTCAACGTGCGGGACTCGAACCCGCAACCGACAGCACCCAAGGCTGTTGCTCTCCCAGTTGAGCCAACGTTGTCGCAGACGGTTCGACGCGGCATCGGCATACGCCACGGCAAAGCCGCGCGCACCGGACGGGACACAAGCCCGTACCGCTGTTGCCGATCGAGGTCCGACTGCGTATCGACGCCCCCTTCGAGGCGGCGATTCCTTGCGCTGCACCGCGGCCGCCGTGGCGTCGCGATGCACGCGTGTGTGGTGGAAGTCCTTTGCGAACGCCGAAACAAAAATGCCCCCGGCATGGAATCCGAGGGCATTCGCCGTGCCTCGGAAGATCGGGGTGACCGATCTCCCGTGGAAGAGACCGGTCAGCTCAGGGCAGCGCCTTCATGCGCGAACCACGCGCGCAGGCCCGCATCGCGCTGGAGCAGCGATGGCATGGGGCGGTTGGCTATGTGGTTCTGCGTTGACATGGTCGTCGGTCGGTTGGAGCGCTGGACTGGACAGGGATCGCGCGGATCCCGAAGGGAGCGCACCTTACTCGCGTCGATGTGCTGTTGCAAGCGGAATCTTTTGCTCGCGACGAACAGTTCGATTGCGTCTTCGGGCGGCCGTTGTGGCTTGGGCGCAGGACGTGCGAGCGCCGCCGCCGGAGACTTGGTCTTCGAACGCTCCGCTCAGGGCAGCACGTCCTCGCCGCGCGCCGCGCTGTATGGCCCGCCCTTCCACACGGAGAACGCCTGCTTCGTGGTGCGCATGGCGCCGGAGGGACTCAACCTGAGGAATCCATCGCTTCAGTCCACCGGGAAACCATCCAGGGCAACCGACAACCGGGGCGCCAGCGTCTCGCCGCTGCCATCCGGCTGGGCGGAAGTCCACGAGCCCGCCAGATGCACGCGACCATCATTGTCCGACCGTCCGGCACGGACCGCGGCGGCCACTTCCTCGATGGTCAGGATGCGTCCTTCGGCGTCGTACATCCGCCAGGGACTGGTCTGCACGCCAATGGTGAAGACATCGGGCATCTCGAGCGCCTGGAGCGCCTCGTAGGCCGCCCTGGTTCCCGGCACGCAGTCGGCGTCCGTCGAAGCCTGATCGCACTGCGGGATCGAGAGTACGCCTTCGAGCGCAGACGCCTGGTCGCAGGCGTGCCCGAAGGCGGGCAACAACGAGAGGGAGAGGCACAGGCCGAACCGGCAGATGGCGATCATCGGGGCCACGCGGGAGTCGGAAGAGGTGGACCGGATGATGCGCTGCTTACCAGCGTTCCCGGCACGTGTAGTACGTGTAGTAGCGGTGTTCGTCGTCCAGTGCCTGCTGCCGTCCATTCTCGATCCGCAGCATCACCAGCCGTCATCACGTGCCTCCGAAAGTGAACGTGACCCCGCTTTCGTAAAGAAACGGATCGACTGATGTCCTCCTGGCCCCTGTTTTTCTGGGAATTGACCCACCATCAAACTGGTTTTATCGTTCCATAATCGTAAAGATATAGTGCCCCACATGCCCCGCCCGCCCTCCGCCACCACAGCCGACCTGCTGGCCCTGCTCGCCAGCGGCAAGGCCGTGTCCGCCTCGCACCTGCTCCACCAGCTCGGCATCAGCCGGCCGGTGTTGGGGCGGCTGGTGCACGAAGCGGGCGACCAGGTCCTGCGGGTGGGCCGGGCACGGGCTACGGCCTACGTGGCCCGCGCCGGCACCGAGGCCGGCAGCGCCTGGCCGCTGTGGCGGATGCGGCCAGACGCCACGGTGGAAGAGCTGGGCACCCTGTACCTGCTGCGCGCGGGCAGGTTCCAGTTCGAACCCGCGGGCGAGCGGCCCAACCTCACCCGACCGGTGGAGGGCGTGCCCGGCTACTTCCCGGACCTGCCGTGGTTCCTGGACGACCTGCGGCCGCAGGGCTTCCTCGGCCGCAGCCTCGCCCACCGCAGCGCTGCGGTCCTCGGCGTTCCCACCGACCTCCACCGCTGGCAGCTGCGCGACACCCTGCTCGCCATCACCCGCACCGGCGGCACCGCGATCGGCGACCTGCTGCTCGGCCACCATGCCGTCGAACTCGCCCTGGCCGAACTGGACGCGCCCCCCGACGCCGTCGAGGCGATCGAGCGGCACGCCCGCTATTCCGACTGGGCCGATGCCGTGCTGGCAGGCGAGGAGATCGGCTCGTCGCCCGGCGGCGAGCAGCCCAAGTTCACCAGCACCGTCGTCACTGCGGACGGCCGTTACGCGGCGCTGGTCAAGTTCGCCGTCCACGACAGCGGCCAGGCGGCGACCCGCTGGGCGGAGCTGCTGGCCTGCGAGCAGCTTGCCCTGTCCTGCCTGCGCGATGCCGGCCTGCCGGCCGCCGAGGCGGAGCTGGTCGAGGCCGACCGGCACCTGTGCCTGGAGGTGCGCCGGTTCGACCGAACGCCCGACCGCATCGGCCGGCGCGGCTTCGTCTCGCTGCTGGCCCTGGATGCCGCCTTCACCGGCACCGGCGGTCGCGACTGGGCGCTGGCCAGCGAACGGCTGGCGCAGGAAGGCCTGATCGACGCGGATACGGCCGGCGACATGGCGGCGCTGCACTGGTTCGGCCGCCTCATCGGCAACAGCGACATGCACCCCGGCAACCTCGGCTTCCACCTCGCCGACGCCGGCCCGCTCGCCCTCGCCCCGGCCTACGACATGCTGCCGATGTCCCTGGCCCCGTCGCGCACGGGCGCCGTGCGCCCCGCCACGCCGCTGGCCCTCGGCCCGCCGGAGCGGACCGGACAGACCGGCCATATCGCCCGCGCCGCAGACGTGGCGATCCGGTTCTGGGAGCAGATGGCCGGATCGGAGCGCATCCGCTCCGACGCGCTGCGGCAGGTGGCGGAGCGCAACCGGGAGGTGGTGATGCGGTTCGCGCGGACGTTTGCGGGGTGATGGTCGGCAAACAGGGCGACCCGCCGAACGCCGCAAACAGGCCATGGCCGCAGCGACACGCGCGCCGCTGCCTCGCGTGGCCCCTCGATCTGCGGTAGCGTTGGCAACAGCAGCCCATGGACTGGGGATCCAATGGCCACGCTGATTCCAAGTCGCAGCAGCTGCCTGTCGCGCATGACGCCGGGCGAGCGCCGCTTCTCGTCGCGCCTGGAGGACAAGCTCGACGACGAGTACCTGTGCTGGTACGACGTGCCGGTCGGCCCGCGCTACCGCCATCCGGATTTCGTGGTCCTGCATCCATCGCGCGGCTTCCTGGTGCTGGAGGTCAAGGACTGGAAAGCGGGCACCCTGGTCGAACTCGATCGCGACCGCGCGGTCATCAACACCGAGCGCGGTCGCGTCACCGAGGCCAACCCGCAGCGACAGGCCCGCGACTACGCGAAGGAGATCGTCCACCTGCTGCAGGACGATCCGGCGCTGCGCCATCCGCCGGGCGACAGGCGCGCGGGCAAGCTGCTGATGCCGTGGGGCTTCGGCGTCGTGCTGACCAACATCACCCGCCACCAGTTCGAGCAGATGGAACTGGAGCACTTCCTGCCGTCCGGCAGCGTGATCTGCCGCGATGAGATGACCGAGGGCGTGGACACCGAGGAGTTCCAGAAGCGGCTGTGGGACATGTTCCTGATGCCCTTCCCCTGCCTGCTCAGCCTGCCGCAGATCGAGCGCGTGCGCTGGCACCTGTTTCCGCAGCTGCGCATCCAGGTGCAGGGCGACCTGCTGGCGGCGCCGGCCAGGGAAGAAGCGGCACCGGTCGAGATTCCCGACATCATCCGGGTGATGGACCTGCAGCAGGAGCAGCTCGCCCGCTCGCTGGGCGACGGCCACCGCGTGATCCACGGCGTGGCCGGCTCGGGCAAGACCATGATCCTCGGCTACCGCTGCGTGGAGCTGGCCCGCCGCCAGCACAAGCCGGTGCTGGTGCTCTGCTTCAACAAGACCCTGGCCAGCCGGCTCGAACACCTCATGCAGGGCCACGGCGTGCACGACCGCGTGGCCGTGCGCAACTTCCACGAATGGTGCCGCGAGCAGCTCAAAAGCTACGGCCTGCGCATGCCGCCGCGGCAGGACAGCGCGGACGCGTATGCCCAGCTGCTGGTGCAGTCGGTGATCGACGGCGTGGAGTCCAGCGCCATCCCGCGCGGCCAGTACGGCGCGGTGCTGATCGACGAAGGCCACGACTTCGCACCCGAGTGGCTGCGCCTCGTGGCGCAGATGGTGGACCCCGAGACGAACTCGCTGCTGCTGCTCTACGACGACGCCCAGAGCCTGTACGGCAGCCCCGGCCGGCGCAGGTTCTCATTCGCCAGTGTCGGCATCCAGGCCCAGGGCCGCACCACCATCCTGCGCCTGAACTACCGCAACACCCTGGAAGTGCTGGCCGTCGCCAAGGCCTTCGCCGAAGAAGTGCTGACCGGCCGGGACGCCGACGACGACCACGTACCCGTCGTCGCCCCCGAAAGCGCCGGCCGGCGCGGCCCGATGCCGGAGCTGTGGCGTGCGCGCAACATCTGGGCCGAGGCGGACATCATCGCCGAACGCATCCGTGATGCGACCGCCAACGGCGCCAATCCCAACGACTTCGCCGTGCTGTGCCACTCCAACCAGCTGGCCGGGCGGATCGCCAAGCAGCTGCAGAAGCGCGGCCTGGCCGTGCTGCTGGTCTCGGACGGCCAGCGCCGCGCCATGTTCAACGGCCCGCCTTCGGTGAAGGTGATGACCATGCACTCGAGCAAGGGGCTGGAGTTCGACACGGTGTTCATTCCCGGCATCTGCGAACTGGCGAGCCGGGACGCGGATGCCGAACGGAAGCAGCAGCAGGTGCGGGTGCTCTATGTCGCCATGACCCGGGCGCTGCGGCAGCTGGAGATGTCGCACCATGGGGAGAGCGCGATGGTGGAGCAGATCCGGAGCGTGGTGGAGGGGGTTTCGCGGCGGTTGGCCGCCTAGGCCTGGCGCCAGGAAGCAAGCCCGATCGCGTCTTGTCGCAGAACCCCGTTCGCGCCAGTGCACAGCCAGCGATTCTCCCGCAGATGCGCACGCAAAGTCGCGGAGAACAGCTTGCCGTGATTGCGGATGCGCAGGTGCAGAAGCTCATGGACAATCACGTAGTCCTGGAAATCCGCTGGTTGGTTGAGCAGGTCCCGGGCAAAGCAGAGCCGGCCAAGCGACGAGCACGATCCCCACTTCCGGGACATGGGCTGGACATGGACCCGTGTCGGATGCACGCGCAAACGCGTGGCCCAGCCCTCAACCCGCTGCTGGAACTGCTTCCGGTCCTTCATGACGCGCGATGCCGCGCCAGCAGGCGCAGCGTCGCCTCACCCAGCGCCACCATCGGAGCCCCTTCGACCTTCTGCGCCAGCAGGGTGCGGTAGACCTCGGCCTTGAGCTTGCGGCGCTCATCGTCGCTGTCGACATGGTTCGGGTAGCGGTCGGCGGCGGCCATGATCTCCTGCGCGGCGGCCAGCGGATCGGGCAAGCCCTCGCCCTGGAAAAGCCAGTAGACCGCGAAAGCGGAAGGAGCAAGCCCCAGCTTGTCGCGCGCCTCGTCGGCCTGCTCGCGTTCGCGGGTGAGCAATTCGAGCTGCTCCATCGCCTGCTGCGTGCTTACGGTGCGCTGCTCCAGGGCATCGAGGATCGCCTGCGCGCGCTGGGCGATGTCGACTAGCACGGGCTGCTCGTCTTCCTTCTCTTCGGCCTCCCGCTCGATGGCCCGGACCAGGTTGATCACCGTCGCGTTGTCGTCGCCATCTTCGCTGCGCAGGGACTGCAGCGTCTTGAGGTCGAACTCGACCGTCTTGCCGGCAACGACGGGACCATAGCTGCTGGCCGTCTCGCGGATCATCTGCTCGGTCTTGCGCGCCACGTCCTCATAGAAGCGCGTCGGACTGGCATAGGCGTTGCGCACCATCAGGTACAGATCGGCCAGCCGGCGGAAGGCGTCGATATGGTCGCGCAGCTCCGGCGAGGGCGACAGGATCTCGTACAGGCCCTCGATCTGGCGATAGCGGTCGATGAAATCCTGTCGCGCCGCCGGGTCCAGCAGCACGTCATACAGCAGGTGTTCGAGCTGCTTGTCCTTGCCGCCCTGCAGCGGCATCAGGTACATCGCCTCGGCCTCGACCAGCAGCCGACGGAACTCCACCAGCAGCAGATCGAGATCCTCGATCACCCCCGACACGTCCTGCGAATCGAAGGCCAGCGCCTTGTTCAGGTCGCGCAGCATGCCGATGAAGTCGATGATCAGCCCGCTGGGCTTCTGCCGACCCTCGCTGTCTTCGTACGGCCGGTTGACGCGCGAGATCGCCTGCAGCAGCACGTGATCGCGCATCGGCTTGTCCAGGTACATCGCGTACAGCACCGGAGCGTCGAAACCGGTGAGCAGTTTGTCGGTGACGATCAGGATCTTCGGCAACCGGTCGGCCTTGCGGAACTGCTTGCGAATGGCCTTTTCCGACGCGGCATCGACCTGGTACTTCGCCACCAGCGGATAGTCGATGCTGTCGGCGGAGCCGGAGGTGTACACGGGCACCGAGTATTCCGGCGGCAGGTACTTGTCGAGCGCCTGCTTGTAGAGCGCGCACGCTTCCCGGTCCACGCCAACCAGGAACGCCTTGTAGCCCAGCGGCTCGACGTTCTCGCTGAAATGTTGCGCCACGAACCTTGCCACCTCGTCGACGCGCTGGTCCGACTTGAGGAAAGCCCGCAGGTTGACCGCGCGGTCGAGGATTGCATTGAGATCGGCGATATCGCTGATCCCCTCGCCTTCGGCCAGGGCGTAGAACTCCTTCTCCAGCTGCTCGGTCGGCAGCAGCACGCGCGCGGGCGCCAGCGTATGCCGCAGCTTGACCGTGGTCCCATCCGCGATCGACTCGGCTATCGAGTACTTGTCCAGGTAGCCGACCTTGTCCTCGGCGCCGAAGGTCTTGAAGGTTCCCTTGCCGTACGCCGTCCTGTCGACCGGCGTGCCCGTGAAGCCGATCAGGGTGGCTTTCGGCAACGCGCCCATCAGGTAGTTGCCCAGGTCGCCGCCGGTGGAGCGGTGCGCCTCGTCGATCAGCACGAACACGTTCTCGCGTGTGGACAGGTTGGCGTCGGCCTTGTCGAACTTGTGGATCATGGTGACGATCAGGCCGCTGAACTGCTGGCGCAGCATATCCTGCAGCGCGCGCTTGCTTTCGGCGATCCTGACCGCGATGTTGCTGCCCTGCAGGTCGCCCATCAGCGCATCGACCCAGCCGCTGAGCTGGCCCTCCAGCTCATTGCGGTCGATCACCATCACCACCGTGGCCCCCGGGAAGCGCGCGGCGTCCTCCAGGATCAGCCGCGCCGCCGTGATCATGGTGAAGGTCTTGCCCGAGCCCTGGGTATGCCAGACCAGTCCGCTGTGCTTGCCGGGGTCGGCGCAGCGCTCGGCCACCTTGATCGCTGCGCGGGTCTGGTGCTGGCGCAGGATGGTCTTGCGCAGCTCGTCGTCCTCGACGAAGAACAGGATCCAGTCCTTCAGCATCCGCAGGAAGCGGCCGTGGGCGAAGAATCGCTTGACCCGGTCCTCATAGCAGCCGGGCTGCTCCTCCTTCCAGTTGAAGACGAACTTGCGCTGCAGGTTCCAGGTGACGCCGTAGAAGTACTCGATCAGGTGGGTGATGTTGAACACTTGCGGTGCCGCCAGCAGCTCGGGCGTTTCCTGCTCGTAGCGGCGCAACTGCACCAGCGCCTTGCCCATCGCATCCTTCGACTTCGGGTTCTTGTTCTCGACGATGGCCACCGGCACGCCGTTGATCAGGAACACCACGTCGGCGCGATTGCACTTGCGGCCGTTGCGGTACGACCACTCCCAGGTCACCTGGAAGAGGTTCTGACCGTCGCCATTGTCGAAGTCGAGCAGCCGCACGTTGCGATGGCGACCCTCGGCATCGACGTGGATGGTCCGGTTGCCGCGCAGCCATTCCAGCACGTCGCGGTTGCCGGCGATGGTCGCGGGCAGGCTGTCGAGCTGCTGGAGAATGCCGGGGACGTCGGCCGGCGTGACCACGCCCGGATTGAGCCGCAGCAGCGCCGCTTCCAGCTCGTCATGGAAATACAGGCCGCCTTCGCCGCGGCGCTTGCCCAGCGCAACTTCGGGCGCGACCGGCTGCCAGCCGACCGCCACAGCGTGGTCCACCAGCGGGAACTGGACGGTGGCCGATTCGATGGCCAGCTTTGGGGCTTTCGGCTTGCTGGGCTTGCGCTTGCTCATGGGCGTGGCTGTGGCACTATTCGTCTGGCGTTGGGAGTTGCACTTGCTTGTGCGACCGCGGGTTTCCAGAGCCGCCTGACGTCTTCCAGCAAGCAAAGGTTCCACCCCGGCGACAAGAGCCCAGGGGGCTCTCTCCGAAAGGAGTAGCCGGGGTGGTCATTTTTTCGACTCGGCTCCGGGCAACGCCTTGCCCTGCTTCGGCAGCTTCTTTTCCTCGGCCTTCAGGCGGCGCTCGACCTTCTTCACATCCTCCGCGGGCGGCAGCGATTCGGGCTGGATATTGCGGTCGGTCAGGATCTTGCGGACATCCTGGTTGTTCTTGACGTGCTCGCGGGTGATGTCGGGCTCGTTGCGCAGGTCCTGCTGCTTGACCTGCATGTTGGTGACTTCGTTGGCGAAGTCCTTGGCCTTGATCGTGATTGCCGGCAGGAAGTCCGCGAGCGGGCGGTTGGCCGGGACCGCCAGCTTCTGCTTCATGTCCCCGGTGGTGTAGCCACCAAACAGCGCCGCGTCGCCCCTGCTCAGGATGCGTCCAAAGCCTTGGCCATCAATGCCACGCTCGTACAGCACACCGGACAGCGCCTTCTGCGAGAGCGTGAGCTTCTCGCGCGCCTGCAGGCGCTCCAGTTCGGCGATGCGCTGCTCGATGACCTCCTGCTTGCGGGTCTGCACCGCGAAGTAGGTCATCGCGAAGGCAATCTCGGCCTTGCGCGGGTCTCCATTCTGGGCAATCAGGTAGCAGGCATACCGGGTGAGCGCTATGTCATTGATTTCCCGTTGTGCGCCCTTGGCCAGCTCGATCATTTTGCCGACGTCGGCAAAATGATCCTCCACCGGGACATCAGCCTTGGCGCAGGCGGTTTTGGCCTTGTCGACGACCTGCTCGAAGCTGCGCCAGGTGGTGTAGCCCAGCAGATCCTGCAGTTCGCGCGCCAGCCAGTACTCGGTGCCGTCCTGGTGGTGGACTGCCTCTTCAAAGCTCTTGTGCAGGCGGGTGACGAGTTCCTTCTTCACGTGGCTTCTCCTTCGTGTGCGGTTGCGGCGACTTCCGAGGTGTCGATGTCAAGGTCGGCGACGCGGACCTGGGCGGTCATCAGCTGGTGCAGGGTGGTCTGGAACAGGGCGTCGAGGGCGGCGCGCTTGGCGCGGTGATGGGCGAGCTTGCGGTCGATGGTGGCGAGGGCGGCGGCGATGTCGCGTTGTTCGTCGGGGTCTTGCGGTACACCCAGAATGAACCCGCGGATCAAGTCGGCGTTGAGATTCTGCTGTTGGCCTCCATGAGCCAAGCCGCGCAGGCGTTCATATCCATAAGCCAGAGTGCAGAACAGAAAATCAGTGCGAACTTCATCGGTCGTTGGTCGCACCGCGGCGCATGCCTGATTGGTCGCCGCATCGATGCCAAGCATTGCGACCTTGCCGCGAGTAATGCCCTGCCCGTACATGGCAAGCAGCAGCGTGCCCTTCGGCAACAGCTTCGCTGCCGAGTTTTTCAGTCCCAGCGGGGTGATCTTCTCTTCGGTGTCCTCGATGACGCCGTAATCGACCTCTCCGGTCTTGACCCACGGGATGGTGCCGCCCTGCCAGTATTCGGGTTGCGACCGGGAAGGTGTTCCGCCGGCACTGACGATGGCAACGGCGCCAAGTGTGGTGACGTCCCAGCTTTCCGGCATCGGCCCGATCTCGGTGTCCTTGAGCGGTTCGCCGCGCAGGCCGTGGGTGAAGAGGCGCTGCATGGCGGACTGCTTGAGGTCGCCGGTGGCGGCGATCAGGCGGTCCTGGGTGGCGATGGCGCGCTGCAGCTTCCACAGGACGGCGGCGATTTTTTCCTGGTCGGGCAATGGTGGCAATGAGATTTTAAGGTCATTCAATGCCGTCTTGTTAATGCTCTCGAAGATGGCGCCGCTGCTCGCCGCCACAAGTTGCGGCTTCGAGTACTGGAGGGCGTAGAACAGGTATATGGAGTTTGTTTCTTCTGCGGAACGAATGGCGGCTACGCCACGCCCGATTGCGCATGCCTCGGTTGCCAAGTTGACGTCACCTACTGGGGCGCGGACTGACATCAGAATGTCGCCGGGTTGGCCGGTACGCGTCGGTTCGGAGCACCAGACACGTGGACTGGGGCTGATGTAGCCGAAATCTGCTTTGCCTTGAAAGAATGGGAGGCCGGCTTCTTGAGTGCTGTAGGTGCTCGACGGTGGCGATTGACCCATCACCAGCAGCGCGACATCTGGATCGCCTAGGCGACGTGTTATCCAGTCTGCAGTAGGTCCGTGCTGCTGCGCATTCTTGCGGGAAGGCACCGGATTCCCGCTTTCGCGGGAATGACGGCGGACAGAGTTGCCGCGCGGCTTATTAGTGGCGCGAGGCTTGGCACTCATAGCTGCGCCAGCACCTTCGCCAGATCCGCATCCAGCTTCGCCTCCGCCTTCTTGAGCGCTGCCAGCTCTTTCACGATCTCCGGAATCTCGCGCAGCGCCTTGGTCTCGCCATTGCTGATGTAGCGCGAGGGCGAGAGGTTCCAGTCGTGCTCTTCGGCCTTCTTCGTGTCGATGACCGTGAGCAGGCCGTCCACCGGCTCGGCCTTGAGCCAGGCGCTGGCGATGCGGCCGATCGCTTCCTCGGTGAGGTGGTTCTTGGGGTTTCCCTTGCGGAATTCGCGGCTGGCGTTGACCAGCACGATCTTGCCCCTGCGGTCCTTCGGCTTGTTCCGGCGCACCACCACGATGATGCCGGCGGCGGTGGTGTTGTAGAACAGGTTGTCGGGCAGCAGGATCACGCCGTCCACCAGATCCTGCTCGACGAACCAGCGGCGGATGTTGCGCTCCTTGTCCTCGTTCTTCGAACCGGAGCCGCGGGTGACCGCGCCGGTGTCGAGCACCACGGCGGCGCGGCCGTTGTCCTTCAGGCTGGCGACGGTGTGCTGCAGCCAGGCCCAGTCGGCCTTGCCGCTGGTGATGCCGCCGTTGTCCTCGAAGCGGTTGAAAGGGTCGTTCTCGAAGATCTTCGGGTCGAACGTCTGGTTCCACATCGGGTTGGCGATGACCAGGTCGAACCGGCGCAGGGCGTTGCCGTCGCGGTACTTGGGGTTGCGCATGGAGTCGCCGCGCATCACCTCGCCCTGCATGTCGTGGATGATGCGGTTCATGCAGGCGATGGCGTAGGACGATCCGGTGAGCTCCTGGCCGTAGAGCCTGAGCGGCACCCTGCTCAGCGGGTCCAGCCGCCGGCCGACCAGCTGCAGCTTGATCAGCAGGCCGAAGCTGCCGCAGGCGTAGTCGTAGGCTTCCTCACCCGGGCGGGGGCGCAGGATCTCGGCCATCAGGAAGCCGACCTCGCGCGGAGTGAAGAACTCGCCGGCGCTCTGGCCCTGGCCCTCGGCGAACTTGCGCAGCAGGTATTCGTAGCAGCGGCCGAGGAAGTCGGGCTCCACGTCGTGCAGGCCGAGCCGGTAGCGCGGATCGGAGAAGGTTTCGACGATGCCCTTGAGCGCCTTGTCGGAAATCTCGCGCTCGCCGTTGCGGGCTTCGTTGAAGTCGATGGTGTCGATCACGCCCGCCAGCTCGGGGTTGGCCTTGACGATGCGGCGTACGGTGGTGGTGAGCTGCTCGCCGAGGGTCTTGGGCGCCTCCTTCTTCGGCCACTTGAACGGCTCGCGCCCGCTGACCACGGCCCAGCGGGTTTCGGGCGGCAGGTAGAAGCGGACCAGCGAGGGATCGGCGTCGATGATCTTCGAGGCGGTGTCCTCGTCGCCGTAGGTTTCGGTCAGGCGCTGGACTTCGTCGTCGAAGACGTCGGACAGGCGCTTGATGAACAGCAGCGGCAGCAGGTAGTCCTTGAACTTGGGCGCGTCCTTCTCGCCGCGGACCTCGCAGGCCGCGTCCCACAGCATCTGTTCCATCGACCTGATGCCCAGCACTGCGCTGTGGCTCACGCCGCGGCGGCGTCGGGTGGGTGCGACGCCTGCGACCGGCGCGGGCGCGGCGCCCGCTTCGGCATCGGCCACATCCAGGCCGTGCTCCTCGGCGAGCGCGGCGATGGCCTCCCGCTGGGCTCGCTGCGGCTTCGACTTGCCTGCCTCCCAGCGGTTGATGGTGCCGTAGGAGACATCCAGCCGGGCAGCGAGCTGCTCCTGGCTGAGGTTCAGGTGGGTGCGGAGCCGGGTGATGAGCCGGGCGGTCTGTTCGGGATTCATGCGATGGATGCTATAGCAAACATCCCATCTGTCAACCGGACAATCCTGTGGCCAGCCGAGGGCCGAGACCGGACCAGCGGCTGGCATGTCGTGACAGCGCGCCGCGGAACACGGCTTCGCTGCCGGCCACGTGCAGCTGGCTGCGTGCGCGGGTCATGCCGGTGTAGACCAGTTCGCGCGACAGCACGCGTTTGTCGCGCTCCGGCAGCACCAGCCACACCTCGTCGAATTCGCTGCCCTGGGCCTTGTGCACGGTCATGGCGAAGGCGCTGTCGTGTGCGGGGAGCGCGGCGGGGTGGAAGGGGCGGGGGGTGGCCGGGTCGTCGCCGGGGAACCAGGCCATCACCGTGCCGTTGTCGTCATTGAGGCAG
Source organism: uncultured Luteimonas sp. (assembly GCA_934541015.1). Lineage (GTDB taxonomy): Bacteria > Pseudomonadota > Gammaproteobacteria > Xanthomonadales > Xanthomonadaceae > Luteimonas. The sequence continues at coordinate 25,823 of CAKTDC010000028.1, forward strand.
ATGCCGATGTCGCCGTTGAAGAGGCGATGGCGGTAGCTGTTTTCGGTGATGAGCAGCAGGCGGCCGTGGAAGTAGCGGTGGGTGGCGGTGGCGGGGCCGGCGCCGCGGCGGGTGCCGGCGAGGAGGTCTTCGATGCGGGCGTTGAGGCTGCGGGCGCCCTGGGGGCCTTCGCGCACGGCGGTGAGGATGCGCAGGCGGCTGGCGTGGGCGAGGGCCTGGGCGGGGTCGGTGGCTTCGGCAAGGGCGGTCCAGTGGGCGAGGAGGTGGTCGCGGTGGGTGTGGAGGGGGTCGGTGTCGCCTTCGTGGAAGTGGACGCCTGAGAGCTGGTTGCTGCGCAGCAGCGACAGGACGGTGGCGCTGTCGCCTTCGCGGACGGCGGTAGCGAGGGGGGCGAGGTCGAGGGTGGCGCTCTGGCGGTAGCCGCGGATCAGGTGGATGTGGTGGGCGGGGAAGGTGGGTGATTCGTTTTCCGGGAGGAACGTCCATGGACCCCCGCGTTCGCGGGGGTGACGGTCGGAGGCGGGGTGACGGTTGAGGGCGGCGAGGATGCCGGCTAGGACCTCGCCGGCTTCGACGGAGGGGAGCTGGTCGGGGTCGCCGAGGAGGACCAGACGGGCGCCGTCGGGGACGGCTTCGACCAGCTTGGCCATCAGCGGCAGGTCGATCATGGAGGCTTCGTCCACCACCACGATGTCGAGCGGGAGCGGGTTGTCGGCGTGGTGCCGGAAGCCCGGGGAGTCGGGGATGGTGCCGAGCAGGCGGTGGAGGGTGGCGCCGGTGGTGGGCAGGTGGGCGGCGAGGTCGGGGTCGATGCCGCGGTCGGTGAGGGCCTGCACGGCGTGGCGCACGCTCTCGGCCATGCGCTCGGCGGCGCGGCCGGTGGGCGCGGCCAGGGCGATGCGCGGCGGGGCGGCGCCGGACTCGCGGGCCTGGGCGGCGAGCAGCACCAGCATGCGGGTGATGGTGGTGGTCTTGCCGGTGCCGGGGCCGCCGGTGACGAGCAGCAGGCTGCGGTGGAGGGCGGCGGCGGCGGCCCTGGCCTGCAGGTCTTCGCCGGTAGCGGCTTCGGGAAAGAGTTGGGCGAAGAGGGGAGCGAGCCGAGCGGGGATCCGTGCATCGCCGTCGTCGGCGGGGTTCGCGGGAATGCCCCCATCTGCCCCCGGATCGGGACCGGGGCGGGCGCTTCGGGCCGCTTCCCCCGCAAGCGGGGGAAGTGATGAGGAAGGGGAAGCGCTGCCAATGCGGTGGAGGCCGGCGGCGAGGCGGCGTTCGTATTCGCGGTAGCGGCGCAGGTAGAGCAGGCCGTGTTCGTAGACGAGCGGGGCGTCGGGGGCGGACTCGGCGTCGCCGTTCTCCGGGCAGGCAACCCAGCGCGAGGATTCCAGCGCGCGGCGCCAGTCGTCCGGAGCGGGCCAGTCGATGGGATCTTCCACCAGGCGCTGCGGTTGGGCGGGGTCGAAGCCGGCGTGGCCGGCGGCCACGGCGAGGGAGGCCAGGGCGGCGGCGGCCAGGACGGAATCCGGGGTGTCCGGGTCGAGGCGGCGCAGGCTCTCGGCCAGCGCGTGGTCGAGGGTGCGGAGGTGGCCGCTTCGGTGGAGGGTGGTGAGGAGGGTCATGGGCCGGGCTCCGGCGGCCCCCACCCCGGCCCTCCCCCGCGGGCGGGGGAGGGAGCGGATGCGTAGGCGGAATCGGAGTGCGTGCCGGCCGAGAAGAGGGCGTCGAGGGCGTGCACCAGATCGGGATCGAAGCGCCAGGCGTGGATGCCGTGGCCGTCGCTGCGGGTGGCGTCGATGCCGCGGCAGAACAGGTAGCGGGCGCCGCCGAAGTCGCGCTCGTAGTCGTAGCCGTCGCCCAGGCGGAAGCGCAGCCAGCGGTGCAGGGCGAGGGTGTAGATCAGCGCCTGCAGGTGGTATTCGCTGTGCGCCATGGCGTCGTGCAGCTGCGCGGGGGCGTAGCCGGGCAGGCGGTTGGATTTCCAGTCGAGCACGTACCAGCGGCCGTCGTGCAGGTAGGTGAGGTCGATCAGGCCGGTCATCAGGCCTTCCAGCCTGCGCCGCATGCCGAAGCCCTGGCGCGCGGTGAGCAGGCCGTGGCGGTGCAGCAGGGCCAGCAGCGCGTCGACGCGGGTAGGGGCGAGGGCGAACTGGAACTCGATCTCGGGGCGACGCTGCGCTTCCGGCACGGCCACGAGCGTGGTGCCTTCCGGCAGGGCCACGTTGAGGGTGTGGCCGACCATGGACACGATCACGGCCACGCCGTCCTCCATGTCTTCGGCAGCGTAGCCGCCCTTGCCGAGCGCCTTGGTGATCTTCTCGCGCTCGCCGTCCGGCACCTCGCCACCCGGACGCCAGCCGCGCCAGGCGGCGAAGTCGGCGTTCTCGAAGGCTTCGTGCAGGACCACGCCGAAGCGGGTGCCGCCGAAGCGCGTGTCGATCGCGGCGGCCTCAGGCGGCGCAACCTCCGGATCTTCGTGCGGCTCGTCGCGGCCGCCGGGTGCAGGCTGGGTGGCGGCGCTGGAGAGGTCGTGGCCGGCGTCGGCGTTGGCGAGCTGGGTGAAGCTGTAGACCCACCAGTCGCTGGCGAGCGTGCGCTCCGCGGTGCGGGCAGAAGGCACTTCGTCCACGGTTTCGGCGCCCAGCCAGGGCAGGTCGGTGGGCGGCTCCGCGTCATCGATGGCAATCGCGCCCGGCGCGCGGCCAGCCAGCGTTTCGGGGTCGGACACCATGTTCCACAGCGGCGACTGCTTGTAGCTGTAGAACATGCCGGTGGCCAGCCACAGCGCATCGCGGGTACGGGTGAGGCCGACGTAGAGCAGGCGCGCGTCCTCGGCGCGTTCGCTGCGCTTCCAGGCTTCGCTGGCCTCGTCCCAGCCGCTGGTTTCGGTTTGCAGCTTCCAGTGCAGCACGCGGCCGTCGTCGCCGTGCACCACGACCTTGCGCCCGGGGCTGCGCGCCTGGCCGCCGATGCCGACGTAGGGCAGGAACACCAGCGGGTACTCCAGGCCCTTGCTCTTGTGCAGGGTGACGATCTGTACGCGGCGCGCGTCGGACTCCAGGCGCAGCTGCTGGGCCTCGTCGTCGGCGCTGGCCTCGGCGATGGCCCGCGCCAGCCAGTCGAGCAGGCCGTGCAGGCCGAGCGCGCTGCGCTGGGCTTCCTGCAGCTGCTCGGCCAGCTGCAGGTAGTTGGTGAGGCGGCGCTCGCCGTCCATCAGGCCGAGCAGGCGCGGGGCGCCCTGGGCGCACAGCTCGCCGACCAGCGCCAGCGGGCCGCCACGCTGCAGGCGCTCGCGCCAGGCCAGCGCCTCCATCTGTTTCTGCTGCAGCACGTCGCCTTCGGCGTCGAGCGCGGCGATCGCATGCGCGTCCCCGCCCGCCAGCACGGTAGCGAGCGCGGCGCGCAGGCGGCGGTCGTCGGCGCCGTGCACCAGCGCCTGCAGCAGGGTGTGCAGTTCCCGGGCTTCATCGGTGGCGAACAGGCTCTGCTTGCCCGCGGCCACCGCCGGGATGCCGACCGCGGCCAGGGCATCGCGGATCTGCAGCGCCTCGCGGTGGGTGCGCACCAGCACGGCGATATCGCCGGGACGCACCGGTTGGCCCGTGACGGTGGCGCGCCCGGCGCGGCCGTCGGCAAGCACGCCGTGGATGGCGGCAACGCAGGCGTTGGTGGCCAGTTCGCGGGAGTCAGGCGAGCTGTGGGGCTTCAGATTTCCGTTCTTGAAGCGTTCGGTCGGTTCGGGTGCGCGCCACAGGGCGATGGCCGGCGCCGGGGCGCCGTCGCGCAGGTACTCGTCGTCGCTGCGCGAGCCGCCCGGCTGCACCGGGTGGAATCTGATGCGTTCGTCGATGAAGGGTGGATCGGCCCTGGCCTGATCCTGCTCGTGCGCGTCCTGCGCCTGCTGGTAGAGCGCCTGGATGCCAGCCAGCACGGCCGGGCGCGAGCGGAAGTTCCTGTCCAGCGGCGGCGCCTTGCGGGCGGTCCCGCTGGCGGCGAGGTAGGTGTGGACATCGCCGCCACGGAAGCCGTAGATGGCCTGCTTGGGATCGCCGATCAGGAACAGCGCCGGCTCCGGGCTGCCGGCACCGAACACGCGGTTGAAGATCTGCCACTGGCGCGCGTCGGTGTCCTGGAACTCGTCCACCAGGGCGATGCGGTACTGGTTGCGCAGGCGCTCAGCCAGTGCATCGCCATGCTCTCCTTCCAGCGCCTCGGCCACGCGGTCGATCTGGTCGTCGAAGGTGTGCACCCGGGCCTGCTGCTTGTGCCGGGCCAGGCGACGGCGGGCATCGTCGCGCAGGCGGTGCAGCAGGGCGACCTGGCGGGCTTCGCGCACGCGGTCAGCTTCTGCCAGGGCGGCGGCGTAATCGGCCACCGCGCCACACAGCGGGGAATCGGGGGTCCATCCGGTGCCGGCCTTGCTGGTGAACTCAAGCAGCTTGTCGCGTTGCAGATGTTGCAGCTTGGCGTGTTGGAAACGCGAACCGGGTTCCGCGCGGTCGCACCAGCGGGCCAATTGGGTGAACAGGTCCTCGATCCATTCGGCCTGGTAGCTGCCGCCCTTGAGCACCTTGGCTTCCGTGGCCTTCAGCAGCTCATCGCGGAAGGCGTCGCCGTGCGAGCGTGCGATGTCGGCGAACGCCTTGGCGGCGGCCCGCAGCATCGGCCCGGGGTCTGGCAGCGCGTTCGGCGGCGCGGGCAGCAGCACTTCCTCGCGCACCAGCGCCGGGAGGTCCTCGGCCAGCGCGTCCGGCCCCTTCGACCAAAGGGCACTCAGGTCGTCCACGGCGTCGGCGTCCGCGGCGTGCGCGCGCCACAGGTCTGCGGCGATGGCGGCATACAGTTCGGTGTGGCTGGTCAACAGTTCCGGCGGATCAAAGCCCTGCCCGCTTTCCAGCGCATGCTCGCGCAGCACCCGGGCGCAGAAGCCGTGGATGGTGAAGATGGCCGCCATGTCGATGTCGTCGGCGGCCCGGCGAAGCCTGCGGCGCAGGGCATCGCGGGACTCTTCGCCGTGACTGACATGCTGCTCGATCAGCGCCTGCATCAACGCCGCCTCGGGCGACTCCGCCACCACGTTGTCCGCCGCCACATCCGCCGCCAAGACCAGCCGCTGGCGCACCCGCGCGCGCAGCTCCTGGGTGGCCGCTTCAGTAAAGGTGACGGCAAGGATCTCGCCCACGCCCAGGCCGCGCTCGAGTACCAGCCGGGCCAGCAGGGTGGCTAGGGTAAAGGTCTTGCCGGTGCCTGCGGAGGCTTCGATGGCCCAGACGCCGTCGAGCGGCTGCGCCAGCCAGGGATCGTGCTGCGCGCTCACTCGCTGTCCTCCGGTTCGAAGCGCTGGGCCAGGCCTGCGAGCGTGGCGGGATCGATACCGCCGTACACCTTGCCGTCGCGCACCGCCAAGAACACGAGCATGGCGGTGTCGGCGAAGCGGAGCAGCGCGGCATCCTCGGCGAACGGATCGTAGCCGCGCAATACCTGGCGCAGCGCATCGCCATGGCCTTCGGCGTAGCTCCTGTTGCTTCCGTGCCACTGCTTGACCGCGGCCTCGACGCCGCGCTCGGGGGTGTCCGCACTGCAATAGGCCCAGGCGCTGCGAGGCGCGTACAACAGGGGCTCGCGCAGGCCCGTGGCACGTAGCGCCAAGAGCTCGCGCAGGGCCGCGCGGGCTTCGGCGGTGGTGAGCACCCGGCGCGCGTGCGGCCCGGTGCCGTCGCGGCCGGCGTCGAAGAATTCCACGACCGGCAGATCAATGCCGGCGGCACACGCCAGCAGCCAGTCCAGCCCGCTGCGGATCACGCTGGGGCCGTTGGGTTCACCGAAGCGCAGGCGGGCGATTCCGTGCGGGTACGCATCGTTGATGCGGCCATGCACGCGCACGCCGTCGATCTCCACTTCGGCCAGCACCGATCCGGGCTCGGCATCACCGCGCCACTGCGCGAATGCGTCCAGCCACGGCGCCAGCACTTCGCGCTGGTCGGCGAGCACACGGCGCCCGGACGCGCCCGATGGCAGCAGGCCGCGGGCCCGGAGCGAGGCGTGGATGGCGGCCTCGTCGCGGCCCTGCAGCAGTTCGTTGAACAGCTCGCGCTGCAGGATGCTGCGCTCCAAGCCGCCACTTGGCGCGGCCAGCGGTTCGAGATCGTCGCCGTGCTCTTCGATTTCGATCAGCCGCATGCCCATGCGGGCGAGCAGCTCTTCGGCCGGGTGCAGCAGGAAGCGCCGCAGGGCGCTGATCGGCAGCTCCGGCCCGGCCTCGTCCGGTGCGAGTGGATCGCCGACGAACCAGGGCGGCAGGACCACCCGCCGATCCACGGCGCCGGCGGCGGCCTGCTGCCAGCGGGAGTGATAAGAGAAGCGGCGCGGCTCGTCGGCAGGACCAAAGGCCTCGGCCGAGAACGGCTGCAGCGGGTGCCGCACCACCAGCGACTCGGCCACGTCGCCCGCTTCCGGCGCGTGCTGGCCCACGGCGGCGTCGATCAGTTCGGACACCAGCACCGACGGCTCGCGGCGGCTGCCGTCGCGCGGGTCGGCGCCCTGCCAGCTGGCGTAGAACACGTCCTGGGCGGCGGTGAACAGCTGCAGGAACAGGAAGCGGTCGTCGTCGCGGGTGGAGCGGTCGCCGGCGCGGCGGCGGTCGGTGCCGAGCTCGGCGGTGAGGCGGTTGAGCCCGGGCGCGGAATCGCGGCGCGGGAACTCGCCGTCGTTCATGCCCAGCACGCAGATCACCCGGAACGGCAGCAGCCGCATCGGCACCATGCGCGCGATGCTGATGCCGCCGGTGAGCAGCGGCGCGCGGGTGTCGGCCTCGGCCAGCACGGCGCCGAAGTGCGCACGCACGGCCTCGGCCGGCACCGGGTCTTCGAAATCGGCGGCCTCGGCGGTCCTGGCGAATTCATCCACCAGCGTGCGCAGCCGGTCCAGCGCGCGCTGGCCGGCGGTGCTGGAAGGCGGCCTGGGCAGCAGCGCGTCGAGCAGCTCCAGCAGGCGCTCGCGCCACTGCGCCGGCGGCATCGCCTCGCCCAGCACCTTCGAATACCGGGCCAGCACCCGCAGCAGCCGCAGCAGGGTGTCGAGCACGTCCAGCGCGCCGCCCTCCAGGTCCGGCAGCGGGGCGACGATGCGGCCGTCGCTGGCGCGGATCAGGGCGTCGCTGCCGCTGGCGTGGCCCAGCAGCAGGCGGTCGAAGGCGAAGGCCCAGGTGTAGGCGTCGTCCTCGGGCGCTTCGAAGCGGGCGCGGTGCCTGCCGTCCAGGCCCCAGCGCGCGCCGGCGGCCGTGAGCCAGGCCTGCAGGCGCTCGATCGCGGGCGCATCCAGGCCGTTGGCTTCGGCAAGCGCGGGGCTGGCGAGCAGATCGAGCGTTTCATTGAGGCCGAAGCGCGACACCGGCAGCGCCAGCAGGCGCAGGAACACCTCCGCCAGCGGCTCGCTGGCCAGCGGGCTGGCGTCGGCCAGGGCGTAGGGGATCGCCTCTCCCGGCGCCGCGTCGCCGCCGCCGCGGTCGCCGAACACCGCCTCCAGGTAGGGCAGGTAGGGGTCGATGTCCGGCGCCAGCACCGCCACCTCCCGCGGCTGCAGGGGCGGATCGAAGCGGTCGTCGTCGAACAGCGCGCGCAGCTGGTCGCGCAGCACCTGCAGCTCGCGCAGGCGGGTGTGGCAGGCGTGCAGCTGCAGGCTGGGATCACGCTTGTCCACGGCATTGCGCAGCGGCCAGCCGGGTTCGCCGCGGCGATGGTGGATGTCCGACTGCAGGCGCCGCAGCAGGCCCGGCCCTTCGGGCGACAGCGCCCCCGCCGCCGCGCCTTCGCCCGGATCGGCATGGGCATGGATCTCGGCCGAGGCCTGGACCACCTCGTAATCGCCGACCAGCCGCATGAAGTCGACGCCGGCCGCGCCCCAGGCCTGCAGCAGGCGACTTTCGCCACCGGCCAGCAGCGGGCCCTCCGCGAACAGCTGCTCGTCGGACAACGCCCGCACGCGCTGCAGGTCGCCCCACCAGTCCCTCGCCGGCGACGGCACGAAGCAGTGCAGGGTGCCGACCCGCGCCTGGGTGGCGATCACCCGCAGCACGTCGGGCGAGACGTTGAGCGTGGCGAAGGCCGAGAGCCGCGCCGGCAGCCCGCGGGGCAACGGGCCGTCGGCCGGCGCGAAGCGGGCGAGGTATTCCTGGATGCGCCGCGCGCGGTGCGGGCGCCCGCGCCCCACGCGCCGCCACAGCATCGCCTGCGGATCGTCCGGATCGGCGCCGTCCTCCCAGCGCAGCAGCCAGTCGCGGCGCCAGGCCTGGTATTTCTCGAACACCTGCGCCAGTTCCCCGGCCAGCGCCCAGGCGCGCAGCGGGTCGTCGCCGTCGACGTGCGCCCGGATCGCCGCCATCGCCGGACGCTCCAGCAGCGCGCGGTCGCCCAGCGCCTCGTACAGATGCCAGCGCAGGGTGTCGGCGTCGAGCTCCTGGTCGGGCCGCCCGAGGTTGGCGTCGAGCGCGCGGCCGACGAACTCACCCGGCGTCAGGAACTCGATGTTGGCCGCCACCCCGTGCCGCGCCGCCAGCGACGCCTGCAGCCAGCGGCGCATCGCCACCTGCGGGATCAGCACCACGTCCGGCGCCAGCGGCGCCGCCGGATCGGCCGGCGCGCGCAGGATCCCGGCGAGGATGCCGGCCAGCACTTCCAGCGCGTTGGAATGGTAGAGGCGGAAGTCCGGGGCTGGCGCGGTCATGGTCGCCGGCATTGTGCCGGAGCCCGGTCGCAGCGGCCGAGACGTCGCCGCCGCGCGCTCAGCCGGCGGCGTCGGAGCCTGCCGCCGCGCACAGCCGCAGCGCGTCGCGCGCGGCGATCCACTCCTCGTTGGTCGGCTCCACGCCGACGATGACGCGGCTGTCGGCCGACGAGATCACCGCCGCGTGGGCGTCGTTGGCGGCATCGTCCAGGGCCACGCCGAGGAAGGCCAGGTCGCGGCACACGCGCTCGCGGATGAAGGCGTTGTGCTCGCCGACGCCGGCGGTGAACACCAGCAGGTCCAGGCCGCCGAGCACCGCCGCCAGCGCGCCGATCTCGCGCACGATCCGGCGCACGTACAGCGCCAGCGCGATGCGCGCGCGCTCGCCGGCCTCGCCCGGGTCGCCCTCGTGCTTCACGATCACCCGCGGCTCCGGGGAGATCCCCGACACGCCCAGCAGCCCCGAGCGGTGGTAGAGCACCTGTCCCACCTGCTCGCGCGTCAGCCGCTCGACCTCCATCAGGTACAGCAGCGCGCCCGGGTCGAGCGCACCGGTGCGGGTGCCCATCATCAGCCCGTCGAGCGCGGAGAAGCCCATGGTCGTGGCCACGCTGCGCAGGTCCTGCATCGCGCACAGGCTGGCGCCGCTGCCCAGGTGCGCGACCACGGTGCGTCCGCGCGCGGCCTCGCCGTGGCGCTCGGGCAAGGCCTGGGCGATATAGGCATAGGACAGGCCGTGGAAGCCGTAGCGGCGCAGCCCGCGCTCCCACGCCGCCCACGGCAGCGGCACGATCTGCTCGACCATCGGCAGGGTGTGGTGGAAACCGGTGTCGAAGCAGGCCACCTGCGGCAGGTCCGGATATTCGCGCAGCAGGATCTCGATCGCCTCCAGCGCGAACGGCTGGTGCAGGGGCGCGAGCGGGATGTAGCCCATCAGGTCGACCAGCACCACCGCGTCGATCCGCGTGGGCTCGAAGTAGCGGCTGCCGCCGTGGACCACGCGGTGCGCGACCACCGCCACGCGCCGGCCCTGCAGGCGCGCGAGCACGCGCTCGCGGATCAGCGCCAGCGCGTCGCGGTAGGGATGCTTCGCGTCCAGGTCGATCGCGAACGGCGTGACGCCGGTCTCGCCGAAGTCCGGCGTCGGCCCACCGATGCCCTGCACCTTGCCGTTCCACAGCGGCCGCCGCGGCAGCGGATCGGCGGCCGCGTCGAACACCGCGAACTTGATGCTCGACGAGCCGCAGTTGAGCACCACCGCCACCTCGCCGGCGACGACACTCACGGCGGCGAGATCCGGTAGTGGTGCGCGAGCATCAGCGCGATCGCGCAGGAGGCGATGCGCGACTGGCGCGAGTCGGCGCGGCTGGTCAGCACCACCGGCACCTTCGCGCCGAGCACGATGCCGGCGCTGGCGGCATCGCCCATGTACATCACCTGCTTGGCCAGCATGTTGCCGCTCTCCAGGTCCGGCACCACCAGGATGTCGGCCTGCCCGGCGACCTCCGAGACGATCCCCTTGGCGTGCGCGGCCGCCATCGACACGGCGTTGTCGAAGGCCAGCGGGCCGTCGAGCAGGCCGCCCTCGATCTGCCCGCGGTCGGCCATCTTGCACAGCGCGGCGGCGTCGAGCGTGGCCGGCATCGACGGGGTGACGGTCTCGACCGCGGCCAGGATCGCCACCTTCGGCACCTCGACCCCGATCACCCGCGCCAGGTCGATGGCGTTGCGCACGATGTCGGCCTTCTGGTTCAGGTCCGGCGCGAGGTTGATCGCCGCGTCGGTGACGATGAACGGGCGCGGATAGTGCGGCGTCTGCAGCACGAAGCAGTGGCTGACCCGGCGCTTGGTGCGCAGGCCCGAGGCCGAGGCCACCACCGCCGACATCAGCTCGTCGGTGTGCAGGCTGCCCTTCATCAGCGCCTCCACCCGGCCGGCGCGCGCCAGTTCGGCGGCGCGGGCGGCGGCGGCGTGGCTGTGCGCGACGTCCTCGATCTCCACCCCGGCCAGGTCCACGCCGGCCTCGGCGGCGACCGCTTCGAGCCGCGCGCGCGGCGCCACCAGCACCGGCACGATCAGCCCGGCGTCGCGTGCGTCGAGCGCACCCGACAGGCTCAGCGCATCGCAGGGGTGCACCACCGCCACGCGCACAGCCTCGAGCGCGGCGACATGCGCCAGCAGCCGCGCCAGGCCGTCATTGCCGGCCGGATCCAGGCGGATGCCGGGCAGCGCGGTGCGCGGGCGTTCGATGCGCTCGTCCGGCGCGATCACCTCGGCCTCGCCCTCGATGGTGGCCACGCCATCCTGGTTGATGCAGCTGCAGGCCAGGGTCGCGCGCCGCCGCTGCGGCTCCAGCGCGGTCACCGTCACCCGGATGGTGAGCCGGTCGCCCGGCTTCACCGGCGCCAGGAAGCGCAGGGTCTGCCCCAGATAGACCGTGCCCGGCCCCGGCAGGCGCGTGCCCAGCACCGCCGAGATCAGCGCCGCGCCCCACATGCCGTGGGCGGTGACGCCGTTGAAGCGGGTGGAGGCGGCGAAGGCCGGATCCAGGTGCTGCGGATTGACGTCGCCGGAGAGGATGGCGAACACCTCGATGTCCTCGCGGGTCAGGGTCCGCTCGATGCTGGCGGTGTCGCCGATGGCGAGTTCGTCGTAGGTGCGGTTGCGCAGGATGCGCAGGTCGTCGTCAGGGCTCATGGCGGGGAATGATGCCAGCAGGAGTGTTGCGGCCTCGCGGCGGCAGGCGGGAACGGCCATCGACGGCGCCCGCGCCGCGCGCGTCGCGGGTCATGCGCGCACGACCAGGGTGTCGGCCTCGAGCGTGGTCAGCATGCGCCGCGCCACGCTGCCCACGACCAGCTCGTAGACCGCGCCGCGGCCGTGCGTGCCCAGCACCACCAGGTCGGTCCCGTGCGTCTCCAGGTACTGCTGCGCCAGACGCACCGGATCGCCGTGTTCGACCAGCAGCGGCACGCCCTCGTCCAGCCCGGCCTCGCGCAGGAAGGCGCGGCCCTCCTCGCGCGCCTGTGCGGCGGCCGCCGCGACCGCCTCGGCCTGCGAGCTGTCCAGCAGCCCGAGCATGGGCACCTGGAAGCCGTGCAGCACGCTGATCCGCGCCTGCGGAAACCAGGCGCGCGCGCGTTCCAGCGCGGTGCGGCAGGGAGCGGAGAAATCGGTGGTGAACAGCACCCGCCGGTAGTCGTCGTGGACCCGCTCGCGCACCACCAGCAGCGAGGTGCCGGCGCGGCGCAGCAGCCGGTCCACGGTCGAGCCCAGCACCGCCGGCCCGATCAGGCCGGGGCGGACCGGGCCGGTCACGACCAGCTGTCCGCCGCCGCCGGCGTCGAGCATGGCGGCGATGGCCTCACCCGCGCCGCCTTCGCCCACGCGCACCTCCCAAGGCACCGTTTCCGCGGCGAATTCGCGCTCCAGCCGCTGCCGCGCGTGCTGCAGCGGCGAGCGCTCGCGATACCAGGGCGGCGCCTGGTACATCGGCACCTCCTGCGCGCGCAGCTGCGCCGGCTCGACCATGCTCGCCGCGACCGCGCCCCCGCCGAAGGCGCGGGCGAGCCGGATGGCGCGGTCGGTGGCGCGGTCGCAGCGTGCCTCCAGGTCGGTGGCGAGCAGGATGCCCGGGGAGGCGGAATCAGTCGCCACGCGTGCGCGATCCGCCCTTCTTCGCCGACGCCACGGGCGGCGCGAACGCGGCGAGGAACTGCTCCCACGGCGCGGCCACCTGTTTCCAGGCCGCGTCGAGCTCGCCCGGCAGGGTGGCGCCGGCCACCGCGGCGGCAGTCTCCTCCTGCCAGTCCTTCAGCGTCCCGACCAGACCGTCGGCGAAGGCGTTGTGGGCATTGACCGCCACCTGTGCCGCCGCCTGGCCACCGCCGACGTGGCGCTGCAGCTGGCGCCAGAAGGTCTCGGCCGGCAGCGCGGCCAGCGACTGCCAGTCCTGGTTGTCCAGCAGCCGGCGGACCTCGGCGTCGCTTTCGGAAATACCGTCGCTCAGGGCACTGGTGCCCAGCTCCAGCCACTGCTGGCCGTGTTCCTGGACCAGCCGCGCGACCCGCAGCTGGAGTTCGATGTTGGCCCTGTACAGGCGCAATGGCAGATTGCTGGCGTTGCCCATGTCCGTCACTCCGGTTGGCGTTGGGGGAAACGCGACCCGGCACCGGCAGCGGACCCGACGGGCCCGGCGCGGAGCCGTGGCGCGCAGGGGCCGCGCCGCATCCCGGCATCGCCAGCCCCGACCGCATGCTGGCCGGCAGCGGCGGCCGCCGCATTGACCATGATCAAGCACAGCCGCAGCCAGCGCAGGCCGGCGTGGCGATTCTGGCACAGCCGCTGTTCCGGATTCTTTCCGGTCGGGGCCCTCGCGAAAGCCGGGCGGGGCCGGATCCGGGCTCGCGGACGGAAGGCGCCCCGGATCGGGGGCCGGCCCCGGCCGACAGGGCTGCGTCCCGCCGACGGCTGGAAACGGAAGGATCCGGCGGCCCGGCAAAGCACCCTTCCGTTTCGGGCCCCGGCCGGATGCCGGACAGACCGACCTGCCTGCCATGCCGGCGAGCGGTCCCGCGCCGCCGCCGTCCTGCCGAGCCGCCGACCCGGGTATCCTCGTCCGGGTCGACCATCGACATTTACTGTACCGCGTGGTTTAATATGTGGAGGCGGTTCAGCCGCGGTCCTGCATTCTCCGCGCTTTGGCCGCCCCTGTTGCCCACGGACCCGTTCCGATGCCCGCCGCCGACACCCCCGCCATCCGCCTCGACGGCCTCCGCCTCGACCGCGGCAGCCGCACCATCCTGTCCGGCATCGACCTGGCGCTGCCGCGCGGCAGCGTGACCGCGGTGTTCGGCCCCTCCGGCTGCGGCAAGTCCACCCTGCTCTCGGCGCTGACCGGCGAACTGGTCCCGGCCGCCGGCAGCGTGGAGATCTTCGGACAGCCGGTGCCGCGCAGGCAGCGCGACCTGCTGGAGATGCGCAAGCGCATCGGCGTGCTGCTGCAGGGCAACGGCCTGCTGACCGACCTGACCGTCGCCGAGAACGTCGCGCTGCCCTTGCGCACGCACTCGCGCCTGCCCGCCCCGGTGGTCGACCGGCTGGTGGCGATGAAGCTCAACGCCGTCGGCCTGCGCACCGTCGCCGATCTCTATCCGCGCGAACTCTCCGGCGGCATGGCCCGGCGCGTGGCGCTGGCCCGCGCAATCGCGCTCGACCCGCCGCTGATGCTCTACGACGAACCGCTGACCGGCCTGGATCCGATTGCCATCGGCGTGATCATCGAGCTGATCGCCGGGCTCAACCGCAACCTCGGCCTGACCAGCATCATCGTCACCCACCACGTGCGCGAGACCCTGCCGATCGCCGACCACGTGCTGGTCATGGCCAACCGCGGCATCGTGTTCGCCGGTACCCCGGCCGGGCTCGAGTCCAGCGACGACCCGCTGGTGCAGCAGTTCCTGCGCGGCGAGCCGGACGGCCCGATCCCCTTCGACAGCGCGCCGCGCGCAAGGGCGGCGTGATGGCCTACGCCGAATCCATCCGCTCCGTCGGCCGCGCCGGCCTGTTCTCGCTCTCGGTGCTGCGCGCCTCGAAGCCGACCGCCGACTTCCTGGCCGAACTGGTGCGCGAGATCTACAAGATCGGCGGCCGTTCGCTGCCGATCATCGCCGTCGGCGGCGCCTTCGTCGGGCTGTCGCTGACCCTGCTCGGCTTCCGCGCGCTGGAGACCTACGGCGCGGCCAACCAGGTCAGCGTGCTGATCGGCCTGGGGCTGTACCGCGAGCTGGCGCCGGTGCTGACCGCGCTGCTGTTCGTCGGCCGCGCCGGCTCCTCGATCGCCGCCGAGCTGGGGCTGATGCGCGCCACCGACCAGCTCACCGCGCTGGGCCTGATGGCGATCGACCCGGTGGCCAAGGCGGTCGCGCCGCGGTTCTGGGCGGCGGTGATCACGGTGCCGCTGCTGGTGGCCTTCTTCTGCACCTTCGCCATCAGCGCCAGCTGGTTCCAGGCGGTGCAGGTGCTGGGCATCGACAACGGCATGTTCTGGCAGTCGATGAAGGACGCGGTGGATTTCCACGGCGACTTCGTGCCGGCGTTCTTCAAGGCCGCGGTATTCGGCGGCACCGCCGCGCTGGTGGCCTCGTACGTGGGCTACCACGCCGAGCCGACGATCGAGGGCACCTCGGTCGCGACCACCCGCGCGGTGGTCAACGCCTCGCTGCTGGTGCTGATGTTCAACTTCGTGCTGTCGGCGTTCCTGTTCCGGTGAACCCGCGCCCGCCAGCCGCCGTGCAGGCCGTTCCCGGCGCCGGGAGCGCCTGCGCCCTTTTCCGTCCCCGCGCCCGCGCGCGGGCAACGACGACCGTCGAGGACACCCTTCCATGAGTACACGCGGCCCCCGTCTCGAATTCGCCGTCGGCGCCTTCCTGGTGCTGGCGCTCGGCTCGCTGCTGGTGCTGGCGATCGCCTCGACCAACAACCGCTTCGCCTTCGGTTTCGGCAGCGACAGCTACGAGCTCAAGGCGCGCTTCACCCAGATCGGCCAGCTGCGCCCCAACGCGCCGGTGAAGATCGGCGGCGTGACCATCGGCCGGGTCTCGGGCATCGACCTGGACCCGCTGAAGTTCGACTCCATCGTCACGCTGACCATCGATAATCGCTTCAACGAAATCCCGATCGACACCTCGGCCGGCATCCTCACCGGCGGCCTGCTGGGCGAGAGCTACATCGGCCTGCAGCCGGGCGGCGACATGGAGTCGCTCGCGCCGGGCGAGGAGATCGTGTTCACCACCCCGGCGGTGGACCTGATCCAGATGGTCGGCAAGTACATGTTCAGCGGCGGTGGCGACTCCTCCGGCGACACTGCGCCGCAATCCCCCGCACCGGAAGAAGGAACCTCCCCATGACCGCATCGTTCCCGCACCGCAGCGCCTTCGCGCTCGCGCTCTCGGCGGCGCTGCTGGCCGGCGTGCCGGCGCTCGCCTTCGCCGGCCAGGCCGCGCCCGCCGCGTCCACCGCCGCCTCGCCCAGCCAGCTGGTGCTGAGCAACACCGAGCGCGTGCTCACCACGCTCGAGAGCCGCCGCGCCGAGTTCGGCCGCGACCGCGCCGCGCTGCGTGGCTTCATCTCCTCCGAATTCGACGCGATGTTCGACCGCGATTACGCCGCGCGCCAGGTGCTCGGCCGCCACGCCCGCGGCGCCGCCGATGCCGACATCAAGCTGTTCGGCGACGCCCTGGCCGAGAACCTGATGCAGCGCTACGGCGCGTCGCTGCTCAACTTCAACACCCAGCTGCGCGCGCGGATCAGGTCCGAGACGCCGCTGCCGCGCGGGCTGGGCGTGCGCGTGTCCAGCGAGCTGCTGCGCAGCGGCGGCGAGCCGATCCCGGTGGACTACCTGATGCGCCAGTCCGGCGGCACCTGGAAGGTGTTCGACGTGATGGTCGAGGGCGTGTCCTTCGTGCAGACCTTCCGCCAGCAGTTCGACAACGAGCTGCAGCGCAAGTCGATCCGCCAGGTCGCCGCCGAGCTGCGCAGCGGCCAGCTGAACGCCGACGCCGACTGAGCATGGCCACCGCCACCTTCCGCCGCGATGGCGACGCGCTGGCCTTCGCCGGCGCCCTGGTCCACGACGCGGTACCCGCGCTGTGGCAGGAGGCGCTGCGCGCGCTCGAGGGCGCGCGCGGCTTCGACCTGTCCGCCGTGACCGCGGTCGACAGCGCGGGCCTGGCGCTGCTGGCGGAACTGGCCGATCGCGCCGGTGGCGACGTCACCATCGCCGGCGATCCACCGGGGCTGTCGGAGCTGCGCCGCGCCTACCGCCTGTCGCCGGCGCTCTCGTTCGCCCGGCCGCAGCCATGACCCGCTCCGTTCCGACCCTGCTGCGCAGCCTGGTGCTGCTGTCGGCGCTGCTGGGCCTGGCGGCCTGCGCCAGCGGCGGCGCGCACGATGCCGGCGTGGCGCCGCAGGATGTGCCGGTGGTGGCCGGCGCCGCGGACGCCGGCGGCATCGGGGACGGGAACGCCGCCATGCCGGACCAGGCGACCGCGGCGGAAGGCAGCGCCGGCACGCTGCCCGCCACGGACACGATGGCGGACCCGTCCGCCGCCATGGAGCCGACCCAGGCCGAGCTGGACTTCGCCGACATCTACGGCCAGCCGGTCTACGACCCCATCGCCGACCCCACCCTGCCCGAGCCGGCACAGCTGCCGACCAGCTACGACCCCTGGGAAGGCTGGAACCGCAGGGTCCACCGCTTCAACAATGCGATCGACCGCACCGTCGCCACGCCCCTGGCCAGGGCCTACCAGAAGGTGGTGCCGCGGCCGGTGCGGCTGGGCGTGGGCAACTTCTTCAACAACCTCGGCCAGCCGGTCAGCGCGCTCAATGCGCTGCTGCAGGGCAAGCCGAAGCAGGCCGGGCAGTCGCTGGGGCGCTTCCTGCTCAACGCCACCGTCGGCATCGGCGGGATCTTCGATCCGGCCAGCGACGCCGGCATTCCCTACCGCAGCGAGGATTTCGGGCAGACCCTGGGCGTGTGGGGCTGGAAGACCTCGCGCTACGTCGAGCTGCCGCTGTTCGGGCCGCGCACCCTGCGCGACAGCTTCGGCCTGATCGGCGACGGGCCGCTGTCGCCGATCCGCCAGATCGAGAGCAGCGAGACCCGCGTGTTCCTGCAGGGCCTGCAGCTGGTCGACCTGCGCACCCAGCTGTTCGCGGTCGACGCCATGCGCGAAGGCGCCGCCGACGACTACGCCCTGGTCCGCGACGCCTGGATGCAGCGCCGCGCCTACCAGATCCACGGCGACCGCATCCGCAGCGACGACCAGCACGGCGACCTGCCCGACTACCTGCTCGAGGAAGAGGCCAACCCCACCGTCCCGGTCGACGTGATGCCGATCGTGCCGCTGTCGCCGACGCCCTGACCGCTTGCGGACGGTCAGACCCCCGCAGTCGCAATCGCACTCACCGGTCTGCGCGCTCCCTGCCTGCGACTGCCTGACAACGGCAACGTCCATGGGTCCCCGCCTGCGCGGGGACGACGGAATTCCACGGAAGAACTCTCCTTGAAATCCCATTGGTCCCCGCCTGCGCGGGGACGACGGGAGTTGTTTCGCGCCTCAGCCGACTGCACCCGCTGGACCCCTGCCTGCGCGGGGACGACGGTCAGACCGGGCTGCATGCGCGCAGGTCGGAATATCCCACCGCGGACACCTGCCCGACCCCCTCCGCAGACCTGTTGGCTACCGGGAACGTCGCCCCGCGCAAGTCACAGCCAGCGAGTTCCCCTTCCCGTCAGGGCCCCTGTTGGCTACCGGGAACGTCGCCCCGCGCAGGCCGCAGCCAGCGAGTTCCCCTTCCCGTCAGGGCCCCTGTTGGCTACCGGGAACGTCCTCCCCGCGC
>CAKTDC010000029.1 GCA_934541015.1 uncultured Luteimonas sp.
GCGCCAGCGCGGCGGCCGGCGGCAGTCCGGGCCTGGCGCCGGTGCCGTCGGCAGGGCCGGTCGCCGCGCGACGGCGGGCCTCCTGCTCCTGCCGTCGCCGGAGCAGGCGCAGCTCGCGCGCACGATACCGTTCCCGGGCCGCCCAGGCGGCGGACAGCCGCTGCCGGCTTGCCTGCAGCAGCGCCGCGTCGGCAGCGTCCAGCGCCGCTTCCGCCGGGGAGGGGTGCATCAGGCCTGCCGCGATCGCCGCATCCAGCTCGCCTGCGCGGAGAAGGCGAAGCAGTCCGTGCGGATCGGGCGCCGGCCGGGTGTCCTGCGGTTGCTGGTCCATCGTCCGCCCGCTCAGCGCCCGCTGAACACCGGCTTGCGCTTTTCGAGGAAGGCCGACGTGCCCTCGCGCATGTCCTGGCTGGAGAACACCAGGCCGAACTGGGCCGATTCGTATTCGAGCCCTTCCTCGATGCCGCATTCTCCGCCGACGTTGATGCAGTCCAGGATCCCGCGCAGCGCGACCGGCGCGGCATCGGCGAGCCGTGCCGCCAGCGCCATCGTCTCGGCCTCCAGGTCCGCCGCGGGCACGACGCGGTTGACGATCCCCAGCTGCAGCGCGCGCGCCGCGTCGACCGGCGCACCGGCCAGGCACAGCTCCAGCGCGGCGGCGCGGCCGGCCAGACGCAGCAGTCGCTGGGTGCCGCCGAAGCCGGGGATCAGGCCCAGGCTGATTTCCGGCTGGCCGACCCTGGCCGCATCCGAGGCGATGCGCAGGTGGCAGCTCATCGCCAGCTCCAGGCCGCCGCCCAGGGCGAAGCCGTTGACCATCGCGATCACCGGCTTGGGCATCTTCTCGATCCGGCGCATCATCCGCGTGCCGCGCAGCGAGAACCCGCGGGCCTCGGCCGGGGTCAGCGCCGCCATCTCGCCGATGTCGGCCCCGGCGACGAAGGCCCGGGTTCCGCTGCCGGTCAGGACCAGGGCGCGGACCGCCGGGTCGGCGGCGGCGGCGGAGAAGGCCGCGTCGAGGGCCTCGATGGTGGCGCTGTCCAGGGCGTTGAGCCTGTCGGGCCGGTTGACGGCGATGACGCGGACGGCGTCGTGGTCGGTGATCAGCAGGCGGGAGTCGGGCATGGCGTTCGCGGTAGGGAAGGGGGCGGGAACTTGTGCTGCGGCCGGTGGTCACAAAGGCCGGTGTCAGTGGCGGTTAAGCCCTGCGCCCGTTATCCTATCCTGTCGCCCCCGGCAGGGGTGGCGCCCCGTGCCGCCGCCAGACCGGAGGGTGGTCCGGCCAGCCCCAATCATTCTGGAGATACAGCTCGATGAAGTTGCGTTTGCTTGCCGCCAGCCTTGCGGCTCTCACTCTCGTGTCAGGCATGGCCGCCGCACAGGACACCTCTACCGAGCGCGGGCGCCTGAGCTACGCCATCGGCTACAACACCGGCGTCGAGCTGGCCCAGCTGGCGGCCAACGGCGAGGCGGTGGACGTCAACACGGTCATCAAGGCGATCCAGGACGCCTATGCGCGCAAGGAGCCGGCGGTGCCGGTGGACCAGCTGCGCTCGGCCGTCGAGGGCATGCAGCAGCGCCAGGCGGCGAAGATGCAGGAGGAATTCAACAAGCTGGCCGCCGCCAACAAGTCGGCGAGCGACGCCTTCCTGGCGCAGAACCGCGGCAAGGCCGGCGTGCAGACGCTGGCGGGCAGCACCGTGCAGTACCGCGTGATCGAGAACGGCAGCGGCGCCCGTCCGACCCAGAACAGCGACGTGCAGCTCAACTACAAGGGCTCGCTGCCCGACGGCACCGTGCTGGTCGATACCGCGCAGCCGCAGGAAGGCCAGCAGGGCGGTCCGATCACGATGAAAGTCAGCCAGATTCCGCTGGTCGGGCTGCGCGAGGCGCTGCTGCAGATGCCGGCCGGCGCGCGCTGGGAAGTCGTGCTTCCCGGCGACAAGGCCTACGGCACCACGATCCAGGCCGGCCGCATGGCCAACCAGGCAGTGGTGTTCGACGTCAAGCTGGTCAGCGTCCGCTGACCCGGGCGGGGTGGAGCGCCTGCCTTCCGTCGCCGCCGGTGCAGGCCGGCCGGCGGCGGTCCCTGCGCGCTTCGGCCCACGCATGAGTGTCCGCGCAGCCCCGCCCGGGGCTGCGCGCGTATCCGCGGTGGCGTCCGCGCCGGCGCAGCCGCGTCCGGCCCGGGCCGTGGCCGCGCAGGTGGAGCCGACGATGGCGTCCGATGTCCGCGCCGTGCCCAGCCCCTGCATCGGCGTCTGCATGCTCGACGACGAGGGCTGCTGCTTCGGCTGCCATCGCACCGCCGCCGAGATCGCCGGCTGGCCGGGGATGGAAGACGACGAGCGCCTGCGGCTCATGGACCAGGTGCTGCCGGCGCGCGCGGCGGCCCGCGAACGATGATTTCCGAGATCGAGCGGCTGCGGCCGGCGCTGCATCCGCTGGCGCGCCCGCCGCGGGAAGACGGCTGGAACCTCGCCGAACTCGACGGGCTGCTTCCGGCCGGGCTGGTCGCCACCGAAGCGGCGGTCCTGGTCGGGCTGGTCGCGCGCGGCAGCGGGCCGAGCGTGATCCTGACCCGCCGCACCGAGGGCATGCGCCAGCATCCCGGCCAGGTCAGCTTCCCCGGCGGGCGGGTCGAGCCCGGCGACGCCGGTGCGCTGGATGCCGCCCTGCGCGAGGCCGACGAGGAGATCGGACTGCCCGCGGCGCAGGCGCTGCCGATGGGCTGGCTGGATCCGCTGACCACGATCAGCGGCTACCGCGTGCTTCCGGTGGTCGCCAGGATCGCGGAGGACTTCGTGCCGGTGCCCGATCCGCGCGAGGTGGCCGAGGTGTTCGAGGTGCCGCTGGCTTTCCTGCTCTCGCCCGACAGCCTGCGGCGGGTGGAGATCGAGCTGGGTGGCCGGGTCCGCCAGGTGCTCGAGTTCAGGCCGCACCGGGATGCGGCGCGGCAGCGCATCTGGGGCGCGACGGCATCGATTCTGTTCAACCTGCGCCAGCGGCTGGAGGCGCTGCGATGAACGGCCCCTGGACCACGCTGGTGCAGGCGGAGGAGCTGGCGGCGGCGTTGGGCGGCAGCGGCGTGGTGATCGTGGACTGCCGGTTTTCCCTGGTCGATCCCGATGCCGGCGAGCGCGCGTATCGCGTTTCGCATCTTCCCGGTGCCCGCTACGCGCACCTGGACCGCGATCTGTCCGGCCGGCCCGGCCCGGGGCGCGGGCGCCATCCCTGGCCGGAGGCTGCGGATTTTTCGGCCACGCTGTCGGCCTGGGGTGTCGCGCCTGGCGACCAGGTGGTGGCCTACGACGACGGCGATGGCGCGTTCGCGGCGCGGCTGTGGTGCCTGCTGCGGATGATGGGGCACCCGGCGGTGGCGGTGCTCGACGGCGGCTGGGCGCGCTGGCGCGCCCCGGGATTTCCCGTGGACGACATCATCCCCTCGGCCGCGCATGCCGACCGTGCCTCCGGCTCCGGCTTCGACGACGCCCGCCTGCTGGATGCGGAAGGCGCCCGACGCCATCTCGGCGCTGGCGGCCTGCTGGTCGATGCGCGGGCGGCGGAACGCTTCCGCGGTGACGTCGAACCGATCGACGCCGTGGCCGGGCACGTTCCCGGCGCGGTCAATCGTCCCTATGCGCTGAATCTGGACGACGGACGCTTCAAGCCGCCCGCGCGTCTGCGCGCGGAGTTCGAAGCGCTGCTCGGCGGCCGTTCGCCGGGCGAGGTCGCGGTCATGTGCGGCTCCGGCGTGACCGCCTGCCACCACCTGCTGGCGATGGCGCATGCCGGCCTGCACGGGGCGCGGCTGTTCACCGGCTCGTGGAGCGGATGGATCGACGATGCTTCGCGCCCGGTTGCGGTGGGCGACGACGGCGCCTGAAGGCGGCTTCCAGGCTTGCGCGGCGCCGCGGGTGGGCGGCGGCTACTTGCCCAGCTTGGCCAGCAGCGCGCGCAGCGCGGCCTGGGTGTCGGGGTCGTTCCAGGACGCGGTGAAGCGCTCCAGGCCGATGCGCTCGGGCTGCAGTGCGGCGACGACTTCCGCGCGCGCGATGGCGCGGGTGGCAAGCATCGGCTTGCGCGGCAGGGTCAGCAGGGCGGCCAGCCACTCGCGGGCGCGGGCGGGTACCGCGTCAAGGTCGGCCAGTTCGTCGACCAGGCCGATTTCCAGCGCGCGTCGCGACTCGACCATCTCGCCGGCGACCAGCAGGCGTTCGGCACGGTGCGGTCCGACCACGCGCGCCAGCAGCGCCTGGATCCCCGCCGGCGCCACCAGTCCGACCCGGGTCTCGTTGAGGCCGATGCTGTACGGCCCCTCGGCCATGATGCGGTAGTCGCAGCACAGCGCCAGCACGCAGCCGCCGGCGGGCGCGTGGCCGTTCAGCGCAGCGACCACCGGCACCGGCGATCCGGCCAGGTCGCGCGCGGCGTGGAAAAACGCCTCCCATGCGCGGTGCAGGGCCGGGCCGTCGAGCGTCATCAGGTGCGGGACATCCAGGCCGGCGGAGAACACCTTGGGCCCTCCGGCCAGCACGATTCCCTGCGCGCCTGCGTCGATCGCCTGCCGCAGCGCCGCGCGCAGCGCTTCGCACAGCGCCGGATCGAGCGCGTTCACCGGCGGCCGCGCCAGCCGCAGTTCGTGGATGCCGCCGGAGTGGATCGTGGTGTCGACCAGGGAGCCCGTCATGCGCAGGTCCGTTGCAAGCCAGCCGCCATCATAACCGCCGGCCCGGCGTCAGTCCCCGCTGCCGCCGGCCATGCGCCTGACCGCGTCCGGCAGCGCCACCGGGCGGCCGCTTTCGCGGTCGACCCAGACCATCACCACGTGGCCGTCGGCATGGAGCAGGCTGCCGTCGCTGCCGGCGATGCGGTGGCCGATGGTCACGCTGCTGTTGCCGACCCGGTCGGAGAACAGTTCCACCACCACGCGCGCCGGATAGGGGATCGGCACCCGGTAGTTCATCTGCACCGCCGCCAGCAGCGGCGCGGTCCGATCCGTCATCCACTCCTCGCCCAGCGACTCGAACCAGCGGATGCGCGCTTCTTCGAGGTAGGTCATGAAGTTGGAATTGTTGACGTGGTTGAACGCGTCCAGGTCGCGCCAGCGCAGCTCCAGCGGCATGCGGAACAGGGGAACGCGGTCGTCTGCGGTCATTGCGTGGATCCGGGTCGGAAGTGCGGATGCGGGCCGGGGAGGGACGGGCTCAGGCGGCGGGCTTGTGCTTGGCGGAGACGGCTTCGAAGCCCCGCATCCGCGCCAGGAACTGCCCGGTATGCGAATGCGCCACCCGGGCCAGCTCCTCCGGCGTGCCCTCGGCGACGATGGTGCCGCCGCGGTGGCCGCCTTCCGGTCCCAGGTCGATCACCCGGTCGGCGGTCTTGATCACGTCGAGGTTGTGCTCGATCACCACCACGGTATTGCCGTCGTCGCGCAGCTTGTGCAGCACCGCCAGCAGGTGCTCGATGTCGTGGAAGTGCAGGCCGGTGGTCGGCTCGTCGAGGATGTAGAGGGTGCGTCCGGTGTCGCGGCGCGAGAGCTCCTTCGACAGCTTCACCCGCTGCGCCTCGCCGCCCGAGAGCGTCGTCGCCGGCTGGCCGAGCTTGATGTAGCTCAGGCCGACGTCGAGCAGGGTCTCGAGCTTGCGCGCGATCGACGGTACCGGCTCGAACAGGGTCAGCGCGTCCTCGACGGTCATCTCCAGCACGTCGTGGATGCTGTGGCCCTTGTACAGGATCTCCAGGGTCTCGCGGTTGTAGCGCTTGCCCTTGCACACGTCGCAGGGCACGTACACGTCGGGCAGGAAGTGCATCTCGACCTTGATCAGGCCGTCGCCCTGGCAGGCCTCGCAGCGGCCGCCGCGCACGTTGAAGCTGAAGCGCCCGGCGGCGTAGCCGCGCGCCCGCGCCTCCGGCACCTGCGCGAACAGTTCGCGCAGCGGGGTGAACAGGCCGGTATAGGTGGCCGGGTTGCTGCGCGGGGTGCGGCCGATCGGCGACTGGTCGATGTCGACCACCTTGTCGAACAGGTCCAGGCCGTGGATCTCGCGGTACGGCGCAGGCTTGTGCGAGGCGCCGTTGATCTCGTTGGCGGCCAGCGCATACAGGGTGTCGTTGATGAGCGTGGACTTGCCCGAGCCGGAGACGCCGGTGATCGCGGTGAACAGGCCCGAGTGGATGGTCAGGTCCACGTCCTTGAGGTTGTTGCCCGACGCCCCGAGCAGCTGCAGCTGCATCTTCGGATTGGGCTTGTGGCGGCGCCCGGGAATCTCGATCCGGCGTTCGCCCGACAGGTACTGCCCGGTCAGCGAGCGCGGCGCCTTGAGCACGTCCTCGATACTGCCCTGGGCAACGACTTCGCCGCCGTGCACGCCGGCCGCCGGGCCGATGTCGACGATGTGGTCGGCCATGCGGATCGCATCCTCGTCGTGCTCGACCACGATCACCGTGTTGCCCACATCGCGCAGGCGCGTCAGCGTGCCCAGCAGCCGCTCGTTGTCGCGCTGGTGCAGGCCGATCGACGGTTCGTCGAGCACGTACATCACCCCGACCAGGCCGGCGCCGATCTGCGAGGCCAGGCGGATGCGCTGCGCCTCGCCGCCCGAGAGCGTGTCGGCCTTGCGCTCCAGCGTCAGGTAGTCGAGGCCGACGTCGACCAGGAAGCCCAGCCGCTCGTTGATCTCCTTGACGATCCTGGCCGCGATCTCGCCGCGCCAGCCGGTCAGGTTCAGCGTGCGGAAGAATTCCAGCGCCCCGTCGATCGGCATCACCACCAGGTCCGGCAGCGGACGCCCGGCGACGAAGACGTTGCGCGCGGCCGCGTTCAGGCGCGCGCCGCCGCAGTCGGTGCAGGCGCGCTCGCTGATGTACTTGGCCAGTTCCTCGCGCACCGCCGCCGACTCGGTTTCCCGGTAGCGCCGCTCCAGGTTGGGCACGATGCCCTCGAAGCGGTGCTTGCGCTGGGTGCGTCCGCCGGCGTCGGTGAGATAGCTGAAGGCGATGGTTTCGCCGCCGCTGCCGAACAGCACCGCCTGGCGCGACTCCTCCGGCAGCTCGTTCCAGGGCGTATCGACGCTGAAGCCGTAGTGCCGCGACAGCGACTGGATCAGCTGGAAATAATAGGCGTTGCGACGGTCCCAGCCGCGCACCGCGCCGGCGGCCAGCGACAGCTCCGGATGCACCACCACGCGCGCCGGATCGAAGAACTGGGCCACGCCCAGGCCGTCGCAGGTCGGGCAGGCGCCGACCGGGGAGTTGAACGAGAACAGGCGCGGCTCGAGTTCGGGCAGCGCGTACTCGCACACCGGACAGGAGTAGCGCGAGGAGAACAGCAGCGCAGCGGCGGGGCCGTCGTCTGCGGCCGCTCCCTGCCGCCTGCCTCCGGCGGCACTCGCGCCTCCGGGCGCATCCTCGATGGCCTGCACCGATGCCATGCCGTCGCCGAGCTTGAGCGCGGTCTCGAAAGATTCGGCAAGACGCTGCCTGAGGCCGGTGCCGGCTTCGGAATCCGGATCGCGCACCCTGAAGCGGTCGATCACCGCCTCGATCGTGTGTTTCACCCGCAGCGCCAGCGGCGGCACCGCATCGATCTCGTGCAGCGTGCCGTCCACGCGCACGCGCACGTAACCCTGCGCGCGCAGCTGCTCGAACACCTGCGCGTGTTCGCCCTTGCGCTCGCGCACCACCGGCGCCAGCAGCATCCAGCGCTTCTCAGGGTCCAGCGCCATCACCTGGTCGACCATCTGGCTGACCGTCTGCGCCTCCAGCGGGTAGCCGTGGTCGGGGCAGCGCGGCAGGCCCACGCGTGCGTACAGCAGGCGCAGGTAGTCGTAGATCTCGGTGATGGTGCCGACGGTCGAGCGCGGGTTGTGCGAGGTCGACTTCTGCTCGATCGAGATCGCCGGCGACAGGCCCTCGATGTGGTCGACGTCCGGCTTCTCCATCACGCTCAGGAACTGGCGCGCATAGGCCGACAGCGACTCGACGTAGCGGCGCTGGCCTTCGGCGTAGATCGTGTCGAACGCCAGCGACGACTTGCCCGAGCCGGACAGGCCGGTGATCACGATCAGCCTGTCGCGCGGGAGGTCGAGGTCGACGTTCTTGAGGTTGTGGGTACGGGCACCGCGGATGCGGATGGTGTCCATCGCCATCGGTGGGGGATCCGGTTGGGCTGGTGGGGGAGCCGGAGGCAATCGATCAGCCTACCGGCCCTCCGGTTTGGGGGCAAATCCGCGGATTGCCAGCGCGCAGGCGCTCAGCGGCCGGGACGCGGACAGGGTTGTGGAGGTGGCGTCGCGGAATCCAGCCAGCGCAGCGCCCTGCCGACCAGCGGCCCGACGAGCAGGGCGAAGGCGAGCGTGCCCACGCCAACGGTGCCACCCAGCAGCCATCCGGCCAGCAGCACCGACCCTTCCACCACGGTGCGCGCGAACCAGACGGGCCAGCCCAGTCGCTGGTTCAATCCCAGCATCAGCCCGTCGCGCGGCCCGGCACCGAAGCGGCTGCCGATGTACAGGCCGGTGGCCAGCGACAGCAGCAGCAGACCGGAAGCGAACACCGCCACCTGCTGCCACGGCACGTGGAAGTCGGGCAGCAGCCACAGCCCAAGCTGCGCGCTCGGCCCGATCAGCAGTGCATTGAGCAGGGTGCCCAGCCCCGGCTTCAGGCGCAGCGGCCACCACAGCAGCAGCACCGCGGCGCCGGTGAGCACGATCACCAGGCCGAACGCCAGGCCGGTGGTCTCCGCGATGCCTTCGGCGAGCACGTCCCAGGGCGACAGGCCGAGGTTGGCGCGCACCATCAGGCAGGTGGCGATGCCGAAGAGGAACAGGCCGGCCAGCAGCCTGGCCAGTCTCTCGAGGGGGAAGGAGGAGGGCGTCATGCGTCAGCGGTCCGGGAGGATCGGTCCGGGGCGGGGAGGGCGGCGCTCACCAGCCGTGGAGCACGAGCTTGCCGATTGCCCGGCCGGACTCCAGCCGCCGGTGCGCCTCGCGCAGGTTGGCGGCGTTGATGGGCGACAGGGTCGCGTTCAGCGTTCCGCGCAGCCTGCCGGCGTCAACCAGGGCGGCCACCTGCGCCAGGATGCGGCCCTGTTCGGCCATGTCGGGCGTGCGGAACTTCGGTCGCGCGAACATGAATTCCCAGTGGATGCCGATGCACTTGGCCTTGTACGGATCGCCGATGCGCAGCTCGCCGCGCGGTTCGACGATCAGGCCGACGCGTCCCTGCGGCGCCAGCAGTTCGCCCAGTCCGGTCCAGTAGCGATCGGTGTCGGCGAGGTTGAGCGCGGCGTCGACCGCGCCGAAGCCCAGCGCCTGCAGCTGCGGCGCGAGCGGCTCCCGGTGGTCGATCACGTGGTCGGCGCCCATCTGCCGGCACCAGGCCACGGTTTCCTCGCGCGAGGCGGTGGCGATCACGCTGAAGCCGGCCAGCTTCCCCAGCTGGATCGCGATCGACCCGACGCCGCCCGCGCCGGCGATGACCAGCAGCGAGCGGCCGCTGCCGCCACCGTCGACGGCGTAGCCCATGCGCTGGAACAGCAGCTCCCAGGCGGTGATCGCGGTGAGCGGCAGGGCGGCGGCCTGGGCGAAGTCGAGCGATGCGGGTTTGCGCGCCGCCAGGCGCGCATCGACCAGCTGCAACTGCGCGTTGCTGCCGGGGCGGGTGACGTCGCCGGCGTAGTACACCGCGTCGCCGGGCCGGAAGCCGGTGACCTGCGCGCCCACCGCCTCGACCACGCCGGCGGCGTCGAAGCCCAGCACCCGTGGCTGTGCCTCGGCCTGGGGTCCGGGCGCGCGCAGCTTGGTGTCGACCGGGTTGACCGACACCGCCTCCACCCGCACCAGCAGGTCGTGCGGCCCGGGCGCCGGCGCCTCCAGCTCGATATCGAGCAGGGAGTCGGGGTCGTCGATCGGCAGGTAGCGGGTCAGGGCGACGGCTTTCATGGGCGTTCCGCGGGCGGACGAGGGGGAGCGTCATGGTGCCGGTCCGGCGGCCGCAGGGGAACGCGCGGCCCGGAAACGGAGCGTCCCGCCCCCGACGGGGCGGAATGGGGGCGAAATGGGGTCAGGGACATTTTTCCCGGGTTGACCGGAGCGGCAAGGATCGTGGCGGAAAATGTCCCTGGCCCCGTTCCCCGGTTGCGCCCAAGTCGCTGAAACCCGTACAATTCCGCTTCTGTCCGCCGCCGATGGCGGCCAGATCGAAGAATAACTACAGAACCGAACACCCAGCGAGGCTCCACATGTACGCAGTACTGGTCACCGGCGGCAAGCAATACCGCGTGGCGCAGGGCGAAACGCTCCGCGTCGAGAAGCTCGAGGCCGAAGCCGGCAACGAGATCACCTTCGACAACATCCTGATGCTCGGCGACAGCGACGGCATCCAGGTCGGCGATGCGCTCAAGGGCGCCAGCGTCACCGCAAAGGTCGTCGGCCACGGCCGCGCCGACAAGGTGCGCATCATCAAGTTCCGCCGCCGCAAGCACCACATGAAGCGGCAGGGACATCGCCAGCACTACACCGAAATCGAGATCACCGGCATCGCCGGCGGCAGCAAGTAAGGAGAAGCAGTCATGGCACACAAAAAGGGCGTAGGTTCCTCGCGCAACGGCCGCGACTCCAACCCGAAGTACCTGGGCGTGAAGATGTATGGCGGCCAGGCGATCGAAGCCGGCAACATCATCGTCCGCCAGCGCGGCACCCAGTTCCACCCGGGTCCGGGCGTTGGCCTGGGCCGCGACCACACCCTGTTCGCGCTGGTCGACGGCCACGTCGAGTTCTCGACCAAGGGCCCGAAGAAGCGCCGCACCGTCAGCGTGGTCGCGCAGGCGTAGGCCGCGCGCCATTCCGAGCGAAGGCCCCGCCGCGTGCGGGGCTTTTTCGTTCCGGCGGACCGTGGGTCCGCCGGAACGGCGGGATTGGGGATTCGGGATTGGGGATTCGGAAGAGCGAAGAGCCCTGCCCACCCCTCGCGGCGTGCCGGTAGACTGCTGCGGCTGCTGTTCCGTATCCCCAATCCCCAATCCCGAGTCCCATGAAGCTAGTCGACGAAGCCGAAATCACCGTCATCGCCGGCAACGGCGGCAACGGCTGCGTGGGATTCCGGCGGGAGAAGTTCATCCCGCTGGGCGGGCCCGACGGCGGCGACGGCGGCGACGGCGGCAGCGTGTGGCTGCTGGCCGACGAGAACCTCAATACCCTGGTCGATTTCCGCCACGAGAAGATGTTCCGCGCCCAGCGCGGCGAGAACGGCATGGGCCGGCAGATGTACGGCAAGGGCGGGGAGGACAAGGTCATCGTGGTGCCGGTGGGGACGGTGGTGCACAGCGTCGATACCGACGAGGTGATCGGCGACCTCACCGTCCACGGCGAACGCCTGCTGGTCGCGCGCGGCGGCAAGGGCGGGCTGGGCAACATGCACTTCAAGAGTTCGACCAACCGCTCGCCGCGGCAGTCGACCCCGGGCACGGCGGGCGAGGAGCGCAGGCTGCGGCTGGAGCTGAAGCTGCTGGCCGACGTCGGCCTGCTCGGCTTCCCCAACGCCGGCAAGAGCACCCTGATCCGCGCGGTCTCGGCGGCGACGCCGAAGGTGGCCGACTACCCGTTCACCACGCTGTACCCGAACCTGGGCGTGGTCAGCGTCGAGCCGGCGCGCAGCTTCGTGATCGCCGACATCCCGGGGCTGATCGAGGGCGCTGCCGACGGGGCGGGGCTGGGCGCACTGTTCCTGCGCCACATCCAGCGCACGCGGCTGCTGCTGCACCTGGTCGAGATCGAGCCGCTCGACGGCAGCGACGCGATCGCGCAGGTGCGCACCATCGAGCGCGAACTGGAGAAGTTCGACGCCGGCCTGCTCGACAAGCCGCGCTGGCTGCTGCTCAACAAGGCCGACCTCATTCCCGAGGACGACGCCCGCGCGCTGGCCGGGCACATCGTGGCCGGGCTGGGCTGGACCGCCCCGTGGTTCATCGTTTCCGGCCTGGCGCATACCGGCACCCGCGATGTGATGCTCCAGGTGCAGGCGCACCTGGACCGGATGGATCGGGACGAGCGCGAGGCCGGCGGGTCGGGCAAGGCAGGGGAGTCCGGCGAGACGCGGGAGTCCGGCCCGGCCGGCAGTACGGATCCGGCAGATGCCGGCTGAGCCGGCCGCAGGCCACCGGCCACTTCCCCCGCCTGCGGGGGAAGTCGGCGCGCAGCGCCGGATGGGGGCAGCCTTCCGCACGGTCGGCACATTCCCCCGCAGACAGGAGGCGGGAATCGCGCGGACAACAAAAAACCCGGCTCCCGCCGGGTTTTTCGAAGCGACCGCGATGCAGCGCCGGTCAGGCGGCCTTGAGCGCCTTGATGCGGGCGGTCAGGCGGCTCTTGTGGCGGGCGGCCTTGTTCTTGTGGATCAGGCCGCGCGAGCTGAAGCGGTCGAGCAGCGGCTGGGCCACGGCGTAGGCGGCTTCGGCACCGGCGGCGTCGCTGGCGTCGAGCGCCTTGATCACCTTCTTGACGGCGGTACGCAGCTGCGAGCGCTGCGCCGTGTTGCGCGCGTTGCGCACGACGGTCTGCTTGGCGCGCTTCTGGGCGGACTTGATGTTGGCCACGATGGAATCCTGGAAACTGGTAAGGAAATGAACGTCGAAAACCGGCGGCTGCCGGAATCCGGGAAAATGGAGCCGGAAATTATGGGGGATTCAGTGACTTGCGTCAACACCGCAGCCACGGCAGGGCGGGGGGCGTGACCACCCCGGATCCAGGCGCCGCCGCCCCGGGTCCGGAAGGCCCGGCCGGGCGCCGGAAGCCGGGCCTGCTGCGCTCGACCGCCGTGTTCAGCGGCATGACCCTGCTGTCGCGCATCGCCGGCTTCGCCCGCGACATGCTGCAGGCGACCCTGTTCGGCACCGGCGGGGCGATGAGCGCATTCATCGTCGCCTACCGGGTGCCCAATTTCCTGCGTCGGGTGTTCGCCGAGGGCTCGATGGCGATGGCCTTCGTGCCGGTGCTCAACGAGATCCGGGAAAAGGGCGACCGGGCGGCGCTGAAGTCCTTCATCGACCACATGGCCGGCGCACTGTGCGCCGTGGTGCTGGTGGTCTGCGCCGCGGGCGCGCTGGCCGCGCCGCTGGTGGCGCGGCTGTTCGCGCCGGGCTGGGCCGAGCAGCCGGAGCTGCTGGCGCAGACCGCGCAGATGCTGCGGATCACCTTCCCCTACCTGCTGTTCATCTCGATGATGTCGCTGGCCGGGTCGATCCTCAACAGCCACGACCGCTTCGGCCTGCCGGCCTTCACCCCGGTCCTGCACAACCTGACGATGATCGCGGCGATGCTGTGGCTGGCGCCGCGCTTCCAGGTGCCGCCGGTGGGCCTGGCCTGGGGCGTGCTCGCCGCGGGTTTCCTGCAGCTGGCGCTGCTGTGGCCGGCGCTGGGACGGCTGGGGCTGCGCCCGCGGCTGCGCTGGGGCTTCGGGCACCCGGAGGTGCGCAAGGTCGGGAAGCTGATGCTGCCGACGCTGTTCTCCTCCTCGGTGGCGCAGATCAACCTGATCGTCGGCACCGCCTTCGCCTCGGTGCTGGCCGCCGGCAGCGTGGACTGGCTGTACTACTCCGACCGCCTGATCGAGTTTCCGCTCGGCCTGTTCGGGGTGGCGCTGGGCACGGTGATCCTGCCGCACCTCTCGCGCCGGCACGCGGCCGAGGACAGCGCCGGCTACAGCCGTTCGCTGGACTGGGGCCTGCGCATGGCCCTGCTGGCCGGCGTGCCCGCGGCCCTGGGCCTGCTGCTGCTGGCCGAGCCGATCACCGCCACCGTCTACAACTACGGCCAGTTCACCGCCGCGGACACGCGCATGGCGGCCGTCAGCCTCGGGGCGATGAGCCTGGGCGTGCCAGCCTTCATGCTGAGCAAGGTGCTGGCGCCGGCGTTCTATGCGCGGCAGGACATGAAGACGCCGATGCGCGCGGCGGTCCTGACCGTGGCCACCAACGTGGTGCTGACCGTGGCCATCACCACGCCGCTGTGGCTGGGGAAGGTCCCGGGCGCGCACGGCGGGATCGCGCTGGCGACCGCGCTGGCGGGCATCGCCCACGCCTGGCTGCTGTGGCGCGCGCTGCGCAGGACCGGGCTGCACCGGCCGGAATCGGGCTGGGGACGCTTCCTGCTCAGGCTGCTGCTGGCGTGCGCGGCGATGACCGCGGCGGTGCTGGCGCTGCGCGGCTGGATCGGCGACTGGACGGCCATCGATGGCTGGCAGTACCGCGTGGGATGGCTGCTGGCGACGATCGCGGCCGGTGCCGGCACCTTCGCGGCGGCGCTGCTCGCCGGTGGCCTGCGCCCCCTTGAGCTGCGCCACTGATCCGGGCGGGCCGCCGGCACCGCTATACTTTCGGGCTTTCCACCGCGCGGCCGGTCATCCATGGCAGGGCCGGCAACCAGAGCATCCATGAGCAGGCTGTTTCGCGACATCGCCGGGCGATCCCCGACTCCGGGCGGCAGCGTGGTCTGCATCGGCGCCTTCGACGGCCTGCACCTGGGCCATCGCGCGCTGGTGCAGCGCACGGTCGCGCGCGCGCGCGCGCTGGGCGTGCAGGCGGTGGCGCTGAGCTTCGAACCGCTGCCGCGCGAGTTCTTCGCTCCGGCATCGCCGCCGCCGCGGCTGAGCCTGCCGCGGGCGAAGTTCGAGGGGCTGTGCGGGCTCGGCGCCGATGCCGTGGGCCTGCTGCGCTTCAACGCCGCGCTGTCGGCGCTGTCGGCCGAGGCCTTCATCGAGGCCATGCTGGTGCAGCGCCTGCGTGCGCGCGAGGTCTGGGTGGGTCCGGGGTTCCGCTTCGGCCACCGCCGCGGCGGGGACATCGCGCTGCTGCGCGCGGAAGGCGAGCGCCACGGCTTCGGCGCGCACGAGATCGAACCGGTCGAGCTGGGCGGCGAACGCGTGTCCAGCACCCGTATCCGCCAGGCGCTGGTCGAGGGCGACTTCGGCGCGGCCGCGGCCCTGCTCGGCGCGCCCTATGCGGTGTCCGGGCGCGTGGTGCGCGGGCGCCAGCTGGGTCGCACCCTGGGCTATCCCACCGCCAACCTGCGCTTCGGCAGCAAGGTGCCCGCGCTGCGCGGCATCTACGCCACCCGTGTGCACGGCGTCGGCGAGCGGCCGTGGCCCTCGGTGTCGAGTTTCGGCACCCGGCCGACGGTGGGCGGGGTGGAGCCGCTGCTGGAGGCGCACCTGTTCGATTTCGAAGGCGACCTGTACGGGCGCCGGATCGAGGTCGAGTTCGTCGCGCGCCTGCGCGACGAGGAGAAGTTCCCCGACCTGCCGACGCTGGTCGCGCAGATGGACCGCGATGCCGCCGAGGCGCGGCGGCTGCTGCACTACAACCCGACACAGGCCTGCGCGTGAGCTCCGACGAGAACCGCTACAAATCCACGATCCTGCTGCCGTCGACGGATTTCCCGATGCGCGGCGACCTGCCGAAGCGGGAGCCGGGCACGCTCGAGCGCTGGGAGCGCGAGGGTCTGTACGCGCGGCTGCGCGAGAACGCGAAGGGCCGCCCGCTGTTCGTGCTGCACGACGGCCCGCCCTACGCCAACGGCGCGATCCACCTCGGCCACGCGGTCAACAAGATCCTCAAGGACATCATCGTCAAGTCGCGCTACCTGGCCGGCTTCGATGCACCCTACATCCCGGGCTGGGACTGCCACGGCCTGCCGATCGAGATCGCGATCGAGAAGAAGTACGGCAAGGTCGGCGTCAAGCTCGATGCCACCGAATTCCGGGCGAAGTGCCGCGAGTACGCACGCACGCAGATCGACCTCCAGCGCAGGGACTTCAAGCGGCTGGGCGTGATCGGCGACTGGGACAACCCCTACCTGACGCTCGATTTCCGCTTCGAGGCCAACGAGATCCGCGCGCTGGCCAGGATCGTCGACAACGGCCACCTCACCCGCGGCGTGAAGCCGGTGCACTGGTGCTTCGACTGCGGCTCGGCGCTGGCCGAGGCCGAGATCGAGTACGCCGACAAGGTCTCGCCCGCGGTCGACGTGGCCTACGCCGCGCGCAGCCCGCAGGCGGTGGCGCGTGCGTTCGGGGTCGAGGTGCCGGAGGAGGTCGAGGTCGCGATTCCGATCTGGACCACCACGCCATGGACGCTGCCGGCGTCGCTGGCGATCTCGCTCGGCGCCGAGCTGGAGTACGTGCTGGTCGAAGGCCCTGGCCACGACGGCAGGCGCCGCTGGCTGGTGCTGGCCGACGCGCTGGTCGAGTCCGCGCTGCGGCGCTACGGCGTCGAGGACACGACCGTACTCGGCCGTGCGCAGGGCGGGAAGCTCGAAGGCATGCTGTTCGCGCACCCGTTCTACGACACGCGCGACATCCCCGTGCTGCTGGGTGACCACGTGTCCGCCGAGGACGGCACCGGCGCCGTGCACACCGCGCCCGGCCACGGCCAGGAGGACTACGCGGTCGCGAAGCATTACGACCTGATCGATCGATTCAGCGCCGCCGAGATCAATCCGATCGACGGCCGCGGCGTATACCTGCCGTCGACGCCGGCCGCGCACGGAACGGAGCTGGCCGGCCAGCACATCTGGAAGGCGAACGACGCCATTGTCGAGGTGCTGCGCGCCGACGGCACGCTGCTCGCGCTGCGCAAGCTCGAGCACAGCTATCCGCACTGCTGGCGCCACAAGACCCCGATCGCGTTCCGCGCCACGCCGCAGTGGTTCATCTCGATGGAGCAGGCGAACCTGCGCGCGGACGCGCTGGCCGCCATCGACACCGTGCGCTGGTATCCCGAATGGGGCAAGGCGCGCATCGCCGGCATGGTCGAGGGCCGCCCGGACTGGACGATTTCGCGCCAGCGCACCTGGGGCGTGCCGATCGCGCTGTTCGTGCACCGCGAGACCGGCGAGCCGCATCCGCGCAGCACCGCACTGATGCGTACGGTGGCCGACCGCGTCGAGCGCGAGGGCGTGGACGTGTGGTACTCGCTCGACGCCACGGAACTGCTCGGCGACGAAGCCGCCGACTACGAGAAGATCACCGACATCCTCGATGTCTGGTTCGACTCGGGCGTCACCCACGAGGGCGTGCTGCTCGATCGCGGCATCGGCAAGCCGGCCGACCTCTACCTCGAGGGCTCCGACCAGCACCGCGGCTGGTTCCAGTCGTCCCTGCTGACCGGCGTCGCCATCGACAGGGCCGCGCCGTACCGGCAGTGCCTGACCCACGGCTTCACCGTGGACGAGCACGGCCGCAAGATGTCCAAGTCGCTGGGCAACGGCATCGAGCCGCAGGACATCATGAAGACGCTGGGCGCGGACATCCTGCGCCTGTGGATCGCCAGCGCCGACTACAGCAACGAGATGTCGCTGTCGCGGGAGATCCTAAAGCGCAACGCCGACGCCTATCGCCGCCTGCGCAATACCGCGCGCTTCCTGCTGGGCAACCTGCATGGTTTCGACCCGGCAACGCACCTGGTCGCGGCCGATGACATGGTCGCGCTCGACCGCTGGATCGTGCATCGCGCATGGGAGGTGCAGGAGAAGGTCAAGGCCAGCTACGACCGCTACGACTTCGTCGGCATCGTGCAGGCGCTGCTCAACTTCTGCAGCGTCGACCTGGGTTCGCTCTACCTCGACGTGACCAAGGACCGGCTCTACACCATGGGCGAGGATTCGCGCGGTCGGCGCAGCGCGCAGACGGCGATGTACCACATCGCCGAGGCCTTTGTGCGCTGGATCGCGCCCATCCTGAGCTTCACCGCCGACGAACTGTGGGGCTATCTGCCGGCGCCTGCCGACGGCGCGCGCAAGGACAACGTGCTGTTCGAGACCTGGTACGAAGGCCTTTCGCCGCTGTCGGCCGACGCGGTGCTGGGCGTCAACGACTTCGAGCGCCTGCTGGAGCTGCGCGAGCAGGTGGCCAAGGTGCTCGAACCGATGCGCGCCAGCGGCGAGATCGGCGCGGCGCTGGAGGCGGAAATCGTCCTGCATGCCGGCACGGCGGACCAGATCCGGGTGGCGCCGCTGGTGGACGAGCTGCGCTTTCTGCTCATCAGCGGCGACGTGACCGTGCTGCCGTTCGACGGTGAGGAATCGCGCATCGTCGCCGAGCCCACGCGCAAGCCCAAGTGCGTGCGCTGCTGGCATCACCGGGCCGACGTGGGCAGCCACGCCGCGCATCCGAAGCTGTGCGGCCGCTGCGTGACGAACGTGGAAGGCCCGGGCGAGGAGCGGAAGTGGTTCTAGGCGCGCACGAGCCGGCGCTGGCCGCCATCTGCGCTGGATGCACCCGTCGCGCGCCGCGGGCGCGCCTGCAGGAAGCCGCATGACCGTCGCCAAGCCCAATGCCCTGATCTGGCTGCTGCTGTCGGCGGTGGTCATCGTGCTCGACCAGCTGAGCAAGTGGTGGGTGCTCACCAGCCTGCCCGAATACACCGCGATCCCGGTGATCGAGGGGTTCTGGAACTGGTACCGCACCTACAACACCGGCGCCGCCTTCAGTTTCCTGGCCGGCGCCGGCGGCTGGCAGAAGTGGTTCTTCACCGTCCTGGCCATCGGCATCTGCAGCCTGCTCACCTGGTGGCTGGCGCGCACGCCGCGCCGCGACTGGCGCACCGCGCTGCCGTTCGCCCTGGTCATCGGCGGCGCGCTGGGCAACATCATCGACCGCCAGATCCACGGCCACGTCGTCGACTTCATCCAGTGGCACTGGCGGGACCACTACTGGCCCGCGTTCAACATCGCCGACTGCGCGGTGGTGGGCGGCGCGATCGGAATCGCGCTGTTCGGGCTGTTCCAGGGGAAGAAGAAGGGCTGAGGCGCCAGGGACGAGGGCCGGAGCGGCGGCTCCCCGCTTCCGGGCCGTCAGCGCTCCCGGCTCCGCCGGTTCAGCCGTCCCCACGCCGTGCTCCGGTAAACTCCCCGCCATGGATATCGTCCTCGCCAATCCCCGCGGCTTCTGCGCGGGCGTCGACCGCGCCATCGAGATCGTCAAGCGCGCCATCGAGACCCTCGGCGCGCCGATCTACGTGCGCCACGAGGTCGTGCACAACCGCTTCGTGGTCGAGGACCTGCGCCAGCGTGGCGCAGTGTTCGTCGAGGAGCTCGACGAGGTGCCCGACGGCCACACCGTGATCTTCAGCGCGCACGGCGTGTCGCAGGCGGTGCGCGACGAGGCCACCCGCCGCGGGCTGAAGGTGTTCGACGCGACCTGCCCGCTGGTGACCAAGGTGCATTTCGAGGTGGCCAGGCACTGCCGCGCCGGCCGCGATGTGGTGCTGATCGGCCATGCCGGCCACCCCGAGGTCGAGGGCACGATGGGCCAGTGGAAGCAGGAGGCCGGCAGCGGCCGCATCTACCTGGTCGAGGACGAGGAAGATGTCTCCAGCCTGGACGTCGGCCAGCCCGACAACCTGGCCTACACCACGCAGACCACGCTGTCGGTCGACGACACCCGCAGCGTGATCGCGGCGCTGCGGCTGCGCTACCCGCAGATCCAGGGCCCGAAGAACGACGACATCTGCTATGCCACGCAGAACCGCCAGGACGCGGTGCGCGACCTGGCGCGCGAATGCGACCTGGTGCTGGTGGTCGGATCGCCCAACAGCTCCAACTCCAACCGCCTGCGCGAGCTGGCCGAGCGCGACGGCGTCGAGGCCTACCTGATCGACGGCGCCGAGGAGATCGATCCCGAATGGGTTGCCGGCCGCCGCCATATCGGCGTCACCGCCGGCGCCTCCGCCCCGGACGTGCTGGTGCAGGGCGTACTCGAACGGCTCCAGGCGCTGGGCGCCACCGGCGTGCGCGAGCTGGAAGGGGAGCCCGAGAGCATGGTGTTCGCCTTGCCGAAGGAGCTGCGGCTGCATCTGGTGGAGTGAGCGGGGCGGCCAGGCGACCCGGGTAAGCAGGCAAGTCATTGATCCGGCTGGATCCGCGTTGCCATCGGAAATTGTTGTTCTACAATGGCAGGCTACGCCGGAATAGCTCAGTTGGTAGAGCGGCGCATTCGTAATGCGTAGGTCGTAGGTTCGATTCCTATTTCCGGCACCACCACATCGACTCCGGAAGCCGCCTGCATGGGCGGCTTTCGTGTTTGTGGCACGGGCCTTTGGCCCGCCTTCAGCGCTGCGGTGGCGGATCCCCGTCCACCGCACGCCGCGCGAGCGCCGAGTCGTCGCTGAACAGGCCGTCGATGCCGGCCTCGATGTGTTCGCGCATCTGCCGGATGGATCCGGCGTCGTTGCGCGCGTCCGCGGCGCCGTCGCGATGGCTGCGCGGCAGGAAGCGGTTTTCCGGGCGATAGGTGTAGGCGATGACCTGCAGGCCTGCGGCGTGGGCGTCGTCCACCAGCGGGCTGCGGTGGCGGCCGTCGGCCGTGCGGCGCACCTGGAGCAGTTCCCAGTGCGGGCCGATCGCATCGGCGTAGGCGGCGATCGCGCGCAGCCCGTCGGGGGTCATCATCTGTGCATAGCGCAGGGGCCGCCCGGCCAGGACGGTGTCGTGGGGGCTGTCGTCCGGGCCTCCGAGCAGCTGCAGCAGGCGGATGTTGCTTTCGCGCGGAATGCGCTGCCGCAGCTGGCGCAGGTTCTCCGTCTCGAACGATTGCACGATCACCGGCGCGCTGCGGGTGTGCGGATGCGCGGCCAGCCGTTCCAGCAGGGTGCTTTCCATCGGCAGGCCGATCGCGGCGAAGTGGCTCGAATGCTTGAGCTCGGGGACGAGGGCGATGCTGCGTCCCTCGCGGGCGGAGGCCTCGGCGGCGAGCGCGATGATCTCGTCCAGCGTGGGGATCTCGTACAGCCCGTCGTGCGCCGTCGGGCGCAGGTCGGGCAGGCGCTCGCGTGCGCGCAGCGTCTTGAGTTCGGCGAGGGTGAAATCCTCGGTGAACCAGCCCTCCACCCAGCGCCCGTCGATCCGCCTGCGCGTCTTCCGGCCGGCGAACTCGGGGCGTCGGGCGACGTCGGTAGTGCCGCCGATCTCGTTCTCGTGGCGCGAGACCAGCACGCCGTCGCGGGTGCTCACCAGGTCGGGCTCGATGGCATCGGCGCCGTCGGCGATGGCGCGCGCGTAGGCGGCGAGGGTGTGTTCGGGCAGGGCGGCGCTGGCGCCGCGGTGGGCGACGACCATCGGCGCCGGGGCGCGCGCGGCGTTCACGGCGTCGCCGGCCGGGGCCAAGGCGTTGCCCGCGCAGGCGGCGAGCAGCGGGAGGGACAGCAGCAGGATCGCAATGCGCACGCAGGCATCCGGGGTTTCCTTGCCGGGAGTATGCCCCGGGCGTATGGCAGGCCGGTGTCCACAGTCTCGCCCGGCGCGACGCCGCGCCGCTACAGTAGCGGCGTATCCAGGACGGCAGGGCCATGGCGAAGGCGAAGACGGCATACGTGTGCGGCGAATGCGGCGCGGATTTCAGCAAGTGGCAGGGCCAGTGCGGTGCCTGCGGGGCCTGGGACACGCTGTCGGAGATCGTGCTCGAATCCGCGGCATCGATGAAGGCGTCGGCGCCGGCGCGCCGCGGCGGCTGGGCCGGCAAGACCGAGGCGCCGAAGGTCACGCCGCTGGCCGAGGTCCGCCAGGCCGACGAGGCGCGCGTGACCACCGGCATCGGCGAGTTCGACCGCGTGCTCGGGGGTGGCCTGGTCGAGGGCGCGGTGGTGCTGGTTGGCGGCGATCCGGGCATCGGCAAGTCGACCCTGCTGCTGCAGGCGGTCGCCAGCATGGCCTCGACGCTGCCCGGCCTGTACGTGACCGGCGAGGAGTCGCTGGCCCAGGTGGCCGGTCGCGGTCACCGGCTCGGGCTGCCGCTGGAAGGCGTTGACGCGCTGGCCGAGACCTGCGTGGAGCACATCCTCGGCCACGCCGCGAAACTGCGGCCGAGGCTGATCGTGGCCGATTCGGTGCAGACGCTGTGGACCGAGACGCTGACCGCCGCGCCCGGCTCGGTCAGCCAGGTGCGCGAATCCGCCGCGCGGCTGGTGCGCTACGCCAAGGAGACCGGCACCGCGGTGTTCCTGGTCGGCCACGTCACCAAGGAGGGCGGCATCGCCGGCCCGCGCGTGCTCGAGCACATGGTCGATGCCGTGCTGTATTTCGAGGGCGACTCGGGCAGCCGTTTCCGCGTGCTGCGCGCGTTCAAGAACCGCTTCGGCGCAGTCAACGAGCTGGGCGTGTTCGCGATGGGCGACAAGGGGCTCAAGGAAGTACCGAACCCGTCGGCGATCTTCCTCTCCGGCGGCAGCGCGCAGCAGCCGGGCAGCTGCGTGATGGTCGCGCGCGAGGGCACGCGGCCGCTGCTGGTCGAGGTACAGGCGCTGGTCGACGCCTCGCCGCTGTCGAATCCGCGCCGGGTCGCGGTCGGGCTGGAGGGCAACCGCATGGCCATGCTGCTGGCGGTGCTGCACCGGCACGGCGGGGTGATGGTCGGCGACCAGGACGTGTTCGTGAACGTGGTCGGCGGCATCCGCGTGCAGGAGACGGCGGCCGATCTTCCCGTGCTGCTGGCGGTGCTGTCCTCGCTGCGCGACGTGCCGCTGCCGGAGAAGACCGTGGCTTTCGGCGAGGTCGGCCTGTCCGGTGAGATCCGCCCCGTGCCCAACGGCGAGGAGCGGCTGAAGGAAGCGGCCACGCACGGCTTCAAACGTGCCATCGTTCCCAAGGGCAATGCGCCCAGGGCCGGCAGCTACAAGGGCATGGAAGTGATCGCGGTGGAGCGGCTGGCGGACGCGCTGGAACAGGCGTGAGCGCTGCTTCCGGCAGCGCGTGCGGCTGGACGCTGGTGCGCTTTGTCGGTGCTGCGGCGCTCCTGTTCGCCGTGTTCGCCGCGCCTGCGCATGGGGCGGCGTACGCTGGCTGAGGTCGCCGGGGGCGCCGTGCTCGGCCTGCTTGCCGGAGCGGGGGGCGGCGTCACCGGCGGGAAAGATCAGGCCGCGCGATGGCGCGAGACCGGCTGCAGGTCGGGCAGGGCGCCGTCCCCGTCTGCGGCGTCGGCGATGCAGCGGTCGGCCTGTTCGATGTCGATGCCCTCGGCTGCGTACCAGTCCGGGCTGTAGTAGCTGTGGGCGTAGCGCTCGCCGCCGTCGCAGAGGATGGTGACGATCGATCCGGTTTCGCCGCGCGCACGCATGGCCTGTGCGATGTGCAGCACGCCGACGAAGTTGGTGCCGGTCGAGCCGCCCACCTGGCGGCCGAGGACGCGGTTGACGTAGCGCATCGCCGCCAGCGACAGCGCATCGGGCACCTTCAGCATCGCGTCCACGCAGGCGGGGATGAAGCTGGGCTCGGCGGTGGGCCGGCCGATGCCCTCGATGCGCGACGACGGTGCCGCCTGCGCCGGCGCGGCGCGGCCCTGCACCACCGCCGCGTAGTAGCCGTGGAAGGCCGAGCGCTCCGGATCGACGCAGAGCACTCGCGTGTGCAGGCCGCGGTAGTGCGCATAGCGGCCCAGCGTGGCGCTGGTGCCGCCGGTGCCGGCGCTGCACACGATCCAGGCCGGCGCCGGGTGCGGCTCCTGCTCCATCTGCCGGAAGATCGATTCGGCGATGTTGTTGTTGGCGCGCCAGTCGGTGGCGCGTTCGGCGAAGGTGAACTGGTCCATGAAGTGGCCGCCGCACTCCTGCGCCAGCCGCGCCGACTCGGCGCCGATGCTGCAGGCGCTGCGCACCAGGTGGCAGCGGCCGCCCTGGAACTCGATCGCCGCGATCTTCTCCGGCGAGGTCGAGGCCGGGATCACCGCCACGAAGGGCAGGCCCAGCAGGCGCGCGAAGTAGGCCTCCGACACCGCGGTCGAGCCGCTCGACGCCTCCACCACCGTGCTGCCCGCGTGCAGCCAGCCGTTGGCCAGCGAATACAGGAACAGCGAGCGCGCCAGCCGGTGCTTGAGGCTGCCGGTGGGGTGGCTGGATTCGTCCTTGAAGTAGATGTCGATGCCGGGGAAGGCGGGCAGCGACAGCGGGATCAGGTGGGTGTCGGCCGAGCGGTTGAAGTCGGCCTCGATGCGGCGGATCGCCGCCGCCGTCCAGGCGTGGTGACCGGCGCAGGCCAGCCGGCTGCTGTCGTCGATGAAGGGCATGGTGGTCGCGTTGAACGCAGGCGCCGCGGGAAGCGCCATTGTCGCCGATGCGGCTCAGCCGCGCTGCAGGACCAGTTCCAGCACGAACTT
Source organism: uncultured Luteimonas sp. (assembly GCA_934541015.1). Lineage (GTDB taxonomy): Bacteria > Pseudomonadota > Gammaproteobacteria > Xanthomonadales > Xanthomonadaceae > Luteimonas. The sequence goes on from CAKTDC010000029.1 coordinate 24,139, forward strand.
GCTGCCGAAGAACGCCAGCACCAGCAGCACCATCGCCACCAGCGTCCAGCGCACGGCCTTGGCCCCGCGCCAGCCATAGCGCCAGCGGCCCAGCAGCAGCGCGCCGAAGGCCAGCCACGAGAGCACGCTGAGCACGGTCTTGTGCAGCAGGTGCTGGGCGAAGAAATCGTGCACGAACAGGATGCCGGTGAGCAGGGTCGCGCCAAGCAGGATGAAGCCGACCGCGATGGCGCGGAACAGCAGCAATTCCAGTTCGGTCAGCGGCGGCAGCGCGCGCAGCCAGTCGCTGAACTGGCGCCGGCGCAGCGCGCGCTCCTGCAGCCACAGCATGATCGCCAGCAGGGCGGCGATCGCCAGGGTGGCGTAGGCGAGCAGCGCCAGCCAGGCGTGCAGCTCCAGGCGCCAGTCGAGCGGGGTGCGCACCGAAACCCCGGACAGCGCGTAGCCGGCCAGCGACAGCGCGGCAATGGGGAAGACCACCGCGCCCAGCGCGCCCATGCGCCCGCTGGCCGCGTACAGCGCGGTCAGCGCGGCCATGCCCAGGCCGACCAGCGACAGCGCCGCGAAGAAGTGCAGGTCCAGGCCACCCAGCTGGCGCCAGGCCAGGAGGTGCCAGAGTGCGTGCAGCGCCACCGCGCCGAGCGCCGGCAGCAGCCAGGCACCGGCACCGGCACGGCGCTCGCGCTGGACACGGCGCACCACCAGCCAGGCGGCCAGCAGGTAGAACGCGCCCGCAATGAGAACGATTGTCATCCGGGAAGTGTCGCACACCCGGGGCCGTTCGGGCGTCCGCTTATAATCGACGGCCGTTTCCGACCGCGACCGTGCCGATGTTCGAATCCCTGACCCAGCGCCTGTCCGGCACCATCGACCGCCTGCGCGGCCGCGGCCGGCTGACCGAGGAGAACATCCGCGAGGCCACCCGCGAGGTGCGCATCGCCCTGCTCGAGGCCGACGTCGCCCTGCCGGTGGTGCAGGCCCTGGTCGAGCGGATCAAGGTGCGCGCGGTCGGCCAGGAGGTGCTCAAGTCGCTGACCCCGGGCCAGGCGCTGATCAAGGTGGTCCGCGACGAGCTGACCGCGGTGATGGGCGCGCAGGCCAGCGACCTCAACCTCAACGTGCCGGCGCCGGCGGTGATCCTGATGGCCGGCCTGCAGGGCGCGGGCAAGACCACCACCGTCGGCAAGCTCGCCAGGCTGCTCAAGGAGAAGCGCAAGAAGAAGGTGATGGTGGTCAGCGCCGACGTCTACCGTCCCGCCGCGATCGAGCAGCTCAAGACGCTGGCCGGGCAGGTGGGCGTGCTGTTCTTCCCGTCCGAGTCCGGCCAGAAGCCGGAGGATATCGTGCGCGCAGCCATTGCCGATGCGCGCAAGTCCTTCGTCGACGTGCTGATCGTCGACACCGCCGGTCGCCTGGCGATCGACGAGGCGATGATGGCCGAGATCAAGGCCCTGCACGCCGCGGTCAATCCGGCCGAGACGCTGTTCGTGGTCGACTCGATGACCGGCCAGGACGCGGCCGCCACCGCGAAGGCCTTCGGCGAGGCGCTGCCGCTGACCGGCGTGGTGCTGACCAAGACCGACGGCGACGCGCGCGGCGGCGCGGCGCTCTCGGTGCGCTACATCACCGGGAAGCCGATCAAGTTCATCGGCACCAGCGAGAAGTCCGACGGCCTCGACGTGTTCCACCCCGACCGCGTCGCCAGCCGTATCCTCGACATGGGCGACGTGCTCTCGCTGGTCGAGCAGGTCGAGCAGCAGGTCGACAAGGACAAGGCGCAGAAGCTGGCCGAGAAGGTCGCCAAGGGCAAGAAGTTCGACCTCAACGACATGCGCGACCAGCTCGAGCAGATGCAGAACATGGGCGGCATCGGCAGCCTGATGGAGAAGCTGCCCGGGCTGGGCCAGGTGCCCGAGCACCTCAAGCAGCAGGTGCAGCAGAGCCGGGAGGTGCCGCGCATGATCGCCATCATCGGCTCGATGACGAAGAAGGAGCGGCGCAACCCGGCCCTGCTCAACGGCTCGCGCCGCGCCCGCATCGCCGCCGGCTCGGGCACGCACCCGTCCGACGTCAACAAGCTGATGAAGCAGTACCAGCAGATGGAAAAGATGATGGGCAAGATGGCCCGCGGCGGCATGAAGGGCATGATGCGCGGCCTGCAGGGGATGATGGGCGGGCGCGGCGGGATGCCGTTCCGCTGAGTCTTCGTCGATCCTCCATCCGCCGTTCCCGCAGTTCCTTCGGCCGTCATTCCAGCGTTCGCCGGAATGACGGCAGGGGATGCGTCCGGGGATGGTGACAACCAAGGATTGTGCCAGTGACCTCCGCCTTTTTCGACGGCCTGCCCGCCACCGCCGACGACCTGCGCGCGCTGGCGCTGTCCAACTACGGTCACTTCACCTCGATGCAGATGCGCGCCCGCGCGGTGCGCGGATTCGACCTGCACCTGCAGCGGCTGAAGTCGGCGACGCGGGAACTGTTCGACCTGCGCATCGACGACGACCGCATCCGCGGCGCGATCCTGGCCGCGGCCGATGCCGCCGGCGTCGACGACGCCAGCGTGCGCGTGACCGTGTGCTCGCGCGAATTCGACCCGGCGCGTCCGGGCGCTTCGCAGACCGTCGACCTGCTGGTGTCGCTGTCGGCGCCGCGTGAGGCCGATCCAACGCCGCTGCGGGTGAAGACATGTCCGTTCCAGCGCGCGCTGCCGCGGGTCAAGCACGTCGGCCTGTTTGCGCAGCTGCAGCTGCGGCGGCAGGCGCTGCGCGAGGGGTTCGACGACGCCCTGTTCGTCGACGGCAAGGGCCGGATCAGCGAGGGCAGCACCTGGAACATCGGATTCTGGGATGGTGCCGCCGTGGTCTGGCCGGAGGCCGAGGCCCTGCGCGGCACCACCGAACGCCTGCTGCAGGCGGGGCTGGCCGAGGCGGGGATCGCGCAGCGGCACGAGGTGCTGGCGCCGGGCGCGCTGCAGGGGCTGAAGGCGGCGTTCGCGGCCAATGCCGCCGGGGTGCGGGCGGTCTCGGGCATCGACGCCACCGCGCTGCGGCCCGATCCGGCGCTGATGGCGCGCCTGGCGGAGGCGCTGGCCGGCCACAGGCCGCAGCCCGTGGCCGCGGGGCCGGGGTGGGTTCCCCCGCGCTGATCAATGGCTTACAATCGCCGGCTTACCTCGCCATCCTGGCGACTGGGCAACACCGGAACGCACCATGGTCAAGATCCGCCTCACCCGCGGCGGCGCGAAGAAGCGCCCCTTCTACCACATCATCGTCACCGACTCGCGCAGCGCGCGCGACGGCCGCAACATCGAGCGCGTGGGTTACTACAACCCGGTCGCGCAGGGCAACGAACAGCGCGTGACGCTCGACGTCGCCCGCGTCGACCACTGGGTCAAGAACGGCGCGCAGCTGAGCGACAAGGTCCGCAACCTGTACAAGGAAGCGGCCAAGGCTGCCCCGGCGGCCTGATGCGCCGGCCGCGCCTGCGCGTGGCCACCTTCGCATGAGCACACCGACGCGCCTCATCCTGGTCGGCAGGATCCACGGCGCGTTCGGCGTGCGTGGCGAACTCAAGCTCGAATCCTTCACCGATCCGGCGACGGCGATCCTGCGCTATCGCCCGTGGACGCTGCGTGCGCCAACGGGCGGCGAACGCGGGATCGATGGTGCGCGCGGCCGGCAGACGGCCAAGGGCATCGTGCTGACCCTGCCCGGGGTGGACGACCGCGATGCCGCCGAGGCGATGCGCGGCGTCGAGATCCTGGTGCCGCGCTCGGCGCTGCCGCCCCCCGGCCCGGGCGAGTACTACTGGGTCGACCTCGAAGGCCTGCGCGTGGTCAATACCGCGGGCGCCGACCTGGGCTCGGTCTCGCACCTGTTCGCCACCGGCGCCAACGACGTCCTGGTGGCGACCGGCGAGCGCGAGCGCATGATCCCTTTCATCGTGCCCGACTACATCGTCTCGGTGGACTTCGACGCCGGCGTGGTGACGGTGGATTGGGACGAGGAGTTCTGAAGGGCCGGGATCGGGAATCCGGGATTCGGGATTCGTAAAAGCGGAATCCGGCCTGTAGCCTTCCCAGTCCCCAATCCCCAATCCCGGCTCCATGCGCATCGACGTCATCACCCTGTTCCCCGAATTCATCGCGCAGTGTGCGGGACTGGGCGTGGTCGGGCGGGCGCAGGAGCGGGGGCTGGTGTCGGTGCACGGCTGGAATCCGCGCGACCATGCCGAGGGCAACTACCGGCGGGTGGACGACCGCCCCTTCGGCGGCGGCCCGGGCATGGTGATGCTGATCGACCCGCTGCGGGCGGCCATCGTGGCGGCCCGCGCGGCCGATCCGGCGCCGGTGGCGCTGGCCTACCTCAGCCCGCAGGGCGCGCCGCTGACCCAGGCGAAGGTGCGCGAGCTGGCCGGGCGCGAGCGCCTGCTGCTGCTGTGCGGCCGCTACGAAGGCGTCGACGAGCGGCTGCTCGCGGCCGAGGTGGACGAGGAGATCTCGATCGGCGACTACGTGCTGTCCGGCGGCGAGCTGGCGGCCGCGGTGGTGATCGACGCCGTTTCCAGGCTGCAGGAGGGGGCGCTGAACGATGCCGGATCGGCCGCCCAGGACAGTTTCGGCAGCGACGGCCTGCTCGACTGCCCCCACTACACCCGCCCGGTCGAGCACGCGCTGGGGACGGTCCCGCCGGTGCTGGTGTCGGGCAACCACGCCGAAATCGCCGCCTGGCGCCGCCGGCAGAGCCTGCTGCGGACCCTGCAGCGGCGCCCCGACCTGCTGGCGGCAGCCAGGCTGGACGAGGCCGAGCGGCGCTGGCTCGCGGAGCAGGGCGGAGACTCCGGGCAGGCCTGAGCGCAAGGCGGGCGGCCGCGGTGGCACGGGTTCCCGGTCCCCGGTCCGGGAGCCCGGGGACAGGCACTGGAACCGGGCGGTCCTTCCCCGCTACAATAGGCGGCTGGGTCCGTCCCAGCATTGCTGTACCCATGCCAGGAGCGTGCGTCCACGTGCACCACGCCCACAATCATTCCAACAGGCACCAGCCAGAGATACCGTCATGACCACCAAGCCCTCCCTCAACACCCTGCTGCAGGATTTCGAATCCGCGCAGGCAGAACGCAAGCTTCCCGACTTCGGCCCCGGCGACACCGTCATCGTCAACGTCAAGGTCAAGGAAGGCAACCGCGAGCGCGTCCAGGCCTACGAGGGCGTGGTCATCGGCAAGAAGAACGCCGGCCTCAACTCCGCCTTCACCGTGCGCAAGATCTCGCACGGCTTCGGCGTCGAGCGCGTGTTCCAGAGCCACAGCCCGACCATCGAGTCGGTGCAGGTCAAGCGCCGCGGCGCCGTGCGCGCCGGCAAGCTGTACTACCTGCGCGGCCTGCAGGGCCGCAAGGCGCGCATCAAGGAAGACCTGTCCGCCCAGGCGCGGGCCAAGAACGCCGCTGCCGCTGCCGCCGCAGCCGAGTCGGGCGAGTAACCAGCAGCAGGCCACGCCGCCGGCGCCACGGGCCCGGCGTTGCACCAGAACGGACAGCCGCCCTTGGGCGGCTGTTCGCGTTTCCGGGCCTGCGTCCATTCCCGTCTGCGGCGCGGCGGTGGCCGGGCGGCTCAGTCGGCCGCGGCGACGGCCGTTTCGCGCACCGGTTCGTCCGCGGACGGCCCGGCCGCCGCCCGCGGGCAGGGATCGGCCACCGGCGCGGGAGGCTGGGCCGGAATCTCGGCCGGGATCGCGACCGTATCGTTGTCGGAGGCGAGCATGCGCGCCTGGCGCCAGCCGCCCCAGCGGTAGTAGGCCAGCGACAGCAGCATCGCGCACAGCGCGCTCACCGGGAAGCTGAGCCAGATCGCGTCGGCGCCCAGCACCGGCTGCAGCTGGCTGGCGAAGGGCACGCGCACGCCCCAGAGCGCAAACACCAGGATCAGCAGCGGCGGGACCACCGCGCCCGTGGAGCGCACCACACCGGCGACCACGAAGTTCACGCCGAAGAACAGGAACGACCAGATCGCGACCAGGTTGATATGCTGGCCGACCGCGATCGAAGGGCTGCCCGGCGGCAGGAACAGCGACAGGATCTGCGGCCCGAACAGCAGCAGCGGTGCGATCAGCACGCCAGTCAGCAGGAAGTTGAAGGCCACGCCCGCGCGCGTGGTGCCCTCCACCCGGTCCCAGCGCCCGGCGCCGACGTTCTGCGCGGCCATCGAGGTGCAGGCCGCGCCCATCGCCATCGCCGGCATCTGCACGTAGGTCCACAGCTGCAGGGTGGCGCCGTAGGCCGAGGCGGTGTCGACGCCGTGGGCGTTGACCATGCTGATCATCACCAGCATCGCCAGCGACACCAGGATCATCTGCAGGCCCATGGGCACGCCCTTGACCACCAGCGCGCGCACGATCCGGAAGTCCGGCACATAGGCGCGCAGCTCGCTGCGCGGAATCCACAGCGGGTGCCTGCGCCAGCGCAGCCAGGCCAGCAGGCCGGCGAGGCTGATCGCATTCGCGACCAGGGTCGCGCCTGCGGACCCGGCGATGCCCATTTCCGGGAACGGGCCGAGACCGAAGATCAGCAGCGGGTTGACGATGATGTCGATCACCACCACCAGCGCCAGGAACGCGAACGGCGTGCGGGTGTCGCCCGCGCCGCGCAGGACCGCGCTGATGAAGGCGAACATGTACAGGAACGGCACCGCCAGGAAGATCACCTGCAGATAGGCTTCGGCCAGCGGCAGCGAGGCCTCGGGCGTGCCCATCCACGACAGGATGTGGCGCGCCAGCGGCAGGCCGGCGGCGGCCACCACCAGCGAGACCGCGCCGAAGAAGCTGGCGCTGCTGCCGATCACCCGCCGCGCCTGCACGGGGTCCTTGGCGCCGATCGCCTGCGCGACGAGGATGGTCGCGGCCATGCCGATGCCGAACACCGAGCCGAGCAGGAAGAACATGATGTTGTTGGCATTGGCGGTGGCGACCAGTGCCTCCTCGCCGAGGAAGCGGCCCACCCAGACCGCGTTCACCGAGCCGTTCAGCGATTGCAGCACGTTGCCGCCCAGGATCGGCAGCGCGAACACCAGCAGGGTGGGGGCGATGGCGCCGTGGGTAAGGTCGCGCGTGGAGGTTTTCGGCATCCGGCCATCGTGCCAGAAGCGGCGGCGGCACTGGCGCTAGAATCGGGCCATGGCGCAACAGCTGGCCGAATCCGGACGCGCGTCCGGTGTCCGCATCGACGTGTGGCTCTGGGCCGCGCGTTTTTTCCGCACGCGCAGCCTGGCCAGGCAGGCGGTGGAGACCGGCAAGGTGGAGGTCGGCGGGCAGCGGCCGAAGGCTTCGCGCGCGGTGCGCGTGGGCGATGCGCTGCGCGTGGTGCGCGGCGATGAAGCATTCGAGGTCGAGGTGCTGGGCCTGTCGGACACGCGCGGCCCGGCGCCGGTGGCGCGCCTGCTCTATCGCGAGTCGGAAGCGTCGATCAGGGCGCGCGAGGAGGCCCTGCTGCAGCGGCGCGCCGCGCGCGACGGCTACCGGCCGCCGGAGCATCGGCCGGACAAGCGGGCGCGGCGCCTGATCCGCGCGCTGGGGGACATCGATGCCACCTGAGCACCGGGTCCGCGACAGGGAGGAAAACGCATGAGGATCGTGTTCACCGGACCGCTGGCGCTGCTGCTGGCAGGCTGCGCCAGCCAGGGCCAGCATGTGGCCGCCGGGCCGCAGTTCCCGCCGTGGTGCAGCCAGCTGGCGCGGGTGCAGCAGCAGGCACCGCCGCCGCGCGACAGCCGCTACCGCGGGTCCGACACGCTTCCCCGGGAATGCCGCCCGCCGTCCGTCGACGCCGCCCCCGCGCATCCGGTGCCCGAACCCCGGCGCCTGCCCGTTCCGCGCAGCGGCGGGTAGCCGGCGCTGCGCGTGGCCAGGCTCACGACACCGAAGCGTCGAACCGAAAGCTGCGGCGTCCTTCCGACGGCGGAAGTGAAAGCAGCCCTTCACCTGGGAGAAGAACCGGAAAAAGGCCGCGGCCCCCGAAGGAGCCGTGGCTGGCGCGCGTCGATGCGTCGAGCGTCGCCGGCATGTACCGCCGGCGGCGGTCCGGATCAGGTGTGGCTGTTGGGCGACTCCTCGCCGGCGAATGCGCCCAGCTTGCGCAGGGCTGCCTCGACGCCGGCACCGTAGGCCGGATCGGCCTTGCTGCAGTTATCGACATGGCGGCGCTTGATGAAGTCCGGCGCGTCGCCCATCGCGCGGGCGGTGTTGTCGAACAGCGCCTGCTGCTGCTCCGGCGTCATCAGCCGGAACAGGTCGCCGGGCTGCTTGTAGTAGTTGGAGTCGTCGTCGCGGTAGTTCCACCAGTCGGCGTCGCCGTTGATCTTCAGCGGCGGCTCGCGGAACTGCGGCTGTTCCTGCCACTGGTTGAAGCTGTTGGGCTCGTAGTGGGGCAGGCTGCCGTAGTTGCCGTCGACGCGGCCGATGCCGTCGCGGTGGTTGCTGTTGACCGGGCAGCGCGCGGCGTTGACCGGGATCTGCTGGTAGTTGGTGCCCAGGCGGTAGCGCTGCGCGTCGGCGTAGTTGAACAGGCGGGCCTGCAGCATCTTGTCCGGCGACACGCCGATGCCCGGCACCAGGTTCGACGGCGCGAAGGCGCTCTGCTCGACGTCGGCGAAGAAGTTCTCCGGGTTGCGGTTGAGCTCGAACTCGCCGACCTCGATCAGCGGGTAGTCGCCCTTCGGCCACACCTTGGTCAGGTCGAAGGGGTGGTAGGGCACCTTCTCGGCGTCGGTCTCGGGCATGATCTGCACGTACATCTTCCACTTCGGGAATTCGCCGCGCTCGATCGCGTCGTAGAGGTCGCGCTGGTGGGTCTCGCGGTCGTTGCCGATGGCCTCGGCGGCCTCGGCGTCGGTCAGGTTCCTGATGCCCTGCTGGGTGCGGAAGTGCATCTTCACCCAGAAGCGCTCGCCCTTGTCGTTCCAGAAGCTGTAGGTGTGCGAGGAGAAGCCGTGCATGTGGCGGTAGCTGGCCGGGATGCCGCGGTCGCTCATCACGATGGTGACCTGGTGCAGGGCCTCGGGCAGCAGCGTCCACCAGTCCCAGTTGTAGGTGGCCGAGCGCAGGTTGGTGCGCGGGTCGCGCTTCACCGCCTTGTTGAGGTCGGGGAACTTGCGCGGGTCGCGGATGAAGAACACGGGGGTGTTGTTGCCCACCATGTCCCAGTTGCCTTCCTCGGTGTAGAACTTCAGCGCGAAGCCGCGGATGTCGCGCTCGGCGTCGGCCGCGCCGCGCTCGCCGGCCACGGTGGTGAAGCGGGCGAACATCTCGGTCTTCTTGCCGACCTTGGAGAAGATCGCCGCGCGGGTGTACTTCGTGATGTCGTTGGTGACGGTGAAGGTGCCGAAGGCGCCCGAGCCCTTGGCGTGCATGCGGCGCTCCGGGATCACCTCGCGCACGAAGTTGCCGAGCTTCTCGTGCAGCCACACGTCCTGCGCCAGCAGCGGGCCGCGCGGGCCGGCGGTGAGGCTGTTCTGGTTGTCCGGCACCGGGGCGCCGAAGTCGGTGGTCAGGTGGGTGACGGGGCACTTTCTGGGGTCGGTCGGCTTGCTCATGGCTGGCACTCCCTCTCTCTGGGTTGGATGGCGCGGATACGGTGGAGCATACCCGCGTGAAGATCATTGATTAAATCGAATTAAACAACGTATTGAATAGATAAAGGCTATCGCGGAATGTGATTGATGCAATGCATCGGATGCTCGTGGACGTTTCAATGCCGGCGTGCCTGCATGCAAACCCCAACCCTCAAGTCCAAGGGGGGCGGCTGTCCCGGAAGTGATCCGCTGCCCTCAGACCGCGCTCCCGGCGGCGTAGCCCGAGGCCCAGGCCCACTGGAAGTTGTAGCCGCCCAGCCAGCCGGTCACGTCCACGACTTCGCCGATGAAGTACAGGCCCGGCACCGTCCTGGACATCATCGAACTGCTGCTCAATCCGCCGGTATCCACGCCGCCGAGGGTCACTTCCGCGGTGCGGTAGCCCTCGGTGCCGCTGGCGACCAGAGGCCACTGCCCGAGCATACCCGCGATCTGCTGCAGCTGTGCCGGCGTGTACTGTTTCATCGGCCGGTCCGGCAGCCAGACGTCGCACAGGCGCTGGGCGAAGCGCCTGGGCAGCACCTCGGCCAGCACCGTGCGCAGTCCGGCGTTGCCGCGGGTGCGCTGCTGGGCCGAGAGCCATGCCGGGATGTCGCGGCCGGGCAGCAGGTCCACGTGCAGGGCCTGGCCGGTGCCGGCTTCCCAGTACGAGGAGATCTGCAGGATCGCCGGGCCGCTGACGCCGCGGTGGGTGATCAGCCACTGGTTGCGGAAGCTCGCGCCGCCGCAGGTCGCTTCGACCTCGAACGAGAGGCCGGCCAGATCCTGCAGGCGTGCCAGGTGCTTGCCGCTGAGCGTCAGCGGCACCAGCCCCGCGCGCGTGGCAAGCACCTGGTGTCCGAAACGGCGGGCGACCTCGTAGCCGAAGCCGCTCGCGCCCATGCTCGGGATCGACAGCCCGCCGGTGGCGATGACCAGCGCCGCGCATTCGAGCGAGCCCTGGGCGCTGCGCAGCCGGAAGCCGCCGCCGTCGATGCGTTCGATCCCGTCCACGGCGCAGTGCGTGCGCACCTGCGCGCCGAACGCCGCGCATTCGTCGAGCAGCATGCGCACGATCTGTTTCGAGGACTCGTCGCAGAACAGCTGCCCCAGCTCCTTTTCGTGATACGCGATGCGGTGGTGCTCGACCATGCCGATGAAGTCCGCCGGCGTGTAGCGCGCCAGCGCGGATTTGCAGAAGTGCGGGTTGGCGGAGATGTAGTTCGCCGGCGTGGTGCCGGTATTGGTGAAGTTGCAGCGTCCGCCGCCGGACATCAGGATCTTCTTGCCGACCTTGTTGGCGTGGTCGAGCACCAGCACCCGCCGGCCGCGCGCGCCGGCGGTGATCGCGCACATCAGGCCGGCGGCGCCGGCGCCGATGATGATCGCGTCGTACGACGGGATGGCGGCCGACCCCCGCGCCGTCATGCGCCGCGGCTCACGCCCGGCGGGCAACCGCGGCCCCTGAAACGATCACGGCGGGACCAGCCCGCCGTGTCGTGGACCGCTGTCGCCGGGTGCGGCTCAGCGCTTGCCACCCAGCAGGCCGCCGCCGATCTTGAGCAGGTCGCCCAGGCCGAGCTGGCCGTCGCCGTCCTGGTCGAGCACCGCGCCGAGCAGGCCGCCGCCCAGGCCGCCCTGCTGGCGCACCTGCTGCTGCTCCTGGCCGAGGATCGAGCCGAGCATCTGTGCGCTCGCGTCCTGCTGCCCGCCCTTGTTCTGGAACATCTGCTTGGCCAGGAAGGCCAGCACGATCGGCGCCAGGATCTTCATCAGCTGGCCGGCCTTGTCGCTGCCCAGGCCGGTGGCCTGGCCGAGGCCAGCCGCGGCCGCCGGCTGCCGGCTGCCGAGCACGTGGCCGAGGATGCCCGCACCGTTGGTCTGGCGCGACTGCTGGCCGCCCAGCACCGCCCCGAGCAGGCCGCCGAGATCGCCGGCGCCGGAAAAATCGTTCTGCAGCGCGCCGAACAGCGCCTGCGCGCCCTGCGGCTGGCTGGCGTTCTTGCCCAGCGCGCCGAGCAGCAGCGGCAGCGCCGCGCTCACCGCGCCGGCGGTCTGCGCCTGGCCGACGCCGAGCTGCTGCGAGATCTGCTGCAGCGGCGTGCCGGAAAGCTGGGCGAACAGCTGGTCGGTCAGGGTGGTGCTCATCGTCCTGGATTCCTCGAAGAATGCGGCGCTCTTGCGCGGGTGGCCATCTTAACGTGTTGCGGCGCCGGGGCGGGGTGGCCCCGGCGCGCCCGCACGGCTACTGCGGCCGCGGCGTGCTGGCCGTGCTCGGCGGCAGGATCGGCAGCTCGACCGCCGGCTGGCGGCCGGTGAGCGTGTGCAGGAAGGCGACGATGGCCTCGACCTCGGCCGGCTCCAGCGTATGCCCCAGCTGGCTGCTGCCCATGATCGCCACCGCCTCGGACAGGTCCCAGACCTCGCCGCTGTGGAAATACGGCGCGGTCAGGGCGATGTTGCGCAGCGGCGATGCGCGGAACACGTACTCGTCGCTGGCGGTGTTGGTGACCGTGAAGCGGCCCTTGTCGCCCGGCGGCAGGATGTCCGCGCCCGGGCGCGCGACCACGCCGAACGGGAAGTAGGCCTGGCCGCCCAGGTTCACGCCGGAGTGGCAGGCGATGCAGCCCTTGTTGATGAACAGCGACAGCCCTTCGAGTTCGTGCGCGGACAGGCTGTCCTGGCCGCCGAGGAAGCGGTCGAAGCGCGAGTCGGGGGTGATCAGGGTGGTTTCGTAGGCTTCGATCGCCAGGGCGACGTTGTCGAAGGTCACCGGATCGGCCTGGCCGGGGAAGGCGCGGCGGAAGGCGGCGACGTAGTCGGGGATGCTGCGCAGGGTGTCGACCACGCGGTCGGGCGTGCTGTTCATTTCCACGCTGGCCTGCACCGGGCCCTTGGCCTGCTCGGCCAGGTCGCTGGCGCGGCCGTCCCAGAACTGGGCGGCGTTGAACACCGCGTTGAGCACGGTGGGCGAGTTGCGCGGGCCCTTCTGCCAGCCGTGGCCGATCGAGACCGGCACGTTGTCGGCGCCGCCGGTGCTGATGCCGTGGCAGGTGTTGCAGCTGATGATGTGGCTGCTCGACAACCGCGGATCGAAAAACAGCTGGTGGCCGAGATTGACCTGGTCGGCGTTGATCGGCGTGCCGCGCACCTCGGTCACCTGTTCGGGGACCGGCTTGAACAGCACGTTGGCGGTGACGCGCAGCTCCTGCGCGTCGGGCGTGGCCGGATCGCTGGCGGTGGCCGCGCAGCCGGCCAGCAGGGTGCCGGCAAGCGTGAGCGCGGTGATTCGGAATGCGGACATGGCGGGCTCCATCGGCTGGCTATGGGCAAATCCCATCCCATCATCATGGCATCCCCGTGACATTGATTGCGATCAACACGGACCGGACGGTGCCATAGCGGGTGCGACGCGGCCGGTCCGGGTCAGGAGAGCGCCTTGAGCCGGTACAGCGCCTCGAGCGCCTGCCGCGGCGTGAGTTCGTCCGGATCGATCGCGGCCAGCGCCTCGACGGCGGCGGAGGAGGGTGCGAACAGCCCGAACTGCTGCGGCTGTTCGAGATTCGCGGCCGACAGCGTCGCCGCCGCCGGCGCGTCGTGACGGCGCTGTTCCAGCTCGGCCAGGCGACCGCGCGCGTTGCGGATCACGCTCCTGGGCAACCCGGCAAGGGCCGCGACCTGGAGGCCGAAACTGCGGTTGGCCGGTCCTTCGCGCACGGCGTGCATGAACACCAGCGCGTCGCCGTGTTCGACCGCGTCCAGATGCACGTTGGCGATGCCGCTGCCGGGTCCGGCCAGCGCGGTCAGTTCGAAATAGTGGGTGGCGAACAGGGTGTAGCTGCGGTTGACGCCGGCCAGGTGGCGGGCCACGGCATCGGCCAGCGCCAGCCCGTCGTAGGTCGACGTACCGCGGCCGATCTCGTCCATCAGCACCAGCGACTGGTCGCTGGCGTGGTGCAGGATGTAGCTGGTCTCGGCCATCTCGACCATGAAGGTCGACTGGCCCTTTGCCAGGTCGTCGCCGGCGCCGATGCGGGTGAGGATGCGGTCGATCGGGCCGATCGTGGCGCTCGCCGCGGGCACGAAGCTGCCGATGTGGGCCAGCAGCACGATCAGCGCGTTCTGGCGCATGTAGGTGCTCTTGCCGCCCATGTTCGGGCCGGTGATCACCAGCATGCGGCGTTCCCCGTCGAGCACGAGGTCGTTGGGCTCGAACGGCTCGTCGCGCACCGCCTCCACCACCGGGTGGCGGCCGCGTTCGATGCGGAGGCCGGGATCGTCCGACAGCGTCGGCCGCGACCAGTCCAGCGCCTGCGCGCGCTCGGCGAAGGCGGCGAGCACGTCGAGCTCGCTCAGCGCGGCGGCGCACTGCTTCAGCGGTTCGAGCCTGGCGTTGAGCGCGTCCAGCAGCTGTTCGTACAGCAGGCGCTCGCGGGCGAGGGCGCGCTCGCGCGCGGACAGCACCTTGTCCTCGAACTGCTTGAGCTCCTGGGTGATGTAGCGCTCGGCGCCGGTCAGCGTCTGCCGCCGGGTGTAGTGCGCCGGCGCCTTCGCCGACTGGCCCTTGCTGATCTCGATGAAGTAGCCGTGCACGCGGTTGTAGCCGACCTTGAGCGTCGGGATGCCGGTGGCAGCCTTCTCGCGCGCTTCGAGGTCGATCAGGAACTGGTCGGCGTTGCTGCTGAGCTGGCGCAGTTCGTCGAGCTCGGCGTCGTGGCCGTCGGCGAACACGCCGCCGTCGCGCGCCAGCACCGGCGGCTGCTCGACCAGCGCCGTGGCCAGCAGGTGCGCCTCGGCCGCGTGTTCGCCGAGGGCGTCGGACAGTTCGCCCAGGCGCGGCGAGTCGAGCGGCGCCAGCAGCGCACGGACGTCCGGCAGCATCGCCAGGCCGTCGCGCAGGGTCGACAGGTCGCGCGGGCGCGCCGAGCGCAGGGCGATGCGCGAGAGGATGCGTTCAAGGTCGCCGAGCGCGCGGAAGCGTTCGCGCAGGGCCTCGTCGCCGCGGTGGTCGATCAGCGTGGCGACCGCGTCGTGGCGTTTGCGCAGCACCTCGCGTTCGCGCAGCGGGCGGTGCAGCCAGCGCCGCAGCAGGCGCCCGCCCATCGGCGAGGCCGTGGCGTCGAGCACGCCGAGCAGGGTGTGCTTCGTGTCGCCGTCGACGCGGGTGTCGAGCTCGAGGTGGCGACGGGTGGCGGCGTTCATCGCGATCGCGCCGTCGCCGCTTTCCACCGCGATCGAGGTCAGGTGCGGCAGGCGCTGCTTCTGCGTCTCCTCGACGTAGCCGAGCAGGGCGCCGGCCGCGGCGATCGCCAGCGGCCGGTGCTCGATGCCGAAGCCGGTCAGGTCGTGCAGGTTGAAGAAGCGCAGCAGCTGGCGGCGCCCGGACTCGGCGTCGAACAGCCAGGGCGCGCGCCGGCGCAGACCGCTGCGTTCGGGCACGAAGGCCGGCCAGCCTTCCTCGTCCGGCAGCAGGACCTCGGCCGGATCCAGCCGCGACAGCTCCGCCTCCAGCTGCTCGTCGCCGGCCACCTCGGTGACCAGGAAGCGGCCGCCGGCCAGGTCGGCCCAGGCCAGGCCGTAGCCGGCCTTGCCGCGCGCGATCGCCAGCAGCAGGGTGTCGCGGCGCTCGTTGAGCAGGGCCTCGTCGGTCACCGTGCCCGGGGTGACGATCCGCACCACCTTGCGTTCGACCAGGCCCTTGCTCGCCGCCGGATCGCCGATCTGCTCGCAGATCGCCACCGATTCGCCCAGCGCTACCAGCCTCGCCAGATAGCCCTCGGCCGAATGGTGCGGCACGCCGGCCATCGGGATCGGCTGCCCGCCCGACTGCCCGCGCTGGGTCAGGGTGATGTCGAGCAGCCGGGCGGCCTTGCGCGCGTCCTCGTGGAACAGCTCGTAGAAGTCGCCCATGCGGAAGAACAGCAGCACGTCCGGGTGCTCCGCCTTGGCGGCGAAGTACTGCTTCATCAGGGGCGTGTGCTCGGGGGGCCGTTCCTGCGGCTTGACCATCGGGTTGTCTGGCTCGTTCTGGAGCGGATGAGGCGGGGAAGGGGAATTGTAGTGGCGCGGTGCATGCGGGCCGGCGTGGACGTGCTGCAAGGCAGCATGACCGGCGGACGACGGTTTCCGGGAGGCCCCCGGACAGGCCGTCCGGCGCCATGTCGCAGAGCACATACGCATGCGTCCGGAAATATGTTACGTTTTTGTTGAAGCAGGGAGCCGGAACGCTTCCGCGGCCGTCCAAGTCCCCCACCTGGGGCGGCCGCGTTGCTTCCGCCGCGGCGTCTTTCCGGGCCGCGGAGCCGTCCTGCGTCGGTCGACACACCTTCGTACACACCAACATTTCCGGTTAGGGGGACACCATGGCTTCTCGCCAGTTGCATCGCAGCCTGCTCGCTTCCGCCGTCGTCACGGCCATTGTTTCGATGTCCCTTCCCGCCCTCGCGCAGGAGGCGGCAGCTCCCTCCGACGAGGACGAGGCACCGCGCACCCTGGCGACGATGGTGGTCACCGCGCAGAAGCGCGAGGAGCAGATGCAGGACGTGCCGATCGCGGTCACGTCGCTCAACGAACAATTGCTGCAGGACACCGGCGTCCGCGACATCAAGGACATGCAGATCCTGGTGCCTGGGCTGACCGTGACCAGCACCCAGAACGAGGCCATCACCACCGCCCGCATCCGCGGCATCGGCACGGTCGGCGACAACGTCGGCCTGGAGTCGTCGGTCGGCGTGGTCATCGACGGCGTGTATCGTCCGCGCAACAGCGTCGGCTTCGGTGACCTGGGCCAGCTCGAGCGCATCGAGGTGCTGAAGGGGCCGCAGGGCACGGTGTTCGGCAAGAACACCTCGGCCGGCGTGATCAACGTGGTGACCCGGCGCCCGAGCTACACCCAGGGCGCGGAGGCCGAGATTTCGGCGGGCAACTACGGCGCGCTGGGCGTCGCCGGCAGCTACAACGACGCCCTCGGCGACAACGCGGCGTTCAGCGTCTACGGCGCCAAGCGCAAGCGCGACGGCTGGATGGACGTGGTGACCGGCAACGGCCCGCGCGCGGAAACCGACGACTACGACCAGAACTTCCACACCTTCCGCGGCAAGCTGCTGCTGGAGCCGACCGAGAACCTGGAGATCCTGCTCTCTGGCGACTTCACCAGCCGCGAGGAGAACTGCTGTACCGCGGTGCAGACCACGGTGGGCGGCACCTCCGCGATCCTCAACGCGCTTGCCGGCGGCAAGGCGGTGGCCGCGCCCGGCGACGATCCCTTCGACATGGTCGCCTACAGCAACCGGCCGACCACCCAGGACATGAAGGACAAGGGCGTCTCGCTGGAGGTGAACTGGGACATGCCGGCGCTGGGCGGCGCCACCCTGACCTCGATCACCGCCTCGCGCGACTGGCAGTCGATCAACGGCCTGGACTATGACTTCAGCACCGCGGACCTGTTCTATCGCAGCGCAACCGAGGACGAGTCGTTCACGCGCTTCGAGACCTTCAGCCAGGAGTTCCGCCTGACCGGTTCGACCGATCGCGTGGACTGGATGGTCGGCCTGTTCTATGCCGACGAGGATCTCACGCGCAACGAGTCCTACCGGGTGGGCGCGCACTACGAGCCCTATGTCTCCACCCTGGTCTACCAGCTGATCGGGCAGAACCTGGCCGCGGCCGGCATCCCGCTGAACAATCCGCTCAACATCCCGCCGGCGGCGTTCCTGTCGCAGGTGGCCGGGCGCCCGTACGGCACCGGCTTCGTCGGCCTGGGCGCGCTGGACAAGTATGACCAGAACGCCAAGAGCATGGCGATCTTCACCAACAACACCTTCCATGCGACCGATGCGCTCGACATCATCGTCGGCCTGCGCTACACCCGCGAAGAGAAGGATCTGACCTCGGTCTACAGCAACCCCAACGGCAGCCAGGCCTGCACCGGCACGCTCACCGACCAGAACCCGCTCAATCCCAACCGCTATGCGAACCTGCGCGCGGCGCTGTCGTCGCGCAGCACGGCGTTCGCGTCGCTGCCCGCGCCGGTGCAGAACGCGATCATGGCCTCGGCCGGTCCGCAGATCGCCGGCTACGTCTGCCTGCCCTGGGCGAACGCGTTCCACAACGGCCGCAGCACCTCGCAGAGCATGGAGGAGAAGGAGTGGTCGGGCACGGTGAAGGCGGCCTACCGCTGGAACGAGAACGTGATGACCTACCTGTCCGCCGCGCGCGGCCACAAGGGCGGGGGCTTCAACCTCGACCGGGTGCAGTCGGCCGACGGCAACTCGGCCAGCGGCGCCGGCATCACTCCGGTCAACGACACCTCGTTCGCCGGCGAGTTCGTCGACAGCTACGAGCTCGGCGCCAAGACCACCTGGGCCGGCGGCACGCTGCTGTTCAACGCGACCCTGTTCCACCAGGAGTACGAGGACTTCCAGCTCAACAGCTTCCTCGGCACCAGCTTCGTGGTGCGCTCGATTCCCAAGGTCACCTCCAGCGGCCTGGATACCGAGCTGCTGTGGCAGCCGGGCAGCGTGCCGGGGCTGATGGTGCAGGGCGGGCTGATGTATGCCGATACCAAGTTCGGCAAGAACATCCCCGGCGGCGACTTCATCCAGAACACGCCCCTGAGCAGCTCGGGCGCGCTGTACAAGCTGCCGGGCGCGACGATGCCTTTCGCGCCGGAGTGGTCGGGCTCGCTGGCCTTCACCTACGACTGGGATTTCTCCGACAGCATGGTCGGGCGCTTCAACATCGGCGCCAAGTACATGGGTGACTACAACACCGGTTCGGACCTTGACGTCGAGAAACACCAGGATTCGTACACGGTGGTCAACGCCCGCTTCGGCTTCGGCGCCAGCGACAACCGCTGGATGGTGGAACTGTGGGGCACCAACATCACCGACACCGAGTATGTGCAGGTCGGCTTCGATGGTCCGCTGCAGGCGCTGTTCCCCGATCCGGGCAACCCGCTCAACACCTTCAACGCCTTCCCGGGCGCACCGCGGATGTACGGCGTGACCCTGCGCGTCCGCTACTGATCCACCAGAGCTGTATCCGGCCCGCGCACTCGTCAGAGTGCGCGGGCTTTTTTTCGGTTCTTCTCCTATTGCGGGGAGAAATATCAGTTTGGCCGTCGGAGCGACGCCGCGTCCTGGCGGCCGGGGATTGCTCTTCGCTCGGTCAGGGCATCCTGCCCTGACTCGCGCGCAAAACATCCATGTTTTGCTTGGCCGCGATCCCCGGC
>CAKTDC010000030.1 GCA_934541015.1 uncultured Luteimonas sp.
GCATCGCGGCCACCGGCCGCCCCCGGCGCGCGCCCGCCGCCGCGTCCCGCGCAGGCGCCGGCGTCCCCGGCCAGCGTACTGCCAGGGCCGCGAACAGCGCGGTCGCCGGCAGCGCCAGCAGCCACAGCGGCAGCGATCCGATCGCGCCCGCCCCCCGTGCCGCCGGCAGCGACGCGATCGCCGCCAGGGCAAGGAACAGCACGGCCAGCAGCGCCTGCACGAGGGGATCGCGGGCAAGGACTTCGAGCGTCTGACGGGACATGGCGGCCTCTCCTGTTCGGGACCACAGGCTGCCGCGCCCCCATCTCAACGGCTGCGACGCCGGCGCCGGCAGGCATCAATGATGCGCATGCGGCGACGGCTGCCCGGTCGCCGCCGCCGCACGGACCTCGAACTCCACCGCCATCTCCCCGGCCACCGCGAACACCAGGGTCGCGGGGATCCGCCTGCCGGCGGTGAAGTCCTCGCCCGGCGCGATGAACATCAGGTGGTAGCCGCCCGGCTTGAGCTCGACCGTGGCCCCGGCCGGCAGCGCCAGGCCATCGGCCAGCTCGCGCATGCGCGCCATGCCGTCCTCGTGGCGGACCTCGTGGATCTCGACGCGTTCGGCGGCCTCGCTGCGCACCGCCAGCAGCCGGTCGTCGGTCGCGCCGCCGTTGTGGATCGACAGGAATCCTCCGGCCACCGGCGCGTTGGGCGGAATCTCGCGCGCCCAGGGCGCCGTCACCGTCACGCCGTCGAAGTGCGCAGGCTGTCCGGCCTGCCCGCAGCCGGCAAAGCCGACCGCCAGCAACGCCAGCGCCAGCAGCCAGGGTTTCATCTTCATCATCATCCAACCTCCTCCGGTTCTGTCCATTCAACCCGATCCGGCGGCATCGGGCGATGCCGCCGCTCACCGCGGTCCGCCGGGGCGGACCCTTTCCCAGCGCCACGGCCTCAGTGGCGCAGGTCCAGCTTCACCCAGGCGCTGCGGCCGGGTTCGTTGATCCGCACCGGGTCGGCGGGATAGCCGAAGTCGGCGCTGCCGGCGAGATTGAGATGCTCGCTGTAGCGGCGGTCGAAGACGTTGTCGATGCCGGCGGTCAGGCGCAGGCGTTCGCCCAGGCGCCAGCCGCCGTTCACCGCCAGCGTCGCGAAGCCCGGGCTGGGGCCGAGGTCGCGCCCGGCGACGTTGCCCTGTCCCGGAGCAACGCGATCCTGCCCGCCCACCACCCGCAGCAGCACCCCGGCATTCCAGCGGCCATTGTCCCAGCCGGCGCTCAGGCGCGCCTCCAGCGGCGTCATCTGCGGCAGCGGGCCGCCGTGGTCGCGGTTCGCACCCCAGGCCCAGGCGAGCGTGCCGTCCAGGGTCCAGCGATCGGCCGGACGGAATCCGACGCCCGCTTCGGCGCCATGGATGCGCGCATCGACGTTCCCCGCCCGGGTCATGCCGGCCATCATCGCGCCGGCCATGTAGTCGAACAGGATGAAATCGTCCACACGCCCGGCGTAGGCCGACACCCAGGCCTCCAGGCGCTGCCCGCGGTAGTGCACGCCCAGGTCGAGCTGGGTGGTGGTTTCCGGCTGCACGGCCGCGAACGCGTTGACGCTGCCCGGTGGCCCCATGTCGGCTGAAAACAGCTCCCAGTAGTCGGGCATGCGCTCGCTGCGGCCGACGCCGGCGTAGACGTGCAGGTCGCGGCCGAGCTCGCGCTCGTGGCGCACGAAGGCCGACAGCAGCGTTTGCTTCCGCGCCTGGCCGAACGTGGGGTTGTGCGCATGGCCGCCGCCGTGGCCGTGGCCGTGCCCGGATGCGGTCATGTGCCGGCGATCGGTGGCTGCGGCGCGGTCGAGCCGCAGCCCGGCGATCCAGTGGCGGCCGTCGCCGGCGTGCCAGTGGCCTTCGCCGAACACGCCACGCTGGTCGAAGCGCGCGTCGGTGCTCCAGGGCAGCAGCAGGTAGCCACCGCGGCCGTGGGCGCTGCGCTGGCGGTGCCGGCTGTCCTGGGCGTCGACGCCGAGCGTGGCCTCGACCGCACCGGACTCCCAGCTGGCGGCAATGCGGCCGCCGTGGGTGCGGCGCTCGACGTTGGAGGCCAACGGCATCGGCATCATGCCGGCCGGATTGGGGTCGCGCAGGGTGTAGTTGTCCATCACGTGGTCGGCGCGGTTGTGGTAGAGGCGCGCCTCCAGCTTCGACAGCGCGCCGCCGTGGCCACCGTGCGCGAAGCGC
Organism: uncultured Luteimonas sp.; assembly: GCA_934541015.1. GTDB lineage: Bacteria > Pseudomonadota > Gammaproteobacteria > Xanthomonadales > Xanthomonadaceae > Luteimonas. The sequence continues at coordinate 2,213 of CAKTDC010000030.1, forward strand.
AGGCCGTAGCTGCTGCGCCGGAACCGCGATCCATCCATGCCGCGGCCGGCGTAGCGCGCCTGGCCATCGCCGCTGCCTGCCGACAGTTCCAGCAGCGTATCCGCGGCGGGCGTCCAGCCGGCGGCGAGGTCGGCATTCCACTTTTTCCAGGCCGACGGCACGCGTGCACCGCCGCCGTCCTCGTAGTCACCGGCCTCGGAGCGGTTCGCGCCCAGCCGCAGGTAGCCCGACCGGTTGCCGGCCGTGGCATCGAGCACCTGGTCGTTGCGGCCGTGGCTGCCGCCGAGCAGGCTGCCGAAGAACTCGACGCCGGGCGCATCGAACACCGGCGCCTCGCGTTCGAAGCGCACGGTTCCCGCCGATGCGCCCGGGCCCCACAGCACCGTCTGCGGGCCCTTGACCACGATCAGCCGGTCGTAGGTTTCCGGGGACACGTAGGACAGCGGATTGTCCATGCGCGCGGGACAGGCGCCGGGCATCGCGCCACCGTCGGTGACCAGGTTCAGGCGCGACCCGGACATGCCGCGCAGCACCGGATCGCCGTTGCTGCCGCCGTTGCGCAGGGCGCCGAAGCCGGGAATGGTCTTGAGGTAGTCGGCGCCGTCGCTGGCCGGCACCGGCTGGCGCGGCAGCTTCGGATCGGTGACGAAGGTGAGCGCCGCCACCGGCGAGGCGGTGACGACGACGTGCCGGAGATCGACAGGATCGTCGGCATCCCCGACGGGGGTGGCGGACAGCGGCTGCGCCAGGCACAGCGCCGCGCCCAGGCACGATGCACGCATCGCGGGATTCGAAAGCAGGGACATGGTCCACTCCGGATCGGAGCGGCTGCGGAGCAGGCCGCAGCCTGGGTGGATGCGACGCGCAGCCGGCGCCCGGCGCGCCGCAGCAGCCGGCGCGGGGCGGGGACGGCAGGCCGGTCGCGTGATGCGCGATCGCGCACGGGCACCGGCCGCATCACATGCGCGGCGGGACTCCGGTGACGGACGATCGCGGGCCCGGGCTCAGAGCGCGAGCGGTGGCCCCTGCGAGCCGAGTCCGCGAGCGTTGCGGACGGATCGCTGCCGCGCCCGGTACAGCCCCCGCAGCGGCGCCTGCGGCGGGCGCAGGGCAAGCAGGCACAGCAGCACCAGGGCCAGCAGCGGCGGCGTGGCCAGCACGCAGTAGCCGCAGGCATCTCCCATCGCGGCCATCGGCGGCGCGGCTTCCCCGCCGCCGACGTAGGGCGAGACATCGATCACCTTCAGCCCGGCCACGGTGCACATTTCCATCAGCACCGGCGCGGTCTTCGCCACGGTCGCGGCGAGCACGCGGCTGACCGTCGGCGCGGCCACGGTCAGCAGCACCGCCACCAGGGCGAGCCACGCCATGCGCCTGAAGCTGGCCGAAGTCCGGATCACGGGTCCGATTGTAGCGGCTGCATGGCCGGCTGCGGCGCGCGGTTTCAGTAGCCTGCCGCGTCCAGCGCCCTGTTCGCCTCGGCGCGGCCGATGTCGATCAGCTCGGCCGCGCGCCAGAACTCGTAGAACTGGCAGACATCGCGCGGGATGCGGATCACCAGCTCGGGCGGATCCATCGCCAGCTGCACGCGCGCGATCTGCGCCTGCATGGTTTCCAGCGAACGCGACATGATTTCCGGCAGGCGCAGGCGGCGGCCGGCGTCGTCGGCGCTTTCGGCATCCGCTTCCGGCCCGGCCGGGCGCCGCGGCCGCCCGTGCATGTCCACCGCCACCAGCAGGTGCGCGTCCGACAGGCGGGTGGCGGCAATGGGCAGCGGCGCCAGCAGGCCGCCGTCGACCAGGGCGCGGCCGTTGACGGTATGCGGCGTGAACACGCCGGGGATGGCGAAGGACGCGCGCAGCGCATCCCACAGCGGCCCGTGCTGGAACCACACCTCACGCTGCTTGAGCAGGTCCACGGCCACCGCGGTGAAGCTCACCGGCAGGTCCTCGATGCGCGGATCGCCGACCACCTCGCGCATCGCCGACACCAGCCGCACTCCGCGCAGCAGGCCCGAACTGCGCCAGCCCGGATCGAGCAGGCGCAGGAAATCGCGGCGCGACATCCGCCGTATCCGCGCATCGAACTCGCGCAGGCGGCCCGCGGCGTGGATGCCGCCGACCAGCGCCCCGCTCGACGAGCCCGAGATCGCGTCGATGCGGAAGCCGCGCTCCTCGAGCACCTCGATCACGCCGATCTGGGCCAGGCCGCGGGCGCCGCCGGCGCCCAGCGCCAGGGCGATCGGACGCGGCGCCTGTCCTGCCGCCGGTTCCGCGGACGCGCGCGCAGGCTGCATCAGCGGTCGTAGTTGGACAGTGCCAGCGCCAGCAGCGAACGCGCCTGCTCGCGCAAGGCCGGCGGCTCGACGATCTCGGCGTCGGAGCCGTAGTGCAGCACGTCCATCAGCAGCTCGCGCGCGGCGCTGTAGGGCACCCTGAGTTCGTAGCGCCCGTCGGCCAGCCAGCGGCCCTGCTGCTGCGAGTGCCAGTGCTCGTCGGCCACCCAGCGCGCGGCCCTGGCGCTGAACACGATGGTGGCCACGCCCTTGGGCGCGCCGGAGAAGATGCCGTAGCTGCCGGCCAGGTGGGCATCAAGCTGCGCGTTGTCGATGTCGCGGGCTTCGGCCTCCAGCACCCTGGCGCCGCCGATGCGGTCGACCGAGAAGCTGCGCAGCGCCTCGCGCTCGTGGTCCCAGGCGTCCAGGTACCAGTTGTCGCGGTAGTGGGTGATGCGCTGAGGCGAGACCGTGCGCCGGGTCTTCTCGTCGGTCGAGCGCGCGCGGTACTCGAACGCCAGCTGGCGCCGCTGCAGCACTGCCGAGCACACCGTGCGGAAGGCGTGCTCGTCCATGCGCCGGCCGCGGTGCGGGATCACCCGCACCCGCTCCATCGGCCAGCGGCGGCCGCTGGAGTGTTCGTCGAGCAGCCGGTCGATACGCGCCTGCAGCGGCGCCAGCGCGCTCGACAGCACGCCGCCGCCGCTGCGCGAGAGCAGCTGCTGCGCGGCCAGCAGCGCGTACAGTTCGTCCGAGGTCAGCCACAGGCCGGGAAGCTCGAAGCGGTCGGCCTCGGCCGCGTCGTAGCGGAACCCGGCCTCGCCGTCGCCGACCACCGGCGCCATCAGCGCATCGCGCAGGAAGGCGAGGTCGCGGTAGGCCGTCGCCCGCGAGCATTCGAGCTCCTCGCGCAGCCTGGCCACCGTCACCGGGTAGCGCGCGGTCTTGAGGATGCGGTGCAGCGTGAGGATGCGTTCGTACCGGTCCATGGCCCGATTATGCCGGGTCGGGGGGACGGCGTGGCGACTGCGCGTCCGCGGCCTCGCGCAGCCCCCGGCGGCGGCCTGCGGAGGCCGGAAATGCCGCGCCCGCGGCCGTGGCGTAGGCAGCCCGCGCCGCGGCGCGGCACAATGGCGCCCATGATGCAGCCCGCTCCGCGAGAGCCCGCCCTTGACCTGTCGCCCTCGCCCGGCGACGAAACCCGGGCCACCACGTGCTACATGTGCGCCTGCCGCTGCGGCATCCGGGTGTGGCTCAAGGACGGCGCGATCCGCTACATCCAGGGCAACGCCGCGCACCCGGTGAACAAGGGCGTGCTCTGCGCCAAGGGCGCCAGCGGAATCATGCAGCACCATTCGCCGGCGCGCCTGCGCAAGCCGCTGCTGCGCACCGGCGAGCGCGGCAGCGGCGAGTTCCGCGAGATCGAATGGGACCAGGCGCTGGAGCTGGCCGCGTCCTGGCTCCGGCCGCTGCGCGAGCGCGACCCCGACGGTCTGGCGTTCTTCACCGGCCGCGACCAGTCGCAGGCGCTGACCGGCTGGTGGGCGCAGCAGTTCGGCACCCTCAACTATGCCGCCCACGGCGGCTTCTGCTCGGTGAACATGGCCGCCGGCGGGATCTACACCCTCGGCGGCAGCTTCTGGGAATTCGGCGAGCCCGACTGGGACCACGCCCGCTACTTCATGCTCTGGGGCGTGGCCGAAGACCACGACTCCAATCCGATCAAGCTCGGCCTGGGCAGGCTCAAGGCGCGCGGCGCCAAGATCGTCGCGGTCAATCCGGTGCGCAGCGGCTACGGCGCGATCGCCGACGAGTGGATCGGCATCCGCCCGGGCACCGACGGCCTGTTCGCCTTCGCGCTGATCCACGAGCTGCTGCGCAGCGACCGCATCGACCTGGATTACCTGGTGCGCTACGCCAATGCCCACTGGCTGGTGCTGCGCGATCCCGGTGGCGCGCAGGACGGGCTGTTCGCGCGCGATGCCGACGGCAACACGCTGTGCTGGGACCGTGTGCACGGCGCGGCGGTTCCGGCGGGCGGCGTCGATGTTTCCCCGGCGATCGCCGGCGAATACACCCTGCCCGACGGGCGCACCGCCGTGCCGGTGTTCCATCTCGCTGCCGAGCGCTACCTCGATCCGCAGTATTCGCCCGACGCCGTCGCCGGACGCTGCGGCATTCCCGCCGACACCATCCGCCGCATCGCCCGCGAACTGGCCGACGCCGCCTTCGACAGCGGGCTGACGCTGCCGGTGGCCTGGACCGACGCCTGGGGCCGCGAGCACGCCGAAATGACCGGCCGCCCGGTGGCCATGCACGCGATGCGCGGGATCAGCGCGCACAGCAACGGCTTCCACACCTGCCGCGCCCTGCACCTGCTGCAGATGCTGCTCGGCGCGATCGACGCGCCCGGCTCGTTCCGCTACCAGCCGCCCTACCCCAGGCCGATCCCGCTGCCCAACCGCCCCGGGCGCACGCGTCGCGGGGACGGCACGCTCGACGCGCCGCCGCTGGGCTTCGTGCACGGGCCCGAGGACCTGGTGGTGGACGCCGACGGCGGGCCGCGCCGGATCGACCACGCGTTCTCGTGGGCCTACCCGCTGTCGGCGCACGGGATGATGCACACCGTGATCCGCAACGCCTGGGCGGGCGATCCCCGCCGCATCGACACGCTGATGATGTTCATGGCCAACATGAGCTGGAACTCGGCGATGAACACGCAGGCGACGATGCAGTGGCTGACCGACCGCGACGCCGACGGCGGATACCGCATCCCGCGCATCATCTACTCCGACGCCTACGCCAGCGAGATGGTGGCCTACGCCGACCTGGTGCTGCCCGACACCACCTATCTCGAGCGCCACGACGCGATCAGCCTGCTTGACCGCCCGATCTCCGACGCCGACGGCGCCGGCGACGCGCTGCGCCACCCGCTGTTCGATCCGGCCACGCAGCCCGGCAGCGACGGACGCCCCCGCGACGTGCGCGGCTTCCAGTCGGTGCTGATCGAGCTGGGCGCGCGCATCGGCCTGCCGGGCCTGGTCGAGGCCGACGGCTCGCCGAAATACCGCGACTACGCCGACTACATCGTGCGCCACGAGCGCGCGCCGGGCGTGGGCCTGCTTGCCGGCTGGCGCGGCCGCGACGGCGACGAACACGGCAAGGGCGCGCCCAACCCCGACCAGCTGCAGCGCTACATCGACAACGGCGGCTTCTGGCGCGAGGAGATCCCCGCACACGCGCGCTATTTCAAGATGGCCAACCGCGGCTACCTGGAGTGGGCGCAGCGGCTGGGCTTCGTCGGCAGCACCGATCCGATCGTGCTCCAGCTCTACGCCGAGCCGCTGCAGAAGTTCCGGCTGGCCGCGCTCGGGCACGGCGAACACCAGCCGCCGGAGCGTCATCGCGCGCGCATCCTCGCCGGCTTCGACCCGCTGCCGATCTGGTACGAGCCGTTCGAGCAGGCGCAGCTGGGCGCGGACGCGCAGGCGCCCGGCGGAGCGCAGCGCTTCCCGCTGCACGCCATCACCCAGCGGCCGATGTTCATGTACCACGCCTGGGGTTCGCAGAACGCCTGGCTGCGCCAGATCGCCGCGCGCAACTTCCTCTACCTGCATCCGCGGACCGCCACTGCCCACGGCATCGCCGACGGCGACCGGGTCGAAGTGGCATCGCACCTGGGCGCGATCACGGTGCAGGCGAAGCTGGCCGGCAACGTGCAGCCGGACACGGTCTGGACCTGGAACGCGATCGGCAAGCGCCGCGGCGCCTGGCGGCTGGCGGCGGACGCGCCCGAGGGCAGGCAGGGCTTCCTGCTCAACCACCTGGTGTCCGACCTGGTCCCCGACGGCGGCTATGCCAACGCCGATCCGGTCACCGGGCAGGCGGCGTGGTTCGACCTGCGCGTGTCGATCCGCAGGCTGGACGTCGAAGACGGCGACGCACTGCCGCAGTTCCCGCCGCTGCCGATGGGCGAAGCCGGCGACGCGCCGCTGCGCTACGGCGCCGGCTTCCGCGCCCGGCACCGGCGGGCGGGCTGAGGAGCGACCATGGATCTCTGGCTGACACTGGCGATCACCGCGGGCGCGATCTACCTGTTCGTGACCGAGAAGGTCCGCGTGGACGTGGTCGCGCTGCTGGTGATGACCGCGCTGCTGGTGCTGGACGTGGTGACCCTGCCCGAAGCGCTGTCGGGCTTCAGCAACCAGGCCACGGTGATGGTGGCGGCGATGTTCGTGCTCAGCGGCGCGCTGCAGCGCAGCGGCGCGATGCACGCGCTGGGCGACCAGCTGGCGAAGATCCGCTGGCAGTGGCTGTTCCTGCTGGTGATGCTGCTGCTGATCGCCGCCGTCGCCGCTTTCGTCAACAACACCGCGACGGTGGCGGTGTTCCTGCCGCTGATCCTGGCGACCTGCGCGGCCAACCGCTGGGCGCCGTCGAAGTTCCTGATCCCGCTCTCCTACATGTCGCAGGCGGCCGGGGTGTGCACGCTGATCGGCACCTCGACCAACCTGCTGGTGGACGCGATGGCGCGCGACGCGGTGGGCGTGGGCTTCACCCTGTTCGAGTTCGCGCCGCTGGGCATCGTCTTCGTCGGCCTGATGCTGGTCTACCTGATGACCGTGGGCCGCTGGCTGCTGCCCGACCGCGGCACCCCCGGCGGTGCCGACGAGGTCGCGCACGTGGGCCGCTACGTCGCCGAACTGGTGGTGCCGGCCGAGTCCCCGGCCATCGGCGTCCACCGCGACCGGCTGATCCCGGACGGCATCGACGACGTGACCGTGCTGGAGGTGATCCGCTGGCGCCGCAACATGCAGGGCGACGACGCCATCGTCCAGGCCGGCGACCGCCTGCTGCTGCGCGGCGAGTGGAAGCGGATCGCCGCCGCGCGCAAGGCGCTCAAGCTCAAGTTCGACCAGGTGGCGCGCGATCTCGACGGCGACACCAGCGCCGAGCGGCTGCACGTGGAGGCGATGGTCTCGCCCGGCTCGCACCTGATCGGACAGACGCTCGCAGGCATGCGCTTCGGGCACATGTACCGCGCCCGCGTCCACGGCATCCACCGCCGGCTGCTCGACATCCGCCTGCCGCTGGACCACGTGCCGCTCAACGTCGGCGACGTGCTGCTGATCGACGCTTCGGAGAAGGCGATCGAGGACCTGCGCACCGACCGCGGGATGATCGTGCTGGGCACCCACCGGCAGAAGAAGGTGGACGTGCCGCGGGCGCTGGGAGCGGCGGCGATCATGGGCGCGGCGATCGCCGTGGCCGCCGTCGGCTGGCTGCCGATCGTGGCCTCGGCCCTGCTCGGCTGCGGCGCGCTGGTGGTGTTCCGGGTCATCGACCCCGACGACGCCTACCGCGCCATCGACTGGCGCGTGATCCTGCTGCTGGCCGGCATCATCCCGCTCGGCATCGCCCTGCAGAAGAGCGGCGGGGCGGCAATGGCGGCCGGGTTCCTGATCAACACGCTCGGGCCTTACGGGCCGGTGGCCGCGCTGGCGGCGATCTACATCATGACCTCGCTGCTGACCGAGTTCATGAGCAACAACGCATCGGCGGTGCTGGTGGTGCCGATCGCGCTGGCCACCGCCGAGTCGATGGGCATCGATCCCAAGCCGCTGCTGATCGCGGTGGCGTTCGCGGCCTCGACCAGCTTCGCCACCCCGATCAGCTACCAGACCAACACCATGGTGTTCACCGCCGGCGGCTACAGATTCAGCGACTTCGTGCGCGTGGGCCTGCCGCTGAACGTGATCTTCGCCACCGCGGCGATCCTCCTGATCCCGCGTTTCTTCCCGTTCTGACCATGCCGTCGCGCCGCCGGCCGCCGTCCACCCCTTTCCCGCCCCGGAGCCGGCGATGCGCGTGCTGATGGCGATCCTGCGCATCGCCAGCCTGGTCGCCGGCCTCGCGGGCATGGCGGCATCGGCCTGGGCCTTCATCGATCCGGCCGCGTTCCCCGGGCTGGCCGGCGGCGGGATGCTGGGCGAGCCGCCCTCGCCGCGCTGGCGTGCGGTGCTGGGCTTCGTGTTCTCGCTGCTGGTCGCCGGCTACGGCGCCGGCCTCCTGCGCCACCGCGAGCTGCCGTGACCGCGCTGCCGCCGCCGTCTCCGAAGAAGCTCGGCCTGGTCATCGACCTGGACACCTGCGTGGGCTGCCACGCCTGCGCGACCAGCTGCAAGGAGTGGAACACCGGCGGCATCGCCGGGCCGCTGACCGACGAACGGCCGTACGGCCGCGAGCCCTCCGGCGTCTGGTTCAACCGGGTACACAGCTACGAGCTGGAAGCCACCGGGGCCGATGCCGCCGCCGGCCCGGCCCAGCCGGACATGACCCTGCACTTCCCGCGCTCCTGCCTGCACTGCGAGACCCCGGCCTGCGTGACGGTGTGCCCCACCGGCGCCAGCTACAAGCGCGCCGCCGACGGCATCGTGCTGGTCGACGAGGACAGGTGCATCGGCTGCAAGCTGTGCTCGTGGGCCTGCCCGTACGGGGCGCGCGAGTACTCGGCGGTCGAGGGCGTGATGAAGAAATGCACGCTGTGCGTGGACCGCATCTACAACGCGCACCTGCCCGAAGACGAGCGGGTGCCGGCCTGCGTCCAGGCCTGCCCCACCCGCGCCCGGCATTTCGGCGACCTCGGCGATCCGGAGTCGGACGTGTCGCGGCTGGTCGCCGAACGCGGCGGCGTGGCACTCATGCCGGAGCTCGGCTACCGCCCGGTCAACCGCTACCTGCCGCCGCGGCCGCGCCGCGCCGGCGACGGGAAGCCCGAACCGGAGCGGCCAACGCTGGCGGCTTCGGCACTACACTGGCTCGACCGCCTGCTGAGCCGCTGACATGCCGCCACTGCCCGCACGTCCGCGCCCCGGCCCACGACGCCATCCGGGTGCGGCCACGACCATCGCCAACCGCACCGGGGCCGCGCCGGCATGAATCCGGCGCCGTCGGTGATCGTGTTCACCACCCTGTCCGGCGCCGGCTTCGGCCTGCTGCTGTGGCTGGGCATCTCGATCGCCCTGCTGCACCCGAACGTCGAGGTGATGCGCTCGATGCAGTCGCTGCAGCTGTGGGCGCTGGGCACGGGGACGGTGCTGGCGGCGGGCGGGCTGCTGGCCTCGCTGGCGCATCTGGGCAAGCCGCAGCGCGCCTGGCGGGCGCTGTCGCAGTGGCGCACGTCCTGGCTCTCGCGCGAGGGCGTGCTGGCGCTGACCACCTTCGTGCCGGCGATCGCCCTGGGCGTGCTGCTGCTGGCGGTGGCGCCGGGCGCGAACCGGGCCATCGCGCTGGGCGCCAGCGGCCTGCTGCTGGCCGGGCTGGCGCTGGCGACCGTTGCCAGCACCGCGATGATCTACGCCTCGCTGCCGCCGATCCCGGCCTGGCGCCACCCGCTGGTGCTGCCGGTCTACCTGCTGTTCGCGATGCTCACCGGGCTGGCGCTGCTGTTCACGCTGATGGCCCTGCTGCTGCCGGTCTCGGCCGACGCGCGCGGGATGCTGGTGATCCTGCTGGTGCTGGCGCTGCTGCTGGTGGCGGCGAAGTGGCTGTACTGGCACGCGATCGACCGCGAGCCGCTTCCGGCCGATGCCGGCGCCGCCATCGGCCTGCCCGGCCGCGGCGCGCGCGTGTTCGAGCGCCCGCACACCGAAGCCAGCTTCGTCACCCGGGAAATGGCCTTCGAACTGGCGCGCCGGCACGGGACCCGGCTGCGCCTGCTGGCCAGCCTGCTGATCGCCGGCGGACCGCTGCTCGGCCTGGCCCTGGCCTGGACGGACCTCGGCCCCCCGGCCCTGTGGCCGGGCCTGGCGGCGCTGGGCACCCTCGGCGGCGCCCTGGTCGAACGCTGGCTGTTCTTCGCCCAGGCCCGGCACGTGGTGTCGCTGTATTACTGACCGTTCAGCCGGGACTTTGCGCCTGAACGCCGGCTTGGGATAATCCCCGGGTCGTCTCACCCCGGAGAACCCGATGCTCGCGGGCTGGTGGCTGGCCATTGCGGGCCTGCCCGTCTTCACCCACGCCCTTCCCGAAGCGCCGGATCTCCCGGCGGCGGTCGCTGTCGCCTCCGGGCAGGTGTCGCTGCGCCAGCCCTGCTATCACCTGGACTGCGGCGATGCCGAGTGGGCCGGCCCCGCCAGCCTGCTCGCCAAGCCGCTGCCGCCCGGCGCGGCCAACCGGATCGCGGCCGTGCGCCCGGCGCGCCTGGCGTCGCGCCGGATCGTGGCGCTGCGCTCGCCCGCCAGCCGCCGCGACTGGTTCTCCACCACCGGCAACGCCACCCGCGTCGGCGCCAGCTACGCCTTCGAGCCGTGGCGCAGCCCCGATTCGCGCCTGCAGATGGAGTTCGGCACCGGCTACCGGCTGCGGCCCTACGCTGACCTGGGCACCCGCAGCAACGGCATGATCGCGCGCGGACGCATGCTGTATTCGCAGCAGCTGGGCGATTACGCGCGCCTGACCCAGCAGCTGCACGTGGAAACCGGGCGCGAGAACACCTTCGCCCGCCAGATCATCGGCCTGGACCTGCAGCTGCATCAGGACTGGACCCTGCACAGCGAACTGCTGCTGCGCCACGATACCGCCGCCAACGGCGGCGACGGCCGCACCGAGAGCGAGCGCTCGCTGCGCCTGCGCTACGTGTTCTGAGGCCCGGGCAGCAGCTCGCCCGCGCCGGCGTCGAGCAGCCTCGCCGCCACCTCGCGCCCCAGCCGCTCCCCCTCCGTGGCCGCGGCGACGCCTTCGGCGCGCACCAGGCGGCCGTCGTCCTGCGAGCCGACCAGCCCCATCAGCTCCAGGCGGCCGCCATCGAGCAGGCGCGCGAACGCCGCCACCGGCACGTGACAGCTGCCGTGCAGCGCCCGGTTCATCGCCCGCTCGGCCTCGACGCGGGTGCGCGTGGCGGCATCGTCCAGGACCGCGAACAGCGCCGCGGTCCCCGCATCGTCGTCGCGGCATTCGACCGCGACCGCACCCTGGGCGGGCGCAGGCAGCCACGCCGGCGCATCCAGCCGCGCGCGGATGCGCGATTCGAACCCCAGCCGCTGCAGCCCGGCGCAGGCGAGCACGATCGCGTCGTAGTCGCCGGCGTCGAGCCTGGCCAGCCGCGTGTTGACGTTGCCGCGCAGGTCCAGCAGCCGCAGGTCCGGCCGCCGCGCCCGCAGCTGCGCCTGCCGCCGCAGCGACGAGGTGCCCACGCGCGCGCCCTCGGGCAGCGCCTCGATGCCGTCGAAACGCGGGCTGACGAAGGCATCGGCGTGGTCGGCGCGCGCCAGGATCGCCGGCAGCGCGAAGCCCGGCTCGAGCTCCATCGGCACGTCCTTGAGCGAATGCACCGCGCAGTCGGCCTCGCCCCGCTGCATCGCCAGCTCCAGCTCCTTGAGGAACAGGCCCTTGCCGCCGATCGCGGCCAGCGACCGGTCGAGCACCTCGTCCCCGCGCGTGCTCAGCGGCACCAGCTCGACCTCGAGCCCGGGATGGACCTGGCGCAGGCGGGTGGCGACGTGCTCGGACTGCCAGAGGGCGAGCGGACTCTTGCGGGTGGCGATACGGAGGCGAGGCATGGCCCGATTATGGGGGCTGGGCCTGGTTTAGTGGTGCGCACCCGGCAACCCGCCCGAACGGATCTTCGCCTCCGGGCCCGGCCGGAGATCACGGCTTGCGGACCGGGAGGTGCCCGGGCCGGGGAACGCGGCAGGGCAAAAAATGGCTCTTCTCCCAAGTGAGGGGAATCGCAAGAGCAGAGCTGGACCGGGGCTTGCGGACCGAGGGTCGCCCCGGGCCGGACCGCGCAGCGGCCCCGACCGAGCGAAGAGCGACCCCGGCCGACAGGATGCGGCGTCCTTCCATCGACGGGAACCGGTAATTCTCCCCGCATCCGGACGAAGAACACTTCAAACGCCCATGCCGCCAGCCCGGCGCTACATCTGCCGCACCGCCTCCCGCAGCTGCGACACGCAGCGCCGGCTGACCTCCAGCGGCCGGTCGCCGTGGCGCAGGATGGCGTGCACCTGGCCGCCCGGATCGCGCCGCAGCTCCACCAGCTCGTGGCGCGCGACCAGGCAGTTGCGGTGGATGCGCACGAAGCGCGGGCCGAACTCGTCCTCCAGCGACTTGAGCGATTCCTCGATCAGATCCTCGCCGCGGGCATGGTGGACCACCACGTACTTCTCCTCGGCCTGCAGGTAGCGCACGTCCTCGATCGGGATCAGGCGCAGGCTGCCGCGCAGGCGCGCGCACAGGTGGGTGCGCTGCCGGCCGGGCGCGCCTCCGGCGTCGCGCGCGCGTCCGGCGCTGAAGGTGCGGACGCGGTCGAGCGCCTCCGCCAGCCGCTCGGCGCGCACCGGCTTGACCAGGTAGTCGACCGCCGCCGCATCGAACGCCGACAGCGCGTGCTGGTCGTAGGCGGTGCAGAACACCACGGCCGGACGCGGCTCGAACGCGGCCAGGTGGCGCGCGGCCTCCAGGCCGTCGATGCCCGGCATCGCGATGTCCATCAGCACCAGTTCCGGATCGTGCTCGGCGCAGGCGCGCAGCGTCTCGTGGCCGTCCCCGGCCTCGGCGACCACCTCCACGCCCGGATGACGGGCCAGCAGCGCGCGCAGCCGCTCGCGGGCCAGGGGTTCGTCATCGGCGATCACGATCTTCAAGCGCGTCACCATCCAGCGGCAGCACGATCTCGCAGGCATAGTAGCCGCCGCTCCAGCCCGAGGCCATCCGCGCCCGCGGGCCGAACGCATAGCCCAGGCGATGGCCGACGTTGCGCAGCGCGTGGCCGGCGCCGTGGACGCCGGGGGCGTCGGGCGCCCGCGACGGATTGCGCACGCGGATCGCGAGCAGGTCGTCCTCGCGCGCGATCGCGACGCGGATCGTGCCGCCCTCGGGCAGGCGCGAAATGCCGTGCAGCACCGCGTTCTCCAGCAGCGGCTGCAGCACCAGCCGCGGCATCGGCAGCTGCCAGGGCAGCGGTTCGGCGAGGTCCCATTCGACCTGCAGCCGCTCGCCCAGGCGCAGCTGTTCGATGCCCAGGTAGCGCTCGCCGAGGCTGACCTCCTCGCGCAGCGTCGAATTGCCCTCGCCGGCGCCGAGCGCGGCGCGGAACAGGTCGGACAGATCCAGCACCGCGCGTTCGGCCAGGTCGGGATCGCGGCGCAGCAGGCTGGCGATCATGTTCATGCTGTTGAACAGGAAGTGCGGGCGGATCCGCGCCTGCAGCGCGTCGGCCTCGGCCCGCGCGCTCGCGCTGGTCTGCGCCTGCCAGCGGTCGATGACGTAGAAGTAGCGCAGCGCCAGCGCGCTGAGCAGGGCGACCATCGCCGCGCTGCCGCTGACGAAGCGCCAGAACGTGGGCAGCTGCACGTCCACGTACACCGCCGCGAACAGTCCGTGGACGATCGCCGACGCCAGCGCCGCCACCGCCGCCGCCGCCAGCACGGCCACGCCGGCGCCCAGCCGCACCGGCAGCCGCGACAGCGCCCGGCGCGACACGCACAGCAGCACCGACACCGACAGCGCCAGCCACAGCGCATAGCCGCTGGCGCTCAGGAAGGCGCCGATGTCCCAGACCCGGGCGCCATCGGGCACCAGCGCCACCACCACCACCGCCAGCTGGCCCAGCCCCAGCATGCCGCCGAGGCGGTGCGGCCGGCACAGATCCGGAAACCACAGCGGATCGCCGGCGCCCCCGCGCATGTCAGGCCGCGTCGAACCGCCGCGACAGCCAGTCGCCCAGGTCGCGAATCTCCTCGGCGCAGACCGAATGCGGCATCGGATAGCTGTGCCAGTCGACCTCGAAACCCAGCCGCCGCAGCAGCCCGGCGCTCTGCTTGCCGGCCAGGTACGGCACCACCGGATCCTCCGAGCCGTGGCCCATGAACACCGGCTGCGCGGTCGCGCCCGCCGCCAGCGCCGCAGCCGCCTGCTGCGCGCCGGGCAGGTAGGTCGACAGCCCCACCAGCCCGGCCAGCGGCTCGCTCCGGCGCAGGCCGGCCGCGAGCGTGATCGCCCCGCCCTGGGAGAAGCCGGCCAGCACGATGCGCGCGGCCGGAACCCCGCGCGCCTGCTCGCGCGCGATCAGCGCCTCCACCTGCACGACCGATTCGGCCACGCCCTCGGCGTCGGCGCGGTTGGCCAGATCGAAATCGCGGATGTCGTACCAGGCGCGCATGCGCATGCCGTTGTTGATCGTCACCGGCCGCACCGGCGCATGCGGGAACACGAAGCGGATCACCGGCCAGTCCGGCCGCACCAGCTCCGGCACGACGGGCACGAAATCGCTGCCGTCCGCGCCCAGGCCGTGCAGCCAGATCACGCTCCACTGCGGCTCGGCGCCGGTCTGGCGCTCGATGGTCTCCAGAAGCTGGCTCATGCACTCCCCGGATGTGATGGTGGGCCCACCAGGACTTGAACCTGGAACCAATGGATTATGAGTCCACTGCTCTGACCAGTTGAGCTATAGGCCCGTGTCTTGCCCGCCTCGGCCGGCGCCGGGCATTGTAGCCCCGCAGACGAAAGAGCCCGCCATGGGGCGGGCTCCTTCGCGGATCAGGGTCGGCTCCGGTCACTCGATGTCGAGGAAGCTCCGCAGCTGCTCGGAGCGGCTCGGGTGGCGCAGCTTGCGCAGGGCCTTGGCCTCGATCTGGCGGATGCGCTCGCGGGTGACGTCGAACTGCTTGCCCACTTCTTCCAGGGTGTGGTCGGTGTTCATGTCGATGCCGAAGCGCATGCGCAGCACCTTGGCCTCGCGCGGGGTCAGGCCGGCGAGCACGTCGCGCACGGTCTCGGAGAGATTGGTGTTGGTGGTCGCGTCGACCGGGGACTCCACGTTGGTGTCCTCGATGAAATCTCCCAGGTGCGAGTCCTCGTCGTCGCCGATCGGGGTCTCCATGGAGATCGGCTCCTTGGCGATCTTCATGACCTTGCGGATCTTGTCCTCGGGCATGTCCATCTCCTTCGCCAATTCCTCCGGCGTGGCCTCGCGGCCGTACTGCTGGAGCATCTGGCGGGAGATGCGGTTGAGCTTGTTGATGGTCTCGATCATGTGCACCGGGATGCGGATGGTGCGCGCCTGGTCGGCGATCGAGCGGGTGATGGCCTGGCGGATCCACCACGTCGCATACGTGGAGAACTTGTAGCCGCGGCGGTATTCGAACTTGTCGACCGCCTTCATCAGGCCGATGTTGCCTTCCTGGATGAGGTCGAGGAACTGCAGGCCGCGGTTGGTGTATTTCTTGGCGATGGAAATGACCAGGCGCAGGTTGGCCTCGACCATCTCCTTCTTGGCCTTGCGCGCCTTGGCCTCGCCGTAGGCCATCACGCGGTTGATCTCGCGCAGGTCGGCGAGCGTGACCATCATCGCCTTCTCGATGGCGATGGTGGCTTCCTGCTCGGCGATGATCTGGTCCTTGACCTCGCGCAGGCCGCTGGACCACTTCTGCTTGCGCTTGAGCGCGTCGTCGACCCACTGCAGGTTGGTCTGGTTGCCATCCCAGGTGCGGATGAAATCCTTGCGCGGCATCTTGGCGACGCGGGTCGCCAGCTCGAGGATGCGGCGCTCGTGGTCCTTGATCTCGCCGACCACGTCGCGCAGCTTGCGCACCAGGGTGTCGGTCAGCGGCAGCGGCAGCTTGAGCGAAATGAACTGCGCGGCCATCTCCTCGCGCAGCTTCAGCGCCGCCTTGGCGGTCGGGCCGCCCTTGGCGTAGGCCTTCTGGAACCTGGCATACAGCGACGCCATCTCCTCCATCCGGCGCGCGACCTCGGCCGGATCGGGGCCGACGGGTCCGGTTTCCTCGGTGTCGCTGCCGGTGTCCTCGTCCTCGGCCTCGTCGCCGTCGCTCTCGCCGGCGGCGGCCGTGGTGTCCTCGGCCTCCGGCGCGGCGGCGGCGGCAGGCGCTTCCTCGGCTGCTTCCTCCTCGTCGTTGAAGCCGACCACGAGTTCGGCAAGGCGCTTCTTGCCGGCCTTGTGCAGTTCGTAGTCCTCCAGCAGCAGCTGCACCGACCAGGGGAAGGTGGCCAGCGCGGAGGCCATCTGGTTCAGGCCTTCCTCGATCCGCTTGGCGATGGCGATCTCGCCTTCGCGGGTCAGCAGCTCGACGGTGCCCATCTCGCGCATGTACATGCGCACCGGGTCGGTGGTGCGGCCACCCTCGGTGTCGAGCGAGGTCAGCGCGGCGGCGGCCTCCTCGGCGGCGGTCTCGTCGACCTCGCGGTTGCCGGAGCTGTCGCCGGTGAGCAGCAGGGTCTCGGCGTCGGGCGCGACCTCGTGCACGTCGATGCCCATGCCGTTGATCATGCCGATGATGTCTTCGATCTGCTCCGGATCGACCAGGTCGTCGGGCAGGTGGTCGTTGACTTCGGCGTAGGTCAGGTAGCCCTGCTCCAGCCCCTTGGAAATCAGGAGCTTGATGTCGGACTGCTGGGCAGGACGTTCGTTCGCCATGTGGCGCTCACCGGGAGAGAAAGTGAACCCGTAATTATATCAGATTCCCGCTCCCCGGCCGGGTGGTGCCGGGGGAGGTCGCCGCCCTTGCGCGGGTGGGGCGACCGAGATATGGGTACGCCGCGCCGGGTTTTCCAGCCCCCGCCCGCCCGGGCCGCCGGGGACCGGCCTCAGGCGCGCAGCAGGAAGGTCACCGGACCATCGTTGACCAGGCTGACGCTCATGTGTGCGCCGAAGCGGCCGCTTTCAACCGCCCCGGCGTGCCGCGTCCGGCATTCAGCCAGCAGTTGGCTGAAAACGCGCCCGGCCTCCTCCGGTGCGGCGGCGGTGCTGAAACCCGGGCGCATCCCGGAGCGGGTGTCGGCGGCCAGGGTGAACTGGCTGACCAGCAGCAGTCCGCCGCCGGTCTCGGACAGGGAGCGGTTCATCCGCCCCTCGGCGTCGGCGAACACCCGGTAGCCCAGCAGCCGCTGCGCCATGCGCGCCACCTGGGCGTCGCCGTCGCCGGGCTCGACCCCGACCAGGGCGAGCAGCCCCGGGCCGATGCGGCCGACGCTTTCGCCGGCCACGACAACCTCGGCTTCGGTGACGCGCTGGATGAGGGAGAGCATGGCGGTCGCGGCCGGGGCGAAGGTCCGGACAGCCTAACGGTTCCGGGTATCCCGCCCAACCGGCGCGAGCCCTCTCTCCCGGGCGTCCCGCCAGCCGGCGGCTTCGACCGGGATCGGGCCGACCCGGCTGCAAGACTGTTCTTCTCCCAAGTTCGGGGGAACCACGAGAGCTGAGCTGGATCGGGGCCTGCGGACAGAGGTCCTTCCCGAGCGAAGCGCGATCCCCGGCCGCCGGGACGCGGCGTCTGTCCGACAACCGGACTGATGATTCTCCCCGCATTCGGGAGAAGAACCCGAAAAAGGCCCGTCAACCCTGCGCGGTCCGGCCGCTCGGAGCGCTGACTGTCGGCGGTCATCGCTACACTGCGCCGATGACCGGCTTTGCCGCACGCCTGCTGTACCTGCTGGCCGCCGCCATCGGCCGCCTGCCCTGGCCCGTCCTGCGCGCGGCCGGAGACACCATCGCCTGGCTGTCGCTGCGGTCCGGCTCGCGCGAAAGCCAGGTGACGCGGACCAACCTGGAGATCGCCTACCCGGAGCTGTCGCCGGCGGAGCGGGAGCGGGCGCAGCTGGAGGTCCTGCGGACCACGGCGCGACAGGCGCTGGAGACGCTGCGCCTGTGGACCCGCCCGCACGCGCGCAACCTGGCCCTGATCCGGGAGGTCCACGGGGCCGAGCTGTTCGATGCCGCGCTCGCCGAGGGCAAGGGACTGATCGTGGCCGCGCCGCACTTCGGCAGCTGGGAGCTGCTCAACCAGTGGCTGGCCTGGCGCACGCCGCTGGCGATCCTGTACCGGCCGCCGGAGTCGGCGGTGGGCGAAGCCTTCCTGCGCCTGGTGCGGGCCAACAGCCAGGCCGACCGCGTCACCCAGGTGCGCGCCGAGGGCCCGGGCATCCGCACCCTGTTCAAGCGCCTGCGCGAAGGCGGCGTGGTCGGGATCCTGCCCGACCAGCAGCCCAAGGCCGGCGACGGCGAGTTCGCGCCCTTCTTCGGCACCCGGGCGCTGACCATGACCCTGGTCGGCCGGCTTGCCGGCCGCACCGGCGCGACCGTGCTGTTCGCCTGGTGCGAACGCATGGGCGAGGACCTGGAATTCGCACTGCACATCGCACCGGCGTCGCCCGCGATCGCCGACGACGATCCGCTGACCGCGGTCAGCGCGCTCAATGCCGATGTCGAGCGCATCGCCCGCCGCGACCCGGGCCAGTACCAGTGGACCTACAAGCGCTTCAAGGCGCGCCCGCCGGGCAGCGGCGAGGACAATCCCTACTACCATTTCGAGCGCATCCGATGATCCCCGCCGACCCGCCTCCGGCCGCGGAGGACTCCGTCGCCACCGATGCCGCCGACGGCAGCTGGAGCCCCCTGCCGCGGCGGGCGCGCACCCTGTTCCTGCTGTCGGCCCTGCTCACCGCGCTGGCGTTCACGGTGCCGGCGATGGCCGCGGCCGCGTGGCTGCTGCCTGACGCCGCGCTCCGGACCGCGGCGCTGGCGGCCATCGTCGTCCTCGTCCCGGGCCTGTTCCTGTGGTCGGCGCTCAGGCGCTACCGCTGGACCTGCTGGCGGCTGGACGCGCAGGGCTTCGCGCTGCGCCGCGGGCGGATCTGGAGCGTGGAGACGCGGGTGCCGGGTTCGCGCGTGCAGCACCTGGACCTGCTGCGCGGACCGCTGGAGCGGCACTTCGGCCTGGCCACCCTGGTGATCCATACCGCCGGCACCCGGCACAGCGCGGTGTCGATCGGCGGCATGGACGCGGCCGAGGCCGAACACCTGCGCGACGTGCTGGCGCGCCGGACCGGCGGCGATGACGACGCCTGAGCCGCCGCCGCTGCCCGCACCCTCCGGGCCCGGCAACGGGGCGCAGGCGCAGGCGCGCCTTGCGACCGGCGGCGAGCGGCGGCTGCACCCGTGGTCGTGGCTGTTCGTGCTGATCGCCGGCCTGCGCCAGTTCATCGTGCCGCTGGCGGTGCTGGTGTTCTTCGGCGGCCGCGGCGAGGACGGCTGGCAGCTGGGCGGCGCCGGGGTCGTGGTGGCGGTGCTGGCGGTCGGCTCGGTCTGGCGCTACTTCACCTACCGCTACCGCATCGACGAGGACAGCCTGTTCGTGCGCAGCGGCCTGCTGCACCGCGAACTCAGGCAGATCCCGTTCTCGCGCATCCACAACGTGGCCCTGCAGCAGTCGCTGCTGCACCGCGCGTTCGGGGTGGCGGCGGTGAAGCTCGAATCCGCCGGCGGCACCCGGCCGGAGGCCGAGATGAAGGTGCTGCGGCTGGCCGACGCGCTGGCGCTGGAGCAGCTGATCCGCGATCGCGGTCAGGCGCCTGTCGACGCCCCCCGCGGCCAGCCGCAGGACCCGGCCGGGGCCACCCTGCTGTCGCTGCCGCCCGGGGAGATCGTCCGCCTTGGGCTGATTTCCAACCGCGGCATGGTGGTGGTCGCGGGCGCGTTCGCGCTGGCCTGGCAGGTGTTTCCCGAGGGGCGCGTGGCCGGGCTGTTCTCGGCGGGCGGGCGCCGGCTGTCGGGCTACATCGGCGCATTCAGCGGCGACTGGATCGGCATCGCCCTGGCGCTGGCGGCCTTCGTCGCGATGGTGCTGGTCATGATCCGGCTGCTCTCGGTGCTGCTGGCGATCGTGCGCTACCACGGCTTCCGGCTCAGCGAACACGGGCGCAGGCTGACCGTCGAGCGCGGCCTGCTCACGCGCGTGCGCGCCAGCGTGCCGCGGCGGCGCATCCAGGCGTGGACACTGCGCGAGGGCGTGCTGCACCGGCTGTTCCGCCGGCGCTCGCTGGACATCGACACCGCGGCGTCGCAGGGCGACGGGTCGCAGGAGAAATCGCTGCGCGAGCTGGCGCCGGTAGCCACCCCCGACGCCTGCGACGCGCTGGTGCGCCACGTGCTGCGCGAGGCGCACTGGCCGCCGCAGCAGTGGGCGCCGCTGCACCGGCGCGCCTGGCTGCGGCTGTTCCTCGGCGACGCCCTGTTCGGCCTGCTCCTGCTGGCCGCCGCGACCTGGCTGTTCGGGATCTGGGGCCTGTGGGCGCTGCTGTGGCTGCCGTGGAGCGTGCTGGTGGCGCGCCGCCACGCCGCCCGCGCCGGCTATGCGCTCGACGACACCGTGGTGGCGGTGCGCGAGGGCTGGTGGTCGCGGCACTGGCGCTTCGCCGAGCTCGACAAGATCCAGGCGCTCGAACTGCGCCGCTCGCCGCTCGACCACGGCATGGGTATGGCCTCGGTGTGGCTGGACACGGCCGGAACCGGCCCGCTGGCGCCGCCGCTGCGCATCCGCCACCTGCCGCTGCAGGACGCGCGCGCGCTGTTCGCGCGGATCGAGCGCGAGGTCGCACGCCGGCCGCTGCGCTGGTGACGGTACCGGTCCGGCAGCGGCGGACGGTGGCCGGCGCCTGACGTGGGGTTGCGCAGGAAACTTCCTCCGTCGTCCCCGCGCAGCCAGGGACCCAGTGATTCCCCCGGCTGAATCGTCGGGGCCCTGGCCGTTGCCCCCGCGCAGGCGGGACCCGGTGGCTGTCTCCTGATCCGGTGCGGAACCTGGTCAAGCCGTCCCCGCGCAGGCGGGGACCCGGTGACGTTTCCCGCTCCCTTCGAGGTGCTGGATGCCGTCCCCCGATCAAGCGCTCTCCGAGGGCAGGCTCTGCACGCGCACGACGCGCGGCGAACTCAGGGAACCCGACCCTGGTGCGCCACCGGTCCGCCCCGCGCCAGCTCCAGGAACATGTCCTCGTAGCGCCGGTTCATCAGCTCGCGGCCGTGGCGTTCGAGCGCGGCGCGGCGCGCGGCCGCGCCCAGGCGCACCGCGGCGGCATCGTCGCGCAGCAGCCGTTCGAGCGCGTCGGCCAACGCCGCCGGATCGGACCCGGGCACCAGCAGCCCGTCGACATCGTGGGCGAGCACCTCGCGCACGCCCGGCACCGCGCTGCCGATCACCGCGCAGCCGGCGGCCATGCCTTCGATCAGGGCCAGCGGCATGCCTTCGTAACGGGTACTGAGCAGGGCGATGCGATGCGTCATCAACAGCCCGGGCACGTTGCGCACGACCCCGAGGAAGCGCACCTGCCCGGTCAGCCCCAGCTCGGCCGCCAGCCGCTCCACCGGCCGCCGGTGCAGGGCCTTGCCGCCGCCGGCCAGCAGCAGCGGCGGGCGCAGGCCGCGTTCGCCGAGCAGGGCGAGCGCGCGCAGCGCGGTGGCGTGGTCCTTCTGCCGCGAGTAGCGCGCGACCATCACGATGCCGGGCGTGCGCCCGGGCAGCGGATGCGCATCCGCATCGGCGAACGGTTCGAGCCGGATGCCGTTGGGAATCGCCACGGTCCGCTCCGGCGGCATCCCCATCGCCAGCAGCGCCTCGCGCACGCCCTCGGAGCAGCCGACGATGCACTCGGTGCGCCGCGCCAGCCAGCGCGTCTGCGCCAGCCGCCAGCGGGTATAGCGCTCGCGGGTGTTGTGCTCGACGTGGACCAGGTGCGGCACCTTCGCCAGCAGCCCGGCATAGCGCCCCCAGAGATGTTCGCTGAAGCCGTGCGCGACCAGCACGTCCGGCTGGAACTGGCGACACACCCGCGCCAGCGCCCAGATGCTGGCCGCATGCGACCAGCCCGGCACCGTCCGCAGCGGCACGCCGGCGCGCTCGAGCTCCACGATCCGCGCCGGATCGCCGCGGCGCTTGCGCCGCAGCACCAGCAGCGGCTGCATCCGGCCGCTCTGGAGCGCGGCATTGACCAGCGCGACCGCGACCTGGGTGGCGCCGCCGGAGAAGCCTCCGGTGACGAAATGCAGGACCCGCGGCGGCCGGTCCGGCGCCGGCGCGGCCCTGCTCACGCGCCCTCCGCGGGCACGCGCCGGACCAGGCGGGCGAGGAAGAATCCGTCCATGCCGTCCTCGCCCGGCAGGCGCTGGCGCCCGGGTCCGGCGACGCGGCCGAATCGCGCCGGCAGCGGTTCGACGACGGCATCGGGCGTGCGCTGCAGGAAGGCCTCGACCTGCGCCTCGTTCTCGGCCTTCAGGATCGAACAAGTGGCGTAGACCAGCGCCCCGCCCGGGCGCAGCAGCGGCCAGAGCGCATCGAGCAGGCGCGACTGCAGCGCCGCCAGTGCGGCGATGTCGCGCTCGCGCCGGTGCAGCAGCACGTCGGGCTGGCGGCGGATCACGCCGGTGGCCGAGCACGGCGCGTCGATGACGATGGCGTCGAAGGCTGCGCCGTCCCACCACGCCGCCGGATCGGCGGCATCGGCGGCGAGCAGCGAGGCGGAGGCGCCGACGCCGAGCCGCGCGAAGCCGGCGCGCACGCGCCGCAGCCGCGCCTGGTCGACATCCAGCGCGAGCAGGCGCAGCGAGGGATCGCGTTCGAGCAGGTGCGCGGACTTGCCGCCGGGCGCGGCGCAGGCGTCCAGCACCCGCGCGCCGGCAGGCGGCGCCAGCGCGTCGGCGACCTGCTGCGCGGCGCCGTCCTGCACCGAGACGTCGCCGTCGGCGAAGCCGGGCAGGGCCGCGACCGGCACGGTCGCATCGATGCGCAGCGCATCGGCCAGGCCGTCGGCGGCAAGCGCATCGATGCCTGCCGCCTGCAGCCGCCGCAGGTAGTCCGCGCGCGTGCCGCGCAGCCGGTTCACCCGCAGCCAGGTGGGCGCCTGCGCGGCGCTGGCCGCGACGATGGCGTCGACGTCGCCGAGCCAGTCGGCCCTGAGCCGCCCGCGCAGCCACGACGGCCACAGCTCGCGCCAGTCGCCTTCCGGCAGCCCTTCGCGCAGGGCCCGGCGCAGCATGGCGTTGACCAGCCCGGCCTGGTGGGCCCGGCCGAGGACGCGCGCCGCCGCCACCGTGGCGTCGACCGCCGCGTGCGCAGGCAGGCCCAGCGGGTCGAGCTGGGCGAACCCGGCCAGCAGCAGCGCGCGCAGCGGGGCGTCACGCCTCGACAGCGGCCGCGGCATCCAGGCGGCGAGCGCGGCATCGCCGCGGTCGCGGCTGCGCAGCGCCGCGAAGCAGATCGCCTCGACCAGGGCGCGATCGCGCGGATCGGCCAGCGCCGGCAGCGCCGCGGCCAGTTCGGCCTTCAGCGAGCGGCCGCGGTGCAGGACCGCGTCGAGGATGCCGGCGGCGGCGGCCCGGGCGGCGGCGCCCGGCGCAGGTGCCGGCCCGGCCCCCACCCTAGCCCTCCCCCGCGGGCGCAGGGGGGGACGCGACCGGCAAGCCCTCCTTGAGCGCCGATGCCCCACCCCCTTCACGCGGGGGACGGGGCGGATGCCGGTCCGGCCTGTCCGGATCCGCGATTCCATCCTGCGCCGCAGGCGGCGGAGGGGACCGGAGGTCGCGGCGGGCATTGAGGTAATCGGCCGCCGTGATCGCCTTGCCGCCCGGCCGCTGCAGGCGGAGGATCCGCAGCGCGCCGGCGCCGCAGGCGATGTCGACGCCCTCGCGCGACGCCGCCAGCACCGATCCCGGCGAGGCGGCGTGGGCCAGATCCAGCGCCTGCGCGGCGTGGATGCGCAGGCGCTCGCCCGCCACCTCGGCTTCGGCCACCGGCCACGGATGGAACGCACGCACGCGGTCGGCAAGGCGCGCCGCCGGCTGCGTCCAGTCCAGCACCGCCTCGGACTTCTCCAGCTTGCGCGCATAGCTCGCGCCCTGCTCCGGCTGCGCCTGCGGCGCCGGCAGCCTGCCCTCGCGCAGCAGCGCCAGGCCCTGCGCCAGCACCCCGGCGCCGAGCAGCGCCAGCCGGTCGTGCAGCTGGCCGCCGGTCTCGTCGTCGCCGATCGGGGTCGACTCGCGGAGCAGGACCGGGCCGGTATCCAGCCCCTTCTCCATCCGCATCAGGCAGACCCCCGTCTCGCGGTCGCCGGCCTCGATCGCGCGCTGGATCGGGGCCGCGCCGCGCCAGCGCGGCAGCAGCGAGGCGTGCACGTTCCAGCAGCCGTGCGCGGGAATGTCGAGCACCTTCTGCGGCAGCAGCAGGCCGTAGGCGACCACGATCATCAGGTCCGGCCGCAGCGCGCGCAGCTGCCTGCGCGCCTCCGGCGAGCGCAGCGTCTCCGGCTGCAGCACCGGGAGGCCCAGCTCCAGCGCCGCCTGCTTGACCGGCGACGCCGCCAGCGCCCGCCCCCGCCCCGCGGGCCGGTCGGGCTGCGTATACACCGCCACCACCTCTCCATGCGCCACCGCCGCCTGGAGCGAGGGCACGGCGAAGTCCGGGGTTCCGGCGAAGACGATTCTCATGGAGAGGGGAGTCGGGAATCGGGCATCGGGAATCGGAAAAGCAGAGGAACGGCGGGCATGTCCCTGGCTTGTCTTGTCCGCCCGGAACCCTTCCCGATATCTGTATGCCGCCTTCCCATTCCCGATTCCCTATTCCCGATTCCCGGCTTCCTTGCGCAGCTTTTCGAGCTTCTTCACCGCCCGGTCGCGCTTGAGCGGGGACAGGTGGTCGATGAACAGCCTGCCGTCGAGGTGGTCGATCTCGTGCTGGACGCAGGTGGCCAGCAGGCCGTCGACGGTCAGCTCGAAGGGCTTGCCGTGACGGTCCAGGGCCGCGACCACGATGCCGTCGGGGCGGGTGACGTCGGCGAAGATGCCCGGGATCGACAGGCAGCCCTCCTGGTGCACCCGCAGGTCGGCCGAGCGCTCGCGCAGGACCGGGTTGATGAACACCAGTGGCTGGTCCCGGCCCTCGGTGACGTCTATCACCATGAAGCGCTCGTGGGTGTCGACCTGGGTGGCGGCCAGGCCGATGCCGGGGGCTTCGTACATGGTGTGGAACATTTCGTCGAGCAGGTGCTGGAAGGCCGGGTCGGCGATCCGGTCGGCCTCCACCTCCCGGGCGACCTTGCGCAGCCGCGGGTCCGGGAATTCGAGAATCGGGAGCAGTGCCATGGGCGGGGGAATCGGGCTGGCGGTCACAACCGCGGGGAATCTTCCCATTCTAGCGCCGCGATCTTGCATCCGCCCGGGACTTGTACGCTATAGTTCGGCTGCGGCAAGGGGAAATCTCCAAGGGGAGCAGGTAGATGGCCAGCATGCTTGAACGCCTTTCTAGGGGGCTTCGCACCGGCGTCGCCGTTGCGCTGCTCACGGTCGGGAGCTACGCCGCGGCCCAGAGCGCGCGCGAGCATCCGGACACTTACGTCGTCGTGCGCGGCGACACCCTGTGGGATATCGCGGGCAAGTTCCTGCAGCGGCCATGGCTGTGGCCGGAGATCTGGCAGGCGAACCCGCAGATCCAGAACCCGCACCTGATCTACCCGGGCGACGTGATCAGCCTGGCCTACCTCAACCGGGTGGCGGTCGATCCGGGCCCGCGCCAGGAAGCGCCGATCAACGTCATCCCGCTGTCGGACATCGAGGCCTTCCTCAAGAACCGCAGCATCGTCGATGGCTTCGACCACCTGCCGCATGTCGTCGGGATCGAGGATTCGCGCCTGCGCGGCAGCCCCGAGCAGCGCATCTACGCCACCGGGCTGGACTACGCCCAGACCGGAGAGCGCTATGCCATCGTCCGCCCGAGCGCCGAGTTCTACCGTTCCCCGCGCACCCGCGACCTCGACTTCCGCGGCGCCCGCATCAACGGCGACACCAACCTCTGGACCGAACTGGTGCCGCGCGGCCGCGACGACGCCTTCCTCGGTTACGAGATCACGCAGATGGCGGTGGCGTCGGTGGTCCACGGCCCGACCGCGGTCAGTCCGTTGACCGTGCTGTCGCTGGACCTGGAGGGCCTGGAGGTCCGCGCCGGCGACCGCCTGGTGCCGGTCAACCCGCAGCCCTACGACCTGCAGTTCTTCCCGCATCCGCCGTCCGACCACGCCCTGGCCCTGGGCGCGCAGGTGATCGCGGTGGCCGACACGGTCTCCACCGGCGGCCCGCGCGACGTGATCGCCATCTCCGCCGGCAGCGCCGACGGCGTCGACAACGGCACCGTGTTCTCGATCTGGCGCAACGGCCCGCACACCATCGACCGCGTGCGCAACCCCAACACCTCGCGCCACACCGAGCTGCCCAACGCCGGCGGCTCCCGCGTGCGCATGCCCGACGAATACGCCGCGCACGCCATGGTGTTCCGCACCTTCGACAACGTCAGCTACGCACTGGTGATGGAGGGTACCAAGCCGGCCCGGGTCGGCTACGCGCTCAAGCACCCGGACGCCCCGTACTGATCCGACGCGGGGTTTTCCTACAGCGGCATGCGACGGCGCCCGAGGGCGCCGTCGTCGTCTGGCGGGCAGGATGCGGGCATGCACACGCCCGCCGCCCATCCGCACGAACACGACCACCTCGCCCTGCTCCACCTGCTTGATGCCGGCGGCGCGGCCGAGCCCCGGCGCCGCCTGCTCGCGGCCTGGGACAGCCCCGCCGCCGCCCTCGACGCCGGCCCCGGCGCCTGGCGCGCGGCGGGCCTGGACCAGGCCCAGGCCGCGCAGCTCGCGCGCCGGCCGCAGATCGATGCGCAGACGCGGCAGTGGCTGGCAGGGCCCGGCCACCGCCTGATCGGCTGGAGCGATCCGGACTACCCGCCGCTGCTGCGGGCCACCGCCAGCCCGCCGCTGGCGCTGTTCGTGGCCGGCGACGCCGACCTGCTCTGGCACCCCGCGATCGCCATCGTCGGCAGCCGCGCGGCCACCGCGCAGGGCCGCGACAACGCCGCCGCCTTCGCACGGGCGCTGGCGGCGGCCGGGTTCGCCACCTGCAGCGGGATGGCGCTGGGCATCGACACCTCCGCCCACCTGGCCACCGTGGACGCCGGCGGCGCCACCATCGCGGTGCTCGGCTGCGGCGTGGACCAGCCCTATCCGCGTTCCAACAGCCGGCTGCACGGCCGGATCGTGGCCGGGGGCGCCGTGGTCAGCGAACACCCGCCAGGCACGGTCGCCAGGCGCGAACACTTCCCCAGCCGCAACCGGATCATCGCCGGCCTGTCGCTGGGCACCCTCGTGGTGGAAGCGGCGACCCGTTCCGGCGCGCTGATCACCGCCCGGCTGGCGGCCGAGGCCGGACGCGAGGTGTTCGCCCTGCCCGGATCGATCCACAACCCCATGGCCCGCGGCTGCCACCGCCTGATCCGCGACGGCGCGGCGCTGGTGGAGACGCCGGGGGAGCTGGTCGAGGCGCTGCAGCCGGTCGCGATGGAGCTGGGCCAGGCGCTCCGGCGGCGCCTGGACGGCCCGCCCTCCGCCGCCGGCGTGCCCGCCCCCGCGCCCGTCGCGACCGACCGCTTCGACACCCCCGACTACCAGAACTTGTGGCAGGCGCTGGGCCACGACCCAACCCCTATGGATCTGCTGGTCGAGCGCACCGGATTGACGCCCGCCGTACTGTCATCCATGCTGCTGCCCATGGAGCTCGATGGCCGCGTCTCGAAGGAGCATGGCCGCTACGCGCGCAAGTCCTGACAACGGCGCCCGAGGGCGCAGGCCGGGGGAAATGAAAGAGAGCATCCTGGACGTCCTGCTCTACCTGTTCGAACACTACTTCACCGAAGACGCCGACAGCGTCCGCGACCGCGACTCGCTCCAGAACGGCCTGCTCCAGGCCGGTTTCAGCCCCGCCGAGATCAACAAGGCCTTCGACTGGCTCGACGCCCTGGCCGAACAGCGCCCCAGCGCCAGCGCACCGCGCACCGACGGCCCCACCCGGGTCTACTTCGGGCCCGAGCTGGACCGGCTGGACGTCGAGTGCCGCGGCTTCCTGCTGTTCCTGGAGCAGCACGGCATCCTCGACGCCAACCAGCGCGAGCTGGTGCTCGACCGCGCGATGGCGCTCGACCAGGACGAGCTGGACCTGGACGACCTCAAGTGGGTCGTGCTGATGGTGCTGTTCAACCAGCCCGGCAGCGAGGCCGCCTACGCCTGGATGGAGACCCAGATGTTCACCGAGGAGCCCGAGCCGGTGCACTGAGGGCGGTCCACGGCTCCGCGGGGCGGGCTCCGCCGCGGCGCCGGCATCCAGCCGCCCGCATCCGCGCCGGGCCCGCCCGCGCATGACGGCGCCGGAGGTGGCGACCGCCGCGGAAGGGCCGGGGGGCCTTTCCCGCCGGCGCAGCCGCGCCACGCCTGCCCCCTTCCCGCCCGCCCCGTCGTTCCGCCGCCTGCAATGGAGTGCTCCGCATGAATCCGACCACCGGCGCCCACCCGCCCCCGCTGCCTCCGCGCCCCGCCACGCCCGGGGCGCCTGCTCCGCGCAGCGGCCGCACCGGCTGCCTGATCGCCCTGGCGGTGGTCGCGGTCTGCGGCCTGGCGGTGGTGGGCATCCTCGCCGCGATCGCGGTGCCGGCCTACCACGACTACCTCGGCCGGGCGAAGGTGTCCCAGACCCTGGCCGAGATCGAGCCGGTGAAGCTCGCGGTCGCCGAGTTCCACGCCCAGGTCGAGCGCTGCCCGCGCGATGGCGAGGTCGGCGGCCTCGGGCCGGGCCTGCCGCTCCACGGCACGGTCGCGCTCGGCGAAGAGCCGTCCGGGGCCTGCGTTCTCGACGTGGTGTTGCGCGACGTGGGCACGGCGTTCGACGGCAAGCACCTGCGGCTCGAATATGATGTCGGCCAGGGGAGATGGCACTGCGGCTCGGACCTGCGCGACACGCACCTGCCGCCGGCCTGCCGCGACTGACGAAAACGGGGAACGATCGATGTCCGAGTGGTACTACGCCGATGCCGGCAACACCCGCCAGGGGCCGGTCCCGGCCGCTGCGCTGACCCGCCTGCGCCTGGCCGGCCAGCTGAGCTGGGAGAGCCTGGTCTGGCGCGACGGCATGGCCGACTGGCAGCCGATGCGCGATGTCGCCGCCGACCTGGCCCAGGACGAGGACCGGGACACCCTGATGGCGCCCGCGGTCGCGGCGCCGGCCACCGCCGCCGGCGACAGCGGCGTCGACGCCGGCCCCGCCGGTGCCGACGGCTTCGCCGGTTCCGGATACCCCGGCGCCGACGCCTCCGACGCGGCAGCCTCGCCCTACGCCCCGCCTGTGGCCCCGGTCAGCTCCGGCCCCGCGGTGGTCCACGGCGGCGAGGTGGTCTACGCCGGCTTCTGGAAACGCGTGGCCGCCAGCATCATCGACAGCTTCGTCACCGGCGCGATCGGCATGGTGATCGGCATGGTCCTGGGCCTGCCGCTGATGCTGATGCTGGGCGCGGCCGGAGGCGACTCCGGCGCCGGGGTGGTGCTGGCGCAGCTGGTGATGAACGCGCTGTCGCTGGCGGTGGGCGTGGCCTACTACGCCTGGTTCCACTCCTCCAAGATGATGGCCACCCCGGGCAAGCTGGCGCTGGGGATCAAGGTGGTGCGCGGCAACGGCGAGCGGATCTCGTTCCTGCGCGGCGTCGGCCGCTACTTCGCGATCATCCCGAGCGCGCTGATCCTCGGCATCGGCTTCCTCATGGCCGGTTTCACCGAGCGCAAGCAGGCCCTGCACGACATGATCTGCGACACCCTGGTGGTCGACAAATGGGCCTATACCGACCGCCCGGACCTGCAGCGCCCCGAACTGGGCGTGGTCGCCTGGATCGTGCTCGGGCTGACCGGCGGCCTGTTCCTGCTGTTCATGGCGCTGATGGTCGCACTGGGCGTTTCGCTGGCCAGCCTGGGCTCCTGAGGCCCGGCGGCCGGCGGCCCTGCTTGACAGGGCCTGCCGGGCCGTGATTCCACTATATAAAGCGGCGCCGGAACCTGAACGGCGCCAGGCGGACGCCCGGGAGCCCTTCCGGGCGTCGTGTTGTCCGAACTCCCTCTCGGCGCGGCCGAACGCCGCGCACGGACCCGTCCCCAGATGCCCAAGAACCTCCTCATCGTCGAGTCGCCGGCCAAGGCCAGGACGATCAACAAGTACCTCGGCAAGGATTTCCAGGTCCTGGCATCGTACGGCCACGTCCGCGACCTGGTGCCCAAGGAGGGCGCGGTCGACCCGGACGACGGTTTCCGCATGCGCTACGAGCTGATCGACAAGAACGAGAAGCACGTCGAGGCGATCGCCAAGGCCGCGAAGGCCGCCGACAGCATCTTCCTGGCCACCGACCCGGACCGCGAGGGCGAGGCGATCAGCTGGCACATCGTCGAGATCCTGCGCGAGCGCGGCCTGCTCGAGGACAAGGACCTGCACCGGGTGGTGTTCACCGAGATCACCCCGCGGGCGATCCGCGAGGCGATGAGCCAGCCGCGCAGGATCGCCGGCGACCTGGTCGACGCCCAGCAGGCGCGGCGGGCGCTGGACTACCTGGTCGGCTTCAACCTCTCGCCGGTGCTGTGGCGCAAGATCCAGGCCGGGCTGTCGGCCGGCCGGGTGCAGTCGCCGGCGCTGCGCATGATCGTCGAGCGCGAGGAGGAGATCGAGGCCTTCAAGGCGCGCGAGTACTGGACCATCGAAGCCGAATGCGCGCATCCGGGGCAGCCGTTCACCTCGCGCCTGGTCAAGCTCGACGGGCAGAAGTTCGAACAGTTCACCATCACCGACGGCGAGACCGCCGAGGCCGCGCGCGCGCGCATCGCGGCCGCCGCACAGGGCTCGCTGCACGTCACCGACGTCGCCAGCAAGGAGCGCAAGCGCCGCCCCTCGCCGCCGTTCACCACCTCCACCCTGCAGCAGGAAGCCTCGCGCAAGCTCGGCTTCACCACCCGCAAGACCATGCAGGTGGCGCAGAAGCTGTACGAGGGCGTGGCCCTGGGCGACGAGGGCACGGTCGGCCTGATCAGCTACATGCGTACCGACTCGGTGAGCCTGTCGGCCGAGGCGCTGTCGGAAATCCGCGACGTGATCGCGCGCGACTTCGGCACCGGCTCGGTGCCGGACAAGCCCAACGTCTACCAGACCAAGAGCAAGAACGCCCAGGAGGCGCACGAGGCGGTGCGCCCGACCTCGGCGCTGCGCACGCCGGCCTCGGTGGCGCGCTTCCTCAGCGACGACGAGCGCAGGCTCTACGAGCTGGTGTGGAAGCGCGCGCTGGCTTCGCAGATGATCCCGGCCACGCTCAACACCGTCACCGTCGACCTTGCCGCCGGCGCCGAGCACGGCTTCCGCGCTTCGGGCACCACGGTCGTCGTGCCGGGCTTCCTCGCCGTCTATGAAGAGGGCAAGGACAGCAAGGGCAAGGAGGACGAGGACGAAGGCCGCAAGCTGCCGGCGATGAAGCTCGGCGACCGCATCCCGCTTGAGCGCATCCACGCCGACCAGCATTTCACCCAGCCGCCGCCGCGCTTCACCGAAGCGGCGCTGGTCAAGGCACTGGAGGAGTACGGCATCGGCCGGCCCTCGACCTACGCCTCGATCATCCAGACCCTGCTGTTCCGCAAGTACACCGAGATGGAAGGACGCAGCTTCCGCCCGACCGACGTCGGCCGGGCTGTGTCGAAGTTCCTCAGCAACCACTTCCCGCGCTACGTCGACTACGACTTCACCGCCAAACTCGAGGACGAACTCGATGCGGTGAGCCGCGGCGAGGAGGAGTGGGTGCCGCTGATGGAGAAGTTCTGGGGCCCGTTCAAGGAACTGGTCGAGGACAAGAAGCAGTCGCTGGACAAGACCGACGCCGGCAGCGTGCGCGTGCTCGGCGAGGATCCCAAGAGCGGCCGCCAGGTCAGCGCGCGCATCGGCCGCTTCGGCCCGCTGGTGCAGATCGGCACGGTCGAGGACGAGGAAAAGCCGAAGTTCGCCTCGCTGCGCCCGGGCCAGAGCATCTACTCGATCACGCTCGACGAGGCGCTGGAGCTGTTCCTGCTGCCGCGCGTGCTCGGCCAGAGCAAGGGCGAGGACGTGAGCGTCGGCATCGGCCGCTTCGGCCCGTTCGCCCGCCGCGGCAGCACCTACGCCTCGCTCACGAAGGAGGACGATCCCTACAAGATCGACCTGGCGCGGGCGGTGGCGCTGGTCGAGGAGAAGGAGGAGATCGCGCGCAACCGGGTGATCAAGGAGTTCCCGGGCAGCGACATCCAGGTGCTCAACGGCCGCTTCGGCCCCTACCTCAGCGACGGCAGGCTCAACGGCAAGATCCCCAAGGACCGCGAGCCGGCCTCGCTGACGCTCGAGGAAGCGGCCAGGCTGCTGGAGGAAACCGGCAAGCCGGCCCGCCGCGGCTTCGCCGCGAAGAAGGCGGCGGCAAAGAAGGCGCCTGCCGCGAAGAAGGCTCCGGCGAAGAAGGCGGCCGCGAAGAAGACGACAGCCACGGCAAAGAAGGTCGCGAAAAAGGCGGTGCGCCCGCTGTCGGGTGACATCGAGCCGGCCAGGCCGCTGGTGACCGCCGCCAAGTTCGTGCCGGGCAGGAAGCGCGTGGTGCGCAAGTCCGGCGACGACGCCCCGTTCTGACCGGCGCGATCGCCCGCATGCACTGCCACCCCGGGCCGGCAAGCGACGCGACCGCCCCGCGGCTGCGGGCCCTGCGGCAATAGGCCGATGCGGATCGGCGCGCCACTCGATGCCGCCGCCGCCGCCGCGCTGCTGCGCGAGGGCGGCGTGCTGGCCTATCCCACCGAGGGCGTCTGGGGACTGGGCTGCGACCCCGCGAACGAGACGGCGGTCCTGCGCCTGCTGGCGATCAAGCAGCGTGATCCGGGCAAGGGCCTGATCCTGATCGCGGCCTCGGTGCCGCAGCTCGACGGCGTGGTCGACTGGGGCGCGCTGCCGGCGCAGGCGCGCGATGCGGTACTCGCATCCTGGCCCGGGCCCAGCACCTGGATCATGCCGGCCCTGCCCGGGCTGCCGCGCTGGATCACCGGCAACCACGCCGGCATCGCGGTCCGGGTGAGCGCGCATCCGCTGGTGCGCGCGCTGTGCGAGGCCTTCGGCGGCGCGATCGTGTCCACCAGCGCCAACACGTCGGGCATGCCGGCGCCGGGCCGGCGCGAGGCGCTGGAGCCGGCGGTCCTCGCCCGCATCGACGGCGTGACCGAAGGCGAGACCGGAAACCTGCCCGGCCCGACCCCGATCCGCCATGCACACGACGGCAGCGTGCTGCGCTGACACAGCGGTCTGGGTGATCCGGAACCAGCTTGGTTCTTCTCCCAGGTGCGGGGAGAGTTATCAGCTCGGTCTTCGGAGCGACGCCGCGCCCTGCCGTTTCACCTGCAACAAAATCCGCATCAAAAAAATATGGGTATCCGGATTTTAGTGTGGGGAGACGATTCTGACTCCTCCTTGCCCGTACGCTCTAGCTTGTAGGATTTCAGTC
>CAKTDC010000031.1 GCA_934541015.1 uncultured Luteimonas sp.
TCGCTCTTGTTCAGGCGTGGAGGCGCGGACTGCGCTTGGGCAGGTGCGAGCGCAGGAAGCTCATCTGGTCGGCGAGGATGTTGCGGTTGCTCAGGATCAGGTGCTCGATCCAGCTCGGCCGGTAGGGCACGGCGAGCAGCGGCATCGACGCCTGCTGCGGCGTGCGCCCGCCCTTGCGCGAATTGCAGTGGAAGCAGGCGCAGACCACGTTCTCCCAGTGGTCGCGCCCGCCCTGCGACAGGGGCACGACATGGTCGCGGGTGAGCAGCTGCCGGCTGAAGTTCCTGCCGCAGTACATGCACAGCTGCTGGTCGCGGGCGAACAGCGCGGTATTGGTCAGGGCGGGCGTGGGGTCGAGCGCGCCGGGACGGACGTGTCCGCGCGCGGCGATGATCGGGTGCAGCTCCAGCGAGCTGCGCTGCCCGGTGAGCCGGCTGATGCCGCCGCGCACGTTCAGGCAGGGCTCGCCCAGCGTCCAGGCGACCGCCTCGCGGGCGTACAGGCAGGCGGCGTCCTGCCAGCTGATCCAGTTCAGCGCGCGGCCGTGGGCGTCGAGCGAGAGCAGCCGCACCGAGTCGAGGCGGGCGGGGAGCGAAGCAGGGAGAGCGGAGCCGGACCGGTCGCCGCCGGTGCCATGGATCGGGCGAAATGTCGCTCTGTCAGACCCCATGGGAATGACAGCTTATACGCCTTCGATGACGATTTGTGTAGTGCACCCGGGGAGCAGCCGGGAGCCACGCAGCGCCATCGGCTGGAGATGTCCCTGGCGGAAACCCGGAGCCGGAGCCGGCTTCCAGCAGCGGTCGAGCCCGACCCCGGTGCCGACCTCAGGGGTCGAAGCCTTCGTCCGCGAGCGCCAGCAGCGGCGCCGGCCCGGTGGCGATCGCCGCCGCGTGGGTCAGCGTGCGCGGCAGGATCCGGGCGAAGTAGAAGCGGGCGGTCTCGCGCTTGCCGTCCCTGAACGCCTGCGGCTGCGACGAGGCGTCGGCGGCGGCCACGCTGCGCGCCCACCAGTAGGCCAGCGCGACATAGCCGGAGTAGAACAGGTAGTCGTACGCCGCGGCGCCGATCTCCTCCGGATCGGCAGCCGCGCGCCGGGCGATGTCCGCGGTCAGCGCCTGCCATTGGCCGGCCTTCTCCCGCAGCGGGCCGATGAACTCGGCCAGCGCCTCGTTGCCGGCCTGCTCCGCGCAGAACGCCTCCACCAGGCCGAGGAACGCCTTCAGCCCGGCGCCCTGCAGCTGCAGGGTCTTGCGCCCCATCAGGTCCAGCGCCTGGATGCCGGTGGTGCCCTCGTACAGCGTGGTGATGCGGGCGTCGCGGGCCAGCTGCTCCATGCCGTGCTCGGCGATGTAGCCGTGGCCGCCGAAGCACTGCTGCGCGTGGTAGGTGCACTCGATGCCCCATTCGGTCAGGCAGGCCTTCACGATCGGGGTGAGGAAGCCGAGCAGGTCGTCGGCCCGCTGGCGCTGCGCCTCGTCGGCGCCGTGCGCGGCGGTGTCGATCTGCAGGCCGGCGTGGTAGGCCAGCGCCCGGCCGCCCTCGATCAGGGCCTTGCAGGTCAGCAGCATCCGGCGCACGTCCGGCTGCACGATGATCGGATCGGCCGGCTTGTCCGGGAACTTCGCGCCCGACAGCGCGCGCGACTGCAGCCGCTCGCGGGCGTAGCGCAGCGCGTTCTGGTAGGCGCGCTCGGACAGCCCCAGGCCCTGCATGCCGACGCCGATGCGCGCGGTGTTCATCATGGTGAACATCGCCATCAGGCCCTTGTGCGGCTGGCCGATGAGGTAGCCCCGCGCGCCGTCGAAATTCATCACGCAGGTGGCCGAGCCGTGGATGCCCATCTTGTGCTCGACCGCGCCGCAGCGCACCGCGTTGCGCTCGCCGACGCTGCCGTCGCGCGCCACCTGCAGCTTGGGCACGATGAACAGCGAGATGCCCCTGCTGCCGGCCGGCGCGTCCGGCAGGCGCGCGAGCACCAGGTGGACGATGTTGGGCGTCAGGTCGTGCTCGCCGGCGGTGATGAAGATCTTGGTGCCGGTGATCGCGTACATGCCGTCGTCGACCGGCTCGGCGCGGGTCTTGAGCAGGCCCAGGTCGGTGCCGCAGTGCGGCTCCGTCAGGCACATGGTGCCGGTCCACTCGCCCGACACCAGCCTGGTCAGGAACACCTCGCGCTGCCAGTCCTCGCCGTGGTGCAGCAGCGCGTTCACGGCGCCGTGCGAGAGCAGGGGGAAGTTGCCCCAGGCGAGGTTGGCCGAATTGATCATCTCCTCCATCGGCAGGCCCAGCGCGTGCGGCAGGCCCATGCCGCCGTAGGCCGCCGGTGCGTTCAGCCCGCCCCAGCCGCCTTCGGCGAACTGGCGGTAGGCGTCGGCGAACCCCGGCGCGGTGGCGACGCTGGCGCTGTCGCGGTCGTAGACCACCCCGTGTTCGTCGCCGACCCGGTTCATCGGCGCCAGCACCGTCTCGCAGAAGCGCGCGGATTCGTCGAGCACGGCGTCGACGGTCTCGCGCCCGGCGTCGGCGAATCCCAGTTCCGCGAACCCGGGCACCACCTGCAGCAGGTCGTGGAGGGCGAAGTGGATGTCGCGCAGCGGCGCCTTGTACTGGCTCATGTCGGGGTCCGGAAGGATGGAGTGGCCGGGGCCGGGCGGGCGCCGGTCGGAAGCGGGGAAAACCGGTTCAGCGCATCACCCCCGGCAGGCCGGGGACGGGGCTGAGCTGGCTGGTGCGGCGCCAGCTGTAGTCGCGGGCCTTGCCGCGATCCTCGGGAGCCGCGCGCAGGGTGCCTTCGAGCGAATAGCCGATGCCGCGGCCGTCGGCGAGCGTGCCGGCCATCAGCGCGCGGGCATTGGCGGAAGGATCGAGGGGCAGGGTGACCACGTCCGCCGACTCCGGGCCGACGCTCAGCCCCGGCTGCGCCTGCAGGGTGCCGGCGACCTCGTCGCCGACCTTCAGCTCCAGCGACACCGTCTCGAAGCGCATCGGAACGCTGCTGTAGTTCTGCAGCCGCAGATCGATCGACCAGCGGCCGTCGGCCTCCACCGTCAGCTGCTGGATGCTCGCCGCGGGTTCGGAGACCCGCCGCGGAACCCCGCCGCTGGAGCAGGCGGTCAGCAGGGCGGCCAATACACACCACAACGCGAACGAACGGACTGTCACCGGGCGATCCCCTGTCTGGGCGGGAGCAGCATACTACCCCGTGTTGGACAGGCCGATGACCGTGCCGGGCCGGCGGCGGGGCGCGCGCCGGCTTGCCCGGGTGGCGCCGTCCCCGTATCATGCCGGGCTCGCTCGGCCCCGCGCCGCAGCGTTCCGGCCGGGTAGCTCAGTTGGTAGAGCAGGGGATTGAAAATCCCCGTGTCGGGGGTTCGATTCCCTCCCCGGCCACCAGTAAATTCAAGGGCTTGCGGCGACGCAGGCCCTTTTTCGTTACTGGCGGGGCGAAATGGTGCCCGTTGGCGGGTTGCGGCCGGCCTGGTTGCCGCTGCCTGTCACTGCG
The DNA here is from genome assembly GCA_934541015.1 of uncultured Luteimonas sp. Lineage (GTDB taxonomy): Bacteria > Pseudomonadota > Gammaproteobacteria > Xanthomonadales > Xanthomonadaceae > Luteimonas. Next base: position 3,506 of record CAKTDC010000031.1, read on the forward strand.
CTCGATGCACGGTCCGCCCGTCCTGCGGCCCTGAATTTCCTCCAGCGCGATCTCAGGCGCAGTTGGCAGCCCGTTGGCGATCCTGATAATATGTCAAAAATATTGGACATATTTCAATGAGTCTCGTCACCATCGGCCGCACCGTCAAGACCCGTCGTGAGGAGCTCGGGCTGTCCCAGGCCCAGCTTGCGCACCTGAGCGGGCTGTCGCGCCAGACGCTGGTAGGGCTGGAAAACGGCACCCTGAACGACCTGGGCGTGAACCGGGCCGGACAGGTGCTGTCGGTGCTGGGCCTGGAGATGCCCGAGCCGGGCATCAGGGCCCGCCGCAAGAAGCGCGGCCTGTGGATGGCCGCCAAGAACGCCAGCGTCAGCTACGCGACGGAACTGGAGCCCGAGACGCTCGGCAAGGTGCTGGCCAGCGGTGATGTGCCGGAAACCTATGCGCCGCATCTGGCCCGACTGCTCGACGAAGCGCCTGTGCAGATCGTCGTGATGGCCGTGGAAGAGGCGGCATCGGAGGCCCAGGTGCCTCCCCGGAAAGTGTGGCGCAACGTGGCGAAGCTGGCCAGGTCGCTGTCCGCCCATCGGCAGGATCTGTGGGGGTGACCCGGCCGTTGCCCCAAGGAGCGTGGGAGGCGTTGTTTCCGCGGGCGCTCACGCTGATCGACGAGATCCGCACCTACGGCGGCATCGCTGACCCATTCTGGACGCTCGGCGGCGGCACGGTGCTGATGTTTCGGCACCGCCATCGACTGAGCAAGGACATCGACATCTTCGTGCCCGATCCGCAATACCTCGGTTTCGTTTCCCCGCGCCTGAGCGATGTGGCGGCCGGCTTGACGCAGGACTACACCGAGCGGGCCAATGCATTCGTCAAGCTCCAGTTCGAGGAGGGCGAGGTGGATTTCGTGGCCGCGCCCAACCTGCTCGACAAGGCGTGGGAACCTTGGAACATCCACGGCCATGCAGTGAAGGTGGAAACGGCGGCCGAGATCATCGCCAAGAAGATGTACCACCGTGGCGACCGTGTGACGGCGCGCGACCTGTTCGACCTCGCCTTGGTGGTCGAGCGTGAGCCGGAGTCTCTTCTGGAGGCCAAGCCGTTCCTGCTGCGGCACAGGAGTGCATTCGTGGAGCAAATCCGGAATCCGCATCCGACCTTGCGGGCGGCGTTCGACGCCATCGCAACCATGGACTACACGCCAAATTTCGATGATTGCGTCGAAAGGGTGAGCAGGTTCCTGGCGGAGCTGTGATCGGCTGCGAGCCACAGGACGCGCATGGCTACCTTTGCCGCCTCGGCGATCAGCACCGCAGCATCGTCAGGGAGGCGCGGCCCGAACCTGCGCCGCCATCCCCGAAGCGGCTCGCCGGCCGGCATTCGCGTGTAGGGTTTTTCCTACACGAAATATGCCCTTTGCCCGATAGTCCGGAGCGCCTGCGCAGGGCAAGCTGGCTCTGCCCCGGCAACGCGGCCGTTGCGACGACATGGAATGTCGCTCGGCAATGGAGGATGGCCGTGACCTTGAGCAAGTCCCTGGTTGGGTCGGGGCATTCACCGTCCTTCTGATGGGGGTGTGGCGATGCGCGAGTGGATCGAGATCGAGCCGTGTGCGGGGGCATGGATCGTGCGCGGCGCCCCGCGGCCGGTGGTGTGTCCGAGCCTGCAGCGGGCGATCGAGGTCGGTCGCCGGCGCGCACGGCGGCGGTGCCGTCAGCGCGGGCAGCCGGTGGCGCTGATGGTCCCGGTCGGCGCGGAGCGGGTGCTGCTGCGGTCCCCGGGCTGAGGGGCTGCCGGCATGGATGTCCCGGCCCTGCCCGGAGTCTTTCCCGTCGGCACGCTGTTCGCCGTGATCGACGGCGTCCCGGTGACCGAATCGCCCGATGGCCAGATGCTGCGCTGGGATCTGGCCAGTCCCTCTCCGATCTCCAGCCGTGGCGCGAGCAGCCGGGCGGTGCCGGTGTCCGAATCCACGTTCCGGACGCTCATCGCCGCGTACTGGCCCTGCGTGACCGCCGATCCCCGGCTTGTCCCGGCCGCGCCCTGACCCCGGCTCGCCGCTGAACCCGTGTGCGGGCGTGGCTTGCGCCCTCCGGTGAAGGGGGCATCATCGGGATGACATACCGATGGAGTGGGAGGCCCCGCCATGAAAGGTTTCCGTTCCCTGCTGCTGGCTGCCGCCGCCGGCGCGGCGCTTTCGGCCTGCGCCAGCACGGGCCTGCGCGATGCCGAGAAGCTGGAGCTTTACCGGGCGCACGCCGGGGAGCCTGTCGACAGCTTCCGGCTGCTGGGCCGCCTCAACGGCTGGACGCCGCTGGGCGATGAGGCGCTGGCGGTGTGGACCCGTCCGGGCGAGGCGTTCCTGCTCGAGCTGTTCGGTCCCTGCCAGGATCTGGAATTCACCCCGGCCATCGGCCTGACCAGCACCCTCAGCCGGGTCCAGGCGCGTTTCGACAAGGTCCTTGTGCGCAGCAGCGGCGGGCCGAACATGCCCTGCCACATCGAGACGATCCGCCCGCTGGACGTGAAGGCGCTCAAGGCCTCGGAGAAGGAGCTGCGCGAGGCCAGGATCGAGGAGCGCGAGGCCGACTCCTGAGGCGCCCGGCTCAGTCGGCGGGCACGTAGCCGGCAGGCTTGTCGGCGCCGCCTTCGAACAGGAACTTCTGCATCTCGCCTTCGAGGAAGGCGCGGTGCTTCGGATCGAGCGGCGACAGCCGGTTCTCGTTGATCAGCATGGTCTGGTGCGCCAGCCAGGCCGCCCAGGCGGTCTTGCCGATGCTGGCGAAGACGCGCTTGCCCAGCTCCCCGGGCCAGGGCACGAAGTCCAGGCCCTCGGTGTCGCGCTGTTCGTACTGGCAGAAGACGGTGCGGCTCATGTGGTGTCCGTGGCGCTTAGCTGCGCTTCGATCAGGCTGCGGATCGGGGCCGGGATGCCGAGCGAACCCAGTTCGTCGCGGGCAACCCAGCGCAGGGCCTCATTGTCGCGCACCGCGGCGCGCAATTCGAGCCGATCCCAGCGCAGCGGCTGCAGGGCGAGGCGGTAGTGGGTGAAGGCGTGCTGGATGGCGCCGAGCGGCTGCGCGGCATCGTAGCCGCTGCCGAAGGCGTCCTGGAACCAGGCGCGGGCGTCGTCGTGGGACCCGGCTTCGGGCAGCGACCACAGCGCCGCCCAGACGCCGGTCGGCGGCCGGCGCTGCAGCAGGACGCGCTGCTGCGCGTCGGTGGCCAGCAGCACCAGCGCGTGGCGTTCGGGCAGCGGCTTGCCCGGGCGCGGGGTGGGCAGTTCGCCGGTCAGCCCTTCGCGCAGGGCGATGCAGTCGCGCTGCAGCGGGCAGAGCACGCAGGCCGGGTCGTGCCGGGTGCACAGGGTGGCGCCGAAATCCATCTGCGCCTGGGTGTAGTCGGCCAGGCGCGCTTCGGGCAGCAGCTGCTCCGCGATCGACCACAGCTGTTTCTCGATCGCCGGCGTGCCCGGCCAGCCGGCGATGCCGCGATGGCGGCAGAGCACGCGCTTGACGTTGCCGTCGAGGATCGGGAAGCGCTCGCCCCAGGCCTGCGCCAGGATCGCGCCGGCGGTGCTGCGGCCGATGCCGGGCAGGGCGACGAGCGCGTCGAAAGCGCACGGCAGTTCGCCTCCGTGCTGCGCGACGCAGGTCTGCGCGGCCCTGTGCAGGTTGCGGGCGCGGGCGTAGTAGCCAAGGCCCGACCACAGCGCGAGGACTTCGTCGAGCGAGGCCGCGGCCAGCGCCGGGACATCGGGCAGCGCGGCCACGAAGCGCTCGAAGTAGGGGACGACCACGCGCACCTGGGTCTGCTGCAGCATGATTTCCGACAGCCAGACCCGGTACGGCGTGCGCGGATGCTGCCAGGGCAGGTCGTGGCGGCCGGACACGTCGAACCAGGCCAGCAGGCGCCCGGCGAAGTCCCCGGTGGCGTCGGGCGGGCGCATGCGGGCGGCGTTCAGCCGCCCAGGGCCTCCGGCAGCAGCGCGTCGACGAAGGCCTCGGCGTCGAACACGCGCAGGTCCTCGGGGCGCTCGCCGATGCCGGCATAGCGGATCGGGATGCCGAACTCGCGCGCCAGCGCGAACACCACGCCGCCCTTGGCGGTGCCGTCGAGCTTGGTCACGACCAGCCCGGTCACGTTGACCGCGGCGTGGAACTGGCGCAGCTGCGACAGCGCGTTCTGGCCGGTGGTGCCGTCGATCACCATCAGCACCTCGTGCGGCGCGGACGCATCGATCTTGCCGAGCACGCGGCGGATCTTGCCCAGTTCCGCCATCAGCCCCTGCTGGGTGTGCAGGCGGCCGGCGGTGTCGGCGATCAGCACCTCGGTGCCGCGCGCCCTGGCCGCCTGCAGCGCGTCGAAGGCGACCGAGGCCGGGTCGGCATCCTGCCCCTGGGCGACCACGGCCACGCCGTTGCGCTCGCCCCAGGCCTGCAGCTGCGCGACCGCGGCGGCGCGGAAGGTGTCGCCGGCGGCGAGCATCAGCGAACGGCCCTCGTCCCGGTAGCGGCGGGCGAGCTTGCCGATGGTGGTGGTCTTGCCGACGCCGTTGACGCCCACGGTGAGGATCACGAACGGGCGCTGCGCCGGGTCGATCCGCAGCGGCACGGCCACCGGCCGCAGCAGCGCCAGCAGCGATTCGCGCAGCGCGGCGAGCAGGGCAGCGGCGTCGGCGAACTCGCGCGCCTTCATGCGCCGGCGCAGGTCTTCGACCAGCTGGGTGCTCGCGGTCACGCCGACGTCGGCGGTCAGCAGCGCGGTCTCGATCTCGTCGAGCAGGTCGTCGTCGAGCCTGGGATTGCGCGAGAACAGGCCGCCGACGCTGCGCGCGAAGCTGCTGCCGCGCAGCCGCTCGCGCCAGCCGGGCTTGCCGGCCGGCGCAGGGGGAGGCGCGGTTGCCTGCCCCGGGTCCGGCGCCGGGACAGACACAGGCGCGGGGGCTGTCGGGGGAGGCGGGGCGGCGGGCGCGATCGCTTCACGGGGCGCGGGCGTTTCCGGCGTTTCCGGCACTTCCGGAGCGTCCTGGGTCGCGGGGGGCGCCGGCTCCGCGGCCGCCGGTTCCGGCGCCGGCTCGGGCGCCGCCTCGCGGGCGGGGGACGGGAACGCGGCCGCCAGTTCCTCGACGCTGAAGCCCCTGGGTTTGCCGTCCGCGTCGCTCCGGGAATCGGCGCCGGGCGCGGCGTCGGCTGGCTTGCGGCCGAACAGTCGGATCATGGAGCTCGGGGCGGAAGTGGGGCCGGCCATGCTAGCACCGGGGCGCGGCGTCCGCGGTGCGGACCCGTCCTCATCCGGGCCCGGGTGGCGATAATGTCCGGCCCGCGGCGGCGGACGCCCTGTCCGCCTGGCCCGGTCCCCAGGAGATTGCCGATGTCGTGTCCGCCCCGTCCCGTGTCTTCTTCCATCCTGTGCCTGGTCCTCGGCCTGGCCTCGCTGGTCGCGCCGCCGCTGCTGTGGGCGCAGTCGCCCGCAGCGCAGCCGGAGCAGGCGCCGCCGGCCAACGCGGCCGAGCGCGAGCTGCGCGCGCTGTACGAGGCCGAATGGGCCTGGCGGCAGCAGGAGTTCGGCAACGTGCTGGAAAACGGCCGCTGGGTCTCCGATGGCTCCCTGGCCAGCGTGACCCCCCAGGCGCAGGAGCGCCGCGCCCGCTACTGGCAGGGGGTGCTTGACCGGCTTGCCGGCATCGACGAATCGCAGCTCTCGCCCGAGGAGCGGGTCAACGCCCAGGTGCTGCGCGCCCGGCTGGAGGCGGAGGTGGCGAACATCCGCTTCCGCACCTACGAGGCACCGTTCAACAGCGACACCTTCTTCTGGACCTGGCTGGCGCCGCGCGAGGCGCCGCAGAACGAGCGCCAGTACCGCCGGCTGATCGAGCGCATGCGCCAGATCCCGCGCCACTTCGACGAGCAGATCGCCAACATGCGCGCCGGCCTGGCGCGCGGCTACAGCGTGCCGCAGGTGACGCTGAGCGGGCGCGACCGCACCCTGGAGCTATTCACGCTCGAGGGCGCCGGCAATCCCTGGGCGCAGCTCTTCGCGCGCATGCCCGATTCGATCCCGGCCCCTGTGCAGCGGGCGCTGCGCGCCGAGGCCGAAACGCTGCTCGCGGGCGAGGTGCTGCCGGCCTATCGCGGACTGCTGTCGTTCCTGCGCGAGGAATACATGCCCGCGGCGCGAACGACCATCGCCGCGCGCGACCTGCCCGACGGCGCGGCCTTCTACCGCAGCCAGGTGCGCGAATACACCACCCTGGAGCTGACGCCGGACGAGATCCACCGCATCGGCCTGGAGGAGGTGGCGCGCATTTCGGCCGAGATGCACGAGGTGATGGCGCAGGCCGGCTTCGAGGGCAGCTTCGCCGAATTCCTGCAGTTCCTGCGCACCGATCCGCAGTTCTACGCCAAGACCCCGCGCGAGCTGCTGTCGCATGCAAGCTGGGTGGCCAAGCGCGTCGACGGCCGGCTCAAGGACATCTTCGGCACCCTGCCGCGCTACCGCTTCACCATCCGCCCGGTGCCCGACGAGATCGCCCCGATCTACACCGCCGGCCGCGGCGGCCTTGATTCCTGCCTGTTCAACACCTGGGACCTGCCGTCACGGCCGCTGTACAACCTGGCGGCGCTGACCCTGCACGAGTGCGCTCCCGGCCACAGCCACCAGGCGGCGATGGCGCTGGAGGCGCCGGCGCGCCCGGATTTCCGCCGCCAGATCTATTTTTCCGGCTACGGCGAGGGCTGGGGGCTGTACAGCGAGTGGCTGGGCCGGCAGATGGGCATCTACGAGACGCCGTACGAGGATTTCGGGCGGCTGAGCTTCGAGATGTGGCGCGCGGCGCGGCTGGTGATCGACACCGGCCTGCACGACAAGGGCTGGACCCGCGAGCAGGCGATCGACTACCTCGCCGGGCATACCGCGCTGGCGATGCACGACGTGCAGACCGAAGTCGACCGCTACATCTCCTGGCCCGGGCAGGCGCTGGCCTACCAGCTGGGGCTGATCTCGATCAAGCGCATGCGCGCCGAGGCCGAGCAGGCGCTGGGCGACAGCTTCGACCAGCGGCCGTTCCACGACACGATCCTGGAGCTGGGCGCGGTGCCGCTGACCACCTTCGAGGCGGAGATGCGCCGCTGGATCGAGGCGCGGAAGCAGGAGCAGGAATGAGCAGGGCCGGCGGCCGCGGAGCGACACCCCCGGGCCGGCCGCCGGGAAGCGTGCGCATCATCGGCGGCCGCTGGCGCGGGACGCGCCTGCCCGTGGCCGAGCTGCCGGGCCTGCGCCCGACCTCCGACCGCGCCCGCGAAACCCTGTTCAACTGGCTGCAGCCGGCGCTGCCGGGCGCGCGGGTGCTGGACCTGTTCGCCGGCAGCGGCGCGCTCGGCCTGGAGGCGCTGTCGCGCGGCGCCGCCGAGGCGCTGCTGGTCGAGCGCGATCGGCGCCAGTGCGCGTCGCTGCGCGAGCTGGCGCAGCGGCTGCAGGGCGGGGACGCGGCGAGCGTGGTGCAGGCCGATGCGCTGTCGTTCCTTCGCGCGCCGGTGCACGGCAGGTTCGATGTCGTGTTCGTCGATCCGCCGTTCGAGGCCGGGCTTTGGCAAGAGGTGCTCGAGGCGCTGCCGGCGTGGGTGGCCGCCTCCGCATGGCTTTACCTGGAGTGTCCGGCGGGGAGCGGCGGCGTCGCCGCTTCCGGCTGGGCGCTGCACCGCGAGGGCGCGACCCGCGACGCCCGCCATCTGCTCTTCCGGCGCCAGCCGGCAGCCGTGGACTGAACGCTCCGCTGCGTCATCGAACCCGGCGGCGGCGCTGATACACTTGCGCCGACTCGATCATCCGCGCGCTCCTGGCCACACGACCATGCCCCGACATCGCACCGCGGTCTACCCGGGTACCTTCGACCCGATCACCAACGGACACATCGATCTGGTCCAGCGGGCCTCGCCGCTGTTCGAGCGGCTGATCGTCGGCGTCGCCGAAAGCCCGGCCAAGCGGCCAACGCTGTCGATGGAGCTGCGCGTGCAGCTGGCCCGCGATGCGCTGGCGGCGTTCCCCAACGTCGAGGTGCGCGGTTTTGGCAGCCTGCTGGCGCATTTCGTGCGCGAAATGGACGGCGGCATCCTGTTGCGCGGCCTGCGCGCGGTGTCGGATTTCGAATACGAGTTCCAGATGGCGAGCATGAACAGGCACCTGATCCCCGAGGTGGAAACCCTGTTCCTGACGCCCGCCGAACAGTACGGCTTCATCTCCTCGTCGCTGGTGCGCGAGATCTCGCGCCTGGGCGGAGATGTCTCGGGCTTCGTGCCTGCGGCGGTGGCCGCGGCGATGCAGGCCGAATGGCGCCGCGACCCCGGCGCAACGTGATACCGTCGAATCCGCTGGCCAAACTGAGTCCGTCCCAACCAACAAGGGGGTTTCGTCCATGAAGTGCCTGAACCGCTTGATGCTGATCGCCTGTCTCGCCCTGCCGTTCGCGGGCTGCAAAAAGGAAGAGGCCGCGCCGGTCGAGCGGGCACCGGTCGCCGCGCCGACCACCGACGACAAGGCCGCCTGGCAGGAGTACCTGAACGACCAGGTGCCGCGGCACATGGAGGGCATCACCAATTCGCCGTTCGTGTACCGCGTTCCGGCCACCGAGAATCCGGACGATCCGGACGAGTACAACCGCCTGCTCGACAAGGCCAAGAGCGATGTCGCCCGCGGGATCGTCAGGGGCAACATCCTGGCCTATGCCGGCCTGGATCCGACCAGGACCGCCGACCTCGTGGTGAGCGCGTTCGAACTGGTCGGCCCGGACACGATGAAGGGCGTGCGCGTGGTCTACATCGGCGACGCCGCCAACAGCGAGCGGGTCAAGGCCGCGGTCGAGCCGGCCGGCGTCGACTACGTCTTCGTCAGCACGCGCTGACCGGTTGCGCTCCGCGCCCGCGCTGCGGGCGCGGCTGCGGCCGCAGCCCCTTCCTGCCCGGGCGCGCTTCCGTCCGGCGGTCAGCCCGGGGCCTGCTGCCGTCCCCGGGGTCAGCTGCCACCCCGGGGGCCTTGCCGTCATCCCGGCGAACGCCGGGATCCATCCGCTTCTGCAGCACTCTGGAATCAAAATGGATCCCGGCGTTCGCCGGGACGACGGCGTTTGTGCGATCCGCTTTGCGTGTGGCACCGCCTTTGCATGCGCAACCACGTGTGCGTGTGGCACCGCACCGGCTCTGCGCCCCCACTGGCTCGCGTGACGATGAGCGCCCGGCGCGCCGTGCCGGGCAGGGGGAGCCGGGGCCCGGGGAGCACGTCGGCGTTCCCTCAGTGGAACGCACCGCCCGCCGCACAGGCCATACAATGCCGGCATGGCCCTGAAGATCAACGAGCTCTGCGTCAACTGCGACGTCTGCGAGCCGGTCTGCCCCAACCGGGCGATCACGCAGGGCGAAACCGTGTACGTGATCGATCCGGCCCTGTGCACCGAATGCGTCGGCCATTTCGACGAGCCCCAGTGCGTCGAGGTGTGCCCGGTCGAGTGCATCGATCCGGACCCGGAGCATCCCGAATCCGGGCCGCAGCTGCTGGCCAAGCTCCGCCAGCTGCAGTCCGAGCATCCCGAACTCTACGCCCAGGAGTCCACGCCTTGAGCCACCGTCTGCGCGCGTTGCTGATCTGTTTCCTGCTGCTGCCGCTGGCCGCCTTCGCCCGCGGCGAAGCGCCCTCGCAGCCCCCCGGCCACGCCATCGCGTCGGCGCACGCGCTGGCCACCGACGCGGGCATGGAGATCCTGGACAAGGGCGGCAACGCCTTCGATGCGGCGATCGCGGTCTCTGCGGCGCTGTCGGTGGTCGAGCCGATCTCGTCCGGGCTCGGCGGCGGTGGCTTCTTCCTGCTGCACGACGCCGCCAGCGGCCGCGACGTGTTCATCGACGCCCGTGAAACCGCGCCGACCGCGGCCACCGCGGACAGATACCTGACCGCCGACGGCGAATTCGACCGCGATCGCGCCGAGAACGGCCCCTGGTCGGCCGGCATTCCCGGCCTGCCCGCGGCCTTCGTCCACGTCGCCGAGCGCTACGGCACGCTGCCGCTGCGCGAATCGCTGGCGCCGGCCATCCGGATCGCGCGCGAGGGCTTCCCGGTCTACGCGCGCTTCGCCCGCGGCTACCAGGCGCGGCGCCAGGTGATGGAGCGCTATCCCGGCACGCGCGCGGTGTTCCTGGTCGATGGCCGCCCGCTGCAGGAAGGCGAGCTGTTCCGCCAGCCCGACCTCGCGCGCACGCTGGAGCTGCTGGCCGACAGGGGCTTCGACGGCTTCTACCGCGGCGAAGTGGCCGCCAGGCTGATTGCCGGCGTCAACGCCGAGGGCGGCGAATGGACCGCGGCGGACCTGGAGGCCTACCGCGTGCGCGAGCGCGAGCCGGTCCGCTTCGAATACCGCGGCTGGGAAGTGGTGACCGCGCCGCCGCCGTCGTCGGGCGGGATCGCGCTGGCGCAGATGATGCAGATCCTGGAGGGCTGGGATCTGCAGGCGCTGGACGAAACCGCGCGCACCCACCTGGTGGTGGAGTCGATGCGCCGCGCGTTCCGCGACCGCACCTTCTACCTGGGCGATCCGGATTTCGTGAAGGTGCCGCAGCGGCTGCTGACCAGCGCCGACTACGCCGCCGGCCTGCGCGCGACGATCAATCCGGCCCGGGCCACGCCCAGCGAACTGCTCTCTGGCGAGCAGACGCCGCTGGAGGACGAGGACACCACCCATTTCTCGATCATCGACGCGAAGGGCAATCGCGCCGCGGTGACGCAGACGGTGAACCTGCTGTTCGGTTCTGGGCTGGTGCCGCCGGGCACGGGCGTGCTGCTCAACAACGAGATGGACGATTTCGCGCTCAAGCCGGGCACGCCCAACGCCTTCGGGGTGATGGGCTACGACGCCAACGCGCCGCAGCCGGGCAAGCGCATGCTCAGCTCGATGACGCCGACCTTCATGGTCTCCGACGAGCGGATCGCGCTGCTCGGCACGCCCGGCGGCAGCCGCATCATCACCATGGTCCTGCTCGGCGCGCTCGGCGTGGACGCCGGTCTCGATGCGCAGGCGGTGACCGCGCTGCCGCGCTACCACCACCAGTGGATGCCGGACGTGATCGGCGCCGAGTCTGGCGCGTTCTCTGCGGAGGTCGCCGAAGGCCTGCGCGCGCTGGGCCATACGCTGAACCTGCCCGGCGACACCGCGGCCGGCGGACGCGGCTCCAGCCACGTCTGGGGCAACTTCCAGTCGGTGATCTGGGATCGCGCCAGCGGCGAGCTGCAGGCCGGAAGCGATCCGCGCAATCCGGTGGGCAAGGGCGAGGTGCGGGCGGTGGCTCCGTAAAAGCCGCGCTGCGGGAGCGCCGCAGGGCGGCACGCAAGGGGACGCGCTTTTCGTCACCGCCGGCGGATCCAGGGAACCTCTGAACAGCTCGTCATTCCCGCGCAGGCGGGAATGACGACCAAAAACCAGGTTGTTCAGAGGCTCCCTGGCGGATCCTGCGCGGGCGGAGGCCGGGCACCGCATCGAGGCGGTCGGGATCGGGATCCAGCGGAGGCAGGCGTAAAACGCGAGGGCTGCATTTGACGCGTCAAACGTCGGATGGGTCGGGATCGGGACATAGCGGAGGCAGGCGTGAAACTCTGGTCGATCGAAGGCAACTCGCAGAAGCTCGACGGCGGTTCGATGTTCGGCAACGCGCCGCGCGCGATGTGGACGAAGTGGGCGCCGCCCGACGACCTCAACCGCATCCGCCTGGCCACGCGCGGGCTGCTGGCGACGCCGCTCAACGGCAGGACCGTGCTGTTCGAGACCGGCATCGGCGCCTTCTTCGACCCGAAGCTGCGTGAACGCTACGGCGTGGCCGAGGAGCATCACGTGCTGCTCGACTCGCTGCGCGAGGCCGGCTTCGAGCACACCGATATCGATGTCGTGGTGCTCAGCCACCTGCACTTCGACCACGCCGGTGGACTGCTGGCACCGTGGGCGGAGGGCGCGGCGGCGCAGCTGCTGTTCCCGAATGCGACCTTCGTGATCGGGCGCCGGCACTGGCAGCGGGCCTGCAGCCCGCACCCGCGCGACCGCGCCAGCTTCATCCCGGAGCTGCCGGGACTGCTGGAGGCGAGCGGGCGCATCGAGTTCGTGGAGGACGATGCCATCGCCACGCCCTCGCTGGGCGATGCCGTGCGCTTCCACTACAGCGACGGCCACACGCCGGGGATGATGCTGGCGGAAATCGTCGGCCCCGAGCTGCGCGACGGCCGGCCGCATGGAGGGCTCGTATTCTGCGCCGACCTGGTGCCGGGCCTGCCCTGGGTGCACGTGCCGATCACCATGGGCTACGACCGCAATCCCGAGCTGCTGATCGACGAGAAGCAGGCGTTCCTGGAAGACAAGCTCGAGCGCGGGGTGCATCTGTTCCTGACCCACGATCCGGACGTCGCGCTGGCGCAGCTGGCGCGCGACGGTCGCGGCAGGTTCGTTCCGGTCCACCAGGTGGCGCGCCTTTGCGCGCGGCAGCTGCAGGGAGACGGGGCATGATTCCGCGCATCACGCTGCTGGTCGCGTCGCTGCACGCGCTGCTGTTCGTCGTGCTGAGCCTGCGCGTGGTTTTGCACCGGCGCGCGCACCGGATCGGGGTGGGTACGGGCGGCGACGAGGCCATGACCCGCAAGGTCCGGGTGCACGCCAATTTTGCCGAGTACGTGCCGCTGGCGCTGCTGATGCTGGCGCTGCTGGAGCTGTCGCGGCTGCCTTCGGCGTGGATCTGGGTGCTGGGCGTCGCGCTGCTGCTGGCGCGGGTGCTGCATGCGGTCGGGCTGGGAGGCTCGGCGGGCTATTCGGTTGGGCGCTTCGCCGGCGCGGCAACGACGTTCCTGCTGCTGCTGGTGATGGCAGGGCTGGGCATCTGGCGCTTCGTGGTGCCGATGGCGCTGTAGGGAGCGGGTCGCGCCTGGGGCGGCCTCAGCCCACGCGCGTACCGAAGATGCGGTCCCCGGCATCGCCCAGGCCCGGCAGGATGTAGCCGCGGTGGTCGAGCCGCTCGTCGATGGCGGCGGTGTAGACCTCCACGTCCGGATGCGCGGCTTCGAGGGCGCGCAGGCCTTCCGGCGCGGCGACCAGGAAAATCCCGCGGATGCGGCGGGCGCCGGCGCGCTTGAGCATGTCGATGGTGGCAATGAGGGTGCCGCCGGTGGCGAGCATCGGGTCCAGGATCAGGGCGTCGCGTTCGTCCAGGCGACCGGTCAGGCGTTCGAAATACGTTGCCGGCTGCAGGGTTTCCTCGTCGCGCTGCAGGCCGACCACGCTCACCTTGGCCGCCGGGATCAACGCGAGCACGCCGGGCAGCATACCCAGGCCGGCGCGAAGGATCGGCACCAGGGTGATCTTGGCGCCGGCGATGCGCCGGACCTGCACGTCTCCGGCCCAGCCGCGGCGGGTACAGGCCTCGGTCTCAAGATCGGCGGTGGCCTCGTAGGCGAGCAGGGTGCCCAGCTCGGTGACCAGCTCGCGGAACTCCTTGGTGCTCAGCGCGGCGTCGCGCAGCAGTCCGATCTTGTGCTGGACCAGCGGATGGCGGACTTCGACGGTCTTCATGGCGGTTCCCGCGGGCGATGCGGGAAGTCTGCATCAAACAGGCGGCTGCCGGGAACACGAGTGCACTGGCAGGGCTGTCCAGACGGGGTATGGGTGTTGATGAAACAGAGGGGGCACGAAAGGAAAAAAGCCGGCGCGAGGCCGGCTTTTTCCGTGGCTGCGATGTCGCGACGGGTCAGTAGTCGTAGCGTACGCCGACCAGCCACGAGCGGCCGAAGCCTTCCATCTCCAGGACCCGGTTGCGCTGGCCCTGGTAGCGGACCTGGCGGGTGTCGTTGATGTTGTTGACCTCGCCGAACAGGCTGATGCCGTTGCCGAAGCGGTAGCTGGTCGTGAAGTCCAGGCTCGAACGCCCGTCCCAGAGGATGTTGAGGTCCGGGTTGGTGATGTTGAACTCCTGGATGAACTCCGAGCGATTGTTGTACGCCAGGCGCGCGTTGAAGCCCGACTTCTCGTAGGTCAGCGCCAGGTTGTAGTTGTGGCGCGAGGTGCCGGGCAGCTCGGTCTCGCCCAGGCCGAACGGGAGGTCGGCCTTGGACTTGGCCCAGGTGTAGTTGGCATAGACGCCCAGCCCGTTGAGCGCGCCGGGCAGCATGTCGAAGGTCTGCTGCCAGGTCAGCTCGAGGCCGTAGATGCTGCCGTTGTCGCCGTTCTCCGGACGCGTGATGCGCTGGTTGACGATGTCGACCGAACCGTCGTCCGGGTCCACGACCTCCCAGCTCTCGAAGCTGTTGGCGATGAACAGCGGGTCGTTGATGCGCTTGTAGAAGGCCGCGACCGAGACCAGGCCCAGCGGACGCAGGTAGCGCTCGAACGAGACATCGAGGTTGTGCGCGTAGGCGGCCTCCACCTCGGGGTTGCCGATGGTGATGTTGTCCCAGGGGTTCTCGCCGATGATCCGGTATGGCGCGGTGTGCATGAAGTCCGGGCGGTTGATGCCGGTGGAGTAGGACGCGCGCACGATGGTGTCGGGGTTGACTGCGTAGCGCAGGTGCACGCTGGGCAGGAAGTGGCCGTAGCTGCGGCTGGCGCGCAGCTGGGTGAACTCCTCGGTCTCCTCGTTGAACTCCGCGGCGCTGCCGTCGATCTCGGTGCGCTCGTAGCGCGCGCCGGCGAGCAGGGTCAGCTTGTCCCAGGTCGCGTCGATGCGGAAGTAGGCGCCGTAGACGTCTTCCGAGGCGGTGTAGTCGGCGACGATGGAGTCCTCGAGCAGGCGCTCGTGGTTGTCGCTCTGCTGCAGCGGGCCGGCGTACTTGCTGAAGATGTCGCGGCAGAAGCGGCGGCCGGTCAGGAAGTAGTCGAAGTTGTTCGACCAGCTGTCACAGAGCATGTCGGAGTAGCCGATGCCCAGCGCGTCGAAATCGTCGGACTCGCCGTTGCGGCGGCGCTCGTCGTCGAACAGCTTGTCGCGCAGGCGTGCGCGCACGCCGAACTTGATGTCGCCGCTCTGGCCGAGGAAGTTCTGCTGGCGGCCGACGTCGAGGCGGAAGCTGGTCTCGTCCTCCTCGCTGTACTCGTAGCGCTGGTTCAGGCGCCGGAAGGAGTACCAGTCCTCGGGCAGGTTGACGCCGGTCGCCGGCGCGTCGGCCACTCCCAGGATGGTCCAGACCGGGAAGTCGGGGTCGCTGTAGTCGTAGGCCAGGCGCGGCCGCACCGAGGAGCGGAAGATGAACTGGTCACGCGGGCTGGTGGTCTTCTCGGCGGTGCTCTGCGCGGCCTGCCAGTCGAGCTTCCAGTCCTCGCCCAGCCAGTGTTCGCCGCCCAGGTTGTAGGTGCGGATCGTCTTGTCGTAGGTGCGCTCGCGCAGCTCCTTGTCGAAGGTGGCGCGGCCGGCGACGCCGCTGACGTCGTTGGAGCCGGCCTCGTGGCGCTCGAGCTCGATGGCAAGGGTGTCGCGGAACTCGCGATCCTTGAAGTTCGAGTCCGACGCGATGAAGTAGACCATGTGGTCGGGGTTGATGCGGAAGTCGAAGCGCCCGGTCAGGCCGGTGCGGGTGCGGGTGCCCTCGTAGTCCTTGATCTCGACCACTTCCGGCATGATCTCGCCGTCGAAGTCCTCGAACACGGCCTCGACGTTGTCGGTGAAGCGCTCCTGCTTGCTCCGGGATGCCGAGATGACGATGCCGATGTTGTTCTCGGGGCCGAAGCGGTTGCCGAAGGTGGCGTTGTAGCGCTCGTTGTCGCCGCTGCCCAGCTCGAACTCGCCCCGGGCGACCGAGGCGCGCAGGGTCAGGCCGTCGCGGTCGAGCGCGCTCTGGGTGCGGATGTTGATGTTGCCGGCGATGGCGTCGCCGTCCATGTCCGGGGTCAGCGCCTTGGTCACCTCCAGCGCGGCGATGACGTCGGCCGGGATGGTGTCCAGCTCGACGCCGCGGCTGGCGTTGTCGGGGTTGGCCAGCTGCACGCCGTCCATGGTGACGGTGGTGAACTCCTTGGGCGCGCCGCGCACGGTGACGTAGCGGCCCTCGCCCTGGTCGCGTTCGATCGACACGCCCGGGATGCGCTGGGTCGACTCGGCGATGTTGTGGTCCGGGAACTGGCCCAGCAGGTCGGAGGAGACGACGTTGACGTAATTGGTCGAGGTGCGCTGCTGGTTCAGGGCCAGCGCCTGCGCGCCACGCGAGCCGCGCACTTGCACGCGGCCCAGGTTCTGCGCCGCCACCGTGCTCTGCAGGACGATCTCCACCGGCGCGCCGCGGGCGGCGCCGACTTCGATTTCGACGTCCTGTCCCTGGTAGCCCAGGTAGTCCACGCGCAGCGTGTAGCGGCCGGGCTGGACGCCGCTGAATCGGAAGCTGCCGTCGGCGCCGGTGTGCGCCTGCTGGCCGTTGAGGGTCACCACCGCGCCGTCGAGGAAGACGCCCTGCGCGGCTTCCTTGACGTAGCCGCTGACCACGCCGGCGGCGGTTTCGGCGACGACCGCCGGGTTGCCGGGTTCGGCGAAGGCGGGAGCGATGTACGCGAGCGGAAGGGCGGCCGCGATCGCGATCCGGGAATGCTTGTGGATCATGGCGTGGGTTCCGGAGAGGGGAGGGGGTGCCGTTGGGCCTGCTGCCAAGGCTGCCGCGCAAACATTTCAGAACGATGAAACGAAATGGATTTGTCACCCTGAAGTCGTATTCACCACGGCCAATCCGCGCAGATGCCGGGTTTTCGGCGTCTGGCGCGAATGGTTTCTGTCATCTTTCTGAAATCTTGGGCCGGTAGCTTCCAAACCCGCCTGCAGTGCGCGGTCGCATGGACGGTGCAGGTGCGGCGCGTTCCGCGCCCAGTCATTGCGGCGGCCGGGCGGCCGTCCCGCGCCGCCTCCGTTCAGCCGGCGGTACCGTGGTCGACATGGCCCGCGCCGGTCGGGGGCCTGATCCGACACATCGTTCCGCGTTGCCCGCAGCGCGCAGTTTCCGCCGCTTGTCCTGCTGGAGAGACCGAATGAGAGCAACCCCTGTCCGCCACCTGTGTGTCCTGATGGCGCTTGCGCTGCTGGCCGGCTGCAGCGGCAATGACGGAGGCGGCGGCACCGACGCGGCCGCCGCCGCGGGAGGCGCAGATGCCGCCGCCGCTGCAACCGTGGACGACGCCCGCGACATCCCGCAGATCGAGGAAGCCTTCCTCAGCGAAATGACGCCGGATGACAACATCGATTCGCCCGCGGCATGGGCTGCGGGCGATGGCGCGGTCTGGGTGATCGCGACCGCCAAGGCCACCGACAGGCTGGTGGTCTACGACGGCGTCACCGGCAGGACCCTGCAGGCCTTCGGCTCCACCGGCGAGGGCGAGGGACAGTTCCGCCGCCCCAACGGCGTAGCGGTGGCCGATGATCTGCTGTTCGTGGTCGAGCGCGACAACCGCCGCGTGCAGGTGCTGCGCCTGCCGGGCTTCGAGCACGTGCTGAGCTTCGCGTCCGAAGACCTGGTCAAGCCCTACGGTATCTGGGTGAACAAGGCCGGCGACGGCTACCAGGTGTACGTCACCGACGCCTACATGGCCGGCGAGGACGAACACGGCGAGGACATCCTGCCGCCGCTGGCCGAGCTCGATCGCCGCGTGCGCCGCTACGCGCTGGCGCCGGCGGCGGGCGGCTGGGCGGTGACGCAGGAAGCGGCCTTCGGCGATACCGGCGAGGAAGGCGCGCTGCGCGTGGTCGAATCGCTCTGGGGCGACGCGGCGAACGACCGGCTGCTGATCGCCGAGGAAGACGAGACCTACGCCAACGAACTGAAGGTCTACGACCTGGCCGGTAACTACGCCGGCCGCACCATCGGCGGCGACGTGTTCAAGGCGCAGTCCGAGGGCATCATGCTCAAGACCTGCGGCGACGGCGGCGGCTGGTGGATCACCACCGAGCAGGGCAAGGGCCGCACCGTGTTCCACCTGTTCGACCGCCGCTCGCTCGACCACGTCGGTGCGGTCGCCGGCAGCATGGTCGCCAACACCGACGGCATCTGGCTGCACGACGTGTCCAGCGAGGCCTTCCCCGACGGCGTGCTGTATGCGGTGCACGACGACCAGGGCGTGGTTGCATTCGACTGGCGCCAGCTCGCCTCGGCGCTTTCGCTGCCCGCGTGCGCCAGGTGACCGCGATGAGGCGCTGCGGCCCGCGCTGGGGAATGCTGCTGGCTGCGGCGCTGTTCGCGGCATCGACGGCGCCTGTGCTTGCCGATGCCGCACGCACGCCGGACCCGAACACCCGCGTGCCCGCGGGCAACTTCGGGCATGCGGCGACGGTGTATCCGGACCGGATCGTGGCCTCGCCGGCGCAGGACGCGGCTACCGGGTTCGCGGTCGCATGGCGCACGGATGCGGGGGTGCGCGCGCCGCGGCTGGAGATCGCCCTGGCGGTGGATACGCCTGACATCGGCGAGGGCAGGGCGCGCAGGATCGCGGCCACCACGCAGGCGCTGCAGACCCGCAACGGCCTGTCCCACCACCATCGCGCGGATGTGGACGGGCTGCAGCCCGATACCCTCTACGCGTGGCGCGTGCAGGGCGGCGGCACCTGGAGCCCGTGGTTCCACTTCCGCACCGCGGCGGGCGCGGATGCGCCGCTGACGCTGCTGTATTTCGGCGATACCCAGAACCAGAACACCTCGCTGGTCACGCGGGTGATCCGCGAGGCGCGGCGCGCGGCGCCCGATGCCAGGCTGGCGCTGTTCACCGGCGACCAGGTGTCCGGCGGCGGCGCGGGCATGGAGGCCGACGACGACGAGTGGGCGGAGTGGTTCGAGGCCACGGGCGGGCTGACCGAGGACATCGCGACCGCGCCGGTGGCGGGCAACCACGAATACCACGAGGAGAACGAGGACACGCCGCAGGAGCTGCGCGTGCTCTCGCCGCACTGGGCGGTGACCTACGCGCTGCCGCGCAACGGCGCCCCGGGTTCGGAGGCCACCACCTACTGGTTCGACTACCAGGGCGTGCGCTTCGCGGTGCTCGACGGCACCGCCATCCTCGATCTCGACGCCGGTCCGGCGCAGGCGGCCTGGCTGGACCAGGTGCTGGCTGCGAATCCGCACCGCTGGAGCGTGGTGCAGATCCACCAGCCGCTGTACGCGCTGCGCGCCGACCGCGACTACGCCGCGCTGCGCACGCACCTCGCGCCGGTGCTGCGCCGTCACAAGGTCGATCTGGTCCTGCAGGGCCACGACCACGGCTACGGCCGGCGCGCGCTGGACGAGGGCGGCCACACGCCGCAGCTGACGGTGTCGGTGGTGGGCGCCAAGCAGTACCGCGTCGGCCCGGTGGCGATGGCGACGATGG
Source organism: uncultured Luteimonas sp. (assembly GCA_934541015.1). Taxonomy (GTDB): domain Bacteria; phylum Pseudomonadota; class Gammaproteobacteria; order Xanthomonadales; family Xanthomonadaceae; genus Luteimonas. The sequence goes on from CAKTDC010000031.1 coordinate 22,854, forward strand.
CGCCGGTGGCCGAGGACACGCAGCTGTTCCAGGTGCTGCGCTTCGACGGCCCGGTGCTGCGCTACGAGGCGCGCACCGCGACCGGCAGGCTGTACGACGCGTTCGAACTCCACGACGGCGACGACGGCAAGCGTCTGGTGGAGGTTGGCGAAGGCCGGATCGAGCCGCGCCGCTGCGCCCGCGCGGCCACGCTCAAGGGCCGCGAGGACCGCTGCTGGGAGTGACCGGATGAAAGCCGCGGGGCTGCTGTTGGCGCTGTGTCTGGGCACGTCATGCCTGGCGCAGGCGGGTGCGCGCGAGGCGATCGTGCATCCGCTGCATGCGAAGCAGCCCGGCAAGGCGCCGGCGGAAGTGCTGCTGGCGGTGGAGATCCCCGCCGGCAGCTTCACCAAGTACGAGATCGGCGAGGATGGCCTGGTCCATGTCGACCGCTTCCAGTCGATGCCGGTGGCGTACCCGGCCAACTACGGCTCGATGCCGCGCACGCTCGCCGGCGACGGCGATCCGCTCGACGCGCTGGTGCTCACCCGCGCGCCGCTGCACCCGGGGGTGCTGGTCCGCTTCCGCCCGATCGGCGTGCTGCGCATGCGCGACGACGGCGAGGCGGACGAAAAGATCATCGGCGTGCCTACCGGCAAGGTCGATCCGGCGTACGCGGAGATCCGTGACATCGGCGATCTGCCGGCGATCGAGCGCGAGCGGATCGAAGCCTTCTTCCGCGTCTACAAGGACCTGCCGAAGGGACGCAATCCGGTGGTGCTCGACGGTTTCGGCGATGCCGCCGAGGCGCGCGCCCTGATCGAGGTGGCGCTGGAGCGGTTCGGGACCGGAAGGCCTTAGGGAGCCCGGAACGACCGGTTTTCCCGTCGTTCCCGCGCCGACTGGAACCCATGGGCTTTGATCCCGCGCGGACGATATCCAGCCACGCCAGGACATCCGCCCGCTCCCGCTGCAGAGCGATTCCCGTGTGCGCAGGGTCGACAGCTTCGGTCGTGTCCTATGCCGCGGAATCCTCGCGCGTTTTCCGCGTGCGCGGGGCCGACAGTTGCCTGGCCCGGTCGTCATCCCGGCGCACGCCGGGATCCCTCTGCTTTTCGACCTCCAGCATGGATCCCGGCCTGCGCCGGGATGACGGCAGGGAAGGTCGCGGGTGTACGTCCGTCAGGCCGCGTCCGACTGCTTCAGCCGCGGTCCCTCGCGCAGGGCGCGGCCGACCATCGACACCAGCAGTTCCAGTTCGTCCGGGCGGGTCTCGAAGCGCGGGGTGAAGCGCAGCGAGTTGGCGCCGCCGTGGATCACGCCGATGCCGTGCCGGCGCAGCCATTCCTCGGTGGAATCGGCGCCGTAGCACTTGAACTGCGGCGCGAGTTCGCAGGAGAACAGCAGGCCGGTGCCCTGGACCCGGGTGATCAGGCCGCCGAGTTCGTCCTTCAGCGCCTCCAGCCTGGCCACGGCCTCGCGGCCGCGCTCCTGGATGTTGGCGCGCAGCGCGGGCGTGAGCTGTTCGAGCACTGCGCAGGCGACGTCGAGCGCGCGCGGGTTGGTGGTCATGGTGTTGCCGTAGACCCCGCTGCGGTACAGGCCGGCGGCCCTCTCCGTCACCGCCAGCACCGACAGCGGGTACTGGCCGGCATTGAGCGCCTTGGAATAGGTCTCCATGTCCGGCGCCTCGATCCCCTCGAAGCCGGGGTAGTCGACGATCGAGAGCACGCCGTGCGCGCGCAGGCCGGCCTGGATGGAGTCGACCAGCAGCAGCGAGCCGCGGGCCGCGGTGAGCCGGCGCGCGGCATCGTAGAACGGGCGCGGCAGCGAGCGGCCCGGGTCGCCTTCGCCCATCACCGGCTCCAGGAACACCGCTTCGACGAACCAGCCGTTGGCGTCGGCGTCGGCGAAGGCGCGCTCCAGGGCGGCGACATCGTAGGGCTCGATCGCGATCACGGTGTCCTCGCCGCGGAAGCTGGCCAGGTGCTGCAGGTAGGCCTTGCGGGTGGAGTCCGAATACAGCGCCGGGCGTTCGGTGCGGCCGTGGAAGCTGCCCTTGACCACGATGCGCTTGACCGCCTTGCCGGCGTGCGCGGCGCCCGGATCGGTCTGCAGCTTGGTGTTGATGTCGGCGATGCGCGCGGCCAGCCCGACCGACTCGGAGCCCGAGTTCAGGCACAGGAAGTGGCTGTAGGGGCAGCCGCCGATGCTGTGCCCGATCTCCGCGCGCAGGGCGCGATCGAAGCGCAGCTGCGACAGGCTGGGCGTCATGATGTTGGCAAGCGCCTGCGGCCTGGCCATGGCGTCGAGCACCTGCTTCGGCGCGTGGCCGAGGCCGAGCATGCCGTAGCCGCCGGAATCGTGGACCACCGCGCCCTTGAGGGTCACGATCCACGGCCCGCGTGCGGTCAGCGCCACGTAGGGGTTGACCGCATCGACCGGATAGAAATTGACGTAGCCGGCCTGCACGGCGGCGATCTGGCCGGCCTCGTCGAGATCCAGGAGATCGGCATGCAGATCCCGGATCCGGGCGTACTCGGCGGCGGCGGCTTCGGCGGCTTCGTGCAGCTCGGGGTGGGCGGCGGCGAAGCGCTCGACGGTGGCGTCGTCCAGGCCGGTGGTGAGGCGCGCGCCGCCGTGGGCGCGGAGCGGGGCAAGCAGGTCGATGACGGTCATGGCGGTGCTCCTGGCGACGGTCGCAGGACCGCCGGAATGGGTGCGAACTCCCTATTATCTGGATATCCTCGTCGAAAGACAGGTACGATTTGCGCATATTTCATGTACTTTCCGGCGGAATGATGAATCTTTTCGGCGAAACGAAAACGAGGCCGGGTGACGAGGCCCTGCTTTCGGTGCTGCGCGAGAACGCGCGCCTGTCCACAGCCGACATCGCCCGGCGCCTGGGGCTGTCGCGGACCACGGTGCAGAGCCGGATCGACCGGCTCGAGCGCGAGGGCGTGATCCGCGGCTACACCGTGCGCGTGGGCGAGGAGTACGAGCGCGGCCGCGTCCGCGCGCACATCCTGATCACGGTGCTGCCCAAGCAGATGCCGGCGGTGGTGCGGGCGCTGCGCGACATGCCCGAGGTGCGCAGCCTGCACTCGGTCAGCGGCGCGCACGACCTGGTCGCGATCGGGGTGGTGCCCACCGTCGGCGACATGGACGAGCTCACCGACCGCATCGGCGCGATCGAGGGCGTGGAGCGCACCACCTCGTCGGTGATCCTGTCGACCAAGTTCGAAAGATAGGGAACCTCTGAACAACCCGCTTTTGATCGTCATTCCCGCCTTCGCGGGGATGACGGTTGTTGTTCAGAGGTTCCATGGGAGTCGTTCGCCGGAGGCGGCACCGCCGCCGCCACGCACCCCCACCCCGACCCTCCCCCGCGACGCGGGGGAGGGAGCAAGGCCGTCGCTGCGCAGGCTTTCCGCGTGCCTCATTTCCGCGCGCCCCTTCCCCCGCTTGCGGGGGAAGTCCCCGCGCAGCGGGGGATGGGGGCGACGACGCTGCGCACCCCACCCGGGCGTCCGGCCGACGCAGCACGCCGGGCGCTCCTCGCCGCGCGAGCGAGCCAGTGGCCCGCAGGCGCCCCGGTCGCCCCCGCAAGCGGTGGAGAAGCTTCGAACAAACCTCGCTCCGCCGCCGGCAGCCATCCCCGCGAACCCACGCCCTACAATTCGGCGATGAAGAAGTCGGATTTCCACTACCACCTCCCGCCCGGGCTGATCGCGCAGGAGCCGCTGCCCGAACGCTCGGCGAGCCGGATGCTGGTGGTCCCGCCGGCCCCTGCGCCGCTGGCCGACGCCTGTGTGCGCGACCTGGTCGACTGGCTGCGTCCGGGCGACCTGCTGGTGTTCAACGACACGCGGGTGATCCCCGCGCGCCTGTTCGGGCAGAAGGACAGCGGCGGCCGGGTCGAGATCCTGATCGAGCGCCTGCTTCCGGGCAACGAGGCGAGGGCGCAGGTGGGCGCGAGCAAGACGCCGAAGCCGGGCAGGCGCATCGTGCTCGACGCCGGCGGCGAGGTCGAGGTGCTCGGGCGCGAGGGCGAGTTCCACCGCCTGCGCTTCCACGTCGAAGGCGCGCTGGAGTCATGGCTGCTCAAGGCCGGGCGGCTGCCGCTGCCGCCGTACATCCGCCGCGAGCCGGGCAGGGACGACGCCGAGCGCTACCAGACCGTGTTCGCGCGCGAGGCCGGCGCCGTGGCCGCACCGACCGCGGGCCTGCATTTCGACGAAGGCCTGCTGGCCCGGCTGCGCGAGCGCGGCGTCGCCTTCGGCCACATCACCCTGCACGTGGGCGCGGGCACCTTCCAGCCGGTGCGCGTGGACGACCTGCGTGAGCACAGCATGCACAGCGAATGGCTCAACGTCGGCGCGGAACTGGTCGGGCAGATGCGCCGCACCCGCGAAGCGGGGGGACGCGTGGTGGCGGTGGGAACGACGGTGGTGCGCGCGCTGGAGACGGCGCTGGCCGGGCATGCCGACGGAACCCTGCGTCCGTTCGCCGGCGAGACGCGGATCTTCATCTTCCCGGGCTACCGGATCCGCAGCGTCGACGCCCTGCTGACCAACTTCCACCTGCCCGAATCGACCCTGCTGATGCTGGTGTCGGCCTTCGCCGGGCGCGAGCGGATCCTCGCGGCCTACGCGCACGCGGTGCGCGAGCGCTACCGGTTCTTCTCCTACGGCGACGCGATGCTGCTGTTTCCCCCGGCGGCAGCCGGGGAGGCGGCTCCCCGGACAGGCCAGGGATCCCTCGTGAAGGCGTGAAGCGCTTTGCAACGGACCCATGTCCGGTCATCCGTGGACATCAACCCGTGAAAGCAGGTTCTTTTCCCAAGTAAGGGGGCTGCTTTCACTTCCGCCGTCGGCAGGACGCCGCGCCCTGCCGGCCGGGGATCGCTCTTCGCTCGGTCAGGGCCACTGCGCGGTCCGGCCCGGCGCAGCGCGCCGGGCGTTCGCACGGGCGCGCGGCATGCCGCGCAAACCGCCCGTACTCACCCTGCCCTGACTCGCGCGCAAAACATCCATGTTTTGCTTGGCCGCGATCCCCGGCCGCCAGGACGCGGCTCGTTGCTGTGTCCGGTTCGAAGTCGTCATCCCGGCGAACGCCGGGATCCATTTTGCTCCTTGGCGAAGTGGACGGAAATCAGGATGGATCCCAGCTTTCGCTGGGATGACGGCCTGCGCGCGGCGCTGGGATGATGGCTTGGACGCAGCGGCGAGTCAGCCATGGGTGAGCGCGCACCGCTTGCGCGGCACCGCCGCGCGTGCGCGTGAACGCCCGGCGCGCTGCGCCGGGCCGGACCGCGGAGCGGCCCTGACCGGGCCGGGGAGCAATCCCCGGCTCGGGGCGACCCTCGGTCCGCCAGCCCCGATCCAGCTCTGGTCTGGCTCGCTGCGCCGGGCCGGACCGCGCAGTGGGCTGACCGAGCCGGGGAGCAATCCCCGGCCCGGGGCGACCTTCGGTCCGCAAGCCCCGATCCAGCTCTGCTCTTGCGATCCCCCGGCACTTGGGAGAAGAACCTGCATTCACGGGTTGATGTCCACGGATGACCGGACATGGGTCCGTTGCATAGCGCTTCACGCCTTCGCGGACTGAGGGTCGAGGGCGGGCTGTCCAGAGTTTCCCCGGGCAAGCCCCCGGCCGCCGGGGCCCTGTTCCACGGTTTGGCGGTGCTGCGCTGAATGCGTACAATTCTCATTCCCGACCCCGGCCGGCGATCCCGTCGCGCGGAGCCGGCTCCCCCCGATCCGCTCCCCGAGGAGTCCGTGATGCGTCGTCTTGCCCGTGCCGCCCGCCTGTCGCTGCTGTCCGGCGTGGCCGTGATCCTTGCCGCCTGCGGCCAGCAGGAAACCCCCGCCCCCGCCGCGGATGCGCCCGCGGCCGTCGTCGCCGGCGAGGTCAATCTCTACACCACCCGCGAGCCCGGCCTGATCCAGCCGCTGCTCGACGCCTTCACCGCGCAGACCGGGGTGAAGGTCAACACCGTGTTCCTGAAGGACGGCCTGTCCGAGCGCCTGTCGGCCGAGGGCGAGCGTTCGCCCGCGGACGTGCTGATGACCGTCGACACCGGCAACCTGCTCGACCTGGTCGACGCCGGCCTGACCCAGGCGGTGGAGTCGCCGGTGCTCGCCGACGCGATTCCCACGCACCTGCGCGGCGGCGATGGCCACTGGTTCGCGCTGTCGCTGCGCGACCGCATCCTCTACGCCGACAAGGACCTCGACCTGTCCAGCTTCAGCTACGAGGACCTGGCCGATCCGGAGTGGAAGGGCAAGGTCTGCATCCGCTCGGGCCAGCATCCCTACAACACCAGCCTGATCGCGGCGATGATCGCGCACAGCGGCGCGGAGAAGACCGAAGCCTGGCTGCGCGGGGTCAAGGCGAACCTGGCGCGCAAGGCCGCCGGCGGCGACCGCGACGTGGCCCGCGACATCCTCGCCGGCATCTGCGACATCGGCATCGCCAACGCCTATTACGTCGGCCGCATGAAGAACGCCGAGCCCGGCAGCGAGCAGCACCAGTGGGGCGAGGCGATCAAGGTGATCCGCCCCGTGTTCTCGGGCATCGCCGACGGCGGCACCCACGTCAACATCAGCGGTGCGGCCGTGGCCAGGCATTCGCCCAACCGCGACAATGCGGTGGCGCTGCTCGAATACCTGGTCTCCGACCAGGCGCAGAGCCTCTACGCCAAGGCCAACTACGAGTATCCGGTGAAGGCCGGGGTCGAGCTCGACCCGGTGGTCGCCAGCTTCGGCCAGATGAAGATCGACGCGCTGCCGCTGACCGAGATCGCCCGCCATCGCAAGCAGGCCAGCGAGCTGGTCGACCGCGTCGGTTTCGACAACTAGGCGATGGAATCCGGAATCGGGGGCCCGGGATCCGGAACAGCGGCATGCCGCCCGGTCCTGATGCGTCATCCCGGCGACAGCCGGGACTCACGTTGCCGCTGCCGCCGCCGTTGAACGGCATAGTCGAAATGGATCCCGGCTTCCGCCGGGATGACCGCAGGCCGCCTGTGTCGCGACCCGGGACGGGGGCATGATGTCGGCCGTCGCTTCGCCGCTGATCCCGGGATCCAGGCGCGCAGCGCGCATCGACGGCTGGCAGCTTGCCGCCGTCGCCATCGCCGCGGCGGTGCTGCTGCCGCTGCTGGCGCTGGCGTGGACCGCGGCGCAGGGCAGCGACGCCTGGCAGCACGTGCTGGCCAACGTGCTGCCGCGCGCGGCGGGCAACACCCTGCTGCTGCTGGTCGGCGTGGGCACGCTGACCGTAGCCATCGGCACCGGCGCGGCCTGGCTGGTCACCGCCTACGATTTTCCCGGCCGCAGGCTGATGGCATGGGCGCTGCTGCTGCCGCTGGCGGTGCCGACCTACATCGTCGCCTACGCCTATCTCGACCTGCTGCACCCGCTCGGCCCGGTGCAGTCGCTGCTGCGCGCGCTGCTGGGCTACGACAGCCCGCGCGATTTCCGCCTGCCCGATATCCGCGGCCTGGCCGGCTGCATCGCGCTGCTGGGGTTCGTGCTCTATCCGTACGTCTACATGACCACGCGGGCGATGTTCATGACCCAGGCGGCGAGCCTGCTGGAGGCGGCGCGCACGCTGGGCGCGGGGCGCGTGGCGCTGTTCTGGCGGGTGGCGCTGCCGCTGGCCCGGCCGGCGATCGCCGTGGGCGCGGCGCTGGCGCTGCTGGAAACGCTCAACGATATCGGCGCCTCCGAGTTCCTTGGCGTGCAGACGCTCACCGTGTCGGTCTACACCACCTGGATCACGCGCAGCGACCTGCCCGGCGCGGCGCAGATCGCGCTGACGATGCTGGTGCTGGTGGTCCTGCTGATCGCGCTGGAGCGCTACGGCCGCCGGCGCCAGCGCTACGCCAGCACCCTGCGGCCGCGGCCGATGCAGCCGCAGCGGCTGCGCGGCTGGGCGGGTGGCTGCGCCCTGGGGCTGGCGGCGCTGCCGGTGCTGGTCGGCTTCGTCGCGCCGACCGCCTACCTTGCGGTGGAAACCTGGCAGCGCTTCGCCGGCGGCGACGGCGTGTCGCCGACGCTGTGGTCGAGCGCGTGGAACACGCTGCGGGTGTCGATGCTGGCGACCGTGGTCACGGTCGCCGCCGGCCTGGTGCTGGCCTGGGCGCTGCGCCTGGCGCAGGCGCGCCGCGATTCGCGCTTCGCCGCTGCGGCGATCCGCATCGGCGGCCTGGGCTATGCCGTCCCCGGCACCGTGCTGGCGATCGGCCTGCTGGCGCCGCTGGTGTGGTTCGATGATGGCGCCAACCTGGTGCTGCAGGCGCTGGGCCTGTCGCCGCGGATGCTGCTGATGGGCTCGATGTCGGCGCTGGTGCTGGCCTACGTGCTGCGCTTCCTGATCATTTCCGCCGGCGGCATCGAGGCCGGGCTGGCGCGGGTGCCGGTGTCGCTCGACCAGGCCGCGCGCAGCCTGGGCACGGGGCCGGCGGCGACCCTGCGCCGCGTGCACCTGCCGCTGCTGCGGCCGGCGATCGCCGCCGCGGCGCTGCTGGTGTTCGTCGACGCGATGAAGGAGCTGCCGGCCACCCTGCTGCTGCGCCCGCTCAACGTCGAAACGCTGGCGACCTGGCTGTACGCCGATGCCGCGCGCGGTGCCTACGAGGACGGCGCCGTGGCCGCGCTGCTGATCGTGCTGGTGGGCCTGCTGCCGGTGGTGCTGCTGGCGCGGGCCGGCCTGGGATACGGCCGGGAGGCGGCAGCGCGATGACCGCGGCGATGCTCGAGGTCGACGGGATCCGCGTCGGCTATCCGGTGGAGGGCAGGCTGCTGGTCGTGGTCGACGGGCTGTCGCTGCGGCTGCGCCCCGGCGAGATCGGCTGCCTGCTCGGCGCGTCGGGCTGCGGCAAGACCACGGTGCTGCGCGCCATTGCCGGATTCGAGCCGGTGCATGCCGGCAGCATCGCGCTCGACGGCGCGGTGCTGTCGACCCCGGAGGCCACGGTGCCGCCGGAGCGCCGCGGCGTGGGCATGATGTTCCAGGACTACGCCCTGTTCCCGCACCTGGACGTGGCGCGCAACGTCGCTTTCGGGCTGGGCGGGATGCCGCGCGCGCGCCGCGACGCGCGGGTGGCCGAGGTGCTCGCCCTGGTGGGCATGTCCGACCGCGCCGACGCCTGGCCGCATGAACTGTCCGGCGGCCAGCAGCAGCGGGTCGCGCTGGCGCGCGCGCTGGCGCCGGGGCCCAAGCTGCTGCTGCTCGACGAGCCGTTCTCGAACCTGGACATCGACACCCGCGAGCGGCTGGCGGGAGAGCTGCGCACCATCCTCAAGGCGGCCGGCACCACCGCGCTGCTGGTCACCCACGACCAGGCCGAGGCCTTCGCCATCGCCGACCGGATCGGAGTGATGGACGCCGGCGGCATCCAGCAGTGGGACGCGGCCGAGGCCCTGTACCGGCGCCCGGCCAGCCGCTTCGTCGCCGGCTTCATCGGCCGCGGCAGCGTGGTGCCGGCGGCGGCCCTGGGCCTGCCCGGAGATGCCGACGTGCTGCTGCGCCCTTCCCAGCTGCTGCCCGATCCGGCCGGCACCATCGCCGGCGAGGTGGTCTCGGCCTCCTTCCGCGGCCCCGGCCAGGCGGTGCAGCTGCGCCTGGGCGACGGCGTCCTGGTCGAGATCGACCTGCCGGCCGATCCCCTCCAGCTGCCCGGCGCGAAGCTGCTCCTGCGCCTGTCCCCCGACCCCCTGCTCGAATTCCCCGCCGCCCGCACTTCCCCGACGCCCCCCGGCTGACCCCGCCCTCCCGAATCCCCGATCCCCGATCCCCGATTCCCGATTCCCGATTCCCGATTCCCGATTCCCGATTCCCGATTCCCGATTCCCGATTCCCGATTCCCGAT
>CAKTDC010000032.1 GCA_934541015.1 uncultured Luteimonas sp.
GGAATCGGGAATCGGGAATCGGGAATCGGGAATCGGGAATCGGGAATCGGGAATCGGGAATCGGGAATCGGGAATCGTGGAGAGCCGCGGCGGATCGGCTGGGGGGAGAGGGATGCCATTCGATTCCCGATTCCCCATTCCCGATTCCCGGCTCTAGATCACATGTCGTGCTTGTTCACCTCAAGCCCGAGCGCCTTGTAGTGCTTCCAGCGTTCGCGCAGGGGGCCGCGGGCGGATTCGTCGGCGGGCACGACTTCCAGCACGCGCTCGAAGCCGCCGGCGACAGGTTCGTCGCGCAGGTTGATGACCAGCTGCCGCATCGGGGTGTCGGCCTGCGGTTCGACGATCAGCACCTGGGTGAGTTCGTCCTCGTCGTCGCGGCCGGCGATCTGGTGCGGGATGTAGACGTCCTCGCCCATGTCCCACAGCAGGTCGTCGAGTTCCTCGGCCTGGGCGGTGTCTCGCGCCAGCACCAGCGTCCACAGGTCCGCGGCGCAGGCCTTGCGCACCAGTTCGCAGACCAGGCGCAGCGGCTCCTCGCGGAAGCGCGGCCTGGCGATCAGGTAGAAGTCGGCGCGGGGCATGAGGGGCCGGGCTACGGAATTCGGGATCGGGGACTGGAAAGAGCCCGGGCCGGCTTCCCCGGATTCCGGATCACGAATCAGCGCTCCGGTCGAGCAGCCACTGCGACAGCAGGCCTACCGGGCGGCCGGTGGCCATGCCCATCTTGCCGTCGCTGTTGGCGCTGCCGGCGATGTCCAGGTGCGCCCAGCGCTGGCCTTCGGTGAAGCGCGAGAGGAAGCAGCCGGCGGTGATGGCGCCGCCCCAGCGGCCGCCGATGTTGTAGACGTCGGCGAAGCCCGAGTCGAGCAGGGGCTGGTATTCGTCCCACAGCGGCAGGCGCCAGGCGCGGTCGAACACGGTTTCGCCGGCGGCGAGCAGTTCGTCGGCCAGGTCGTCGTGCTTGCTCATCAGGCCGCTGGCGTGGCGGCCCAGGGCGACCATGCAGGCGCCGGTGAGGGTGGCCACGTCGACCATCGCCTGCGGCTTGAAGCGCTCCGAATAGGTCAGCGCGTCGCACAGGATCAGGCGGCCCTCGGCGTCGGTGTTGCCGACCTCGATGGTCTTGCCGGACATGCTGGTGATCACGTCGGAGGGGCGGTAGGCGTTGCCGTCGATGGCGTTCTCGACCGCCGGTACCACGACCACCAGGTTGACCGGCAGGTCCAGGCCGACGGCGGACACGAAGGTGCCCATCACCGTGGCGGCGCCGCACATGTCGTACTTCATCTCCTCGATGCCGCCCTGGGTCTTGAGGTTGACGCCGCCGGTATCGAAGGTGATGCCCTTGCCGACCAGCACGTAGGGCTGGCTGTCGCCGCCGTTGTTCCACTTGAGCACGACCAGGCGCGGACGGTTGGCCGAGCCGCGCGCCACCGACAGCAGCGAGCCCATGCCCAGTTCCTCCATCTGCGCCTCGTCGAGGACCTCGGCCTCGGCCTTGTCGAAGCGCGCGGCGAAGGTCTGCGCCTGCTGCGCCAGGTAGGCCGGGTTGCACAGGTTCGGCGGCAGGTTGCCCAGCTCGCGCGCGAACTTCACCCCGGCGGCGATGGCCTTGCCCTGGGCGAGCGCCTGCGCGTCCTGGCCGGCGATCGCGAGCGAGGACAGGCCGGTTTCGCTGCGCTTCTTGTTCTTCGGGCCCAGGGTGGCGGTGTAGCGGTAGGCGGCGTGGTCGGCGGCGATCACCGCCTGGCGGATGTTCCAGGCCGCGTCGCGGCCGGGCACCTCGATCTCGGACAGGGTGAGCAGCGCGCGGCCGGCCGGCCCGGTCTTGAGCGTGCGCACCGCGTCGGCCACCGCCTTGAGGTACTGCGGCACCGCGAACTTGGCGCGATCGCCCAGGCCGATCACCAGCACCCGCGGCGCCTTGATCCCGGGCAGGTCGAACAGCAGCGCGGTCTTGCCGGTCCTGCCGCCGACGTCGCCGCGTCCGACCAGGGCCGCGAGCCGCCCGTCGCCGGCTGCATCCACCGCCTGCGCCGCAGGGCTGAGCGTGCCGTCGGCGAACACGCCCACGACCAGGCAATCGGTCTCGGCGTCGGAGGGGGAGGCTTGGTTCAGGGTGAATTCGAGGGTCATCGATCAGATTCCAGGTCGGTGTTCCGTACAATCGGCGGTCCAGCGCTGCGCCCGGGGCCCGGAAACCGCCCTCGGAGCGCCTTTGCGGCGTCGCTGGCCGAATCCCCAATTCTAAGCCAGGTCCGCCTGATGCCGAAGCTCGACGACTACGTGTTCCGCGAATTCGCCCAGACCACGTTCGCGGCGCTGGTGGTTCTGATGATCGTGAGCTTCAGCGGGGTGTTCGCCGATGTGCTGAGCGATATCGCCCGCGGCCAGGTGCCGGCCGGGATGATGCTGGCGCAGCTGGGGCTGCAGGTCCTCAACTACCTGCCGTTCATCCTGCCGCTGGGGCTGATGCTGGGGCTGCTGCTGGCGGTGGGGCGCATGTACCGCGACAGCGAGATGCCGGTGCTGACCTCGATCGGCGTGGGCCCGCGCAGGCTGCTGCGGCCGCTGCTGATGCTGGTGCTGCCGGTGGTCGGCGTGGTGGCGCTGTGCTCGCTGTGGCTCGGGCCCTGGGCCCGCGACCATTCGCAGAGCCTGATCGAGGCCGGCAACCGGCACCTGCTGGTGACCGGGCTGGAGGCGGGCCGCTTCGTGGAGCTGCCCGGCGGCGGCGGCGTGGTCTACGCCAACGCGATGTCCAGCGACGGCACCGAGCTGGGCAGGATCTTCATCTACCGGCTCGACGAAGGGCGGATGGACATCACCACCGCGCTGAACGGGCGGCTGTCGGTGCAGGGCAGCGAGCGCTACCTGACGCTGGAGGAGGGGTTCCGGGTGGAGGGCCCGGTGGACGGCGGCCGCGACTTCCGGCTGATGCGCTACGCCGGCAACGACGTGCGCCTGCCCGACGCGCAGCGGGTGACCGCCGCCGACGATCCCGAGCGCCTGCCCACGGCTGCGCTGTTCGGTGATCCGCGGCCGCAGGCGCAGGCGCAGCTGCATTTCCGCATCGCGCCGCCGCTGCTGGCGCTGGCCTTCGCGCTGCTGGCGGTGCCGCTGGCCCGCAGTCCCCCGCGGCAGGCGCGCTATGGCCGCATCACCCTCGGGTTCCTGGCGTATTTCGTCGGCATGAACCTGATGATCCTGGGTACCGACTGGGTGGCCGAGGGCACGATTCCGGCGGTGCTCGGGCTGTGGTGGCTGGTGCTGCCGGTGCTGGCGCTGGCGCTGTGGCTGTATTTCGGCGACGGGCGGCTCCGGCCGGCGCTGCGCCGGCGGCCGGGGGGCGGCCGCGGATGATGCCGTTCCCGAAAATCCACGATCTCTACGTGGCCCGGGTGGTGGTCGGCACGGTGCTGGCGACCTGGGCGGTGCTGACCGGCCTGGACCTGGTGATCAGCGGCCTGCTGCCGGAGATCGACGACCTGGGCAAGGGCGACTACGGCTTCGTCGAGGCGCTGGCCTACGTGGCCTACAGCCTGCCGCGGCGCGCCTACATGATGTTCCCGACCTCGGCGGTGATCGGCGCGCTGATGGGGCTGGGCCAGATCGCGGCCAGCTCGGAGCTGACCGCGCTGCGCGCGCTGGGGCTGTCGCGGCGGCGGCTGAGCCTGTCGGTGGCCGGGCCGCTGCTGCTGCTGACCGCGCTGATGATGCTCAACGGCGAGACGCTGGGGCCGTCCGCGCAGCGCAGCGCCTATGCGATGAAGGCCGCGGCGCGTTCGAGCAACATGATCGTGGCGCAGTATTCCGGGCTGTGGGCGCGCGAGGGCGACACCTTCCTCAATGCGCAGACCGGGCACGAGCGCGGACAGGGCGGCGAATCCTGGCTGGAGCTCAACGACGTGCGCCTGTTCGAGTTCGCCGAGGACGGGCGGCTGCAGTCGGTGGCGCATGCGGCGACGGCCGAGCACCGGCCCAGCGGCTGGCTGCTGCGCGGGGTGCGGCGCACCTATTTCGAGGAGCGCTCGGTCACGCAGACCGACATCGACGAGGAGCGCTGGGAGTCGCGGCTGGATGCGGCGGCGCTGGCTTCGAGCGCGCGCAACATCTCGCGGCCGCGCTACATGTCGATGGCCGAACTGCGCCGGGGGATGGACTACCGCGAGCGCAACGAACTCGACGCCAGCGAGTACGAGGAGCACTACTGGGGCCGCTGGTTCTATCCGCTGAACGTGCTGGCGCTGTGCCTGGCGGCGATCCCGTTCGCGTTCGGCAGCCTGCGCAGCGGCGGCCTCGGGCGGCGGCTGTTCATCGGGGTGGTGTTCTCGCTGGGCTTCTATCTGCTGCAGACCCAGGTGGTGAAGCTGGCCGCGGTGTACAAGTTCGACTACCGCATCGCCTACCTGGTGCCGCCGCTGATCATGCTGGCGGTGTCCTGGTTCCTGTTCCGCCGGCGCAGCGGGTAGGCGGCCGGAGCCGGATCCGGGCCTGTGCAGACGGGGGCGCCTTCGGCCGGGGATGGCTCCACGGCCCGGTCAGTCCCGCTTCGGCAGCCGCAGCATCCGGGTGCCGCTGGCGCGGTCGTGCCAGGTCAGGCGGTCGCGGTCGACCCAGGCCCACCAGAAGCCGAGGCCGCCCGCAAGCAGGGACAGTCCGCCGACCAGATAGCGAAGCCACAGCGCGCGGCCGCCGGGCGCGCCGCCGTCGGAGCCGGTCACGCGCAGGCGCCAGGGCCGCATCCCCAGGGTCTGTCCGCCGCGCTTCCAGCTCGCGGTCGCGTACAGCCCGGTCACGCCCAGGCAGGCCAGCCACAGCAGCCACCACAGCAGGCTGAACGGCGGGATGTTGTGGCGCACGTCGCCGCTGATCGCCACGTCCAGCAGCACGAACGGCACCGCGACCAGGAACCACAGCGCCACCACCGGCAGCAGGTCGTAGACCAGCGCCAGCATCCGCCAGCCGATCAGGGGCGGGTGTCTGGCAGCGGAGTCGACGGCGGGCGTTCCCATTGCGAAAGGATAGCGGCTTGCGGGCTGGGCTAAGCTGGTACGCATGCCAGCGAGCACTCCCGCGGAACGGCGCCGGCTGGTGCGCGGCCTGCCGCCGCTGCGCGATGCCGACGCCGGTTCGATCCACCGCTTCCTCGACGCGATGTGGGCCGGGTCGGGGTCGGCCCGGTTGACCCTGGACGCCTACCGGCGCGACCTGGAGGGCGTGGCGCGCTGGCGCGATGGCGCCGCCGGCGGACTGGAGGGGCTCGACCGGCCGGCCCTGCTCGACTACCTGGCCTGGCGCGCGCGGGCCGGCTACGGCGCCCGCAGCAATGCGCGGCTGCTGTCGGCGCTGCGCGCCTACTTCGCCCACCTGCTGCAGCGCGGCCGCCGCAACGATGATCCGACGGCGCTGATCGAGCCGCCCAGGCTTCCCGCATCCCTGCCCAGGGCGCTGGCCGAGAGCGAGATCGAGGCCCTGCTGTCGGCACCCGACGTGGACACGCCGGCCGGGCTGCGCGACCGCGCGATGCTGGAGCTGATGTACGCCTGCGGGCTGCGGGTGAGCGAGCTCGTCGGCCTGCCGGCCAACGGCGTCAACCTGCGCCAGGGCGTGCTGCGGGTGACCGGCAAGGGCAGCCGCGAGCGGCTGGTGCCGCTGGGCGAGGAGGCGCAGCACTGGCTGGAGCGCTACCTGGCGCAGGCGCGGCCTGCGCTGGCGGGCGGGCGCGGCCCGACCTGCCTGTTCCCCACGGCGAAAGGCGAAGGGCTGAGCCGGCAGCAGTTCTGGGTGCTGGTCAAGAAGTATGCGGCGCTGGCCGGCATCGAGCCGGCGCGGGTCAGCCCCCACGGCCTGCGCCACAGCTTCGCCACCCACCTGCTCAACCGCGGCGCCGACCTGCGCGCGCTGCAGATGCTGCTTGGCCACAGCTCGCTGTCGACCACCCAGATCTACACCCTGGTCGCCCGCGAGAAGCTCAAACAGCTCCACGCCAGACACCACCCGAGGGGGTGAGGGTGTGCGCTTGCGAACCACTGGTTCGCGCACATCCGAACGCCCGTCCATGGATGGACGGGCCGGACGTCCCGGGGGCGATGGTGTTCCGCCATGGACGGCGCAGGGGCCGCTTGGGAACCTCTGAACAACTCGCTTTTGATCGTCATTCCTGCGAAGGCGGGAATCCAAGGACTCTGATTTTCAACGGGTTAACGTCCATGGATCCCCGCCTTCGCGGGGATGACGGTAGTTGTTCAGAGGTTCCCTTGCGCAGCACTGCTGCGCGGATCGTGCGAACGCCCGGCCCTGGATGGCCGGGCCGGGCGTTCCGGGGCGATGGCCTTCCGCCATGGATGGCGCAGGGGTCGCTCGCGCAGCTGGCGCCCATGGCCCGCGCGCGCCCCAACGCCCGTCCATGGATGGACGGGCCGGCCATTCCGGTGCGAGGGCGTTCCGCCATGGATGGCGACACACCCGCCCGCGCAGCCCTGCTCCGCGGACCGCCCCGATACCGGACCCGTCCGCAACCGCCTGAACGGCCCCCAGCGCCCTTCGTGCGACAATGGGCGATTCCTCCGATCCGGCCCCCGGGGCCCGCGAAGCGCATGAAGCGATTCCTGCTCGTCCTGCTCGGCACCCTCAGTTTCTCGGCCTGCGGCCAGCAGCCGTCCGCGGCCGGCGAGGCACAGGCCGCTGCGCCGGCCGCAGTCGCCGCCGCCCCCGCCCCCGCGCAGATCGAAACGGTCCCGGGAACCCCGGCCGACCGCGCGCGCAAGCTGATCGAGTCGTTCAACGCCGAGGTGGCGATCGACCACATCGGCCAGGCGCCGATGCCCGGCTTCCAGGAAGTGATCGTGGCCGGCCAGGTGCTCTATGTCAGCGACGACGGCAGGTACCTGCTGCAGGGCACCGTCTACGACGCCCAGGTGCAGAAGGACGTGAGCCAGAGCGGCATGAACGTGTTCCGCCGGGAAGCGCTGGCGGAGGTGCCGAAGGCGGACCGCATCATCTTCGCGCCGGCACGGCCGGCCTACACCGTGTCCGTGTTCACCGACGTCGAATGCACCTACTGCCGCCGCCTGCACCAGGAGATCGCCGAGTACAACAAGCTGGGCATCGCGGTGGAATACATCGCCTTCCCGCGCATGGGCCCGGGCACCGAGGATTTCGCCAAGATGGTGTCGGTGTGGTGCTCGGCCGACCGCAGGAAGGCCATGACCGACGCCAAGGGCGGCAAGCGCGTGCCCGCCGCCACCTGCGACAACCCGGTCGCGCAGCACTACGACCTGGGCCAGCGCGTGGGCGTGACCGGCACGCCGATGATCGTGGCCGCCGACGGCACCCGCATGGCCGGCTACCTGCCGCCGGACGCGCTGCTGGCCACCCTCAAGGCGCTGGAGGCGGACGCCGCCGCCGGGGCCGGCGGGGGTCGCTGACCGCGCGGCGCCCGGCGCAGCGGCATTGGCTACAATAGCCGCCCCGCACCACGGTCTCCCCCGGACATGATCGTCCTCGAGGGCCTTCCGGCCCTGTCGCCGTTCCGACGCGAGCGGCTGCAAGCACGCCTCCAGGCCATTGTTCCCGGTATCCGCGTGGTCGACGCGCGGCATGTCTACTGGGTCGACCCCGAGCCGGGGGCGAGCCCCGAGCGGGCGGTGCTGGAGCGGATCCTGCAGGCGACCACCGGCGCCGGCGCCGGCGCGGACGGGACGGTCAGCCGCTTCGTTTCGCCGCGGCTGGGCACGATCTCGCCGTGGGCAAGCAAGGCGACCGAACTGCTGCGCGGCGCCGGGCAGCCGCTGCACCGGGTCGAACGCGGCATGCGCGTGGACCTGGCCGGCTGGCCGGACGCCGGGGCCGATCCCGGCGTTGGCCGGCAGCTGGGAGCGCTGCTGCACGATCCGATGACCCAGTCGCTGCTGGCCTCGCACGAACAGGCCTCGGCGCTGTTCGCGGTGCCGCAGCGCGGCGAAGTCGAGCGCATCGCGCTGGCCGATCTCGAGCCGGCCAACCGGCGGCTGGGCCTGGCGCTCGCCGGGGATGAGATCGAATATCTGCGCCAGCGCTATGCGGCGCTGGGGCGCGAGCCTTCGGACGTCGAGCTGATGATGTTCGCGCAGGCCAACTCCGAGCACTGCCGCCACAAGATCTTCAACGCGTCGTGGACCATCGACGGCATCGACCAGGCGCAGTCGCTGTTCGGCATGATCCGCCACACCCACGCCAGGACGCCGCAGTACACGCTGTCGGCGTACAGCGACAACGCCGCGGTGGTGGAGGGCCTGGCCTCGCGCAGGTTCCGCCCCGATCCGGACACCCTGGAATACCGCGCCGAGCCGGCCGTCGAAGGCGCCTTCTGCATCAAGGTCGAAACCCACAACCATCCCACCGCGATCTCGCCGTTCGCGGGCGCCAGCACCGGCGCCGGCGGCGAGATCCGCGACGAGGGCGCCACCGGCCGCGGCGGCCGGCCCAAGGCGGGGCTGTGCGGATTCAGCGTCTCGCACCTGCGCATCCCCACGCTGCCGCAGCCCTGGGAGCAGCCGCGCGCGCTCAACCCGCGCATGGCGCCGGCGCTGGAGATCATGCTCGACGGCCCGCTCGGCGCCGCGGCGTTCAACAACGAATTCGGGCGGCCCAACCTGCTGGGCTATTTCCGCAGCTTCGAGCTGCAGCACGAGGGCGAAGCGGCGCGCGCCTACGACAAGCCGATCATGCTGGCCGGCGGACTCGGCGCGATGGACCGCGGCCAGGTCGAAAAGCGGCGGCTGCGTCCGGGCGACGCGGTGATCGTGCTCGGCGGCCCGGCGATGCTGATCGGCCTGGGCGGTGGCGCCGCCAGCTCGGTGGCCTCGGGCGAGAGCAGCGAGGACCTGGACTTCGCCTCGGTGCAGCGCGACAACCCGGAGATGGAGCGCCGCTGCCAGGAGGTCATCGACCGCTGCGTGGCGATGGGCGATGCCAATCCCGTCCTGTGCATCCACGACGTCGGCGCCGGCGGGCTGTCCAACGCCATTCCGGAGCTGCTGCACGATTCGGGCGTGGGCGGCGTGATCGACCTGGAGCGCATCCCCAGCGACGATCCCTCGCTCTCGCCGATGCAGCTGTGGTGCAACGAATCGCAGGAGCGCTACGTGCTCGGCGTGGCGCCCGGGCGGGTCGCCGACATCGCCGCGCTGTGCGAGCGCGAGCGCTGTCCCTTCGCCGTGGTCGGCGTGGCGACGGCGGAAGAGCGGCTGGTGGCCGGGTATGGCGCAACGGTTGAAGGCGTCTTCGGCAGCGACCCTGCGGTCGGGGCATCCGGCCCGGCGCAGGGCGCCGGGCGTTCGGACCCCCCGCGCGGCGCTGCCGCGCAAGCCGATGGCCCCCACCCCATCGACCTGCCGATGGACGTGCTGTTCGGCAAGCCGCCGAAGATGCACCGCGACACCGTCCGCACCGCGCCGGTGCGCTGGCTCGGCCTGAACACGAAGATGGTCGACCTGCGCGAGGCCGGGCTGCGGGTGCTGTCGCATCCCACCGTGGCGGCCAAGAACTTCCTGGTCACCATCGGCGACCGCACCGTCGGCGGCCTGAGCGCACGCGACCAGATGATCGGTCCGTGGCAGCTGCCGGTGGCCGACTGCGCGATCACGCTGGCCGATTTCGAAGGCTGGGCAGGCGAAGCGATGGCGATCGGCGAGCGCACGCCGCTGGCGCTGATCGATTCGGCCGCCGCCGCGCGCATGGCGGTGGGCGAGGCGATCACCAACCTGTGCGCCGCCCCGGTCGATGCGCTCGAGCGCATCAAGCTGTCGGCCAACTGGATGGCCGCCGCCGCGCACCCGGGCGAGGACGCGAAGCTGTTCGACGCGGTCAAGGCGGTCGCGCTCGAGCTGTGCCCGCAGCTGGACCTGGCGATTCCGGTCGGCAAGGATTCGCTGTCGATGCAGGCGCAGTGGCGCGATGCCGGGAACCGGGAATCGGGAACCGGGAATCGGGAAAGCGATGATCCTGCTTCGTCGGATCCCCCGTCACCGCTCACCGACCACAAATCGGTTTCGCCGGTCTCGCTGATCGTCAGCGCCTTCGCGCCGGTGGCCGACGTGCGCGCGCAGGTGACGCCGCAGCTGGCGCGCGGGATCGAGAGCGAGCTGTGGCTGATCGGTCTGGGCGCGGGCAAGCAGCGGCTGGGCGGATCGATCCTGGCGCAGTGCCACGGCGCCTTCGGTGGCCCGTGCCCGGACCTCGACGAGCCGGCGCGGCTGCGCGATTTCTTCGAGCTGGTCCGCGAGGCGCGCGCGGCCGGGCTGCTGCTCGCCTACCACGACCGCTCCGACGGCGGCACCTTCGCCACCCTGTGCGAGATGGCCTTCAGTTCGCGCTGCGGCCTGGACATCGACCTGGACGGCTGGGGCGAGGACCGCAGCGAGGACGTGCTGCGCACGCTGTTCGCCGAGGAACTGGGCGCGGTGGTGCAGATCGCGGTCGAGGACCGGGTCGAGTTCGCCGACCTGGTCGCGCGCCACGGGCTGATCGACTGCGCCCAGCGCATCGCCCGTCCCAGCGCGGTGCCAACGGTGCGCGTGCTCGACGGCAACGACATCCTCGCCGAATGGCGCTGGGAGGAGCTGTTCGACGCCTGGTGGTCGGTCAGCCACGCGATGCAGAAGCTGCGCGACGATCCGGACTGCGCCGACCAGGAGCGCGCCGCGGCCCGCCGCTTCGACGCCCCCGGCCTGCAGCCGCGGCTGCGCTTCGACCCGGGCGAGGATGTGGCCGCGCCGTACATCGCCAGCGGCGTGAGGCCGCAGGTGGCGATCCTGCGCGAGCAGGGCGTCAACGGCCAGATCGAGATGGCGGCGGCGTTCGACCGCGCCGGCTTTGCCGCGGTCGACGTGCACATGAGCGACCTGATCGCCGGACGCACGCGGCTGGACGGCTTTGCCGGCATGGTCGCCTGCGGCGGCTTCAGCTACGGCGACGTGCTCGGCGCCGGACGCGGCTGGGCCACCTCGATCCTGGACCGCGCCGCGCTGCGCGAGGAGTTCGCGGCGTTCTTCGCGCGCGCGGACAGCTTCAGCCTCGGCGTGTGCAACGGCTGCCAGATGCTGTCGCAGCTGCGCGACATCATTCCCGGCGCGCAGCACTGGCCGCGCTTCCTGCGCAACCGCAGCGAGCAGTTCGAGGCCCGCCTGGGGCTGCTCGAAGTGCTCGATTCGCCATCGCTGTTCCTGCAGGACATGCACGGTTCGCTGGTCCCGGTGGCGATCGCGCACGGCGAGGGCCGCGCCAGCTTCGACGCGCCCGGCGATGCCGCGGCCGCACGCGTGAGCCTGCGCTATGTCGAGGGCGACGGCAGCCCGGCGATCACCTATCCGGCCAATCCCAACGGCTCGGTCGACGCGATCGCCGGCCTGTGCAGCGACGATGGCCGTGCGACCATCCTGATGCCGCATCCGGAGCGCACGCTGCGCAGCGTCAACTACAGCTGGGCGCCGGCCGACTGGCCCGCCGATTCGCCCTGGTTGCGGATGTTCCGCAACGCGCGGCGCTGGGTCGGCTGAGCGGGCGGTGCCCGGTCCGGCGCGTGTCTCCGGCCTGATCCGCCAGCGGCGGTGCGCCGCGATGGAGGGCGCGGGTGTCTGAGTCGCCCATCGTGCTGCTCCCGGTCGGCACCGACGATGCCGCGCTCGACGCCTGCCTGGCCTCGCTGGAGGCCGGGACGCCGGCGGGAACGCGGGTGTGGCTGGCCGACGATGCCCAGGCTGGCCCGCGCGGGCTGGCCCTGATCGAGCGCTGGCTCGCCGGCACGCGCCTGCAGGCCGACTACACCCGCCGCGGGCGCCCGGTCGGCGAGGTCGCGCATCTGGACGAACTGCTCGGCGCCTGCGGCGATGCCGACACCGTGGTGCTCGCCCCCGATGCCCGCCCGCTGCCGGGATGGCTGGCGCAGCTGCGCGCCTGCTTCGAGCGCGACGCCTCCATCGCCACCGCGACGCCCTGGTGCAACGCCGGCGAAACCGCGGCCTGGCCGCGCATCGGCGAGATCGCCGGGGTGCCCGACGAGCCCGCGCGGCTGGCAGCCGCCTGCGAGGCGATGCCGCCGCGCCATCCCGAGCTGCCGGCGGCGGTTTCCCACGCGGTCGTGCTGCGCGGCAAGGCGCGCGCCCGCGCCGGCGGCCTGGACGCGGCGAGCTACGCCTCCTGGTACGCGGCGCTGATCGACCTGTCGATGCGCCTGGCCGGCCTGGGCTGGCGCAACGTGCTGTGCGAGACCGCCTTCGTTGCGCGCGGCAGCGAGGGCGGGCCGGGCGACGGCGACATGGATGCGCTCGCCGCGCGCTGGCCGGCGTGGCACCAGCGCCTGGCGACCTTCCTCATGGACGACCCGCTGCACGCCACGCGCGCGCAGCTGGCCGGGCTGCTGGACGGCATCGAGCCGGCGCAGCGCCAGCGCGAGCTCCTGCTGCCCGACCCCGGTCCGGTCGACGAGGCCGGAGCGGATGGCCCGGCGCCGCGGGAGGAGGCCGGCGCACCGTGAACGGCGCGGAGGACATCGCCGCCGTCGTCGTCAGCCACGAAAGCGGCGCGACCATCGACGAGTGCCTGCGCCGGCTGCGCGCCGCCGCGGGCATCGCCCAGATCCGCGTGGTCGACAACGGTTCGCTCGACGACACCCTCGGCATCGTCCAGCGGCAGGCCTCGCTCGACGGTCGCCTGCACTTCATCGGCAACCCGGACAACCCCGGCTTCGCGGTGGCCTGCAACCAGGGCGCCGCGGACAGCGATGCGCCGTGGCTCGCCTTCGTCAATCCCGACTGTTTCGTCGCCGCCGACGCCTTCGAACGGCTGCTGGCGCATGCGCAGGCGCTGCGGCTGCAGGGAGCGGGTGAGGTGCTGATCGGCGCCGACCTGGTGGACGAGGCCGGCGTCCGCGACCCGGCCGCGCGGCGGCGCGACCCCGATTTCGTGGCGATGCTCCGCTCGGCGGCCGCGCGCGACCTGTCGCTTGCGGTCGATCACGACGCGGCCCTGCAGCCGGTGGAGGCGGTCTCGGGGGCGGTGATGCTGATGCCGCGGACGCTGTTCGAACGCCTCGGCGGCTTCGACGAAGGCTACCGCCTGCACGCCGAGGACCTCGACCTGTGCCGGCGCGCGCGCCAGGCCGGGGCCGCGGTCGCGGTCGCCAACGACGTTCCGGTGGTGCACGTGCGCGGCGTCTCCAGCCGCGCGCGGCCGGTGTTCGTCGAGTGGCACAAGCATCGCGGACTGTGGCGCTATTTCCGCAGGTTCGAGGCCCCGCGCCGCAGCATGCTCCAGCGCGCCGCCGTCTGCTGCGCCATCTGGGCGCGCTTCCCCTTCGCTGCCCTGCGCGCTGTCATGTAAGGCAAGGCTGACAACCGTCGCCATCGCCGCGAAAGCGGAGATCCAGCGGCGCAAATCCGGTGAAAATCAAAGCGACTGCAGGGGAATGCGGTCAGCGATAGCGGTTGATCTGATCGCGCAGCGACTTCGCGGCGTCCGCGGCGGCGGCGGCGTAACCGGCGCCGGATGAGGCGTAGAGGATGCCGCGCGAGGAGTTGATCATCAGCCCGGTACCGTCGGCGGTCGCGCCGTTGCGCACCACCGCCTCGACGTCGCCGCCCTGGGCACCGACGCCCGGGATCAGCAGCGGCATGTCGCCGACGATGCCTCGGATCACCTTCAGCTCTTCCGGGAACGTTGCGCCGACCACCAGTGCGCAGTTTCCGGCGCCGTTCCAGTCCGCGGCGATGGTGCGGGCGATGCGCTGGTACAGCGGCTCGCCGCCGCTTCCATCGGGCACGATGAGCTCCTGGAAGTCACGCGCGCCGGCGTTGCTGGTGTGGCACAGGAAGATGCAGCCGCGGTCGGCGCGCTGCAGGAACGGATCGGCCGAATCGCGGCCCATGTAGGGGTTGAGCGTCACCGCGTCGGCGCCGTAGCGGTCGAAGGCCTCGGCCGCGTACTGCTGCGCCGTGCTGCCGATGTCGCCGCGCTTGGCGTCGAGGATCACCGGCACCTGCGGATGCGCGGCGCGCAGGTGGGCCATCAGCCGCGCCAGCGCGTCCTCGCCGCCCGGATGCGCGGCGAAGTAGGCGATCTGCGGCTTGAACGCGCAGGCGAACTCCGCGGTTGCGTCGGCGATGTCGCGGCAGAACGGGAACAGCGCGTCGCCGTTTCCGCCGAAGGCCGCCGGGAACCTCGCCGGGTCCGGATCGAGCCCGACGCAGAGCAGGCTGCCGGCGACGTCCCAGCGCTTGCGGAGCTTGTCGGTGAAGGTCATGGCGTGAATTCTCCCCCAAACAGGCATGCCCGTGTCGCGTGACATGACGATCCGGCTGAATCAGGAGTATCGGTGTCAGCGTCACTTCCTGACCTGCCGGGTGCGAAGGGCTGCTTGCGACCGGTGCTTCGCTGCAGTGCAGGAACAATCACTCCACCAGTCGAACCGAAGACCCGTAGCCGAGTAGTGCTTCGTCGAAAGTAAGCAGGGTGATGCGCTCGGACATTGCCTGCGCGACCAGCAGGCGATCGAAGAGGGCGCCGTGTGCGGCACCCAGGGAAAACACTTCGATCGCATGCGCCGCCTGCACCGGCAGCACGTCGAAGCCCGAGGGCTCGATGGCGTCGAATCACGTCCTGCGGCCCGATTTTCAGCTTGTCCAGGCCCGCCTTGATGCCGATTTCCCAAAGCGAGGCCACGCTGACCAGCACGCTGGAACGCTCGATCAGGCTGCGGGCCCTCCTGCCCAGCCCGGCCGGATTGTCCAGCGCCCACAGCAGCACATGCGTATCGGGCAGCAGGCGCATGTCAGGCCTTGTGGCCGGAGATCAGGAAATCCACCGGCAGCGGGGCATCGAAATCGGGGGCAATCCCGATTTGCCCTTGCAGCAGGCCCAGCTTCTCGGGTTTGACCACGGGCGCCAGCGGCACCAGCCGCGCCATCGGCTTGCCCGCCTTGGCGATGATGGTTTCCTCGTCCGCGGACGCCTGTTCGACCAGCCGCGAAAGGTGGGTTCCGGCATCGTGGATGTCAATTGTGGAGGGCATGGATATCTCCTGCTGCTTCGGCTTCGCGTCGTTGCCCATGTGCCGCTTCCTGCTCAATCGAATGTCTTCAGCAGTGTCGCCACGTCCTCCAACAGCAGCGGCAATTTCTCGCGGGCAGCGCTTCAGACGACCTCGTCCTCGACCACGGCGTAACCGTGAACCAGGATGTTGCGAAAGCCGATGATCTTTTCATGTTCCCGGATGTGTGCAGCGAGGTCGGGAGAATGCTTGCGCAGTTGGTTCAGTGCTTCGCCGATGATCTCGAACGGGCGCTCCACACCGGCGCGCAGCAGTTCATCATTCCGCTGGTCGTCCCAGCGCTTGCCGTCGATGAAGCGTGCAAGGCGCTGGCTGGCCTCGGTAACGTCGAACAGCCATGCGCGAGGATCAGGCGGCATAGACGCTCAGCTTTTCCCGCTCTGCTTCACGCAGGAACCAGGGGTTGCGGACAGCACGGCGCATCACCAGATCGACCGGGCGCTGCAGGGTGAGCTGCAGGCCGTCGCGCAGGCCGAAATAACGGTCAGCGGCGCCTTCTGGCTGCCGGTCGAGGAATTCGACCATGAAATCCAGGTCGCTGCCGTCATCGGAATCCTCGCCGGTGGCCGAGCCGAACAGGTCCAGGCGCTGCACGCGGTACTCCCGGCACAGGTCTGCAATGCGGCCAAGAAAAGGGGCGATGGGGAAGGCCATGCGGCGATTCTTGGGAGCCTCTGAACAACTGTCATTTCGAGCCCTTCGACTTCGATCAGGGCAGACTCCGCCAGCTGCGCCTTTCAACAGCCGCGGGCTGGTCAATATGCGCAGCAGGTGTGCGGAGGTTTTCCACTGCGCCCGAAATGAAAACCGCAGTTGTTCAGTCCCGTAGCCCGGATATGCGAAGCGCCTCCGGAGCCGTTCGCGACGACCGGCGTCTTCGCCGGCCCTGGCTGTATTGCCCCGGGTGCGCTTCGCCTGCCCGGGCTACGGGTGCGGTTACTTCAATGCCTTGAACCGCAGCCGCTTCGGACCGGCGTCGTCGCCCATGCGGCGGCGCTTGTCTTCCTCGTACTCGCGGTAGTTGCCCTGGAAGAACTCCACGTGGCTGTCGCCCTCGAAGGCGAGGATGTGGGTGGCGATGCGGTCCAGGAACCAGCGGTCGTGGCTGATCACGAAGGTGTTGCCCGGGAACTCCAGCAGTGCGTCTTCGAGCGCGCGCAGGGTCTCGATGTCGAGGTCGTTGGACGGTTCGTCGAGCAGCAGTACGTTGCCGCCCTGGAGCAGGGTCTTGGCCATGTGCAGGCGGCCGCGTTCGCCGCCCGAGAGCGAGCCCACGCGCTTCTGCTGGTCCTGGCCCTTGAAGTTGAAGCGGCCGATATAGGCGCGCGACTGGATCTCGACGCCGTTGATCTCGAGGATGTCGAGGCCGCCCGAGACTTCCTCGAACACGGTCTTGTCGCCTTCCAGCGCGTCGCGACTCTGGTCGACGTAGGCCAGCTTCACCGTCGGGCCGATGATGATCTGGCCCGAATCGGGTTTCTCCTGCCCGGTGATCATCTTGAACAGGGTCGACTTGCCGGCGCCGTTGGGGCCGATGATGCCGACGATCGCGCCCGGCGGCACGATCATCGACAGGTCGTCGATCAGCAGGCGGTCGCCGAACTTCTTGCTGACGTTCCGGAACTCGATCACCGAGTTGCCCAGGCGCTCGCCCGGCGGGATGAAGATCTCGTTGGTCTCGTTGCGCTTCTGGTAATCGACCGACTGCAGCTCCTCCAGCCGCGCCAGGCGCGCCTTGCCCTTGGAGCGGCCGCCCTTGGCGTTCTGCCGAGACCACTCCAGCTCCTTCTGGATCGCCTTCTGGCGCGCCTTCTCCTGGTTCTCCTCCTGCTTCAGGCGCTCGTCCTTCTGCACCAGCCAGTCGGTGTAGTTGCCCTTCCACGGGATGCCGCGGCCGCGGTCGAGCTCGAGGATCCACTCGGCGGCGTTGTCGAGGAAGTAGCGGTCGTGGGTGACGGCGACCACGGTGCCGGGGTAGCGCTGCAGGAACTGCTCCAGCCACTCCACCGACTCGGCGTCGAGGTGGTTGGTGGGCTCGTCGAGCAGCAGCATGTCCGGCTTCTGCAGCAGCAGGCGGCACAGGGCCACGCGGCGCTTCTCGCCGCCCGACAGCTTGCCGATCTTCGCGTCCCAGGGCGGCAGGCGCAGCGCGTCGGCGGCGACTTCCAGCTGGTTCTCCAGGGTGTGCGCGTCGCCGGCGGCGAGGATCGCCTCGAGCCGCTCCTGCTCCTTGGCCAGGGCGTCGAAATCGGCGCCTTCCTCGGCGTAGGCGGCGTAGACCTCGTCCAGCCTGGCCTGGGCCTGCAGCACCTCGCCCACGCCTTCCTCCACCGCCTCGCGTACGGTCTGCTCCGGATCCAGCTGCGGCTCCTGCGGCAGGTAGCCGACCTTGATGCCGGCCTGCGGCCGCGCCTCGCCCTCGAAATCGGTGTCGACGCCGGCCATGATCCGCAGCACCGTCGACTTGCCGGCGCCGTTCAGGCCCAGCAGGCCGATCTTGGCGCCGGGGAAGAAGCTCAGCGAAATGTCCTTGATGATCTGCCGCTTGGGCGGGACCACCTTGGACACCCGGTTCATGGTGTAGATGTACTGCGACGACATGGGGGACTCCGGTAGGCGTTGCCGCGCCCGCACGGTTGCGTGCGGACGCCGGGCGGTCAGGGGATTCGGACAATTATAGCGGTCGGACGGCTCCACCCGCGTCCCGCCAGCGGCTTGCCGGGGGCCGGCGATGCCGGCAAGATCGGGGGCGGCAGGGCGCGGCGAACCTGGTGGGGCCGCGCCGCGCGGAAATCGTCAACGGAGGATGGACATGCGGTCATCGAACGGTGTTTTCAAGCGCGTTGCGGCCGGCCTGCTGGTCGTGGTGGGCGCTCCGGCGCTGGCCGGGGATCCGCCCGCCGGCGATCCGGAGCAGGAGCGCCAGCAGTACCTGGAAGCCGAGCAGCGCCGCGCCGACGCCCGCGGCAGCCGCGACTACGGCCGCCACGACCGTGCCGACCGCAACCGCGCGCGCAACGCCGCCTACGACCGCATCGACGCGCACTCGGACGGGCGCTGGGTGGTGGGCACCTATATCCACGCCTACGACCGTCCGCTGCACGCGGTCCGCGACCGCCGCGCGCCGCGCGGTTCGCGCTGGATGAGCGACGCCCGCGGCGACCTGGTGCTGGTGGTGACCTCGAGCGGACTGATCTCGGACGTGGTGCCGCACGACTGAGTGCCTGGCCGGTCTCCGTGCGCAGGACACGCCGGTGCGGCGGCGAACGGTCGTGCCGACCCGCTGCCGGCTGCCTGAGCGGACCTTGAACGGGGCTGCGCGCGCCGGCTGGCAAGGCGTCCGCAGCCTGCACCCGTTCAGCCGCGCTGGCCGATAGTCGGGTCACGGAGCCGGGCGGATGGCCGCCGGACCGTGCAGCCGGAGGACGTCATGAACCTGAACCTGAAGTGGGGCGCGGCCCTGGTCCTGGCACTGGCCACGATCGCCGCGCCGGCCATGGCGCGCGACGATCACCGTGATCGCCGCGGCAGCCACTACAGCCATCGCGGCGACCACGATCGCGGCCGCAACGATCGCCATCGCGATTACGGCCGCTACGACCGCAGCCGCGCAAACCGCCAGCATCGCGGCGACCGGCGCGGCGGACGCGACGTGGTCCATGCCCGCCACTACCGTGCGCCGGCCCGGGTCGTGCACCACCGCCCGGTCGTGCGCAACGTGTATCTGCCGGCGCCCCGCTACGCGCCCCCGCCCCCGCGCTGGGCCCGCGGCGGCTACCTGCATCACTACCAGCGGCCGGTGTACGTGGTCAACGACTACCGCGGCTACGGCCTGCGCCATCCGCCGCGCGGCTACCGCTGGGTGCGCGACGACTACGGCGACCTGCTGCTCGTCGCCATCGCGACCGGCCTGATCACGGATCTGATCCTGCACCATTGACCGGTGTGCGGCAGCGGCCCGGGCCGTTGCCGCGACATCCGCAATGACACAAACCGGAGGGGCGCGCCGTGACTGGCGCGCCCCTTCGCGTCAGGGCAACGACAGCGTCGGCCCTGCGTTGCCTGGCCGGCAGCGACCCGCGTCAGCCGCGCGCCATCTGTGCGCCCGCTTCCTGCGCGTGTTCCGGTCCCTGGTGGACCTCGTGGTCCGGCCCGGACACCGGTTCCGGAGACGATGGCTTGGCCGGCCCGGTCGCCTCGCGCAGGTTCTCCAGGCTTTCGGCCATGGTGATGGTGTTGGCGAGGCTCCTGTCGATGGTGATGTGCCGGCTCTTGTCCGGATTGTCCGGGTCGATCTGCGAGGCGATGTACCAGCGACCGTCCTGGCTGGTGGCCAGGCTGTCGATGCGGGTGAGTCCCGATTCGTGCGCCTTCAGCGCGATATGCCCAGCCGCCGCCGCCTGGCGCTGCACCGACCACTCGGGCTGCTGCTGCCCCATCATCTGGTTGGCCTGGAGGTACAGCGGGTGATCGCTGCCCGGTGTCTCGCCCGGGCCCTGTCCCCGCCCGCCCGCGAGCAGGTCCTCCCACAGGAAGGGTCCGGACTTGCTGGCGGCCCCTCCCGGGCGACCCTCCAGCAGCGGGGACAGGTTTTCCCTGGCCGCGGTGTCCGCGGCGCGCTGCATTTCCAGCTGGTGCCGCTCGCTGCGGTCCCTGACCGGGGATTCCAGCTGCCCGGCATCGTTGTACCAGGCGTTGCTCTGCCAGTTGCCCAGGTTCTCGCCGAACCCCCCGCCGCCGTGCCAGCCGTTGTGCAGCATCTCCAGGCGGGTCGGGTTCATCATGCCGTAATGGCCGTCGAGGATCTGGGGCGAGTTGCGCCAGGCGTTCATGGCGCAGGACTCCACCAGTACCCGCAGCGGATCGCGGGCGAAGCCGGCGCCGTCGAGGGATTCGGCGATGGCCTCACGCGCCTGCGCCTCGTCCATCCGGGAGAACGGGATGTCGTGGATGGGCTGGCGCCCTGCCGCCGCGTTGGCGGTGTCCGGGCTGATGGCGTCGGCTGGCATTGACGATCCTCCTGGTCGGTCCGGGATTGCCGGACGGTACATGTCCGCCGGTCAGGCGTAATACGGGGGAAGATCGGATCAGGTCGCCGGGCCGCGCCGCAGCGGGCGGCGCGGCCCGGGTCAGCCGCGGGCCATTTCCGCCGCCTGCTCCTGGGGCGAGGCCGCTGCGTCGGCTACCGAAGGCCCGCCAGCGGCGCCCTCCCGGGCCGTCGCCGCCGCCGGGGACACCCCCGCCAGGGCTAGGCTTTCATCGAGCCCGATCGTGTTCGCCCGCCAGCGGTCCACGGCGACCGTCATGCCGGGGGCCGGGCCGTCGCCGTCCGACTGGGTGGCCAGGTAGAAGCGCCCGTCCGCCGATTGCTCCACGCTGTCGATCCGCTCCAGCCCGGCCATCCTCGCTTCGGCGGCGATGAGCCCGGCAGCGGCCGAGGCCCGGTCGGACAGTCCCGCCAGCTGCGGTGCGAGCTGCTCCCGCGCCTGATCGAACAGGGCGAGGCTTGCCTGCGCCTCGGATTCACCGGACGGAGGGCGGATTCCGGGCGAATCCGAAGGAGAGCGCCAGGCGGTGACGAATGCCTGCAGGCGCGCTTCGAGCAACTGCGGGTCTGCTCCTGCCGCGGCTGTCCGCCCGGCTGCCCCGGATTCGATGCCGCCGGCGCCGTCCGCGCGGGCCGCCTCCAGGCCTGCGAACAGCTGCGCCGAGGCGGGATCCATGTCCTGCATCCCCGCGTCAGAGGTCTGTCGGCCGCCCGACGGGCGCTGTGGTGACGCATCCGGCGCGTCGTAGTGATTGAGCTGCCCGTGGATCAAAGCCTTCTTCATCACCCAGTCGAGTCGCTCGTAACTGTGGCGATAGAGCTGGTCGCTCCCGGGGTCGCGCCAGGCAAACCGGTCTCCCGGCCCATCGGTTCCGCTGACCGGCACGACTTTGCCGATGTGGTCGTCGGTGAGCCGCATTGTCGATGAGACAATGCTGCCGTTGACGCAGTAGTTGGTCACCGCGCCGGCCGTGGAGCCGCCGTCGACCCGGTTGGCCGCGGTCCATTCCGAGAATTCCCTGGATGCCGCCACGTTTGCGGCACCCGGCGGGTCGAACGCCAGTCCGCGCACCGAGCAGCCCTTGCTGACGATCTGGGTGAGCGCGCCGCCGAGGGAGTGGCCGGTGGCGATTGCCTGGTAGTCCGGGTGTTCCCTTTTCGCCTGCTCGAGGACGTCCCGGGTGAAGTCGAGCGCTTCGGTGAACTGCGGGTCCCAGCCCGGCTTCAGCGAGGCGATCGCCAGGTTCGGCCCCTCCCAGTCCCGGTTGCTGTACTCGTCCTGGCCGCGGCCGAGCAGCAGGGTGGCGAAATTTGCTTCGGAACCGCGGAACGCGATCGCGACTTCCTTCGTGTTGTCGTTGATGAAGGCGCAGGCGTAGAAACCGCTCTCCATCTCCGGGTGCGGCTTGTAGACCCGCCAGCCGGGTGGAAGCAGGTCGTTGGCCGGATTCTGGTCTTGCATGCTCCGGTTGATCGTCTGGACGTCGGAGTAGACTGCCTTCGACAGCATCATCATGTCGCGGGCCAGCCTGAGGTCGTTGGACATCTGCGGTGCTCCTGTGGACCATGAAGGGTCGATGGGCCTCGGCGGCGGCGCGGGCGCTGCCGGTTGCGTTCCCATACCGGTTCAGGCGCAGCCCGGTCCCGGATCGGCTCATCCTGCGGCGGGGCCGGCAGGGCCATCGGCCCCGGCCCGGGGCAATTTCCTTGAACAGGGCCGGCAGCGGGCTAGAATCGGATATTCCGCCCCCAAGGAGCCGACATGTTCCCGCGCGACGCCCGTATCGAAACCTACGATCCCGAACTGGCCCAGGCCATCGCCAGCGAGGCGCGCCGCCAGGAGGATCACGTCGAGCTGATCGCCAGCGAGAACTACGCCAGCCCGCGGGTGATGGAGGCCCAGGGCAGCCAGCTGACCAACAAGTACGCCGAAGGCTATCCCGGCAAGCGCTACTACGGCGGCTGCGAGTACGTCGACGTGGCCGAGCAGCTGGCCATCGACCGGCTCAGGCAGCTGTTCGGCGCGGACTATGCCAACGTCCAGCCGCACTCGGGCTCGCAGGCCAACCAGGCGGTGTATTTCGCCCTGCTGCAGCCGGGGGACACCATCCTGGGCATGTCGCTGGCCCACGGCGGCCACCTGACCCACGGTGCCAAGGTCAACGCCTCGGGCAAGATCTTCAACGCCGTGCAGTACGGCGTGAACGACCAGGGCCTGATCGACTACGACGAGGTCGAGAAGCTGGCGCTCGAGCACAGGCCGAAGATGGTGGTGGCGGGCTTTTCCGCCTACTCGCAGGAGATCGACTGGGCGCGCTTCCGCGCCATCGCCGACAAGGTCGGCGCCTTCCTGTTCGTGGACATGGCGCACGTCGCTGGCCTGATCGCGGCGGGCGTGTACCCGAACCCGGTGCCGCACGCGCACGTGGTCACCTCGACCACGCACAAGACCCTGCGCGGCCCGCGCGGCGGCATCATCGTGGCCAGCGAGCAGGGCGCGGGCGCGGCTTTCGCCGAGATCACCAAGAAGCTGCAGAGCATCGTCTTCCCCGGCATCCAGGGCGGCCCGCTGATGCACGTGATCGCGGCCAAGGCGGTGGCGTTCAAGGAGGCGCTGGAGCCGGAGTTCAAGGCCTACCAGGCGCAGGTGGTGAAGAACGCGCAGGCGATGGCGAAGGTGATCATCGAGCGTGGCTACAAGATCGTGTCCGGCGGCACGCAGAACCACCTGATGCTGGTCGACATGATCGGCAAGGGCGTGACCGGCAAGGCCGCCGAGGAAGCCCTGGGCAAGGCCCACATCACGGTCAACAAGAACGCCGTGCCCAACGACCCGCAGAAGCCCTTCGTCACCTCCGGCCTGCGCATCGGCACCCCCGCGGTGACCACCCGCGGCTACGGCGAGCAGGACTGCATCGACCTGGCCAACTGGATCTGCGACGTCCTCGACGCCCCCGGGGACGAGGCCGTCATCGCCCGCGTCCGCGACGCGGTGACGGACCAGTGCCGGCGGTTTCCGGTGTATGGCTGAGAAGCCGGGATTGGGGATTCGGGATTCGGGATTCGCGAAAGCGGGTCCGGGCACCGCTTTTCCCAATCCCGAATCCCGAATCCCCAATCCCCACGCCTGATGCACTGCCCCTTCTGCCAGCACCAGGACACCCGCGTGATCGATTCGCGTGCGTCGGACGATGGGGCGACGATCCGGCGGCGGCGCGAGTGCGATGCCTGCGGCGAACGGTTCAGCACGCTCGAGACGATCGAGCTGAAGCTGCCGGTGATCATCAAGGGCGACGGGCGGCGCGAGCCGTTCGATGCGCGCAAGCTGCGCGTGAGCCTGGACCGGGCGCTGCACAAGCGGCCGGTGTCGGAAGAGCAGATCGAGGCGGCGGTGCGCGCGGTGGTGCACCAGCTGCGGATGACCACCGAGCGCGAGCTGGCTTCGCGCCGGGTCGGCGAGTTTGTGATCGCCGAGCTGCGCAAGCTCGACCACGTCGGCTTCGTGCGCTTCGCCTCGGTCTACCGCTCGTTCGAGGACATCACCGATTTCCGCGAGGAGCTCGACCGGCTCGAGCGCGACCTGCCCGGCGAGGGGCAGCTGCAGCTGCTGGCCGCCGACGTGGTGCCGATCGGCAAGCACGCCGACAAGGGCCGGAAGCGTTGAGGCTGCGGCCGCAGCGGAATGCCGCGTCGCTGGCCTGGCGTGCAGCGCAGGCACTCCTGGTGTGCATGCTGCTGGTCCCGTTCGCGCACGCGCAGGACCTGGCCGGCGAGTACGCGCTGCGCGGTGCGCCCGGCACCGCGTCGGAGCTGGAGCTGCTGGAGGATGGCCGCTTCTCCTGGCTGCGGGCCCGTGGCGGCAGGGACCAGCTGGCGCAGGGGCGCTGGACGCGCGACGGCGACGCGGTGGTGCTGGAAAACGACTGGTCGGAAGAAGGGCCGCGCTTCCATCGCTATCTGGCGGGCAGCGGCCATCTGTCGGACATGGCGCTGGAGACCGCGCGCGAGATCGCCGACAGCAATCCCGGGCACGGCGCCGTGATCGTGGTCGATCCGATGATGGGCGGTGCGCCGGCCGTGGAGTTCGCCATCCGCTACGCGGACGGCAGCGAACGGCCGCTGGCGGTGGAGGAGAAGTGGTTGAGGCAGGCGCTGTTTCCGCTGGCGCCCGACCATCCAGCGGTCGCGATCGGGCTGCGCGATCCCGCCGCGGACCTGCCGATGCAGTGGGTGGAGCTGGGGCGCGACGAGACCGCGCTGGCGTTCGCATTGCGCACCGGGCTGCCGCCGGTGTTCCGTACGCTGCGCCTGCGCATCGACGGCCACGACCTGGTGCCCGAGTGGCTGGATGGCGGCGCGGAGCCGGGCAGGTATCAGCCTGTCGTGCGCTAGTGTGCTGTCCCGCAAGAAACTTTGTTCCGTCATCCCCGCGCAGGCGGGAGGCGCTTCCCAACAGCGCGGAGCGCTGGTCATCCATGGACGTTGACCTGTTGAAATCCAGGTCCTTGGATGACCGGACATTCGTCCGTTGCAGAGCGCTTCCCGCTTTCGCGGGAATGACGGGCGGCAGACACGGCAACCAGGAACTTCCTGGCCGGCGGCTACCCACGCAACGGCCGGCATGGCGAAGGAGAAGATCGTGAGCGCGTTTTCAAGTACCGACCACGCGATGATGGCCAACGCGCTGCGGCTGGCCGAGCGCGGCGCCTATACCACCCGTCCCAATCCCATGGTCGGCTGCGTGATCGCGCACGGCGACGAAACGGTCGGCGAAGGCTGGCACCAGCGCAAGGGCGGGCCGCACGCGGAAGTGATCGCGCTGCAGGCGGCCGGTGCACGGGCCAAGGGCGCGACGGCCTACGTCACGCTCGAGCCCTGCGCGCACACCGGCGACACCGGGCCGTGCGCGGATGCACTGGTGGCTGCCGGGGTCTCGCGGGTGGTCGCGGCGATGGGCGATCCTTTCCCCGAGGTCGACGGCAGCGGTTTCGCCAGGCTGCGCGAGGCCGGCATCGAGGTCGGCGTCGGACTGATGGAGGCGCAGGCGCGGGTGCTGAACCGGGGGTTCGTGTCGCGGCTCGAGCGCGGGCGGCCGTGGCTGCGGGTCAAGCTCGCCTGCAGCCTGGACGGGCGCACGGCGATGGCCAGCGGCGATTCGAAGTGGATCAGCGGCGAGGCCTCGCGGCTGGACGTGATGCACTGGCGCGCCAGCGCCGGCGCGCTGCTCACCGGCGCCGGCACGGTGCTGGCGGACGATCCCTCGCTGACCGTGCGCATGGATCCGGCGGTGGAGTTCGTACCGCCGCTGCGCGTGGTGCTCGATCCGGGCCTGGCCACCATCGCGCGCGGCAAGGTGCGTGAAGGTGACGCGCCCACGCTGTACCTGCACGCGCCGGACATCAAGCCGCCCAAGGCGCTCACCGCCGAGCGGGCGGCGGTCGCGGTGCAGGGGGGCAGCTTCGACCTGCCGGCGGTGCTGTCGCTGCTGGCGGCACGCGGGATCAACGAGGTGCAGGTCGAATCCGGCGCCACCCTGGCCGGCGCGCTGCTCAAGGCGGGCCTGGTCGACGAGCTGCTGCTGTACGTGGCGCCGATCCTGCTGGGCGACCGCGCGCGGCCGCTGTTCGCGGGCCTGGGTATCGACGAGATGGCCCAGGCCCTGCGCCTGCGCGTGGTCGAGTCGCGCCGGGTCGGCGAGGACATGCGGCTGCTGCTCAGACCGGAATCCCAGGGAACCTCTGAACAACGACCGTCATCCCCGCCTTCGCGGGAATGACGATCAAAGGCGATTGATCCAGAGGTTCCCCACCTGGCCGCCACAGGCGCCGGGCGTTCCCGCCGGCGGCGCCCGGGATTGCGTGCCCCCCGGGGGGGGGCGCCGCAGCGTCCTGCGTGCGACGCCTGGCCGGCCATATTGGCCCCGGCACCATTTGGTTCAAATTGTCCCCGGCACCATTTGGGCCGGCAATATTGGCCCCGGCACCAATTGGGTCCTTGATTCGGGGGTAGAATGCCGGCGCGGCCCGGCTTTCGGCGGGTCGCACAGCCAGACGTCTTCAGGGCGGGGTGGAATTCCCCACCGGCGGTAGGCGCGGCGTCCGCGGACGCCACGCGAGCCCGCGAGCGCTCCGGCCGGCCACGCGCAGCACGCGTGCGGACCGGGTGGAGGTCAGCAGACCCGGTCGGAATCCGGGGCCGACGGTCGGGAGCGGAGGCTTCCGGACAGTCCGGAGGAAAGAAGACGGATCGCGCGGCGCGCTGCCGCGCGCTCGCCCGTGCCCTGTCGAAGTCTGTGGATTCCCTGCGGAGTCCGCGCGTCCGCGCGCGTTCCCCGGCAAACGACGACGGTGGCTGCATGTTCACGGGATTGATCGAGGGAGTGGGTTCGCTGGCCGCGCGCGAGGACCGCGGCGGCGATGCGCGCCTGACCGTCGCGGCAGGCACGCTGCCGTTCACCGACATCGCGCCGGGGGAGAGCATTGCCGTCAACGGCGTGTGCCTGACCGTGGTCGACTTCGATGCGGAGTCGTTCCAGGCCGATGTTTCCACCGAGACGCTGTCGCTGACCACGCTGGGCGGACTGGCGCCGGGGCGGGCGCTGAACCTGGAGCGGGCGATGCGCGCCGACGGCCGCTTCGGCGGGCACCTGGTCAGCGGCCACGTCGACGGGGTCGGCCAGGTGCTCTCGCTGCACCCGGACGCGCGTGCGCAGCGCTGGCGCTTCGCGCTGCCGGCCGCGCTGGCGCGCTACGTGGCGCAGAAGGGCTCGATCTGCGTCGACGGCGTCAGCCTGACCGTGAACGCGGTCGACGACGAGGGCTTCGAAGTCGCCCTGGTCCCGCACACCGTCGCGCACACGGCCTTTGCGCAGACCCGGGTGGGCGATCCGGTCAACCTCGAGGTCGACCTGGTGGCGCGCCACGTCGAACGGCGGCTCGCCGAGCGCTGGCGCAGCGGCGGGGCCTGAGCCGCGCAGCGCGATTTTCCGTCCTGGCCCGCGGCGCACGCGGGCCGGGCCAACCGACAGACAGCAGGACACGCACATGGCATTCGCACCGGTTTCCGAACTGCTCGAGGACATCCGCGCCGGCCGCATGGTCGTCATCGTCGACGACGAGGACCGCGAGAACGAGGGCGACCTGATCATGGCGGCCGAGCTCGTGCGCCCGGCCGACATCAACTTCATGGTCACCCACGGCCGCGGCCTGGTCTGCCTGTCGCTGACCCGCGAGCGCTGCGCCCAGCTCGGCCTGCCGCCGATGGTCCGCGACAACACCTCCTCGCACCATACCAACTTCACCGTCTCGATCGAGGCCGCCGAGGGCGTGACCACCGGCATTTCCGCCTACGACCGCGCGCACACCATCCGCACCGCGGTGAAGCCCAACGCGGCCCCGTCCGACCTGGCCCAGCCGGGCCACATCTTCCCGCTGATGTCGCGGCCCGGCGGCGTGCTCAGTCGCGCCGGGCACACCGAGGCGGCCACCGATCTGGCCCTGCTCGCGGGCGTGGAGCCGGCCGGCGTGCTGGTGGAAATCCTCAACCCCGACGGCAGCATGGCGCGGCGGCCGCAGCTGGAGGTGTTCGCGCGCGAGCACGGGCTGAAGATGGGTTCGATCGAGGATCTGATCCGGCACCGGCTGGAGACCGAGCACACGGTGGAGCGCGTCGACGAGCGCGACATCGAGACCGCCTACGGGCCGTTCCGGCTGGTCAGCTACCGCGAGCGCATCGGCCACGCGCTGCATTTCGCGATGGTGCGCGGCACGCCGGCGGCCGACCGCCCGCTGCCGGTGCGCGTGCAGCCGCTCAACCCGCTGGCCGATGCCCTGCACTGGCGTCGCGACGACATCGGTCTGTCCGCCGGCGACGTGCTGGCCTGGCTGGCCGAGGCCGGGGAGGGCGCGCTGGTGCTGCTCGATGCGCCGATGGCGCAGGACGCGCTGCTGGCAAGGGTGCGCGAGGGCGAATCGGCGCATGGCGCGGGCTCGCGCGACGGCAAGCTGCAGGAATGGCGCCAGAACGGCGCCGGTGCGCAGATCCTCCACGACCTGGGCTTCGGCCGCCTGCGCGTGCTGGGAACGCCGCGCAGGCAGGTGGGACTGGCCGGCTTCGGGCTGGAGATCGCCGAGTACGTGGAACCACCCCCGCGGTAGACTTGCGCCCTCCGACCCCCGTCCGGACTCCGCCATGAGCCATTACGAAGGCGACCTGCGCGCCCCTGCAGGCGCCCGTTTCGCGATCATCGCCAGCCGCTGGAATCCGCGCATCACCGATGCGCTGGTCGCCGGTGCGCGCAAGGCCTTCGCCGACCACGGCGTGGACGAGGACGCGGTGGACGTCGTCCGCGTCCCCGGCGCCTGGGAAATCCCGCTGGCCGCCCGCCGCATCGCCGCGGCCGGACGGCACCGCGCCGCGCTGGCGCTGGGCTGCGTGGTGCGCGGCGACACCCGCCACTTCGAGCAGGTGGCCGACGGCTGCAGCCAGGCGCTGATGCAGGTCGCGCTCGACAGCGGCATGCCGGTGGCCAACGGCGTGCTCGCCGTCGACCTGCACGAGGACGCCGAACGCCGCGCCGGCGGCAGCCACGGCAACAAGGGCGAGGAGTGCGCGCTGGTCGCGATCGAGATGGCCAACCTGCTGGAGAAGCTGGCGTGAGCCGCAGTCCGCAGCGACGCGATGGCATCGACCCGGTGGCCCGCTCGCGCTCGCGCCGGCGCGCGCTGCAGGCGGTCTACGCGATGCAGCTGTCGGGCGTCGATGCGAGCAACGCGATCTCGCAGTTCGCGCACGAGCAGGCGCGCGAGCAGGCGGACCTGGCGTATTTCGAGGATCTGGTGCGCGGGGTGGGCAGCCTGTACCGCCAGCTCGACGCCGCGCTGGCGCCGTTCCTGGACCGGGGCATCGACGAGGTCGATCCCATCGAGCGCGCCATGCTGCGCATCGCCGCCTACGAGCTGCAGCACCGGCCCGACGTGCCCTACCGCGTGGTGATCGACGAGGCGCTCAAGACCGTCAAGCGCTTCGGCTCCGAGCACGGGCATACCTACGTGAACGGCGTGCTGGATCGGGCCGCGGCCGAATGGCGTGCGGTGGAGACGGGCGCGGCGAAAAAGTGACGGTCGAAGCGAGGCCGGGTGGCCGAAACGGGTCGTCGAGACTGGTATACCCACGCGTCGCAACCCGCTCGTCATCCCGGCGAAAGCCGGGATCCATCTGGCTCCATGTCGAAAATCACAATGGATCCCGGCTTTCGCCGGGATGACGGCTTCGGCAGGATCACTCCGGTCCTGGCCCCTCGGCCCTTGGCCGGGCCTCTCCAGCCGTCGGCCTTCCCGCGTCGACCCTTGAGTCCCAGCCCCAGCCCCCAGCCCCCAGTCCCAGTCCCAGTCCCAGCCCCAGTCCCAGTCCCAGTCCCAGTCCCAGTCCCAGTCCCAGTCCCAGTCCCAGTCCCAGTCCCAGTCCCAGTCCCAG
>CAKTDC010000033.1 GCA_934541015.1 uncultured Luteimonas sp.
CGCATGGATGCGCTGCGGCGGCGAGTCAGCCATGGGTGAACGCGCACCGCTTGCGCGGCACTGCCGCGCGTGCGCGTAAACGCCCGGCGCGCTGCGCCGGGCCGGACCGCGGAGCGGGCTGACCGAGCCGGGTAGCAATCCCCGGCCCGGGGCGACCCTCAGTCCGGAAGCCCGGATCCAGCTCTGCTCTTGACGATTCCCCCGCACCTGGGAGAAGAACCACTTTTTGCGCGGTCGCGCCCCGCCTGTATCCGGGCGCGCTGCTAGACTCGGGGCATGGGCAAGCCTGCCAGGTCCGCGGTGATCTCCGCCAACGAATGCCGGCGCGTGCGCTGGCGCAATGGCGCAGGCTGGACCCGCGAGATCCACGCCGAGCCCAGCGGCGACGCCTTCGACTGGCGGCTGTCGATCGCCGAAATCGAGCAGGACGCGCCGTTCTCGGTATTCCCGGGCATTGAGCGCGAGCTGGTGCTGCTCTCCGGCAGCGGCCTGAAGCTGCATTTCGACGACGGGACGCTGCGCGAGGCGCTGCCGCCGCACGGGCGGGTGAGGTTTGCGGGCGAGAGCGCCGTGCACGGGGAACTCGTCGACGGCCGCACCGAGGATTTCAACCTGATGTGGCGGCGCGACGCGGTGGACGCGGCGCTGTGGCACCGTCCGCTGGTGGGCACGATGGTGGTGTTCGTCGACCCGGGCAGCACCTGGGTGGTGCACCTGCTGGCCGGCTCGCTGCGCGTCGAGGGCGGGCTGCCGCCGCTGGCGCCGGGCGACACCGCGCTGCTGCGCCCCGACGGCGGGCGCACCCGCTACGTGCTCGATGGCGGCGGCGAGGCGCTGCTGATCCGGATCGAGGGCAGGCAGGCGGAAGCCGCAGCGCAGCGTGCGAGCGCCGACCCTGCTCCGCTGTAGCGACGCCGGGCGCGACCGCGCCACCATGCGAAGCTGCAACCGTGCGTCTGCGGTTTTCCGCACACCGCACAGCGTGCCAGCGTCCGCTGGCTCCGGATCGCGTGGTCGCGCCTGACGGCGCGCTTGCGGGGAGATTTCCCGCGGCCGTGGCGATGGGTCCGGCCTCGTCCCCCGATGGATCAGTAGACATCGCGCCGGTAGCGGCCGGCCTCGCGCAGCGCATCCACGGCGTCGTCGCCCAGCGCCTCGCGCAGCACCGCGTCCACGCCCGGGGCCATGCCCTCGAGGCTGCCGCAGACGCAGACGTCGGCGCCGGCCGCGATCCACTCCCGCAGCGTCGGCGCGGCGGCGCGCAGGGCGTCCTGCACGTAGCGGTGTTCGCCGCTATCGCGCGAGAACACCAGGTCCACGCGCTCGAGCAGGCCCTCGCGCCGCCAGCGTCCGATGTCGTCGGCGAAGAAGGCGTCGTGCGCACGCTGGCGTTCTCCGAACAGCAGCCAGTTGCGGCGGTGACCCGCTGCTTCGCGTGCCTTGAGCAGGGCGCGCAGGCCGGCGATGCCGGTGCCGTTGCCGACCAGCAGCAGCGGCCGCTCGTCCGCGGGCGGGTGGAAGACGGGATTGGCGCGGATGCGCAGGTCGATCTCGTCGCCGGTCTTCGCGTGCAGGCACAGCCAGCCGCTGCCGAGGCCGGGCGTGCCGTCCTCGCGCCGCATCTGCCGGACCAGCAGGTCGAGGGTGCCGTCGGAGGGCAGCGAGGCGATCGAGTATTCGCGGTGCGGCAGCGGCGGCAGGGCGTCGACCAGGGCCTGCGCTCCGCCGGCTTCGGGCGGATCGTCCAGGCGCACCCGCGACAGCGCCTCGCGCAGGGTCGTCGGCTGCGGACCGGACTCGACCATCGTGCCGCCGTCCAGACCGCGTGCCGAGAGCAGGGCGTCGACCGTGCCGGCGGCGTTGCGCGGGCCGATCTCGGCGATATCGCCCGCCTGCCATGCCGCTGAGGTACCGGCCGGTGGCCGCAGCGAGAGAAGCCAGGCCGGGTCGCCGAGGCTGCCGGGATTGAGCAGACGGCGCGCCGCCAGCGTCCAGCGCTCATAGCGCGGCAGCGCCCAGTCGGGCATCGCGCTGGCCCCGGCGGCCAGCGCCAGGTGGTGCTGCCAGTGGCGGAGGGCGCCGGGGTCGCCGTTGTCCACCTCGGTCAGGTCGAACAGCGGCGTGGCACGGGCATGGCGCAGCCAGCGGTCGAGCCGGTGGCCGAAACCGCAGAAATGCCCGTAGGCGCGGTCGCCCAGGGCGAGCACGGCATAGCGCAGGCCGGGCAGGGCGGTGGCGCGGTCCATGCTGTCGCGGACGAAGCGCAGGGCCGGATCGGGCGGATCGCCCTCGCCGGTGGTGCTGGCGACGAACAGGGCGCGGTCGGTGCGTGCGAGCAGGGCGGCGTCGACCGCGGACAGGGGGCGCAGCACCACCGACGCGCCCGCGTCACGCAGCGCCTGCGCGGTGTGCCCGGCGAGTTCGGCGGCAAAACCGGTCTGGCTGGCGTGGACGACCAGCCACGGCACGCGGGCGCTACCGGCGAGCGCCGGGGCGCGGTCCGCGCGCCGGCGCAGCAGCGGCCAGGCGCAGGCGCCCAGGTAGGCGGCGACGCAGGCGAGCGCCCACCACCAGTGCCGCGGCCGCGGCGTGGCGGGCCACCAGGCATCGTCGTGCAGGGGCAGCAGGGCGAAGGCCACCGCCAGCAGCAGCGCCAGCGCGGCGGCGTTGCCCAGCCATGCGCGCCAGGGCGGCGCGTGCTTGGCGGACCCTGCGCTCACGGGGCGAGATGTTCCGCGAAGGCCGGCGTCATGCGCGGTACGGCGCTGTCGCCCGCGGGCACGACCCGCGCGGCGAGGCCGTGCGCGCTGGCGAAGGCGAATCCGGCCTCCGTGCCCATCGCCGTCAATGCGGTCGACCAGGCGTCGGCGTGCATCGCTTCGCGGTCGATCACGCTGACCGCCGCGGGCGTGTCGGCCACAGGCTCGCCACTGCGCGGATCGATCGTGTGCGCGTACTCGCGGCCGTCCGCCTCGAAACGGTGCCAGCGCGGGCCGGAGGTGGCGACCGCGATATCGTCGAGCGCGAGCACGCAAGGATCGCCCCCGTCATCGTCGTCGCGCCCGGTGTCGACCAGCACGCGCCAGGGCGAGCCGTCGGGCTTGCGGCCGAAGCCGCGCAGTTCGCCGCCCACGTCGACCAGGGCCGCGGCGATGCCGCGTTCGCGCAGCGTGTCGACCACGGCATCGACGCCATGGCCCTTGGCGATGGCCGACAGGTCGAGCGACACGCCGCCGGGCTGCACCAGTTCGCGGGTGTCGCGATCCAGGCGCAGCCTCCGCCAGCCGGACGCGGCGAGTGCCCGTGTGACCGCCGCGGTTTCCGGCACGGCGCGCGTGGCGCCATGTGCGCCGAACCCCCACGCCGCCACCAGCGCGCCGAGGGCAGGGTCGAAGGCGCCGCCGCTGGCCCCGGCCACCTGCAGGGCGCAGTCCATCACGCGGAAGAAGTCGTCGGGCAGGGCGTACAGGCTTCCCGCCGGCGCGCGGTTGAAACGGCTGATGTCCGAATCCGTTTCCCAGGTGCTCATCTGCGCCACGATCGCGTCCAGCCGCGCCTGCACCGCCGCGTGCAGCGCGTCGAGCGGCACGCCGCGGCCCGCGCACAGGTCGACGCGCCAGCGCGTGCCCATGGTCTCGCCGTACAGGGTGTGCACGGCGAGGGCAGGGTGGCTGGACGTGGGGACTGCGGCAGGCGACATGGTCAGGTGCGTGGACATGCGGCGCCAGGCGCCGGGTGGACTGCGGGATACGGGTCGAGGGGGAAAGGGTGCGGAAGGGCTACGGGGTACGGAAGACGGGCCACGGGAGGCGGGGCTGCCTCCCGCGTCGTCATCCCCGCGAAGCGCCCTGCAACAGCCGCAGGCTGGTCAAGCGGGGATCCATCTGCTCTTGCGATGACCGGCCCGTCGCCCGGTGGCCCGGTAGCGTCAAAATGGATCCCCGCCTTCGCGGGGATGACGATGGAGGGAAGGGGATGACGCCGCGGCGAGCAGGGATGACCTCGCGGGGATCCGGGATGACCCCGCGGAGATCAGGGGTGACCTCGCGGGGAGCGGGAATGACGCCGCTGGCAGCGGGTGACGGTGCGGGGAGCGGGTGACGGTGCGCCAGGGGCCGGGCGCACCGGACGCCGCGCCCCTCACTGCGGCAGCACTTCCAGGGTCGCCACATACGACAGCCGGCGGCCCGTCGCCTGCGGGATCGAGGCCTTGTCGTCCTGGACGCTGGTTTCCAGCCAGTACATGCCGGGCTCCGGCCAGGTCACCCTGAGCAGGCCGTCGGCGTCGGTGGTCGCGGCGATATCGTCCTGGGCGTTGCGGTAGCG
This sequence comes from uncultured Luteimonas sp., assembly GCA_934541015.1. GTDB lineage: Bacteria > Pseudomonadota > Gammaproteobacteria > Xanthomonadales > Xanthomonadaceae > Luteimonas. The sequence goes on from CAKTDC010000033.1 coordinate 4,327, forward strand.
GGTGCCGCCGCGGACGATCTCGAACTCGAGGCCGGCGGCCGGCTGGCCGTCCACCAGGATGCGGAAGGTCGCCTCCTCGCCGGCGAACAGGTCGTTCGGATGGGTCACCGGCGCCAGCTCGATGCCCTTGCCGGTGGGCTTGAGCGCGGTGTCGTTCGGCGCGCCGTTGGTGACGAAGGTTTCAACGCGGCCGGCGGTCTGCGTGACCTGCAGGTTCTGCGCGTCCTTCGGCACCCTGGTCGCGAGATCCTCGACGGTCGCGCCGCGCAGGAAGCCGCCGCGCGTTTCCGGCGGCGCGCCCGGGCCGCTGGATGGCTTGCCTTCGGCCTCCAGCCTGGCCTTCGCGGCGAGGCTCGCCGGCGTGTCCCAGCGCACCGACAGGCCATGGTTGGCGTTGGCGATGCGGTACGTGCCCTGCTGTGCCAGCTGCACGTCGAAGGTGCTGCGGTACTTGCCGGTGCTGGCGTTCTTCAGCTCGACCGTGCTGCCGTCGGGCGCGGTCGCGGTCACGTTGTCCAGGCGCATCGCCACGTGGTCGGGGAAGAACAGCTGGTTGGAGACCGCGCCGTCGAAGGTCACCCACACGTCGCTGCCGTTGACCACGGCCTGCGAGGGGATGATCCACTGCTTGTGCGCCGAGGCGCCCAGCGGCAGCAGGGCGGCGATGGCGAGGGCGATCAGGGAAGTGCGCTTCATGGGGAACTCCTGCAACGGGAATGGAAGTCTGTGGGGGGGAGGGCGGTCAGGGCGTGAGCCTGAGCGTCACCGCGCCCAGCTCGCTGCTGCCCTGGGCCTTGCCCGACTGGGGTGCCTTGACCGGCCAGCTGAAGGGGATCCTGAGCAGCTCGCGGCCGCCCACTTCGCGCGCGGCCTCGACCACGAGCGTGTAGTCGCCCGCAGGCAGCTTCGACAGCTCCGGATGCGAATCGTCGAAGCCGAGCTGGTGCGTGCCGGCCGGGCGGGTGGGGCCGGTGACGCCGTCGACCGGCACCTTCAGCGTGCGCCCGGACTTGCGCCACCACTGGCGCAGGTCGGGCAGCCACTTGGTGCCGTGGCCCTCGCTGGTGTCCTTGCTCATGTACCAGACCGCGAGGTTGGCTGCGGCCTTGCCGTCGGCGCCCTCGACGTAGACCGCGACATAGGGCCGGTGGTACTCGGCAACCTTGAGCTGCGGGATCTGGACCGAGACGTCGAACTCGGCCGCCTGCACCGGCAGGGCGAGCAGTCCGCTCAGGGCGATGGTCAGCTGTACGCGCATGGCAACCTCTGGGGGAAGGGAGTCAGTGGATGAAGAGCAGGGCCAGCAGCACCGGGACCACGAGGCCCAGGCCCACCCAGGGCCAGGTCGTCGGGCGCTGGCGCGCATGCATCTGCAGCAGGAACAGGCCGGTGACGGTGAACACCACGCAGGCCACGGCGAAGATGTCGATGAACCAGCCCCAGGCGGGGCCGGCGTTGCGGCCCTTGTGCAGGTCGTTGAGGTAGGAGACCGCGCCGCGGTCGGTGCGCTCGTACTCGACCGCACCGCTGTCGCGGTCGATGCTCAGCCAGGCGTCGCGGCCGGGGCCGGGCATCGACAGGTAGATCTCGCCCTCGGACCATTCGGCCTGGCGGCTGCCGATCGGGGCGTCGAGTGCGTCCGACAGCCAGTCCGCCACCTCGCGCGGCAGCGCCGCGTCGCCTTCGGTCCGGTCCGCGGGCAGCGCCGCCAGCAGCGGCGGCGGCAGTGTCGCGGTGCGGTTGTCGATCCGCGGATCGCCCTCGATCTTCGCCGCGTGGTTCAGCGTGATCCCGGTCACCGCGAACAGCAGCATCCCGACCAGGCACACGGCCGAGCTGATCCAGTGCCACTGGTGCAGGGTGCGCAGCCAGAAGCCGCGGCGCTGCTGCCGGGTGATGGCGTGCGGGGGAACCTCTTGCGGCGTCATGGCGACATCGTGGGGAGAAGCGCGAGTATAGCGACCAGACGAGAAACGTTCTCATCCGTGTCCGGTTGACGCGCCCGCAGGGCGGACGCGCCTGCCCGTGGCTCAGAAGCGGACATTCACGCTCAACCAGATGCTCCGCGCCTTGTCCTTGTTGTTGTAGTGGTCGTAGTACAGCACCTCGTTGGTCCCGTCCTCGTAGGTGCCGTCGCCGTTGAGGTCGCGGAATTCGGTGTCGTAGGTGGTGAAGTCGCGGTCGAGCAGATTGTTGATGCGCGCATTGAGCGTGACCATGTCGTTGATCGCATACGAACCGCCCAGGTGCAGCACGGTGTAGTCCTTGAAGTACAGGGCTTCGCCGGTGACCACGTGCTGGTCGCGATAGCGTTTGGAGATCGACTGCGCGGTCAGGAACAGCTTGATCCCGTCGGAGGCCTGCCAGTCCAGGGTGGCGTTGGCCATGTGCCGGGCGGTGTCGGTGAGCGGCTGGCCGGCGTCGGCGCCGCTCTTCTGCTCGCTGTCGGTGAAGGTGTAATTGCCGCGCAGGCCGAAGGCATCGCCGATCCGCCAGCGGCCGGACAACTCGGCGCCCTGGATGACCACCTTGTCGATGTTGGTGGTACGGCTGCTGGTGGCATAGCCCAGGTCGCCATAATCGCCGGTATCCGCGCAGGGCTGGCTCAGGCCGGGGCCGCAGGGCTGGTTGGCGATCTTGTCGTCGAAGGTGTTGTGGAACACCGTGGCGTTGAAGCCGTGTCCGTCCGGATGCGACCAGTACGTGGCCAGCTCGTAGCTGGTGCTGGTTTCCGGCTGCAGGTTCGGATTGCCGAACATCGGCGAGGTGCCCTGGCCGCCGAAGCCGGTCACGCCGTCGTAGAGCTGGGTGGTCTTGGGCGTCTTGAAGCCGGTGCTGGCGCCACCCTTGACGGTCCAGCGGTCGTTGACGGTGTAGACGCCGTACAGGCGCGGGCTGAGGTGGCTTCCGAACACCTCGTGGTCGTCGTAGCGCAGCCCGGCGGTGATCGACAGCGGTGCGATCACCGTCCAGGTGTCCTCGGCGAACAGCGAGACCATGTTGTGGTCCTGCACGCCGCCGGGCGTGCCGGCTTCCATGCCGAACACGCCGTCGGTCAGTTCGCCGCGGATGACCTGGGCGCCGACCACGGCGACGTGCTCGCCCCTGGCCTGGTATGGGATCTCGAGCTTGGCGTCGAGCGTGTACTGCGCGCTCTCCATCGTGCGCTGCGGACGCGGCAGGTAGCCGAGCAGCTGCTGGTACTGCGCGTCGCTCAACTGCGCGCGCAGGATCTCGAGCTTCTGCGCCTCGGACTGGTTGTTCCAGGCGTTGGAATTGCGATAGCCCATCGCCGCGCTGGGGGCGCAATAGCCGCTGCCGCCGACGGTGCCGCCCAGTCCGGTGCAGGCACTGTTCCAGATCTGCTGCAGCGCCTGGCGCTCGTCCACGGTGAAGGGCAGGGTGCGGCCCTCGTTGGTGGTGGCCACGTGCGAGAGAGAGACGAAGCTGTTGCCGAAGTTCCAGCTGCCCTCGTGCGTGAGCGACCAGCTGTCGCGGGTGAACTCCTGCGTCGGCGCATAGCCGGCGCGGGGCTCGACGCGGCCGGTGTTGCCGATGCGCAGCACCGCGCCGTAGTTGTCCACGGTGCCGACCGGATACTCCTCGACGCCGCTGTCGTTGAGCTTGATCGCGTTGTCGTATTCCTGGCGCGAGACGTCGTAGTCGAAGGTCAGCGTCTGGCTGTCGCTGGGCGTCCAGGTCAGGCTGATGCCGGCGGCCTTGTTGGTGTTGTCGACGGTTTTGCCGCCGCCGCCGAAGCCGAGCGAGCGGTCGTGGATCTCGCCGGCGGGATCGGCCACCGGCGCGTAGACCGGATTGGAGGCATCGCGCTCGTACCAGCTGCCGCGCGCGGCGAGGTTGAGCTTGCCGGGCACCAGCGGGCCGGTGACGAAGAAGTCGGCGGTGGTGTCGTCGCCGTAGTCGTCGTTGGTCTCGAAGGTGCGCCCGACCGTCGCCGAACCGCTCCAGGCGTCGACCACGCGCTTGGTGATGATGTTGATCACGCCGCCCATGGCGTCGGCGCCGTAGAGGGTGGACATCGGGCCGCGGATCACCTCGATGCGCTCGATCGCGTCCATCGGCGGGATGTGGTTGAACTGGTTGCCGCCGAAGTTGTTCGGGTAGATGTCGCCGTGGTTGTTCTGGCGCTTGCCGTTGATCAGGATCAGGGTGTAGTCCGAGCCCATGCCGCGCATCGAGATGCTGCCCTGGCCGGTCTTGTCGCGGGTCTCGCCGATGTCCACGCCCTCCAGGTCGCGCACCGCGTCGAGCAGGGTCATGTACGGGCGCTGCGCCAGGTCCTCCGGGGTGATGACGCTGATGCTGGCCGGGGCATCGGTGAGCTTCTGCTCGAAGCCGGCGGCGGTGACGACGACGGTCTCGAAGTTGCGGGCGTCGTCGACGGGCAGCGCTTCCTCGGCCACGGCCGGGAGCGACACCAGGGCGGAAATCGCAAGGGAAAGGATGGCGCGCGTGGGGGCGCGTCGCCCGGCAGTGCGGGCAGCGTGGGTCGCCATGGGCGGATTGGCTCCAGAGTCAGGTTGGGAAATGGATACCCACGTCTCTGGCGGCTGCTGGACGGGTTCCGGAGATCGCGGCGGTGCGGCACCGCAGCACGATCTTCACGGCGGCGCCATGGTAATGAGAGTCATTCGCAAAATCAACAGAAAAACAACAAATCCGGCGGCGGGCCGGTCACTCCCGGTCGTCGCGGACCCAGATGCCGCCGTGCTCCAGCTTTACCGGGAACTTCGCCACCGGCACGTGGGCCGGGGCGCACAGCGCACGCCCGTCGCGCACGTCGAACTTCGCGCCGTGGAGGATGCATTCCACCGTGGCGCTGCCCGGGTCGAACTCCCCCGAGGACAGCTCGAACTCCTCGTGGCTGCACAGGTCCTCGAGCGCGTAGAGGTCGCCGTCGAGGTTGAACACCACGATGCCGGCGCCGGTGACTTCGTCGAATGTGTTCTTCATCTCGCCCGGAAGCAGTTCCCCGGACGGACACACGAAGGTCCAGGCCTCGCTCATGCCTGCCCTCCGGACAGCGGCTTTTCCAGGACCTCGAAGCGCAGGTCGTCGCGCAGCGGGATGCCGAAGCGCTCGTCGCCGTAGGGGAAGGGCTTGAACACGCCGGTGCGCCGGTAGCCGCGGCGTTCGTAGAATGCGATCAGCGCGTCGCGCACGTCGATCACCGTCATCCGCATCAGCGGCAGCCGCCATTCCTCCGCGACCACGCGTTCGGCCTCGGCCAGCAGGCGCTTGCCCAGTCCGCTGCCCTGCATGCCCGGCGCCACCGCGAACATGCCGAAATAGCCGGCACCGTCCTCTTCGGCGACGTGGGCGCAGGCCACCGGGCCGTCGGCGCCCTGGGCGACGATGATCCGGCTGCGCGGGCGCTGCAGGTCGGCCAGGAGCACCTCGGGTTCGATGCGGCTGCCGTCGAGCAGATCGGCCTCGGTGGTCCAGCCGGCGCGGCTGGCGTCGCCGCGGTAGGCGGAGGTGACCAGCGCGACCAGGGCGGGAACATCGTCCACGGTCGCGGGGCGGAGGGTCGGCGTGTGCATGCGCCAATTCTAGGGAAAGTCGGGGCAATCTGCGCCTGGGCGTTATTCCCGCGCAGGCCGGAAGCGCTCTGCAGCGGACGAATGTCCGGTCATCCATGGGCCTGTGTTTTCGATAGCCAGAAAACCTCCGAACAACTGGCTTTTGATCGTCATTCCCGCCTTCGCGGGATGACGGTCGTTGTTCAGAGGTTCCCTGGACGCCCATGGGCCCCTCCTACAACGGCGGTTGCCCGGGGCTCCTCCCGGGGTCCTCGCACGATGACAGGGACGGATACCGGCCCGACCCGGCCCCTCGGAGGAATGCCGTCCCCCCGGCCGCGGATCGCCCGTCGTCCGGTCAGCCCAGGAGGCCGCGGACCTTGCGCAGGGCGGCGACGAAGGCATCGATCTCCGCGTGCGTGTTGTAGAACGCGGCCGAGGCGCGGCAGGTGGCGGCGACGCCGAAGAACTGCAGCAGCGGATGCGCGCAGTGCTGGCCCGAGCGCACCGCCACGCCTTCCAGGTCGAGCAGGGTGGCCAGGTCGTGCGCGTGCGCGCCCTCGACCAGGAACGACACCACCGCCGCCTTCTCCGGCGCGGTGCCGATGATGCGCAGGCCCTCGACCTCGCGCAGCGCTGCGGTCATGTAGGCCAGCAGTTCCGCTTCGCGCGCGGCGATGTTGGCCATGCCGATGCCTTCGAGGTAGTCCACCGCGGCGCCCAGGCCGACGAAGCCGGCGATGTTGGGCGTGCCCGCCTCGAACTTGTGCGGCGGGTCGTTGAACACGGTGCCGTCGAAGCTGACCTCGCGGATCATCTCGCCGCCGCCGATGAAGGGCGGCATCGCCTGCAGGTGCTCGCGCCGCGCCCACAGCGCGCCGGTGCCGGTCGGGCCGCACATCTTGTGGCCGGTGAAGGCGTAGAAGTCGCAGCCGATCGCGGCCACGTCCACCGGCCGGTGCGGCACCGCCTGCGAGCCGTCGACCACGGTGACGATGCCGCGCTTGCGCGCCTCGCGGCAGATCTCGCGCACCGGATTGACCGTGCCGAGCACGTTCGAGGTGTGGGTGACGGCGAGCAGCTTCACGTCCGGCGTCATCGCGCGCCGCAGCGCGTCGAGGTCGAGCGCGCCCTCGGGCGTGATCTCCGCGACCCGGATGCTGGCGCCGGTGCGCTGCGCGACCAGCTGCCAGGGCACGATGTTGGCGTGGTGCTCCATGCGCGAGACCAGGATCGTGTCGCCGGCCTTCAGCCGCGGCAGCGCCCACGAGTAGGCGACCAGGTTGACCGCGAAGGTGGTGCCGCTGCACAGGACCAGTTCGTCCGCGCGGACGCCGAGGAAGCGCGCGAGCTTCTTCCGCGAGGCCTCGTAGGCCTCGGTGGCCTCGCTGCCGAGCTGGTGCACGGCGCGGCTGACGTTGGCGTTGTGCCGCCGGTAGAAGGCGTCCACCGCCTCGATCACCGCCGCCGGCTTCTGCGAGGTATTGGCGCTGTCCAGGTAGACCAGCGGCTTGCCGTGGACTTCGCGCTGCAGCAGCGGGAAGTCCGCACGCACGCGCGCCCAGTCGACCGCCTCTGCTCCTTCTCCCGCCTGCGGGGCAGGGTTTGGGGGCTCTGCTGCTGGCGTCGCCTGCGCCGCCTTTGCTCCTTCCCCCGATTGCGGGGGAAGGTCGGGATGGGGGTGCGCGGGGTTCGTCGCGCTCATGCCGACAGCGCCTCCAGCGCCGCTTCGATCCGCGCTTCCATCGCCGCGCGCAGCACCTCGTCCTCCACAGCGGCCAGCGGCTCGCGGCAGAACGCGGCGGTCAGCAGCTGCCGCGCCTCCTCTTCCGGCAGTCCGCGCGAGCGCAGGTAGAACAGGGCGTTGGCGTCGAGCTGGCCGACGGTGGCGCCGTGCGCGGCCTGGACCTCGTCGGCGTGGATCACCAGCACCGGCTGGGTGTCGATCTCGGCATTGGCCGAAAGCAGCAGGTTCTTGTTCGACAGCTGCGCATCGGTGCCGTCGGCGCCCTCGTGGATGGTGATGCCGCCGTGGAACACCGCGCGGCCGCGGCCGGCGCCGATGCCGCGCCACAGCAGCACGCAGCTGGTGTCGCGGGCGGCGTGCTCGATGCCCAGACGGGTGTCGATGTGGCTGCGCCCGGCGGCCAGCAGCACGCCGTTGGCCAGCAGCGACGCGCGCTCGCCCTCCAGCCGCACGTTGAGTTCGTGGCGCGACAGCGCGGCACCCAGCTCGAGGTCGATGCGCCGGTAGCGGGCCTCGGTGCCCAGCGTGGCATCGGTACGCGTGAACAGCGTGGCGCCGGCGGGCGCGTGCTGGACGCGCGCGTGTTCGAGCGTGGCGCCGTCCTCAACGGTGATGGCGAGCGTGCTGTTGTCGAGGTGGCGGTGCTCGCCGGTGGCCAGATGGTGTTCCAGCACGCGCAGCGAGGCGCCCGCGCCCAGCGCGATGCGGTGGCGCAGGTGCCAGGCCAGGTCCGGGCCGCTCTCTGCCGCATCCGCGCGTCCCGCGATCGGTGCACCGACGAACACCAGGTGCACCGGCCGCTCCACCTGCGCCCCGGGCGCGACCCGCAGGCAGGCGCCATCGCGGGCCAGCGCGGCGTTGAGGCGCGCGAAGACTTCGTCGCCGGGAGCGACCCGGGCGTCACCGGCCGCGTCCGCAGCGGCGGCGATGTCGAGCGCTCCGGTCTCCAGCGTCAGCCCCGCGGGCAGCGCATCGGCGTGCGACAGCGCCGTATCGAAGCGGCCGTTGACGAACACCAGGCGCGGCGCCGGAACGTGGGCCAGCACTTCGGGCGCAACGGCCGGGATGCTGCCGGTGACCCCGAAGCTGCGCCGCTCCAGGGCGCGCAGCGAGGTGTACTTCCAGCGCTCGCTGCGCGGTCCGGGCAGGCCCTCGCGCAGCGCGGCGTCGAGCAGGGCGCGGCGGCCGTCGTCGCCGTCGAACCCCGTGGCCAGCGAGTCGAGCAGGGCGTTGCTCATCCGGCCGTCTCCGGCAGCACGCGGTCGGCGATCCACGAATAGCCGTGCTGCTCCAGCTCCAGCGCCAGCTCCGGGCCGCCGGATTCGACGATGCGGCCTTCCGCCAGCACGTGCACCACGTCCGGCCTGATGTAGTCGAGCAGGCGCTGGTAGTGGGTGATCACCACGAACGAGCGCTCCGGCGAGCGCAGCGCGTTGACGCCGTCGGCGACGTGCTTGAGCGCGTCGATGTCGAGTCCGGAGTCGGTCTCGTCGAGGATCGCCAGGCGCGGCTCCAGCACCGCCAGCTGGAAGATCTCGTTGCGCTTCTTCTCGCCGCCGGAGAAGCCCTCGTTGACGCCGCGGTGCAGCAGCTTGTCGTCCAGGTGCAGGACCGACAGCTTCTCGCGCACCAGCTTGAGGAACTGCATCGAGTCGAGCTCGTCCTCGCCGCGCGCCTTGCGCTGGGCGTTGAGCGCGGCGCGCAGGAAGTAGGTGTTGTTCACGCCCGGGATCTCGACCGGGTACTGGAAGGCGAGGAACACCCCGGCGGCGGCGCGCTCCTCCGGCGCCAGGTCCAGCAGCGGCCTGCCGTCGAACTCGACGCTGCCTTCGCTGATCTCGTAGCCCTCGCGCCCGGCGAGGATATTGCCCAGCGTCGACTTGCCGGCGCCGTTGGGGCCCATGACGGCGTGCACCTCGCCCGGCTTCACGTCCAGGGAGAGACCCTTGAGGATGTCCTTGCCGGCGACGCTGGCGTGGAGGTTGGTGATCTTGAGCATGGGATTGGGGATTCGGGATTGGGGATTGGGAAAGGCGGGGGTCCGGGCTGCGGCGGGGATTTTTCAAATCCCCAATCCCCAATCCCGAATCCCGGGGTTGGCTCGGCGTCAGCCGACCGAACCTTCCAGCGACACGTCGAGCAGCTTCTTGGCCTCGACCGCGAATTCCATCGGCAGCTCGCGGAAGACCTGCTTGCAGAAGCCGTCGACGATCAGGCTGACCGCGTCTTCCTCGGAGATGCCGCGGGAGCGGCAGTAGAACATCTGGTCGTCGCTGATCTTGGAGGTGGTCGCCTCGTGCTCCAGCGTCGCGGTCGGGTTCCTGACCTCGATGTAGGGGAAGGTGTGCGCGCCGCACTTCTTGCCGATCAGCAGCGAGTCGCACTGGGTGTAGTTGCGCGCGCCCTCGGCGCCGCGCTCGATCTTCACCAGGCCGCGATAGGTGTTCTGGCCGCGGCCGGCGCTGATGCCCTTGCTGATGATCTTGCTCTTGGTGCGCTTGCCGACGTGGACCATCTTGGTGCCGGTGTCGGCCTGCTGGCGGTGGTGGGTCAGCGCCACCGAATGGAACTCGCCCGAGGAATCGTCGCCCAGCAGCACGCAGCTCGGATACTTCCAGGTGATCGCCGAGCCGGTCTCGACCTGCGCCCACACCACCTTGCTGCGCGCGCCGCGGCACTCGGCGCGCTTGGTGACGAAGTTGTAGATGCCGCCGACGCCGTTCTCGTCGCCCGGATACCAGTTCTGCACGGTCGAGTACTTGATCTCGGCGTCTTCCAGCGCCACCAGTTCGACCACCGCCGCGTGCAGCTGGTTCTCGTCGCGCATCGGCGCGGTGCAGCCTTCGAGGTAGGACACGTGGCCCTTGTCCTCGCAGATGATCAGGGTGCGCTCGAACTGGCCGGTGTGGCCGGCGTTGATGCGGAAGTAGGTGCTCAGCTCCATCGGGCAGCGCACCCCCTTCGGGATGAACACGAAGCTGCCGTCGGAGAACACCGCCGAGTTGAGCGCGGCGAAGTAGTTGTCGCCCACCGGCACCACGGTGCCCAGGTACTGCTTCACCAGCTCCGGATGATCGGCGATGGCCTCGGACATCGAGCAGAAGATGATGCCCTTCTCGGCCAGCTCCTTGCGGAAGGTGGTGCCGACCGAGACCGAGTCGAACACCGCGTCGACCGCCACGCCGGCGAGCTTCGCGCGCTCGTGCAGCGGCACCCCGAGCTTGTCGTAGGTGTCGAGCAGCTCCTGCGGAACCTCGTCGAAGGACTTGTACTTGGGGCCCTTTGGCGCGGAGTAGTAGCTGATCGCCTGGAAGTCGATCGGCGCGATCCTGAGCTTGGCCCAGCGCGGCACCGGCATGGTCAGCCAGTGGCGGTAGGCGGCCAGGCGCCACTCCAGCATCCATTCCGGCTCACCCTTCCTGGCCGAGAGCGCGCGGATGACGTCCTCGTCCAGGCCGGGAGGCAGCGAGTCGGTTTCGATGTCGGTGACGAAGCCGGCGTCGTAGCGCCGGCCCAGCTGCTCGTGGATTTCCTGGTTGGCGATGGGTTCTGCGATCTCGGTGGCCATGGGCTGCCTGTCGTCTATGCGTTGGCCAGGCGCGCTGGAATGCGCCGGGCAGGAAGGGGGGAGGGAGGAGGTGCGGCATCCTGGAGCATCTGCGCCAGGCTCACCGCGCGCAGCGCGTCGGCGACCACGTCGTTGATGCGCCGCCAGTTGGCGCGCACGCCGCACTGGTGGGAAATGCCGCATTCGCCGTGGTCGAGGCTGCATTCGGTCATCGCCAGCGGCCCTTCCATGGCCTCGACGATCTCGAACAGGCTGATCCGCCCGGCCGGGCGGGTCAGGCGGTAGCCGCCGCGCACGCCGCGGAAGCCTTCCACCAGCCCGGCCTGCGCCAGCGGCTTGAGCAGCTTGCTGACCGTGGGCACCTCAAGCCCGGCGCGTTCGGCCAGTTCGGCGGCGCTGAGCACGCAGTCCGGCTGGCCGGCCAGGACGGTCAGCACCACGGTCGCGTAGTCGGTGAGGCGGGTCACCCGGAGCATTGGGGGCACGGTCGCTAAAGGGGACCAAAATTGTACGCTTTCCGTTGCCGCCGCTCAATGCCGGGCCTGTATGACGCCTGTCAGGTGCGATGGCTGACGGGCCGCACTGGGTGCGCAGGGCAGGACAACGGACACTGGTCGCGTCCAATGACGGACGACAGACAGAGGGAGCAGCGCCATGACCACGACCACCACCAACTTCCGTCCCGATTCCCGCACGCTGCTGCACGCGGTACTCGCTGCCGGGGGCGTGTGGCTGCTGTGGAAACTGGCGCGCACCGCCAGGGGCGTGTTCTGGACGCTCTTCGGCCTGGCGATGGCGGCGTTCTGGATCGGCTTCGGCCTCTGGTGAGCGTGCGTGTCCGGCACGGCCGCCGCCCCGCGGGCGGCGGCGCCGGGAGCACCTCCAGCCAGCTGGGCGCCGGCAACCCCGGCCCGGGTGCATCGCGTCCGGGCCGCGCTCGTCGTCCCGTGCGACAATCCACGCTTCCCGCCACTCGCTCCGAGCCAGATGTCGAAGAAGAAAAGGAAGATCGAAGCCCGCCTGTCCCCGATCCACGGCAACGGCATCTTCGCCACCGAGGCGATCGCCAGGGGCGAGCGCATCATCCGCTACAAGGGTGCGCTGCGCAGCCACGACGAGGTCGACGAGGAGTACGGGGACGAGGAGGAGAACGGACACACGTTCCTGTTCACGCTCAACGACGACTACGTGATCGACGCCAACGTCAAGGGCAACATCGCGCGCTGGATCAACCACAGCTGCGATCCCAACTGCGAGTCCGAGGTCGAGGAAGACGCGAAGGACCGCCGCCACAAGGACAAGGTCTTCGTCGTCGCCCTGCGCGACATCGAACCGGGCGAGGAGCTGACCTACAACTACGGCATCGTGCTCGACGAGCCGCACAACGCCCGCAACAAGAAGCTGTGGGCCTGCAGGTGCGGTGCGGACAACTGCACGGGGACCATGCTCCAGCCCAAGCGCAAGCGCAAGCGCAAGCGCTGATCGCGCCGGCTTCCTGGTGCGCCGGTCCCGCAGCCGGGATCGGCGATCCGGCTGCATCTGTCCCCTGCAGCGGAGAGGCAGGCCTGGCCTGCCGTCGGATCCGGCAACGCGCCCTCAGTCGGCGTCCTGCAGCTGCAGCGATGCGATGCGCCAGGCGTGCTGTGCGGTACCGGCGCCGTCGGCCGTCGAGCGGCGCAGCACGTAGACACCGGCGCGCCTGCGCACGCTGCCGTCGGCCAGGGTTTCGGCGATTCCGACCGGCACCTGCACCTGCTGCGTGTCGGCGGCCGCCTCGAGCGGACCCGGTGCGCCGATCTGCGCGCGCAACGCCGCGACGGGCAGGAACGCCGCGTTGAACTGGTCCAGCGTCTGCCCGCTGGCGTGCCCGTCCCCGGCCCACAGGCCGTACGCACGTGCGAAGTCGCGCGCCTGGAGTGCGGCGTGATATTCGGCGATCACTGCGACGGCGGCGTCCGCACCGGGCAGGGCGTCGTCCGTGGCGCCGGCATCGCCGTAATCGTCGCCGCCGAGCCCGGTTTCGGGATTGTCCGCGAGCGCCGGCAGGCCGAAGCTGCCGGCGGGGAAGAGCGGCGGTGGCGGCGGAGGCTCGCCGGCCAGCGGTACGTCGCCGGGGCCGGGATCGGTGGGCATGCCGGTGACGGCGCCGGCGACGGGATCGGGCTGGGGCAGGGCTTCGACCGCATGGCCGGGGCTGCCCGCCTCTCGGTCGCGGTCGTGGCCGCAGGCGGCGACCAGCACGAGGAGCAGGGCAGCGATGGTGGTCGTGCACAGGCGAGGCGTCATTGCGGCTCCGTCGGCTCGCGGCATCCCGGCCGCAGCCGGGACAGAAGCATGCCCGGCAGCATGCAGATGGTTCCGGACGCGGCCGCCTGCCACCGGTTTCGCCGGCGCCGCTGCGCAGTGCGGAAAGTATCCTGGAACCGGACTGAACGTCGCCATCGCAGCCCGGGGCCAGGCCCTGCGCAGCGTGGCCGCGCTGCCGCCGGGCCCGGGTGCGACGGCGCCTGCGTTGTCGGCGCTATTCCCGCACCGCTTCCACGGAAGCCGCGACGATCTTCCATTCCTCGCCACCGGCTTCGCGGCGCAGCCGGTACCAGCCGCGGTAGTGGCGTGCCGTGCCGCCGCCCATGAACACGCGCAGGGCGATGGTGAACTGCACGCTGTTGCCCGCAGGCGCCTGCGCCGGGATCAGCTGCAGGCGCAGCGCGTCCGGCAGCGCGGGAAGCTGCCGCAGATCGGCTTCGCCGGACCCGGCAGGTGATCCGCCGTCCCAGAACGCATCCGCCTTCGCGAAGTCCGCGGCCGCCAGCGTGCGGAGGTAGGCCTGCAGCGTGTCGCCCGCGGCGCGCAGCGCATCGCGCTCATCGTCGGACAGCGACGCCGTTTCTCCCGCTCCCGTCACGCCGCCGGGAGCGGGGACGGCAGGGCCGGCGTGCGCGGTGTCAACGGCGCTGGCGCCGCGATCGCCGCCCTGCGACTGCACGCGACAGGCGTGCACGCCCAACGCGACGGTCGCCAGGAGCAGCAGCAGGACGAACCAGCGGATGGCGCGTGGATCGGCGGGCATCAGGGAGAGGGGTTGCGCGGCGCCTGCCTGCGCCTGTGTCCGGGCACGCCGCCAATGGCGCGGCCGTGGCGGCCGGCAAGGATGGCCGACTGCAGCAGCTGGCCGGCGAAGTCATGGAAGCCCATTCGACGACCTGTTTGCGAGGCAGACCCCGATCACGTGCCCGAAACGACTCGGGACGGCATTGCCGTCCCGAGTGCTGTACTGCGCTGGCGCGAGGCGATCAGGCCGCGGCGTCCTTGAGCTTCTTCAGCGGGCGCACCTTGACCTTCACCGAGGCGGGCTTGGCGGCGAACCACTGCTCTTCCTTGGTGAACGGGTTGATGCCCTTGCGCTTGGGCTTGGCCGGCACGCTCACCGCGGAGAACTTGGCCACGCCGGGCAGGGTGAAGCTGCCGGCGCCCTTCTTGTTGAGCGAGCCGTGGATCGCGCCTTCGAGCGCGCCGAGCACCGCGCGCACGTCCTTGGCGGCGACGCTGGTGGATTCGGCGATGTGGGCGACCAGGCCCGACTTGGTCAGCGCTTCCTTGATCGCCTTGGGTGCTGCCGGCTTCGCGGCCTTCTTCGGAGCGGCCTTCTTCGGGGCGGCCTTCTTGGTTGTCGCCTTGGTCTTTGCCATGGGTTTTGGGTTCCCTCGTCAGTGTCTTGGTATGTGGTCTTGGTATGTGAGATGTTCCGGCCGAACAAGCCGGCAGGCGAAATGTAGGGCATCCGCAACCCGGCGCCAATAGGAAAACGCAAAAAAATAGTGTTTTTCAGCGCCCTGGCGCGCGTCGGGATCCGCTGGCGGGCGTCGGCCGGCGCGGCTGCCATCGCCACCAGCACAGCGCGACCAGCCCGGCCAGCAGGGTGTAGGCGGCGACGAAGGTCCACCACGGTGCCTCGAAGAAGATCAGCCGCGACAGCCAGTACTGGATGAAGGATTCGCCGTAAGTGGCCTGTCCGGCACGCATTCGCAGCGACTGTTCCCAGATCGTCAGCGGACACAGCCGGCCGCCCCACGCCTGCAGCGCGATGAACAGCATCAGCAGCAGGTGGGCCAGCCGGAAGCGGAAGCCGCGTACGCGGCGCCACTGCAGCGGCCCGCCGGCCAGGATCGCCAGCGTTCCCAGCACCACGAAGGCGACCACGGCCACGTGCAGCACGAGGATCGCGTCGGCGAGCACTGCCGCCGCCGCGGGCGGAACCGCGCCTGGCACCGCGGGCCTCAGTCCTCTTCGTGCCGCGGCCGCCAGCCCTCGACCAGCTTCTGCTGCACCTGCGGCGGCACCGGATCGTAGTGGCTGAAGTCCATCGCGTAGCGCCCGCGCCCGGCGGTGACCGACTTGAGCTCGGCGGCATAGCCCTCCAGCTCGGACAGCGGCACCTGCGCCCTGATCACGATCGCGCCGCCGCCGGCGGCATCGGTGCCGTTGATCCGCGCGCGCTTGCCGGCCAGGCCGCCGCTGATGTCGCCCATGCCGGCTTCGGGCGCGTGCACCTCCAGATCGACGATCGGCTCGAGCACCTGCGGCCGCGCCTTGCCGATCGCGTCGAGGAAGGCCTTCTTGCCGGCGGCGACGAAGGCGACCTCCTTGCTGTCGACCGGATGGTGCTTGCCGTCGTAGACCGTCACCCGCACGTCCTGGATCGGATAGCCCGCGATCGCCCCGGACCTGAGCACCTGGCGCACGCCCTTTTCCACGGCCGGCAGGAACTGTCCGGGAATCACCCCGCCCTTGACCTCGTCGACGAACTCGAAGCCGCCGCCGCGCGGCAGCGGCTCGACCCGCAGGAACACCTCGCCGAACTGGCCCGCGCCGCCGGTCTGCTTCTTGTGCCGGTGGTGGCCCTCGGCCCTGGCGCCGATGGTCTCGCGGTAGGCGATGCGCGGCGGCCGGGTGGTCACCTCCACGCCGAAGCGGTCCTTGAGCCGGTCGAGGTTGATCCGCAGGTGCAGGTCGGACAGGCCGCGGATCACGGTCTCGTTGGTTTCCTCCTCGTGCTCGACGTGGAAGCACGGGTCTTCCTCGGCGAGCTTGTGCAGCGCATTGGCCAGCTTCTGCTCCTGGCCCTTGCTGCCGGCCTCGATGGCCAGGCCGAACATCGGCCGCGGGAAATCGATCGGCGCCAGGTGGATGTGGTCCTGGTCGTGGCTGTCGTGCAGCACCGCGTCGAAGTGCAGCTCGTCGACCTTGGCCACCGCCGCGATGTCGCCGGGGATGGCGCGCTCGATCTCGACGTGGTCCTTGCCTCTGAGCTTGAACAGGTGGCCGACCTTGAACGGCTTGCGGCCGTGGTCGACGAACAGCTGCGAGTCCTTGCCGATCGTGCCCTGGAACACGCGGAACACGCCGAGCTTGCCGACGAAGGGGTCGTTGACGATGCGGAAGACGTCGGCAAGCACGTGCGCGTCCGGATCCGGGGTGGTGGCGATGGGCCGGGCCTCGGCGCCGGTGCCCTTCACGAACGGCGGTGGATTGGCTTCCCCCGGATGCGGGAACAGGCGCCCGGCGACGTCGAGCAGCTCGCGCACGCCGACGCCGGTCCGGGCGGAGACGAAACATACCGGGACCAGGTGCCCCTCGCGCAGGCACTGCGCGAAGGCATCGTGCAGTTCCCTGCCCGACAGGCCGTCCTCGCCCAGGTCGAGGTAGCGGTCCATGACCGTCTCGTTGACCTCGACCACCTGGTCGATGATCTGCTGGTGCCAGTCGGACACGGGGCCGAGGTCGCTGTCCCCGCCGGACTGGCCGAAGCAGTCGACGACCCGCGTCGCGCCGTCGGCCGGCAGGTTGAGCGGCAGCACCTCGGGGCCGAACACCTCGCGCAACTCCGCCAGCAGGCGCGCCGGATCGGCGCCCTCGGCGTCGATGCGGTTGACCACGATCACGCGGCACAGGTCGCGCTGCTTCGCGCGCTCCATCATCCGCCGCGTGCCGTACTCCACCCCGGCCGCGGCATCGACCACGATCGCCGCGGTCTCCACCGCGTCCAGCGCCGACAGCGCCGGTCCGCGGAAGTCGGGATAGCCGGGCAGGTCGATCAGATTGACGTGGATCCGCTCCCCCGGGGCGGCGCCGTGGTCGATGCTGGCGATCGCCGCGTCGATGGAATGGCCGCGCTGCTTCTCGATCGGATCGAAATCGGACACGGTGTTGCCGCGTTCGATGGTGCCTGCCGTCTGGACGGCGCCGCCGGCATGCAGCAGGGCTTCGAAGAGCGTTGTTTTGCCGGCGCCGGGGTGGCCCGCGAGCGCGATGTTGCGGATCTGCTGTGTGCTGTACGGCATGAGCCCGGTCTCCCTTGGTCGAGACGGCGCCCCGCGGGGCGGCCGCTGGTCTGGCAAGGTCCGGCCGTGCGTGCCCGGACCTCGCTGCGGAGGATCCGCATACCGTCCGGGAGGGAACGCAGCCGTGCGAGCATCCGCTCGACAGGCGGTCATGGCGGGGGGCCACATTAACGCGTCCGGCCGGGCGGGGCGCGTTGCGTCGCAACATCCCCGCGCCGGCCGCGTACGCAAACCTAACGCCGGCACCGGTACGCTGGCGCTTTCACCGGAAGGAGCGAAAACGATGGGCATCTCCCGCAAGGCAAGCGCGCACTGGGAAGGCGATCTCAAGACCGGAACCGGCACCCTGCACACGCCGCAGAGCGGCCTGCTCGACGGCACCCGCTACGGCTTCAACAGCCGCTTCGGCGGCGAGAAGGGCACCAACCCCGAGGAGCTGATCGCCGCCGCCCACGCCGGCTGCTTCACCATGGCGCTCTCGGCCAAGCTCACCGAGGCCGGGCATCCGCCCGAGGCGCTCGACGGCGGCGCCGAGATCGACCTGTCGATGGACGGCGGCCCGGCGCTCAGCGCGATCCGGCTGACCATGAAGGCGAAGGTGCCGGGCCTGGACGAAGCGAAGTTCCGCGCCATCGCCGAGGACGCCAAGCAGAACTGTCCGGTGTCCAGGGCGCTGGCGTCGGTGCCGATCACGCTGGAGGCGGAACTGGTTGGCTGAGCCCTTCCGCTCGGCGCTGCTGCTGCACGGCGCCGGTGGCGGCGGCTGGGAATGGAACGTAGGGCATGGCGTGTTCGACGCGGCGGGACTGCTGGTCCGCTCGCCCGACCTCCAGCCGGCGACGGGCGGGCTGGCGTCGACCTCCTTCGCCGACTATCTGCAGCAGGCGCGGGCGTCCGCGGCCGGATTGCCGCGCCCGCGGGCGGTGATCGGCGCCAGCCTGGGGGGGCTGCTGGCGATCGCCTGTGCCGACCTCGCCGATGCGCTGGTGCTGGTCAACCCGCTGCCGCCGTCGCCCTGGCACGCGCGGATGCCCGGGCGCGCGTGGCCGGACATCGTGCCGTGGCGAAGCCAGGCGCGCCTGGCCGGCAGCGTCCGCGCGCTGCCCGATGCCGACCCTGCCAGTGCGCTGTATGCCTTCCGCCGGTGGCGCGACGAAAGCGGGCGTGTGCTTGGCGAAGCGGCGCGCGGCATCGCGCTGCCGCCACCGCAGTGCCCGGTGCTGTGCCTGGCCTCGCAGGAGGACGAGGACGTTCCCTCGCGGATCACGCGCGCGATGGCGGCCGCCTGGGAGGCCGACGTCATGCAGCTGCCTTCGACCAGCCACGCCGGCCCGCTGCTGGGGCGCGGCGCGGCGGACGCAGCGGCGCTGGCGCTGGCCTGGCTGTCGGCGTGGGGCGCCGCGTCCGGGCGGACAGCCGGGCAGGCCGGGCCTGCCGGATCGGCTCGATAGCGGCGTTTGCCCGTCGTACCGGCGTACGCAGGAATCCGTTTCCGGGGTCTTGCGTGCAGCTGCGGCGGATGTTCCCAGGACCCTGGCAGGGCCTGTGCCTTGCTGTGCCGGCCGTCGCGTGGAGCGACGCCCACGCGCGCACGTCCGGATGGCGTCCGGCGTACGCCGGTGACGTCCGCAAGCGCTGCTGGTGGGGATGCTCCGCAGCGCCCCGGCCGCAGGCCCGCTCGCGACCGCCGTAGTAGCATCGGGCCACCACGCCACCGGAACCAGGCCATGCTCCGCTCCGCCCGCCTTTCCCTGATGTGTGCCTGCCTAGTCCTTGTTGCCTGCGGCTCGGGCGACGGTACCGATGGAAACACCCTGCTGCAGGCCGCGCGGATCCATACCTCCGATCCGGAGGTGCCGGTTGCGGCGGCGATGGTCTGGGATCGCGACGGCCGCATCGTCGCCGTGGGCGAGGCCGCGGACCTTGCATCGCGCTACCCGCGTGCGCGACGGGTCGATGCCGGTGGCGCCACCGTCGTCCCCGGCCTGATCGATGCGCACGGCCACATCGCCGGACTGGGCATGGCGCTGGTGCGGGCCGATCTCGTCGGCGCGCGCAGCAAGCAGGAGGTCGTGGAGCGGCTGCAGGCGTTCGCGGCCGGCCTGCCGAAGGACGCCTGGCTGCTGGGCCGCGGCTGGGACCAGAACCTGTGGCCGGGCAGGGAGTTTCCCACCGCGGCTGATCTCGACGCCGCGTTTCCCGATCGACCGGTCTGGCTGAGCCGCGTCGATGGCCACGCAGGCTGGGCCAATTCGGCGGCGCTGCGCGCGGTGGCGGAGCGGCCGCAGGGCGCGGCCCTGCTGGCGTCGGGCCAGCCCGACGGCGGGCTGATCGTGCGCGACGGCGGCGGCAACGCCACCGGTGTGTTCGTCGACGAGGCCGAACGCCTGGTGCAGGCGGTGATCCCGCCGATGCGCCAGCAGGATCTCGACGCGGCGCTGGAGCGGGCGCTGGACGTCGCGGTCCGCAGCGGCCTGACCTCGGTGCACGACATGGGCACCAGCCTGGCCAGCTTCGAGCAGCTGCGGCGCTTTGCCGACGAAGGCCGCCTGCCGATGCGGATCAGCGCCTACGCCGACGGCGAAGGCGAAGCGCTGGACTGGGTCTGCGAACACGGGCCCTATCGCCATCCCGGCGGGCGCCTGCAGATGCGCGGCGTGAAGCTGATGATCGATGGCGCACTGGGCAGCCGCGGCGCGGCGCTCGAACGCGACTACAGCGACGAGCCGGGCAATCGCGGCCTGCTGCTGCTCGAACCGGCGCACTTCGAACGGCTGGCGCGCCGGTCGCGCGAGTGCGGCCTGCAGGTGGCGACCCACGCCATTGGCGACCGCGGCAACCGCATCGTCCTCGACACCTATGCCCGCGTGCTGGGCGACAGCGCCGGCCGCGATCACCGCTGGCGCGTCGAACACGCCCAGATAGTCGCCCTGACGGACATTCCGGCCTTCGCCGGTCTGGGGCTGGTGGCGTCGATGCAGCCCACGCACGCGACTTCCGACATGGCCTGGGCGCAGGATCGCGTCGGGCCGGAGCGGATCGCCGGCGCCTATGCCTGGCGGCGCTTCGCGGATGCCGGCGTGCGCCTGGCGCTGGGGTCGGATTTCCCGGTGGAGTCGCCCGATCCCAGGCTGGGCCTGTACGCGGCGGTGACGCGCCAGGACGGCGACGGCAATCCGCCCGGCGGCTGGCTGCCGGACCAGCGGCTGGACGCGGCCGAAGCGCTGCGCGGCTTCACCGCGGATGCGGCCTGGGCCAACCACGACGAAGCGGTGGTGGGGCGGCTGGTTCCCGGGCTGCAGGCGGACTTCGTGGTCCTGGCGCAGGACCCGCTGGGCGTGCCGCCGCACGAGCTCGACGATCTGCAGGTGCTGTCGACCTGGGTCGATGGCCGTGCGGTTTACGAAATGGCTCCCGCCGCTCCGGCGGAGGATTGAGCCGGCCCGGCGCAGGATCCGCCGGGGAGGGGCGTCAGGAGCGAGGTGACGGACGATGAACAGGGCGTGTCCCGTGCAGCGGAAACGTTTCCGATTCAGCATCGCTTTACCGGAGTGGAACTAGCGTGACGGGAGCGCCAACCGTTTCCGGCGCGGGGTCGTCACCATGAAAACCGTCGCCACCTCCCTGCTTGCCCTCGCGCTTTCCTGCGCCGCCGCCGCGGCCGCGGCGCAGGAACCGTATGCCGGGCATCCCTACGGCGATGCCCCTTACGGCAACTACGAGCACCGCTACCCGCGGGACGTCTACCGCGACGAACGGCCGCAGCCCGGGGACCAGGGCGCATATTCGGACTGGGCGCGCGTGGTGCGGGTCGATCCGGTGATCGTGTCCGGGCGCGGTCATCCCGCTGGCGGCGCTTCGTACTGTCGCACGCGCCGCGACGAGCGCGCCGTGCATGACCCCTATGCCCGCGACGGCGGGTACGACGCCTACGGTCGAAGCGATCCCTATCGCGATCCCTACGCTTCGGATCCCTACCGCAGCGATCCTTATCGCAACGATCCCTACCGCAACGATCCCTACCGCGATGCGCGCCGGGACGAGAACGGGCGCATGGTCGCGACCGTGCTGGGCAGCATTGCCGGCGCGGTGCTGGGCAGCAAGATCGGCGACGGCAGCGGCCGCTATGTCGGCACCGCGGTCGGGTCGATGGTGGGCAGCGTGGCCGGGCGCAGCATCTACGAATCCAACCGTCGCGCCCGCGACCCGCGCGACGGCCACGTCACCGTCTGCGATCCGGAGCCATATGCCGACGGACGCGGCGCGGTCAGCGAGTACGAGGTCACCTACGAGTACGCCGGGCGCCACTACACCACCCGCACCGGCTACCACCCGGGCGACCGCATCCGCGTGCGCGTGGACGTGCGGCCGGAGTGAGCCTGTCGGTTTCTTCATCCGCCTGAGGGAATCGCGAACGGCCCGCTGCGGCTGCGCGTCCACGAAGGGCATCCGGCGCGAGCGCTGTACCCGTGCCTGGATGTCGGGCCGGTGGCGGCGGTGAATGGAACGATGCACATGGCCTAGTCGCGCGATCCCGCCGGTGCATCCACCACCACGATCGCCGATGGCGTGGCGGCGTCCGCCAATCGGGCGCATGATTCCGCAGGAGATCGCCCGGGCGGGGAATGATCCCGCTGGCATGACGAGGAGGTGACCCAATGGCCGGTTCCGATCCGCGCATCGACGCCTATATCGCCAGGCAGGCTGAATTCGCCCGTCCGATCCTGGAGGAGCTGCGCCGCCGCGTACACGCTGCCTGCCCATCGGCGGTGGAGACCATCAAGTGGAGCGCGCCCGCGTTCACCTACAACGACAAGCTGCTCGGCGTGATGGCCGGCTTCAAGCAGCACGCCGCCTTCAACCTGTGGCACGGGAACCAGGTGGTGGGCGAGAACGCCGCAACCCAGGCAGCCATGGGCCAGTACGGGCGCCTCGCCTCGCTCAAGGACCTGCCCGGCAAACGCGAAACCACCGCCCACGTGCGCGCCGCGATGGCGCTGATCGACGCCGGCGCCACTTCGGCGAGCGGGCGCACGGCCAAGCCGCCGCCGGATCTTCCGGAGGACCTGGCCCGGGCGATGCGCGGCAACAAGGCCGCACGCGCCACCTGGGACGCGTTCACGCCCGGCAAGCAGCGCGAGTACGCCGACTGGATCACCGGCGCCAAGGGCGCCGACACCCGCGCCCGCCGCGTGGCCCAGGCGGTGGAGTGGATCGCGGAGGGGAAGTCGAAGAACTGGAAGTACGCGGACTGCTGAGCTGCCAGGAAACCGTGATGCACTGCTTTTCCGATGCCTGCAAAGTACGGGCAACCGTTGCCCGGGTGTGTATGGCCCTCGTGGCCTGTGTCCTCCTGGTCCCGGCACCCGCCTTCGCCGACAGCTGGCTTCCTCCCGAGGAAAAGAGCTATGTCTCCGATGACGGCCGCTGGCGGCTGACCGTCACGCCGCGTCCCATCGGCGGTGCACTGGCCTACTTCCAGGACAAGGTGGACGGTCTCGATGACGCGGGTGGCATCCCCGGCGAGGCCGACCATGCCCTGGCCCGGATGGAGCGGAAGGATGGGCGGCGCTGGGTGGAGGCCTGGCGGGGGCCGCTGGTCAACGATGTTTCGCCGGTCGATGCGCTGGTGTCGGCGACCGGGCAGGTGGCCACGTTCGACAACTGGCACTCCAGGGGGCACGGCGACGATGCCGTCGTCATCTACGATGCCGAGGGCCGGCTGGTGCGCGCCGTGGGCCTGGGCGACTTCCTGCCCGCGGCCTATGTCAAAGCCCTCCCGTATTCGGCCAGCTCCATCCACTGGGGCCGGGGACACAGGCTGTCCCGGGACGGAAGCGAACTGGTGCTCCGGGTCGTGGTCCCCGATGACAAGGCCGGCTTCGGCGAGGGTGACCACGTCGAAGTGCGCTTCGACATGGCAACGGGGGCCCAGCGGCCTCCCGGCGGGCCTGCATGGGAGGCCGCGCTGGCGCGGGCGGAGGAGATCGCCGCGGAACGGCGCGAAAAGAGGCGGCAATGGCGCGCGCGGGCCATGGCCCCGCTGCTGGCGCCGGGTGCCGACGGCAGCCAGCAGGAATGGAGCCGGTGGTTGATGGAGGCCTTCTTCCGACTGGAATCCGATTCGTTCGCGAAGTTTCCCATGTCCTACATCGTGGCCCCACCGGGAGACGAAAAGCATAGGAAGTCGGTGGAATGGCTGCGCGATGCGGTCGTCCAGCGCTGCCGGCAGGACTGCATCCTCATGGTCGCCTCTCCCTCGCAGCAGGCGCTGGTGGCGGCGCTGGCCGGGATCGGGACGGAGCTTGCACCCGGGGTGCTGCAGGGAGGCCGGGTCTATGCCGCGGTGGATGATGAGCACGCGGAGGCCGCCCGCCAGGCGTGGGCCCATGCCAGCCCGACGTGGATCCGGATCGATCCAGCACAGCCCATCCCCCAGCGGAAGGAGCGGCTGGAGGAACTGGCCGAAGAAGAAGCCCTGGAAGCCCGGGAAATCGATGCCGGCAGTTCGGCAACTGATTGATCTGAGAACCTGCCGCAAGCGATTAATGGTGTCACGATTAATGGTGTCAGGGACAATTATCCAGGAGCATTGGCCGTAGCACGCTTTTGAAGTCCCTGAATAGGGCGCCTTTCTCTTGACTCATACCGCAGGCCCTGAAGCCTCCGGTTGCTCTTTTCCAATCCAGTTCCCATGTCTGGGCGTTCCAGGCCGGTCGATCCGGACAGCGGCACCACCACGTTCGAGTACAACGCCGCCGGCGAGTTGCTGGCGCAGGTGGATGCGGCCAGCAGCCGGATCGATGGGGCCACAGCGCGGCCATGGACCTGACCCGCAGCTACTGGCCGATGACCGGACGGCCGCAGGGGATCTGCGCGGGC
>CAKTDC010000034.1 GCA_934541015.1 uncultured Luteimonas sp.
GCTTCGCTACACCAACAACATGGCAGGAAGAGCTTGCCATGTTGTTGCCTCCGCTACGCAAGTCGGCTTAACTCAGGTGTTAGGCGGGGTCAAAGCATTTTCTTCTGAGTGGCGTTGGCAACAACACCGCAAACCACTTTCGCGTCTTCGGTGATGGCTGGCTTCGGTCACATCTGCCTACTCTTGTTTCCATCGCGCCTCATGCGCGCCTTCGGACACAGCAAGCGCCCGCTTGAGGCGTTGGGTTCCCGGGCTTCGGTGTTGCGCACTGACTTCAGCGCGGCGGTTGCTGCACCGCGTTGCGCACCCCGCGTTGATTCACTCGGCTTCGGCCAGGCGGGCGTGCGGGCTTCGGTTGGCAGAGCTGGGTTCGCAACCCACGGTTGTCGCGGGACTTCGGTTGCTCACAACCGGCGCCCGTGCAATGCTCGCGGCGTCGTGTGCGCCGTTGTCCGGTCATCGTGCGTGCCTAACAATTCATTCAAGCCGACGCCGCTTCGCGGCGCGGCTTAACTCAGGTGTTAGCGCCCAAAACAATGTCTCTCGCACTCTTTGATTTCGACGGCACAATCACTACCCACGAAACCATGCCGGACTTCGTTCGTCAGTCGGTTAGCCGTCGCCGCTTGCTTCTCGGGAACCTCGTGCTTGCGCCCCTCGTTCTCGGTTACAAGCTTGGGCTCGTTTCTGGCGTCCTGATACGTCGAGTTATTGTTCGCTTCGCTTATAGCGGCGTACCTCTCGCAACAATTGAGTCGGCTGGCCAAGCCTTTGCCCGGAACTATTTGCCAAATGCTTTGCGCCCCGAGGCAATGGAACGCATTGCTTGGCACAAGGCTCAAGGCCACAAGGTCGTTGTCGTCTCGGGCGGCCTTGACGCTTATCTATCTCCTTGGTGCAACGAGCATGGACTGGAGCTCATTTGCTCTTCCCTGCAGCACAGCCAGGGCGTTTTGACAGGTCGTTACCTTGGGCAACAATGTGTACTTGCGGAGAAAGCACGCCGGGTTCGTGAGGGCCACGATCTGAGTGCATACTCCACAGTATATGCGTACGGCGATACCCCGGAAGACCGAGACCTGCTTGGCATCGCCACCAAGCCGTACTATCAGTGGCAAGAGGTGGGCGTCCCGGTTGGGCGCTAACAATTCATTCAAGCCGACGCCGCTTCGCGGCGCGGCTTAATTCAGGTGTTAGGCGTCAAATGTCGAATTACGCAGCTCGTCTAATTTCGATCTTTGGGCACCCCGCTGTTCTTATGCCAGCTGCAAGCCTCATTGCTAGTTCAGGCACGCGGGATAACTCGACCACGATCATGGCGCTCCTACTAGCGAGCACTACCGCAGCAGGGATCATGTTCTACAGCTTCGTGAAGAAGCGGCGCGGCGATTGGGCGCACATTGACGCTTCTGCCAAGTCAGAACGAGTTGAGCTTACTCGCATTCTTGGACCTTTCCTTCTCGCCATCGCTGGCCTTCTGCAGATCGCAGATCTTCACCCGGGCATTTCGATCGTCCTAGGACTATGTGGGGGCATAGTCGTAGCTGCTCATCTACTCAGGAGGCTGTCTAAGCCGTCGCTACACGTCGCGTTCGCATCGTTCGCAACACTTCTAGTTTGGCCAAACCTGGTGGCAAGCGTTGGGTTGGGTGCCCTAACCGCCTTGGTAGCATGGTCACGCCTTCGGCTAGAGCGCCACACGGGCAGCGACGTCATGTATGGACTGATCCTGGGCATCTCAGCCGGACTAATCTTTCAAGTGGTAATCCGCTATTTTGACGCCTAACAACTCGTTCAAGCCGAACCCACATCAGGGCGGCGCCCAAGTGCCCGCGTTCGGCTATATTTGCACTCGGTCGCCGCCCTGCTGTGGGTCGGCTTAACTCAGGCGTTAGCCGATTCACGAGGTCCACTGGCGTCATGAAGTGCAACTCCACTCTCGCTCTCATAGCAACGCTAGGATTCACGGCCTGCTCGAACCAGCAGTTGGACGAGAGTACCTATGTACTCCTACGCTCCAGCACCGTTGACAGCTCATCGCCCGCGCTGCGCGCCTACTTCATGGGTGAGGGCGCACAACTCAATGGTGCTGGCTGCAGGGAACTGCTGCAGCTCGCCAATGAAGGTGTCGCAGCGCGGCATGCCGCCGGGGAAACGCACCTTGTGAAGTACGAATGCGTCTCCCTCGCTGAAGCGCGAGAGCGCGGGATCTAGATGGCCGCGCAGGAATCGGCTAACAATTCGTCCAAGCCGACACCGCTTCGCGGCGCGGCTTAACTCAGGTGTTAGGCCGCATGGAAGCTATCCTCGCAATCGTTCAACTCGCCCTAGCGCCGATCCTCTTGGTGGTAGCTCTAGCCGTGCGTTTCGCGGGAAATTCCAAGCCCTTGAATAACGTTGACTATGCGCGCGTAAAGGATCCGGACGCGCTGCATCGCTGGGCTGGGAACAGGCTTCTAATGTTGCCGCTCATCTTCTGCATTGGAGGCCTGGCCTCATTTCGGAGTCCTGGGCTGGCCCTGCTACTTCTCGGCAGCGCAACGGTGAGCACGCTACTCGTGGCTGGGTGGCTCGCACTCGGCGCGGAAAAGTACCAAGATGCGCCCTAACTGTTCGTTCAAGCCGAACCCGCTTCGTTCCACCAACCTCATGGCAGAGAAAGCTTGCCATGTGGTTGGCTCCACTACGCGGGTCGGCTTAACTCAAGGTGTTAGGCACCAATGACAGCTCCCTCGCATCCTGTTCAAGACCCTGCGCTCGTTGGCACCTACCCGGCAAGCGCCAAGGCTGGTGGCGGCTACGTCTGGGATGCGGTGTTGGAGTACCGCGTTTGGTGCCATCCGGAACGTGGCGCGCCTGACTTGGCTGATGGGAGTGACTACTTTTATCCGTTCGAGACGTATGAGGAGGCCTTAGAGTTCTCCCAAGAGACTGAGGGTGCAGAAGAGCCTCTCGCCCTAATCGTCCAAGAGGAGTACATCGACGAGCCAGAGTCAGGGCAATACGTGCATGTCAAAGAGCGCCGCATCGCCGAGTGGCCGGTTCCTTTTCTGTCCCGCCCCAGGCGCACCGCGAGGACAATCCCGGATTTCTTTGCTCCGGATGCCGCCCCAAACCGGTTGGAGATTCTTCGTGGCTTTGCATAATTCGCGCTTGGCGCCCACGTGGTTGGTGCCTAACAAGTCCGTAAGGAGCTTCCTGTCAACCCCGAGTGCATGATGTCCTTGCAGTTGATCAGGTAGCTGACGTCCTATGGCTGGAATCATTGTCTTCGACGGGATCTGCAACTTCTGCGAGCGCAGCGTCAACTTCATTCTCCAGCATGAGGCAAGCCAGGAGCTGACATTCGTTCCCCTGCAGACGGTGACCGGCGCACAGATGCTGCGGGAACTCGGCTTCAATCCTGCGGACGCCAGGACATTCGTCCTCGTCGAGGAAGGCAAAGCCTACAGTCGCTCTTCAGCGGCGATACGCGTGGCCCGGTACCTGCGTTGGCCCTGGCGTGCGCTGGCTGCCACCTGGCTCATTCCGCGCCCGATCCGGGACTACGGCTACCGCGTGATCGCCGCCAACCGCTACCGCTGGTTCGGGCGCAAAGACCGCTGCATGATTCCAACGCCAGCGGTCAGGCAGCGGTTCATCCAGGACTGAGTACCGCTGGCGGCCAAGTGGCCTTTGAGGGGCGGAGCCGGAGGGATATGCCGCCCGCACCAGGCGCACCGGCCGCCCCGCTCAGGCCTTGACGCCGTCGTGGATCGCGACGATGCCGCCGGACAGGTTGCGGTAGCGGGCGCGGGCGAAGCCGGCGGCTTCCATCATCGCCTTGAGTTCATCCTGCGGCGGATGCTTGCGGATCGATTCGGCCAGGTACTGGTAGCTGTCGGCGTCGTCCGCGAACAGTCTGCCCAGCTTCGGCAGGATATTGAAGGAGTGGAAGTCGTAGATCGGCTTGAACCAGTCCGCCTGCACTTCCGAGAACTCCAGCACCCGCGCCTGCCCGCCCACCTTGAGCACGCGCAGCATCTCGCGCAGGGCGGCGTCCTTGGCGGTGACGTTGCGCAGGCCGAAGGCGATGGTCACCAGGTCGAAGCTGGCGTCGGGGAACGGCAGCTTCTCGGCGTTGCACTGCACGTAGGCCAGGCCGCGGACCTTCCCGCGGTCGCTCATCCGGTCGCGGCCCACGCGCAGCATGGCGCCGTTGATGTCGCCCAGGACGATCTCGCCGTTCTCGCCGACGCGCTCTCTGAGCAGGGCGGCGATGTCGCCGGTGCCGCCGGCCAGGTCCAGCACCCGGCCGCCGCGCCTGACCTGGGCGGTGGCGGTGAAATAGCGCTTCCAGACCCGATGGATGCCCAGGCTCATCAGGTCGTTCATCAGGTCGTAGTTGCCGGCCACCGACGAGAACACCTCGCCAACCAGCTTCTGCTTGTCCTCCACCGGCACCTCGCGGTAGCCGAAATGGGTGGTGCGGGCATCTTGGTCGCTCATGGCGGCATTATCGCAGCAACGCCCGGCGCCCGGCACCGCCGCGGAGCCTGCTCCCGGCGGGAATTGATCCTGCGCAATGCCTGTTTGAACCATACGGAAGAGAATGGTGAAAACAGGGGGACACCATGCTCAAGCCTTTTCCGGCCACCATGCCGCAGCTGATCGACGGCGACGCGGCTCTGCAGCGCTATCTGGACACCTATCCGCAGGCCACGCCGTCCGAACCGGCGAACGCGATCAGCCGCGACGACTGGCTGGCCCTGGCCGACGACACCACCGAACAGGCCTACGACCTGGCCTGCACCCTGGGGCTGCCGCTGGTGCGGCTGGAGCGCATCCGGGTCGATCCGGAGGCGGCCGCGGTGCTGTCGCCCTCCGCGGCGCGGCAGCTGCGCGCGGTGCCGCTGTGCACGCTGAACGGCAAGATTGCGGTGGCGATGGAGAACCCGGGGACCGCCAGCGTGCGCCAGACCCTGGATTTCCTCAGCCGTGAGCACGTGATTCCGCTGGTCGCCTCTCCGCGCGAGATCCGCGAGGGCATCGCGCGCAGCTACGACTGGGCCGAGGATCGCAGCATCGCCCGCCAGCTGGGCCTGGACCCGGAGTCCAGTGAGGCCGACCCCGGCGACCGCGACGCCCAGCGCCTGTCCACCGAGCGCTCGGTGGTGACCCTGGTCGACCAGCTCATCGCCGACGCCTTCGCCCGCCGCGCCTCCGATATCCACCTGCGCCCGGCCCCGCGCTGGACCGACGTGCTCTACCGCATCGACGGCGAGCTGGTGCCGGTGCGCCGGCTGATGCGCGCGCTGCACCCTGCGGTGGTCGGCCGGATCAAGGTGCTGGGCGGCATGAACCTGGCCGAACACCGCCGGCCGCAGGACGGACGCACCAGCTTCGCCGTCGACGGCCACAGGATCGACCTGCGCATCTCGATCCTGCCGGCGGTGTTCGGCGAGAGCGCGGTGCTGCGCCTGCTCGACGCCGACGAGGGGCTGTGGCAGCTGGATGGGCTGGGGCTGGGGAAGGACGACCGGCAACGGGTCGAGGACGTGATGCAGCGCAGCCACGGCATGTTCCTGACCACCGGGCCGACCGGCTGCGGCAAGTCCACCACGCTCTACGCGATGCTGCTGGAGATGCGCAAGCAGCGCATCAACATCCTCACCATCGAGGACCCGGTGGAGTTCCACATCGAGGACGTGCAGCAGATGCAGGTCAACCGCGCGGCCGGCTTCACCTTCGCCAGCGCGATGCGCAACTTCCTGCGCCACGACCCGGACGTGATCATGGTCGGCGAGATCCGCGACCGCGAGACCGCCGGCATCGCGGTCGAAAGCGCGCTCACCGGCCACCTGGTGCTGAGCACCCTGCACACCAACACCGCCGCAACCACGGTGGTGCGGCTGCTCGACCTGGGCGTCGAGGCCTACCTGCTGCGCAGCGCCCTGCTTGCGGTGATGGCGCAGCGGCTGGTGCGGCTGACCTGCACCCACTGCCGGGAAGCGGAAACGGCCGATCCGCACATGCGCGAAGCGCTCGGCGTCGGCGCCGACGAAACGTTCTACATCGGCTACGGATGCCCGCACTGCGAGGGCCTGGGCGTGCACAAGCGGCGTGCGGTATACGAGCTGATGGTGGTCACGCCCGCGATGCGCGCGCTGATCGCGCCGGGCGCCGAGGCCGACGCGATCCATCGCCTCGCGGTCGCCGAAGGCATGGTGCCGCTGACCCGGGCGGCGGTGGATCTGGCCCGCAGCGGCGCGATCTCCCTGGCCGAGGCCTGGCGGGTGCGCGCGGAGTAACGGCACGCGGCGCGGGATGCGACACTGTCGGCCCCTCCCGCCTTCCCGCTGCCATGCCCGACTACCGCGCCATGCTCGCCGTCGCCGTCGAGGAAGCCCGCACCGGGCTGGCCGAAGGCGGCATTCCGATCGGCGCCGCGCTGTTCCACCGCGACGGCACCCTGCTCGGCCGCGGCCGCAACCGCCGCGTGCAGGAGAACGACCCCTCGGTGCACGGCGAAACCGACGCCTTCCGCAAGGCCGGGCGCCAGCGCAGCTACCGCGACACGATCATGGTCACCACCCTCTCGCCGTGCTGGTACTGCAGCGGCCTGGTGCGCCAGTTCGGCATCGGCACGGTGGTGATGGGCGAGTCGGTGAACTTCCACGGCGGCCACGACTGGCTGCGCGCGCACGGCGTGGAGGTCGTGGACCTTGCCGACGAAGGATGCATCCGCATGCTCGGCGACTGGATTGCCGCCAATCCCGGGGTGTGGAACGAGGATATCGGCGTCGACGAGTGAATGCGGGCAGGGAGAAGAGGAACGTGGCGTGGCCGCGTTGCCCCGTACCCCGCTGCGCGGGGACTTCCCCGCAAGCGGGGAAAGAACGCCGGGTACGCAGCGTTCGGGACTGGCGACCTGCGGCACCACCACCCCTCCCCCGCCGCCCGCGATGCAGCGCTCATGGCTCCCTCCCCCACGATGCACCACGCCTTGCCCCCTCCCCCCGCAAAGCGGGGGAGGGTCGGGGTGGGGGTGTGTGGCCGGGCCGCCCATAATCCCGCCATGCCCACTCATCAGCCGCATCCCCGCGTCGCCGTCATCGGTGGCGGCCCCGCCGGCCTGTTCGCCGCACAGACGCTGCGTGCGACCGGCCTGGAGGTGGACCTGTACGAGGCCAAGGGCTCGGTCGGGCGCAAGTTCCTGATCGCCGGCAAGGGCGGGTTGAACCTCACCCACTCCGATCCCTTCGACCTGTTCGCCAGCCGCTACCGCGAGCGCGAGGATCAGGTGCGCGGATGGCTGCAGGGTTTCGATGCGCAGGCGCTGCGCGACTGGGCGCGCGCGCAGGGCGTGGACACCTACGTGGGCAGCTCCGGCCGCGTGTTTCCCCGCGACCGCAAGGCGGCGCCGCTGCTGCGCGGCTGGGTACGGCGCCTGCGCGAACAGGGGGTGCGCTTCCACGTGCACCGTCGCTGGCTGGGCTGGGCCGACAGCGGCGCACTGCGCTTCGACACCCCCCAAGGCGAACACCACGCCACCGCCGATGCGGTCGTGCTCGCCCTGGGCGGCGGCAGCTGGCCGGAACTGGGTTCGGACGGCGGCTGGCAGCCGGTGCTCGCCGCGGCGGGCGTCGACATCGCGCCGCTGCAGCCGGCCAACTGCGGCTTCGACCTCGACTGGAGCGCGCATTTCGCGCAGCGGCACGCGGGTGCGCCGGTGAAGCCGGTGGTGGTGCACTGGCAGGACGACGACGGCGGCCCGCGTTCACTGCAGGGCGAATGCGTCGCCACCGCGACCGGCCTGGAGGGCAGCGTGGTGTATGCACTGTCGGCGATGCTGCGCGAGCGCATCGTCCGCGACGGCCACGCCGGCATCGCGCTGGACCTGGCGCCCGGGCGCGACGAAGCCGCGCTGGTCCGCGCCCTTTCCAGGCCGCGCGGCAGGCGCAGCCTCGGCGAACACCTGCGGCGCGAAGCCGGCATCCACGGCGTCAAGGCCGGGCTGCTGCACGAAGTGCTTCCGCGAGAGGCTTTCGCCGATCCCGCCCGGCTCGCCGGCGCCATCAAGCGGCTGCCGCTGCGCCTGCTGCGCCCGCGCCCGATCGCCGAAGCGATCAGCAGCGCCGGCGGCATCCGCCTCGAAGCCCTCGATGGGCGGCTGATGATCCGTGCCCTGCCCGGCGTCTTCGCCGCCGGCGAGATGCTCGACTGGGAGGCCCCCACCGGCGGCTACCTGCTCACCGCGTGCTTCGCCAGCGGCAAGGTCGCCGCAGAAGGCGTCCTGGAATGGCTGGACCGGACGGGTCGTCTGTAGGGTCGCCACCGCTGTCGCGAATGCAGGCCCATGCGGATTTGCCCGGACAGCTCCGGCTGCCCGCAGTTCCATTCCGCGCCGCATGCGACGAATCCACGGAACTCCAATCGGCATCAGGCGCGATCGTGAACCCTCGCCTGCCTGCGCCACCGTCCGCACGACACCGGGCATGGCGATCGAAGCCTATGGCGCTCCCGCGCGGGGCGACGGCCGCGCGCGCAGGAGAAAGGACGCCACGCCCACCCCCGCCAGCCCGATCAGCGCACCCGGCCAGGCCCCCAGCACCAGCGCCGCCGCCAGCCCCAGGTACAGCGCCAGCCCGCCGCACAGGATCGTCGCCGGCGAGCGCGTCGCCGCCACATCCCGCGTGCGCCGCAGTTCGAAGCGCACCACCACCGCGATCACCGGCGCCACCATCAGCAGGCACAGCCCGATCCACAGCGCGCGCCCCAGCCAGAACCCGGGCTGGCCGGGATCGCCGGCATCGATCGGCAGGCCCAGGCGCTCGCCCAGCCACGCCGCCGGCAGTTCGGCCAGCTTGTGCCACAGGTACAGCGGCATCCCCAGCGCGCCGAGGATCGCCACCAGCCGGGCGGCAGGATGCCGCTCCAGCAGCCATCGCGCCGGACGCTCCAGCAGCAGCACCGCGCCGACCTGCAGCCACATCACGCCGATCAGGGCCAGGGTCGGCGGCAGCATGTTGTTGCCGGCCAGCCCGACCCCGACCATCGCCACCGGATAGCCGCTGGAAATCGCCAGCAGCAGCCACGCCGCCCCCAGCAGCGCGAATCCCGCCCCCGCCGCCGCGCCGCTGAAGCGCCCGCGCCGCCAGGCGATGCCCAGCTGCTGCGGCAGCAGCCATACCACCAGCATGTTCAGCCAGGCGACGCCGGCGGGCGCGTCGAGCACGTGCCGGCCGAGCCAGCGCAGCTCGGCGGGCGTCCACACGCCGGCGCGCAGCAGGTCGAGCAGCGCCGCCAGCGCCACCAGCCCCGCGATCGCGCCGGCACCGGCGCACCGGTCCAGCCACAGGCTCAGCGGCAGCAGCGCCTGCACTGTGAGCAGCATCAACAGGAACCACAGATGGATGGTCAGCGAGTGGTTGAAAACCTCGAGCAGCCGCCCGCCGGAGAACAGGGCGGCCGCGGCCAGCGCCGCCAGCACCGCGAGATAGGTCAGCGTTGGCCGCGCCAGGCCCAGCGCGCGGCCGGCCCACCAGTGCAGCTGGCGATCCCCCTGCCGCCACCGGCGCTCGACGCCGTCGGCACTCACCGCGGCGGACACGAACACGAACAGCGGCACGACCTGCACGAACCAGGTCAGGACGCCGGCGCCATCCCAGATGCGCAGCAGGTGCTCGGTCTCGACCAGCACGCCCCCGTGCACGCGCGGCAGGGTCGCGATCCAGTGCCCGAACACCACCACCAGCAGCGCGCAGGCGCGCAGGGCATCGGGATAGGCGTCGCGCCGTGGTTGGTTCATCGCGGATCCGCTGGGCCCGATCGGGGCGATCGGGCCATGGTACGCGCAAGCAGACTCCGCCCTCCGCTTTCGAGGGGGCGACGCGGAGCGCCTGCGGGCCACGGGCTTGCACGGGGATCAACGGTGCGCATGCGGCACACCGCGCCGGGCCGGACGGGACGGGACAGGGAAGATTCCCGGCGCAGATCCGGCACTGCGCGGCTTGGCCCCCATCCCGACCTTCCCCCGCAAGCGGGGGAAGGCGCTGGCGGCGGGGCCTACAGGATGTAGCGGCTCAGATCCGGGTCCTGCACCAGTTCGCCCAGGTGGGCGTCGACGTAGGCGCGATCAATGGCAACGGACTGCCCGTCGCGGTCCGGGGCCTCGTAGCTGAGGGTATCGAGCAGGCGCTCGAGCACGGTGTGCAGGCGGCGCGCGCCGATGTTCTCCTGGCGCTCGTTGATCTGGGCCGCGATCTCGGCGAGCCGGTCGATCGCATCGTCCGAGAACGACAGCTCCACGCCCTCGGTCCCGAGCAGTTCCACGTACTGTTTCGTCAGCGCGGCGCGGGGCTCGGTGAGGATGCGCACGAAGTCGTCCTTGCTCAGCGCGCCCAGCTCGACCCGGATCGGGAAGCGGCCCTGCATCTCGGGGATCAGGTCGCTGGGCTTGGCCAGGTGGAAGGCGCCCGAGGCGATGAACAGGATGTGGTCGGTCTTGACCGGGCCGTACTTGGTGCTGACCGTGGACCCTTCGACCAGCGGCAGCAGGTCGCGCTGCACGCCCTCGCGGCTGACGTCGGCACCGACGCCTTCACTGCGCCTTGCGACCTTGTCGATCTCGTCGATGAAGACGATGCCGTGCTGCTCGCAGGCCTCGATCGCGGCCTCGCGCACGTCGTCCTCGTTGACCAGCTTGCCGGCCTCTTCCTCGGCCAGCAGCGGCCGCGCGGCCTTGATCGTGAGCTTGCGCGAGTGGGGCTTGCCGCCGCCAAGGCTGGAGAACATCTGCCGCAGCTGCTGGCCCATTTCCTCCATGCCCGGTGGGGTCATGATGTCGACGCCGACGTTGGCGGACAGTTCGATCTCGATCTCGCGCTCGTCGAGCTCGCCCGCGCGCAGCTGGCGGCGCAGCTTCTGCCGGGTGTCGGAATCCTTCGACGACGGCTCGGCGCCGATGTCGACGGTGGCGGTGGTGCCGAAACCGAACGCCGGCTGCGGCGCTTCGCGCCTGGGCAGCAGGGCGTCGAGGATGCGGTCCTCGGCGCGCTCCTCGGCCTGGGTGCGCACCTTCTTCTTGGCCTGCTCGCGGTACAGCTTGACCGCGGTGTCGGCCAGGTCGCGGATGATCTGCTCCACATCCTTGCCGACGTAGCCGACCTCGGTGAAGCGGGTGGCCTCGACCTTCACGAACGGCGCATTGGCCAGCGTCGCCAGCCGCCGCGCGATCTCGGTCTTGCCCACGCCGGTGGGGCCGATCATCAGGATGTTCTTGGGCATCACCTCGTTGCGCAGCTCGTCGGGCAGCTGCGCGCGCCGCCAGCGGTTGCGCAGCGCGATCGCCACCGCGCGCTTGGCCGAAGTCTGGCCGATGATGTGGCGGTCGAGTTCCTGCACGATCTCGCGCGGGGTCATGGTGGAAGAGCCGGGATTCGTCATTGGGGATTCGGGATTCGGAAACGGGAACTGGGTGGGAAGCCTGAGACAACGGGCCGCGGGAGGGGCGCTTTCGATTCCCCATTCCCGATTCCCGATTTACAGCTCTTCGACCACCACGTTGCGATTGGTATAGATGCAGATGTCGCCGGCGATGTTGAGCGCCTCGGTGGCGATGCTGCGGGCGTCGAGCTGCGTGTGCGCGAGCAGGGCGCGGGCGGCGGACAGGGCGTAGGCGCCGCCGGAGCCGATCGCGATCAGGCCGTCCTCGGGCTCGATCACGTCGCCGGTGCCGCTGATGATCAGCGAGGTGTCCCTGTCGGCAACGGCAAGCAGGGCCTCGAGCTTGCCGAAGCGGCGCTCGGTGCGCCAGTCCTTGGCCATCTCCACCGCGGCGCGCTGCAGCTGGCCGTGCTTCTCCAGCTTCGACTCGAACAGCTCGAACAGGGTGAAGGCGTCGGCCGCGGCGCCGGCGAAGCCCGCCAGCACCTGCCCGTCCCGGCCCAGGCGCCGCACCTTGCGCGCGTTGCCCTTCATCACCGTGTGGCCGAGGGTGACCTGGCCGTCGCCGGCCACGGCGACCTTGCCGTCGCGGCGCACCGACAGGATGGTGGTGGCGTGGAACACGTTGGGATTCTGGCTGGGGTCCATGCGGCCTCCGGGGGCTGAATCCCAGACGTGGGGACAGGCTGCCGCTGCTTCAAGCAGCCTCGCAGGCTCGCCCCCGCCCGTCGCGCCGGAACTTCCCCCGCCTGCGGGAGACGAGGCGCGTCCTGGGCCGCGTTCCGGCCGCGACCCGGCGATCAGATGTCGAGGACGATCTTGCCGAAGTGCCGTCCGCTCTCCTGGTGGCGGAACGCGGCGACCAGATCGTCGAGCGCGAAGTGGCGGTCAATCACCGGGCGCAGGGTGCTGGCCTCCAGCGCCCGCACCATGTCCTGCTGCTGGCGGCGGCTGCCGACGACGAACGCCTGCAGCCGCAGGTGCCGTGCCAGCGCCAGACCCAGCGGCAGTTTGCTGTCCAGACCGCTCAGCACGCCGATCACCGCAATGTGGCCGCCGACCCGCGTGGCCAGCATCGACTGCAGCAGTGTTTCCGGACCGCCCACCTCGACGACGTGGTCCACGCCGCGGCCATCGGTGAGTCCGCGCACGGTCATGCCCCACTCCGGATCCTGGCGGTAGTTGATCACCTCGTCGGCGCCCAGCGCGCGCAGGCGCTCCAGCTTGGCGTCGCTGGACGAGGTGGCGATGACCCGCGCGCCGGCCAGCTTCGCGAACTGCAGCGCGAAGATCGACACGCCGCCGGTGCCCTGCACCAGGACATCCTGCCCCGGCTGCAGCGCGCCGTGCTCGAACAGCGCGCGCCAGGCGGTCAGGCCGGCGGTGGTCAGCGTGGCGGCCTCGGCGTGGCTCCAGCCGCGCGGCGCCAGGGTGAACGCCGTGGCCGGCGCGGTGACCTGCTCGCGCGCATAGCCGTCGATGCCGTCTCCCGGCACCCGGCCGAAGCCCTCGGCCGTTGGCTCGCCGTCCAGCCAGTCCGGGAAGAAGGTGCTGACCACGTGGTCGCCGACGGCGAACCCGGTCACGCCCTCGCCGACCGCAACCACCTCGCCGGCACCGTCGGACATCGGGATGCGACGCTCCCTGGGCGCCATCGCGCCGCTCACCACGCCATAGTCGTGATAGTTGAGCGAACTGGCGCGCAGCCGGACGGTGATCTCGCCCGCGCGCGGCTCGACGGGCTGCGTGGTGCCGATGCTGACGTGGTCGAAGCCGCCGCCGGCGGGGATGTAAACCGTCTTGATGGTCATTGTGGATATCTCGAATTCAGTGGCGACGCCGGTCCTGCAGGCTGCGGGCCGGCGCTTCATGGGGGGCGCCTTGGGCGAACGCCGGGATCGTATTATACTTCAATCATTGAATTCATGAAGGGCATGCTGCGTGAAAGTGAAATCCTTCGTGGGCATGCGCTGCTCGATCGCCGGTGCGCTCGAACTGATCGGGGACCGCTGGACGCTGCTGCTGATCCGCGACCTGTCGCTGGGCCTGCGCCGCCATGACGAACTGCGCAGGAGCACCGGCATTCCCACCGCCACGCTGGCCGCGCGCCTCAAGCACCTGGTGCAGCACGGCATCGTCGAGCGGCTGCCGTTCCCGGAGCGGCCACCGCGCGTCGAATACCGGCTGACCGCCAAGGGCCGGGATTTGTGGAAAGTCAGCGTCGCCCTGCGCGAATGGGGTGACCGCTGGGATGCCAGCGGCTTCGGCGCACCGACGGTCGAGACGGTCGATCGCGACACCGGACGACCGCTGCGCCTGGCGATGGTCGATCCCGAAACCGGCTCGGCCGTGCCCACGCACCGCATCCAGCTTCGCCCCGGACCGGGCGCCGACGACGGCGTTCGCGACCTTCTGCACAAGCTCGCCACAGGAACAGCCCGATGACCCGATCGATTGAACTTTTCTACGACTTCCGCAGCCCGTACAGCTACCTGGCCTTCACCCGGCTGCGCGGGATGGACGTCGCCATCACGCTCCGCCCGATGAAGGTGCTGGAAGTGATGGAGGCTGTCGGCAACGTGCCGACCACCCTCACCTGCGCCGCCAAGGGGCGCTACGCCCGCGCCGACCTGGCGCGCTGGGCGCAGCGCTACGGCCTTGTCCTGAACCCCTCCGACATGCGCGCCAATGATGGCGAGGCCTGTTCGCGCGCGGTGCTGGCCGCGCAAACGCCGGCAGATGCCGCGACGATCACCCTGGCGCTCTACCGCGCCTGCTGGAGCGAGGGCAAGGCGCTGGCCACGAAGGACGACATCCTCGCCGTCATCGCCGCGGCCGGCATCGACGCCGACGCGATCGGCCAGCGGATCGATGCCCCGGAAACAATCGCCCAGCTGGACGCCAATACCCGGGAAGCCATCGAACGCGACGTGTTCGGCTCACCGACCGTGTTCGTCGGGGACGCGATGTACTTCGGCAACGACCGTCTCGATTTCGTGCACGAACATCTCGCACGCCTGGAGGCTGCGGCATGAACGTCAAGACCACAAAGCCCCTCGCCCTCGTCACCGGCGTCGGTCCCGGCACCGGTGCCGCCGTGGTGCGGCGCTTCGCCCAGGGCGGCTACCGCGTGGCGATGCTGGCGCGCGACGCCGATCGCCTCGCCGCGCTGGAGAAGGAGATTCCCGGCACCATCGCGGTGCCCTGCGACGTGACCGACCCGACCGCGCTCGAGCAGGCGGTTGCCACGGTCGGGATGCCGCAGGTGGTGGTCCACAACGCCGTGGGCGGCGCGTTCGGCAGCTTCATGGAGATCGAGCCGGCGACGCTGCAGAAGAACTTCGACATCAACACCATGGCGCTGTACCACCTCGCCCGGCTGACCACGCCGGCGATGGTGGCCGCCGGCGAAGGCGCGCTGATCGTGACCGGCAACACCTCCGCCATGCGCGGCAGCGCGGGCTTTGCCGGGTTCGCGCCCACCAAGGCCGCGCAGCGGATCCTGGCCGAATCGCTGGCCCGCGACCTGGGGCCGAAGGGCGTGCACGTGGCCTATCTCATCATCGATGCGGTGATCGACGTGCCCTGGCAGCGCGAGCGCCTGCCCGATGCAGCGGATGACTTCTTCATCTCGCCGGCATCGATCGCCGATGAGGTCTGGCACCTGGCGCAGCAGCCGCGCGATGCCTGGTCGTTCCTGGCCGAAGTCCGTCCCTTCCACGAGCCATGGTGAGCGCCGTGGACACCTGGGCAGATGGCGCGCTCAGCGGCCTCGAACAGCTTCGCGCCCTGATGGCGGCTGACGCCAGGCAACCGCCAATGGGTGAGACGCTCGGCTTCAGCCTGGTCGAGGTCGATCGCGGCCACGCGGTGTTCGAGGGGACGCCCGACCGCTCCGTCTACAACCCGCTCGGCTCTGTGCACGGCGGTTACGCAGCGACCCTGCTCGACAGCGCCTGCGGAATCGCCGTGCACAGCCAGCTCGCTGCCGGCCGCGGACACACCACGCTCGAGCTGAAGGTGTCGTACCTGCGTCCGCTCACCGACGGCAGCGGTACGGTGCGCGCCACCGGCCGCGTGGTCTCGATCGGGCGCCGCGTGGCCTTCGCCGAGGCGACACTGCATGACGGCGAGGGCCGGCTGTGCGCGACGGCCACCTCGACGCTGCTGGTATTCGACCGCGCACAATCCACGTGAGGCAGCACGGAAGGACAAGACGATGAGTGGACTGGATGGACTGGAGCTGCGATCGCTGGCGACGTCCGGCGGACAGCTTCGCCTGAGCCTGGAGACGGTCAGCCTGGATGCGCCCGGTCCGGATGAGCTGGTGGTGCGGGTCGAGGCCACGCCCATCAACCCATCCGACCTCGGACTGCTGCTGGGTCCGGCCGATGCGTCGACCCTCCGCGCCGAAGGAACGCCGGAGCGCCCGGTGCTGGTCGCCGACATCCCGGCGCAGCGCCTGGCGGCGATTCGCGGCCGGCTCGACCAGTCGCTGCCGGTCGGCAACGAAGGCGCGGGCACCGTGGTCAAGGCCGGCGGCAAGGTGCAGCATTTCCTCGGGAAAAAGGTCGGGATGCTCGGCGGCGGAATGTACACGCAGCTGCGCAAGCTGCGCGCGCAGGACTGCATCCTGCTGCCCGATGATGTGGATGTCGCCGCAGGAGCGTCGATGTTCGTCAATCCGCTGACCGCGCTCGGCTTCACCGAAACGATGAAGGCCGAGGGGCACCGCGCCATCGTGCACACCGCCGCCGCTTCGAACCTGGGCCGGATGCTCAACAGGATCTGCCTTGCGGACGGCATCGGCCTGGTCAACATCGTGCGCAGCAACGGGCAGGCGGAGATCCTGCGTGACCTCGGCGCGCGCCACATCGTCGACAGCACCTCGCCGGACTTCCAGGCCGAACTGGTCGAAGCGATCGCGGAGACAGGCGCCAGCATCGGCTTCGACGCCATCGGCGGCGGATCGCTGGCCGGCCGGATCCTGCAGGCGATGGAAACGGTCGCCAGCCGCGACGCCACCGCCTACAGCCGCTACGGCTCGGACGCGCCCAAGCAGGTCTATATCTACGGCGCCCTGGACACCGGGCCGACCGTGCTCCATCGGACGTTCGGCTTTGCCTGGAACGTCGGCGGATGGCTGCTCACGCCCTTCCTGCAGAAGGCGGACCGGGAGGTCGTGGCGCGGATGCGGCAACGCGTCGTGGATGAACTCGGGACGACCTTCGCCAGCCACTACACGAAAACCATCAGCCTCGCCGATGCGCTCCAGCCCGAGATCGTTGCCGCCTACGAACGCAAGTCGACCGGCGAGAAGTATCTGATTGACCCGTCCCTGCGGGCGCAGCTCTGATTTTTCCGGCTGATCCTTCCCGTGCCGCTTCACCGCTGGATGCGCGCCGTCGTAGAGCCTGGTCAGCCCACGCAAGCGCAGCTGCACGGTGCGCACGCTGATTCGCAGTGTGTGCACTGATGTACGAGGTCTCGTGGATCCCCGGGGCGTCCGAATTCAGCGGCTGAAGCCGGGGCTGCTGTGTTCGGCCCGCCGCGGCGGAATCGACGTGCCCTGCGATCAGCGGTCCAGCAGCTTGCGCGCCCGGGCCTGCAGGGCGGCCCAGGACGCTTCGAGCTGGTCGGGCTTGGGGGTCACGCGGGCGATCAGCGCCAGCGCCTCTTCCAGCTCCCCGGCGCGCCAGGCCAGTTCCGCGTAGTCGTGGGCGAGCACCAGCTCGACGCGGCGGTCTTCGCACACGCCGATGCAGGGTTGCGGCGCATCCACCCGGCCACAGCCGATGCAGCGCCAGCCTTCGATGGTCTCGACCATGCGGCCATCATAGACCCGGGCCGGCGGCGTTGTGGAGCAAGGACCCCGGCGGCGCGGAATCAGGCCCGGGCCGCAGCACAGGAAAAGCAGCCACGGCCGGCGTTGTGCAGGTGCACGTAGGCGGTCCGTGGGTCGCCGAACAGGCGCCCGAGCTCCTCCGCGACGTCGCCACCCGCCTGCACGGATCCGGCAATCATCAGGTCCGCTGCATCGTAGGCGCGCAGGGATATCTGGCGGGTCGCCACCACTGCTGGCACCTCCCCCGGCGCCAGCACCGCCTGGCGGACGCCGCGACGCACGAAGATCGGGCCGCTCGCGCGGTAGGGGGAATCAGCGGGCTGGTGCCGGAACGGCAGGAGCAGGACTTCCTCCCCTGCCCGCGCCTCTTCCAGGCTTACCCGGCAGGGATAACCACGATCGCTGTCGGCGGTGCAGCGCATCGCACCCTGCCGGCGCAGCGCCTCGTCGCCAAGCGTGAACAGCGGTTCGAACATTGCGGGCCCGATGCCCGAGATGCGGAATGTCATGGAGTGGCCCTCATC
Source organism: uncultured Luteimonas sp. (assembly GCA_934541015.1). Lineage (GTDB taxonomy): Bacteria > Pseudomonadota > Gammaproteobacteria > Xanthomonadales > Xanthomonadaceae > Luteimonas. Next base: position 17,797 of record CAKTDC010000034.1, read on the forward strand.
CGGTGGAAGGCCAGATTGCCCGGAACCGGGTCGCGATACTCGCCGGTATCGGACGCGACAGTGCCGCGATCAGTCGGTGTCCTTGCGACGGCGCGCCCGCGGATGCGCGGCGTCGTAGACCTTGGCCAGGTGGCCGAAATCCAGGTGGGTGTAGATCTGGGTGGTGGAGATGTCCGCATGGCCCAGCAGTTCCTGCACGCCGCGCAGGTCGCCGGAGGATTCGAGCACGTGGCTGGCGAAGCTGTGCCGCAGCAGGTGCGGATGGACGCGCTTGAACAGGCCCTGGCGCTGGGCGAGCTGGCGCATGCGGATCTGCACCGCGCGCGGCGTGATCGGCCCGCCGCCGCGGCCGGGGAACACCGGCGCGTCATCGCTGCCACCGCTGTCGCGGCGCCACTCGCGCAGCGCGGCGCGCGCATGCGAGCCCACCGGCACGATCCGCTGCCGTCTGCCCTTGCCGAGCACGCTCACCAGCCCCTCATCGAGCTGCAGGTCGCGCCAGCGCAGCGTGCACAGCTCGGCCAGGCGCAGGCCGGAGGAATAGAACAGTTCCAGCATGGCGCGGTCGCGCAATCCCAGCGGCACGTCGGTGGGCACTTCGACCAGGCCCTTGGCCTCGTCCGGATCGAGCACCTGCGGCAGCTTGCGCGGTGCCCTGGGCGCGCGCACGGCCGCGGCGGGATTGGCGGCGATGCGCCCGTGCCTGAGCAGCCACCGGTAGTAGCTGCGCACCGCCGACAGCCGCCGCTGCAGGCTCTTGGGCGACAGTCCGCGGCGGTGTTCGGCCGCGACGAAGGCGCGGATGTCGGCATCGCACAGCGATGCCACCTCGCCGCTTCCCCGATCCTGCGCCCACGCCGACAGCGCCTGCAGGTCGCGCCGGTAGCCGTCGAGCGTGTGCGGCGACATCCGTCGCTCGATCTGGAGATGGGAAAGGAAGTCCTCGATCACGGCCGGGTTCCGGCTTCCCGACCGGACGTGGCTTGCCGCCACGTTCCGGGAGCGGGCTGCGGGATCGAACGGTCGTGGATCGCTGGCCGCGATGCGGACGGATGCCGTGCCGGGGGCGCCCTGTCAGTCATCGAACCGGCGCAAGGCCGTCTCGAACGCCTCCCCCATCATGCGCAGGAACAGCGTGCCCATGCCGGGATAGAAGCGGTTCGGGTCGGCGCTGCCCACGGCGACCAGGCCAGTGCCCTCCAGCGGCAGCAGCGCCCCGGACTGGACCTCGTCCACGCGCGGCCCGTACAGCAGGGCCTGCTTGTCCGGATGCAGCCGCCCGCACAGCGGCGCGCCTTCGCGCAGCACGTCGTTGAACGGCGACAGCAGCCGGTCGTCGCGGGCGACCACCTGCAGCCAGTCCTCCCCGCTCAGCCCGGGCAGCGGCCGGAACAGCACGATGCGCACCAGGTCGCCGTCGAAATCCTCCGCCAGGATCGCAGCCATCGCCCGCACCACGCTGGCGGCGTTGCCCTGGCGCATCAGCGCCAGCGTCAGCTGGTGGGTGCGCACCGCCAGGCGTTCGTTCTCCTGGGAAATCGCGAACAGGTCGTGCAGCCGCCGCGACAGTTCGCGGTTCTTGTCGCGCAGCACCTCCAGCTGGTAGCTGGCCAGCGAGGCGGTCGCCCCGTCCTCGCGCGGCACCACCAGGCTCAGCGCCAGGTCCGGGAACTGCTGCAGGAACCGCGGGTGGCGCCGCAGCCATGCGGCGACCTCGTGCGCGCCGGGCTTGTCGGTCTCAGTCATCGGCGTGCCTCATGCGGTCCACTCTCCCTCGAAGACGAAAACGGCGGGGCCGGACATGCTTACCTGCGCGGTGTCGGCCGGCCAGGCGATCCGCAGGTCGCCGCCGGGCAACGATACCGTCACCTCGCGCCCGACGCGACCGCGGCGCACCAGCACCGCCACCGCGGCGCAGGCGCCGCTGCCGCAGGCCAGGGTCTCCCCCGTGCCGCGTTCGTATACGCGCAGGCGGATGCGGTCGGCGGCGACCACCTCGGCAAACCCCACGTTCGCCGACTCCGGAAACCAGCCCGACACCTGCACGGCGGGACCCAGGCGCGCCACCGGTGCGTCGTCCACCGACGGCACCTCGATCACCGCATGCGGATTGCCCATCGATACCGCCCCCAGGCGCAGGCGGGCGCCCTCGTCGATCGTGAGGTCGTACTCGTCGCGGGGCTGGTCGAAGCGCGCCAGCGGAATCCGCTGCGGCAGGAATTCGGGCACACCCATCGCGACCCGGAAGCCGCCGTCGCCGAGGACTGCGACCGCGTGGGTCCCGGCGGGGCTGTCGAGCGCGAAATCCCTGCCGGTCGCGGCATCGTCGCGGACCAGCCAGGCGGCGACGCAGCGCGCGCCGTTGCCGCACTGCTGCGAGGCCGAACCGTCGGCGTTCCAGATGCGGTAGGCGGCGACCGCGCCGGCGCTGCGCGGCGCTTCGACGGTGAGGATCTGGTCGCAGCCGACGCCGAAATGGCGGTCGGCCAGCGCGCGGCACAGCTCGGCCGACGGCGCCGGCGAGCCGTCACGCAGGTCGAGCACCACGAAATCGTTGCCCGCGCCGTGCATCTTGCTGAAGGCGATACCCCGGCTCATGCCGCGGCCCCGGGCGGCGCAAGGGACACCGGCTCAGCCGCCGGAACCGCCGGCCGGGTCATCGTCGTCCTCCGCCGCGTCGTCATCGAAATCCCCGTCGTCGATGCCGTCGACGACCTGGCCGGCGGGCTGGCCGCGGTCGGCGGGATCGGGCAGCACCAGCGGCCCCTTGTTGCCGCAGCCGGCAACGGCCAGGGCGGCCAGCAACAGCGGCAGGATCGCGGTGCGCATCTTCGTGTCCATCGCTGCAGTTTAGCTGCCCGCCCGCGGTCGCGGGAACGGCTCAGGCCCGCCGCGGTTCAGGCCGCAGCCACAGCCAGGTGCCGACCACGGCCATGATCGCGGTCCCGGTGGCGGCCATCCACCAGCGTGGTGCGGTGAGGAACAGCAGGACCGCGCAGATCGACATGGTGATCACGGCGAACCACTTCGCGCGACGGCTGATCGCGCCCTGCTCCTGCCAGTCGCGCACCATCGGCCCGAAGCGCCGGTGCGCAAGCAGCCAGCGGTGCAGCCGCTGCGAGCCGCGCGCGGCGGCATAGGCCGACAGCAGGATGAAGGGCACCGTCGGCAGCCCCGGCAGGAAAATGCCGATGAAGCCCAGGCCCAGCGCCGCGTAGGCGAGCAGCATCCAGGCCCAGCGGAAGCGGGTGCGGGGGGTCATGGGGGGGATTCTACGGACGCGGGCGCCGACGGACCCCCGCCCCGGCCCTCCTCCGCAAGCGGGGGAGGGGGCCGAGCGACGCAGCGCGGCTTTTCTCCCTCCCCCGCTTGCGGGGGAGGGTCGGGGTGGGAGTCTGCCGGAACGAAGAACCCCGCACGAAGGCGGGGTTCCCGGGGCCACGTTGCGTTGCGCGGATCAGGGCGACGCCACGCCCAGCTGGTCGAGCATGAAGGCGTACATCTCGGCCTGCTCGCGGATCCGGCGGAAGCGGCCCGACTTGCCGCCGTGCCCGGCTTCCATGTTGGTGCGGAACACCACCGGTGCATCGCCGGTATCGAGGTCGCGCAGGCGGGCGACGTACTTGGCCGGCTCCCAGTACTGCACCTGCGAATCCCACAGGCCGGTGCCGACGAACATCGCCGGGTAGGCCTTGGCCTCGAGGTTGTCGTAGGGCGAGTAGCGCACGATATAGTCGTAGAACTCCTTCTGCTCCGGATTGCCCCACTCGTCGTATTCGTTGGTGGTCAGCGGAATGCTCGGATCGAGCATGGTGGTGACCACGTCCACGAACGGCACCTGGGTGAGGATGACGCAGTAGTGCTCCGGCGCCATGTTCGACACCGCGCCCATCAGCAGCCCGCCGGCGCTGCCGCCGTGGGCGGCGACGCGGTCGGGCGCGGCATAGCCCTGTTCGACCAGGAAGGCGGTGACGTCGATGAAATCGGTGAAGGTGTTGATCTTGTTGAGCAGCTTGCCGTCCTCGTACCAGCGCCGGCCCAGCTCCTGTCCGCCGCGGATGTGGGCGATGGCGTAGACCACGCCGCGGTCGAGCAGGCTGACCGCCGCAGTGCTGAAACCCGGGTCCATCGACAGCCCGTAGCTGCCGTAGGCGTACTGCAGCAGCGCCGCGGTGCCGTCCTTCTTCAGATCCTTGCGATAGACGAGGCTGACCGGGATCTTCGTGCTGCCGTCGCGCGCCGGCGCCCACAGGCGCTCGGTGACGTACTGCGCCGGGTCGTAGCCCGGCACCGGCTGCTGTTTGAGCTGGCGGCGCTCGCCGGTCTTCACGTTCAGCTCGTAGGTGGTCGCCGGGGTGACCATCGAGGTGTAGCCGTAGCGCAGCCACTCGCTGTCGGGCTCGGGGTTGGCCGACAGGCCCATGGAATAGGCCGCGTCGTCGGCGCGGACGTACTCCTGGCTGCCGTCGGCCCGGAGCAGACGGATGCGCTCGAGCGCGTCGGAGCGCTCGGCGACGGCGAGGAAGCCGTCGAACAGCTCCACGCCTTCGATGAACACGTTCTCGTCGTGGGCGACGAGGTCCTTCCACTGCCCGCGCGAGGTCGCGTTGCTGGGCGCCTCGACCAGCTTGAAGTTGGTCGCGCCGCCGGCGTTGGTGCGGATCACCCAGCGCCCGCCGAGGTGATCGGCGTCGTACTCGACGTCGCGCTCGCGCGGCGCCAGCACGGTGAACGCCGCCGGGTCGGCGGCAGGGGCGTAGCGCAGTTCGTCGGAGACGGTGCTGCCCACGCCGATCACGATGTAGCGGTCGTCACGGGTGCGGCCGATGCCCATGTAGAAGGTGTCGTCCTTCTCCTCGTACACCAGCCGGTCGCTGGCCGCGGGCGTGCCCAGCACGTGTGCCCTGACCCAGCGGGTGAGCAGGGTGTCGGGGTCGTTCTCGACGTAGAACAGGGTCCGGTTGTCGTCGGCCCAGACCAGGTTCGGCGACACCCCGGTGATGGTGTCGGGCAGGGTCTGGCCGGTCTCCAGGTCGAGGAAGCGCACGGTGTACTGGCGGCGCCCGTTCAGGTCCTCGGCCCAGGCCAGCAGGCGGTTGTCCTGGCTGACCTCCCAGTCGCCCACCTGGTAGAAGTCCTTGCCCTCGGCCAGCCGGTTGACGTCGAGCAGCACCTGCTCGCCGCTGAAGTCGCCGGCGTCGTTGGCCTTCTGGATCGACAGCGCGTCGACGCCGGCGCCGTCGGCACGGCGCGCGTGGATCGGATAGTCCTTGCCGGTCTCGAAGCGGGTGTAGTACCACCAGCCGCGCTCGCGGTAGGGCACCGAGCTGTCGTCCTGCTTGATGCGGGCGACGATCTCGTCGTACAGCCGCTCCTGCACCGGCTTGAGCGGCGCCAGCACGGCGTCGGCGTAGGCGTTCTCGGCATTGAGGTACGCCAGCATCTCCGGGTTCTCGCGCTTGTCGTCGCGCAGCCAGTAGTACTCGTCGTTGCGCTCGGCACCGTGCGGCGCCCTGACCGTGAAGTCGCGCTTTTCCGCATCCGGCGGCGTAGCCGCGGTCGCGACGGCGAGCGGCGCGATGCGGGGAGTGGCGGCCGGGTCAGCGGCGTTGTCGGGCGTGCAGGCGGAAAGCGTGGTCATCAGCAGGCAGGTCGCAAGCAGGAACGGGGTGGTCTTCATATCGGGTCCGGTCGGCGGTCTGGCAAGGTGCCCCGCCACGGCGGGGCACCCCGGTTCACCTGGCCAGCTGCTGCCAGAGGAAGGTCAGGTACAGCGCGTCCATGTGCGCGGCCTGGCGGTTGTCGGAAGCGCCGCCATGGCCACCTTCGATGTTCTCGTAGTAGCGGACGTCCTGGCCGGACTCGAGCATCTTCGCGTGCATCTTGCGGGCGTGGCCCGGGTGCACGCGGTCGTCGCGGGTGGAGGTCAGCAGGATGGTCGGCGGGTACTTCTTCGCCGGATCGAACAGGTGGTAGGGCGAGAACCTGCGGATGAATTCCCACTCCTCCGGCAGGTCCGGGTTGCCGTACTCGGCCATCCACGAGGCGCCCGCGAGCAGCTTGTTGTAGCGCTGCATGTCGAGCAGCGGCACCTGGATCACCACCGCCCCGAACAGCTCCGGGTACTGCACCAGCATGTTGCCGGTGAGCAGGCCGCCGTTGCTGCCGCCGCGGATGCCCAGGTGCGCGGGTGAGGTGATCCTGCTGGCGATCAGGTCCTGCGCCACCGCCGCGAAGTCCTCGTAGGCCTTGTGGCGGTTGGCCTTGAGCGCGGCCTGGTGCCAGCGCGGCCCGTACTCGCCGCCGCCGCGGATGTTGGCCACCGCATAGGTGCCGCCACGCTCCAGCCAGCCCTTGCCGACGCCGCCCGAATACCCCGGCGTGAGCGAGATCTCGAAGCCGCCGTAGCCGTAGAGCAGGGTCGGGTTGCCGCCGTCGAGCGCGATGTCCTTCGGCCGCACCAGGAAGTAGGGCACCCGGGTGCCGTCCTTCGAAGTGGCGAAGTGCTGTTCGACGACGTGCCCGGAGGCGTCGAAGAACGCCGGCTGGGTCTTGAGCGTTTCCGGCGCGGGCGCATCGGCGCCGGCGTCGCCCAGCATCAGCGTGGTCGGGGTGAGGTAGTCGGTGACGGTCATCCACAGCGCGTCGGACTCGTCGCTGTCGACCGCGTACGCGGAGATCGTGCCGAACGCGGGCAGGCCCGCCAGCGGCCGCCGCGACCAGCCGTCGGCGCCCGGCGTCAGCACGGTCAGCCGGTTCTTGACGTCGTCGAGCACGTTGAGCACGAGGTGGTGCTTCGTCCACGAGAAACCGGCCAGCGAAGTGGTGTCGGAGGGCTCGAACAGCACGTCGAACTCGCGCCCGCCGGCCATGTAGGCGTCGAACTTCGCCGCCAGCAGCGAACCGGCCGCGTAGGTCCTGCCGCCCACGGTCCAGGGCTCGCGCAGCTCCAGCGTCAGCCATTCGCGGTTGACCGACTTGTTGGCCGAGTTGGGCGCGTCGATCCGGGTCAGCGCGCCGTCGGCGCCGACCAGGTACAGCTCGTCGTTGTAGAAGGCGAGCGTGCGGCTGACGAAGTCGCGCTCGTAGCCGGGCGTGTGGTCGCGGCCGGCGGAGATGTACATGTCGTCGGGCCTGCCCTCGTACACCACCTCGGCCGACTCGAGCGGCGTGCCGCGCTTCCACTTCTTGACGATGCGCGGATAGCCCGATCCGGTCAGCGAGCCTTCGCCGAAATCGGTGTAGACGTAGACCGTGTCGCGGTCGATCCAGTCCAGCGCGCCCTTGGCCTCGGCGCGCTCGAAGCCGCCTTCGACGAAGCTGCGCGTGGTCATGTCGAACTCGCGGGTCACGTCGGCGTCGGCGCCGCCGCGCGAGAGATCGACCAGGCAGCGCGTGTAGTCCGGGCGCAGGCAGTTGGCGCCATGCCAGACCCACTGCCTGTCGTCGGTCAGCCCTTCGGCGCGGTTGAGCGCGTCCAGGTCGAGCACCGTTTCCCACTGCGGCTGCGGCTTGCGGTACTCCTCCAGCGTGGTGCGGCGCCAGAGCCCGCGCGGGTTCTGCTTGTCCCGCCAGAAGTTGTAGTACCACTGGCCCTGCTTGTAGACGCCGGGGATGCGCTCGTCGGAGTCGTAGATCGCCAGCAGGTCGGCTTCGAGGCTGCGGAACTCCGGCGTGTCCGCCAGCTCCGCCTCGGCCTTCGCGTTCTGCGCGCGCACCCATTCGAGCGCCTTCGGATCCTCGACCTCTTCCAGCCACTGGTGCGGGTCAGCCACGCCGGCTCCCTCCCCCTGTTCCTGTTCCTGCGCGTGCGCCGCGCCCGCGGCAAGACCGGCGGCGATCGCCGCGGCACAGAATCTGGACAGCATCGGCATGGTGGGGCCTCTTCCTGGAGTGGATTCGACCTTCCAAGCTAGCACAGCACCCCCGTCGCGCCGGGGTGCCGAAGGTCAGGCCGCGCGGGGCAGCCGGGCCCGCCGCGGCGCCCGCAGCGGACGCCGCATCGCGGCCACCGGCCGCCCCCGGCGCG
>CAKTDC010000035.1 GCA_934541015.1 uncultured Luteimonas sp.
AGCGAGCCCTTCCTTGAGAAGAACGCGGTGTCTCCCGACCCCGCGCGCGACGTCATCCACCGCTCCGAGGACCACCGATTCTTCTACCGCACCTCGATCTTCGACCGCCAGGGCGAGCGCGCACACCGCGAGGACCTGGCGCCGCCGCAGCTGTGCAGCATGGACTGCCGCGACGCCATGCCGCGCAACGAGGCCATGGCCGAAGGCCTGCAGTGGCGCCAGGTGCGGATCGGCCCGATGCCGGGGCAAGAGCCGGGCAAGGAGGCCGAGGGGCCGGACAACGCCGCCTTCGTCGGCGGCCTGTTCGAGCAGATGCGGCTGGGCAATGGCGAGGGCGCGGGCACGCTGGCGGCCGGGCATCTCAACGGCGTGGGCGGCCAGCTCTGGCTGCAGCGCGGGCAGCAGCAGATGCTGGAGGCCGACCGGACGCGGGAAGCCGAGGCGCAGCAGCAGGTGCAGCAGCAGGTCGAGATGGCCCGCTGATCCTGTGCCGCGGCCTCGCGGCCCCGGCCGGATCCCCGTACCGTCATCCCGGCGAACGCCGGGATCCATTTTGATTCCCAGGTTACGGACAGGCGGATCCCGGCCTTCGCCCACTACTGTCCGGAGAACTTTTCAAACAGATGATCCCGGCTGGACAGCCGGCCTTCGCCGGGATCACTGCACAGGGATACTCCACTTTGGAACCTCTGAACAACTCGCTTTTGATCGTCATTCCCGCGAAGGCGGGAATCCATGGGCTCTGATTTTCAACGGGTTGACGTCCATGGATCCCCGCCTTCGCGGGGATGACGGTAGTTGTTCAGAGGTTCCCTTTGCTCGCAGTATCACCGCCGGGGCGCCTTCAGCGCTCCGAGTGCCCGCTGTCGTAATAGTCGCGGCGGGTGAACAGGTCCGGCTGCACCAGGTCGATGAAGGCGCGGGCCTGCGGCGACAGCACCTTGCCCTTGCGCATGACCACGCCGTAGCTGCGCGGCGGGAACAGCCTGTCGAGCGGACGCACCGCGAGGGTCTGGCGGTCGGCATCGTTGAGGCAGACCGAGGAGATGATGCTGATGCCCATGCCCATGGCCACGTACTGCTTGATCACTTCCCAGCCGCCGACCTCCAGCGCCACCCGGTAGGGCACCCGGTTGCGCCGGAACACCTGGTCGACCAGGCGCATCGTCACCAGCCGCTTGGGCGGCAGGATCAGGTCGTGGGCGGCGATGTCGGCCAGGGTTGGCGCCGGGTGCAGCGCCAGCGGGTGGTTGGGCGGCGCGATCAGCACCTGGTCGAAGCTGTAGACCGGGGCGTAGCTGATGTCGGGCGGCACGTCGATCATCGAGCCGAAGGTGAGGTCGACCACGTTCTCGCGCACCAGGTCGGCGCCGTCGGCGGTGATCGCGCTGTGCAGGACCACGCGCACCTCCGGATGCTCGGCGCGGAAGTGCGCGATCAGCTTCGGCAGCAGGTACAGGGTGGTGGTGCTGTTGGCGGCGATCGCCAGCTCGCCCGCGTCCATGCCCCGGGTCTGGCGCCGGAAGACCTCGGGCAGGGCGTCGAGGCCGTCGACCAGGGGCCGCGCCAGCTCGTACAGGGTCTCGCCCTCCCGGGTCGGCACCAGCCGCCGGCCGCTGCGCTCGAACAGCCGGGTGCCGAACTCGCGCTCCAGCGCCTGCAGCTGCAGCGTCACCGCCGGCTGGCTGAGGAACAGGGCCTCGGCCGCGCGCGAGACCGATCCGAGGCGTGCGGTCTGGCAGAACGCCCGCAGCGGCTTCAGCCGGTCCGCCTTGTAGGTGAACCGGGGGGGCGAATCGGCCGATTTGCGCGGCGTTTTCCGGCGCGAAGACATTGATTCCAAATAAGTATTAATAAAACTAATGAATTACATTGAAAAAACTGCATTGTCAAATAAATGTAGCGGGGGGATGGTGCTGTTGCACCGCAACAGTCCCAAGCCAGGAGTCATCCGATGTCCGCAGTCCTGAAGGAAACCCCCGCGCCCGGTCTGACCTTGACCGTCGATGTCCCGGCCGACCTGCTCGGCGAAGCCGCCCGGACCTTCCTTGCCGGACTCCATCGCCGCTTCGAGCCGGTGCGTCAGGCCAGGCTCCAGGACCGGGTCCGTCGCCAGGCGGCCTATGACAGCGGCGAGCTGCCGGACTTCCGGGCCGACACCCGCGCCATCCGCGAGGGCGACTGGACCGTGGCCCCGCTGCCCGAGCCGCTGCTCGACCGTCGCGTCGAGATCACCGGCCCGGTCGATCCGAAGATGGTCATCAACGCCCTGAACTCCGGCGCCAACTGCTACATGGCCGACTTCGAGGATTCCACCGCGCCGACCTGGGACAACCTGGTCACCGGCCAGCGCGCGCTGCGCGAGGCGATCGCCGGCACCCTGTCCTTCGAGGGCGGCGGCAAGCGCTACACGCTCAAGCCCGAGGCCGAGCAGGCGGTCCTGATCGTGCGCCCGCGCGGCTGGCACCTGGACGAGAAGCACGTGCTGGTCGACGGCCAGCGGATGTCCGCCTCGCTGTTCGACGCAGGGCTGTTCGCCTTCCACAACGCGCGCGTGCTGGCCGACAAGGGCCGCGGCCCCTACCTGTACATCCCCAAGCTGCAGTCGATGGAAGAGGCGCAGCTGTGGCAGGACGTGCTGGCGCACATCGAGTCCGAACTCGGCCTGCCGCAGGGCCAGATCAAGGTCACGGTGCTGATCGAGACCTTGCCGGCGGCGTTCGAGATGGACGAGATCCTGCACGCCCTGCGCGAGCGCATCGCCGGCCTGAACTGCGGGCGCTGGGACTACATCTTCTCCTACATCAAGACCCTGCGCGCCCACCGCGACCGGGTGCTGCCCGAGCGCGGCCAGGTGACGATGACCCAGCCGTTCCTGCGCGCGTATTCGGAGCTGCTGATCCAGACCTGCCATCGCCGCGGCGCGCACGCGATGGGCGGCATGGCCGCGCAGATCCCGATCTCCGGCGACCCGGAGGCGAACGAGCAGGCGCTGGCGCGGGTGCGCGCCGACAAGCTGCGCGAGGCCACCGCAGGACACGACGGCACCTGGGTGGCGCATCCGGGCCTGATCCCGATCGCCCGCCAGGTGTTCGACGAGCGCATGCCCACGCCGCACCAGCAGCACATCGGCCGCGAGGAGGTGATCGTCACCCGCGACGACCTGCTGCGCCCGTCGCTGGGCACGATCACCCGCGCCGGTTTCGAGGGCAACGTCGAGGTCTGCGTGCGCTACCTGGCCGCCTGGCTCGACGGCAACGGCTGCGTGCCGATCAACTGGCTCATGGAAGATGCCGCCACCGCCGAGATCGCGCGCGCGCAGCTGTGGCAGTGGCTGCACGGCGAGCCGCTGCACCTGGACGACGGCACCCCGATCGACGGCGTGCTGCTCGACCGCGCCCTGCTCGCCCTGCCCTCGCGCCTGGCCAGCCAGCCGATGCCCGGCGCCGCCCGGGTCACCGAAGCCATCGCGCTGCTGGAGGAACTCACCGAACGCGACACCCTCGAGGAATTCCTCACTCTGCCGGCTTACGAGCGGATCTGAAGGCCGGGAATCGGGAATGGGGAATCGCAAAAGCGGTTCCGGCATTCCCCGCTCCCGCTCCCGCTTCTCCCGATTCCCGATTCCCGATTCCCGATTCCCGATTCCCGATTTAACAGGAGACCACCATGAGCAACCCGCAACAGCAGATCGAAGCGCTGCAGCGCGACTGGGCCGAGAACCCGCGCTGGAATGGCGTCGAGCGCCCCTATTCCGCCACCGACGTGGTGCGCCTGCGCGGCAGCGTGCAGCCCGAGCACACGCTCGCCCGCCGCGGCGCCGAGAAGCTGTGGCAGCTGGTCAACGGTGACGCCAAGAAGGGCTACGTCAACGCCTTCGGCGCGATCAGCGCCGGCCAGGCGATGCAGCAGGCCAAGGCCGGCCTGGAAGCGGTGTACCTGTCCGGCTGGCAGGTCGCGGCCGACGGCAACACCTCCGAGACCATGTATCCGGACCAGTCGCTGTACGCCTACGACTCGGTGCCGACCATGGTCCGCCGGATCAACAACACCTTCCAGCGCGCCGACGAGATCCAGTGGAAGAACATCATCGACGGCAAGCAGGACGCCAAGGACGCCATCGACTTCTTCCTGCCGATCGTCGCCGACGGCGAGGCCGGCTTCGGCGGCGTGCTCAACGCCTACGAGCTGATGAAGAACATGATCGTCGCCGGCGCCGCCGGCGTGCACTTCGAGGACCAGCTGGCGGCGGTGAAGAAGTGCGGCCACATGGGCGGCAAGGTGCTGGTGCCGACCCAGGAGGCGATCCAGAAGCTGGTCGCCGCGCGCCTGGCGGCCGACGTGCTCGGCGTGCCCACGATCGTGCTCGCGCGCACCGACGCCGAGGCCGCGAACCTGCTGACTTCGGACTTCGATCCCAACGACAAGCCGTTCGTGAACGGCGAGCGCACCAGCGAGGGCTTCTACCGGGTCAAGAACGGCCTGGAGCAGGCGATCAGCCGCGGCGTGGCCTACGCGCCCTACGCCGACCTGGTGTGGTGCGAGACCGGCACGCCGGACATCGGCTTCGCCCGCGAGTTCGCGCAGGCGGTGCACGCGGCGCATCCGGGCAAGCTGCTGAGCTACAACTGCTCGCCGAGCTTCAACTGGAAGAAGAACCTCGACGACCGCCAGATCGCGTCCTTCCAGGACGAGCTGTCGGCGCTGGGCTACAAGTTCCAGTTCATCACCCTGGCCGGCATCCACCTGAACTGGTACAACAGCTTCCAGTTCGCCTACGACTACGCCCGCGGCGAGGGCATGAAGCACTACGTCGAGCAGGTGCAGGAGCGCGAGTTCGCCGCGCGCGAGAAGGGCTACACCTTCGTCTCGCACCAGCAGGAAGTGGGCGCGGGCTACTTCGACGACGTGACCACGGTGATCCAGGGCGGCGCCTCCAGCGTCACCGCGCTGACCGGTTCCACCGAGGAAGAGCAGTTCTACGACAGCAAGAAGAAGGCCGCGGCCTGATCGTGGCGCGGTAGCGCTCCATCACCGGACGCGTGCGGAGAAGGCGGCCCAGGCCGCCTTCTCCTTTTTGCATGCCCGGCCTCTACGGGAGCGGCGTCCTTCCGTGCTCGATGGCTGCCGTCCGGGGCCATGGGCGAGGGGTCCGGAGCAGGACAGATCTCTGCCCCGGATCAGGTCCGGAATCGGGATGCCAGGCTGCGCCCTGCGCCTGGACGCGAAGCGCCATCACGCCGCGAGCAGGGAGGCGCCGCGGTCGAAGCCGCGGTAGCCCAGCGCCTCGGTCAGGTGCACGGTGGCGATGCGTTCGCTGCCGGCCAGGTCGGCGATGGTGCGGCTGACGCGCAGGATGCGGTGCATCGAGCGCGCCGACAGCTGCAGGGCGTCGATGGCGCGCTCGAGCAGAGCCTGGTCGTCCTCGTCCAGCCGGCACCAGGCCATGGTCGCGGCCTGCCCGAGGTTGGCGTTGAGGCAGCCGGCGCGCTGCAGCTGCAGCGCCCGCGCCCGTTCGACGCGGGCGCGGACCGCATCGCTGGCTTCGCCAGGCGGGCCGTCCGGGCGCAGCTCCGACGGCGGCAGCCGCGGCACGTCCACGTGCAGGTCGATGCGGTCGAGCAGGGGCCCGGAAATGCGGCTGCGGTAGCGCTGGATCGCTTCCTCGTGGCAGCGGCAGCGGCCGGAACTGTCGCCGGCCCAGCCGCAGGGACACGGGTTCATCGCGGCCACGAGCTGGAATCTCGCCGGGAACTCGCTCTGCCGCGCGGCGCGGGAAATCGTCACCACCCCCGATTCCAGCGGCTCGCGCAGCACCTCCAGCGCGCGGCGGTCCCACTCGGGGAGTTCGTCGAGGAACAGCACGCCGTTGTGCGCGAGCGAGATCTCGCCCGGCCGCGGTTCGGAGCCGCCGCCGGCCAGGGCCACGGCGCTGGCGGTGTGATGCGGGGCGCGCAGTGGCCGCGTGCGCCAGCGGGCAGGATCGAGCCCGCGCCCGCTGACCGAGGCCACCGCGGCGGTTTCCAGCGCCTCGGCCTCGCTGGCTTCGGGCAGGATGCCGGGCAGGCGCGTGGCCAGCAGGGTCTTGCCGCAGCCTGGCGGACCGACCAGGAGCAGGTGGTGGGCGCCGGCCGCGGCGATCTCCAGCGCGCGCCGCGCCTGCGCCTGGCCGCGCACGTCGCGCAGGTCGGGAGCGGGCACCTTGACCGTCGCGGGGGCGACCGCCGCGGGCAGCGAGCGGCTGCCGCCCAGCATCGCGCAGACCTCCAGCAGGGTGCGCGCGGTGAGGGTCTGCAGATCCGAGGCCAGCGCCGCTTCGCCGCCGTTGCCGGCGGGGACCACCAGGGTCCGGCCGGCCGTCGCGCAGGCCAGCGCCGCCGGGAGCACGCCGTCGACGGCGCGCAGCTCGCCGGTCAGGCCCAGTTCGCCGATGAACTCGTGATCGCGCAGCGCCGTGGCCGGGATCTGGCCGCTCGCGGCGAGGATGCCCAGCGCGATCGGCAGGTCGAAGCGGCCGCCGCACTTGGGCAGGTCGGCCGGCGCCAGGTTGACGGTGATCCGGCGGGCGGGAAATTTGTACTGCGCGCACTGGATCGCGGAGCGCACCCGGTCCTTGGCTTCCCGCACCGCGGCTTCCGGGAGCCCCACGATCGACATCGAGGGCAGGCCGCCGGACAGGTGCACCTCGACCTTGACGTGGGGGGCGCGCACGCCGGCGCGCGCGCGTCCGTGCACGAGCGCAAGTCCCATGGCCGCCGGCTCAGTGCGACGGCGACAGCGGCCGGGCCGCCGCGTCGGCGGTGGCCGCCAGCTGCACTTCGAGCAGCTCGACCAGGCGCTCGATCTCGTCGAGCTTCTCGCGGGTGCGCAGCAGCACCGCGCGCTGCACGTCGAACTCCTCGCGGGTCACCAGGTCGAGCCGGGCCAGGCCGGACTGCAGCACCGCCTTGAAGTTCTCCTGCATCTCCTCGCGGCTGTCGCGCAGGCCGGGCGGCACCAGGCCGCTGAGGCGGCGGGCGAGGTCGTCGATATGGCTCATGTCGATCATGGTCGTGCTCCTGCCGGGGGATTGGCGGCCAGCATGGGCGCTGGCGCAGGGTAGCGCCATCGGCGGATGGCCCCGGTGAGTGTAGGAAAATTCCGAATCCCGCCGCCGGCCGCGGCCGACCGGGTAGCATATGCCGTGGCGCGGCATTCGGAGGAAGCGATGAAACTGGTCATGGCGGTCATCAAGCCGTTCAAGCTCGAGGATGTGCGCGAGGCGCTGGCCGAGGTCGGCGTCGCCGGGATCACGGTCACCGAGGTCAAGGGGTTCGGCCGCCAGAAGGGCCACACCGAGCTGTACCGCGGCGCCGAGTACGTGGTCGACTTCCTGCCCAAGGTCAAGCTGGAGATCGCGGTGACCGAGGCGCAGCTCGACGCGGTGGTCGAGGCCATCCTCAAGTCCGCCGGCACCGGCAAGATCGGCGACGGCAAGGTGTTCGTCTACGACCTCGAGCGCGTGGTGCGCATCCGCACCGGCGAGATGGACGGCGACGCGCTCTGATCGTGCGCAGCCGGGCGCGCCGTGCGCCCATGGACCGGTGAAAGGGCGCGAATGCCGCGAACGTTGACTCCCGCCGGCCGCATCGGCCTGTCCATCGCCTTCGCCACCGGCCTCTACGGCCTGTCCTTCGGCGCGCTGGCGGTGGCGGCCGGGCTGGGCTTCTGGCAGACCATGGCGCTGAGCCTGCTGATGTTCACCGGCGGCTCGCAGTTCGCCTATATCGGCGTGATCGCGGGCGGCGGCAGCGGCGGCTCGGCCTTCGCCGCGGCCAGCCTGCTCGGCATCCGCAACGCGGTCTACGGCATGCAGGTCAACCGCATGCTGCGGCCGCGCGGCGTGGCACGGCTGCTGGCCGCGCAGGTGACGATCGACGAATCGGCCGCCACCGCACTGGGCCAGGATGATCCGGACGAACAGCGGCGCGGCTTCTGGATCGCCGGGCTGGGCGTGTTCGTGCTGTGGAACCTGTTCACCGCGCTCGGCGCGGTGCTGGGCGATATCGTCGGCGACCCGCGGCGGTGGGGCCTGGACGGGGCGGCGGTGGCCGCCTTCATCGGCCTGCTCTGGCCGCGGCTGCGCGGGCGCGAGCCGGTGGCGATCGCGGTGGTCTGTGGACTGGCCACGGCCCTGGCGCTGCCGTGGCTGCCGCCTGGCGTCCCGATCCTGGTCGCGGCGGTGGTCGCCGCGGTCTGGGCGTTGCTGCTGCCGCCCCGGCGGGGGGAAGCGGCGTGAACGGCGGCTGGGAGTGGCTGCTGCTGGCCTGCGCCGTGGCCTTCCTGACCAAGCTGGCCGGCTACCTGGTGCCGGCGCGCTGGCTGCAGGGGCCGCGCATGGTGCGCGTCACCGGCGCGGTGACCATCGGCCTGCTGGCCTCGCTGGTGGTGGTGAATACCTTCGCCGGCGGCCAGCAGCTGGTGCTCGACGCCCGCGCCGGGGCCCTGGCCGCGGCGATCGTCGCCCTGCTGTGCCGGGTGCCGTTCCTCGGCGTGGTGGTGATCGGCGCCGCGGCCGCGGCGCTGCTGCGGCTGGCCGGGATCGGCTGATCCAGGCTGTGCGCGGGCGGCGGGGTGACTGTTCTGCTCAGCCGCCCAGCGCCTCGGCCACGAACGGCGGCAGCGACTGCGCCGCCCGGTGCACGTCGGCGCTGTAGTAGCGCGTGGCGAAGCCCTTGGCGCGGGCGTCGGCTTCGCGGAAGTCGAAGCCGCCGGACTTGCGCGCCAGGGTGCAGCTCCACCAGCCGGTCGGGTAGCACGGCTGCGGGAAGGGCAGGGTCTGGAAGCGGGTGAAACCGGCCTTGCCCATCTCGTCGCGCATGGCGTTGATCAGGTCCAGGTGCACCAGCGGCGATTCTGACTGCTGCACCAGGATGCCGTCCTCGCGCAGGGCGCGGAAGCAGCTTTCGTAGAAGGCGCGGTTGAACAGGCCCTCGGCCGGGCCGACCGGGTCGGTGGAGTCGACGATGACGATGTCGAGGCTGCCCGGCGCGGCATTCTCCATGTAGGCGATGCCGTCGTCGAACAGGATCCCGGCGCGCGGGTCGCCGTTGGATTCGCACAGTTCGGGGAAATGCTTCTCGGCCATGCGCGTGACCTGCTCGTCGATGTCGCACTGCACCGCGCTGCGCACGCCGGGGTGGCGCAGCACCTCGCGCAGGGTGCCGCAGTCGCCGCCGCCGATGATGACCACCTGCTCGGGCCTGGCGTGGGTGAACAGCGCCGGGTGCGCGACCATCTCGTGGTACAGGAAGTTGTCGCGCGTGGTGACCATCATCGCGCCGTCGATGAGCATCACGTTGCCCCAGTCGGTGCTTTCGTAGATCTCGATCTTCTGGAACGGCGACTGCACCTCGTCGAGCTTGCCGGTGACGCGGAAGCCGATGGCCGAGCCGGTGGGGTCGAAGTTCTCGTACAGCCAGGTGGGGGTGCTCATGGCGATTGCGTTCCAGGTGAAGCGGCCGTTCCTGCGCGGCGGAGGCCGGTGGCGGCGCCGCGCGCGGCGGGGTGATCGGGGCGCCGCGCATGCCGCCGCGACGCTGTTTCCCGCCTGTGCAGGAGGCGGGTTCCAGGGAGCGGAAATTGTAGCCGGCCCGGTGACAGTCCGGTTGCGCGCAGAGGCTAGAATGCACCTCCCCCCCGCGCCGCCGGATGCCCGCCATGACCGTCTGGTCGCCCCGCCACGCCCGCAAGACCTACTCGATCCCGCACTGGTCCGAGGGCTATTTCGACGTCGACGATGGCGGCCGCATGGTGGTGCGCCCGCGCGGCGCGGACGGCATCGTGATCCCGCTGCCGGAGGTGGTGGACACCGCGCTCGAGCGCGGCGCCAACATGCCGCTGCTGGTGCGCTTCCCCGACATCCTCGGCCACCGCCTGGGCAGGCTGCAGTCGGCCTTCGCGAAGGCGCAGGCCGACTGGGGCTACGGCGGCGGCTATACCGCGGTGTATCCGATCAAGGTCAACCAGCACGCGGGTGTGGCCGGCACCCTGGCCTCGCACCACGGCGAGGGCTTCGGGCTGGAGGCCGGCAGCAAGCCGGAGCTGATGGCGGTGCTGGCGCTGTCGCGCCCGGGCGGGCTGATCGTCTGCAACGGCTACAAGGACCGCGAATACATCCGCCTGGCGCTGATCGGGCGCAAGCTCGGCATGCAGACCTTCGTGGTCATCGAGAAGCCCTCCGAGCTGCCGCTGCTGCTGGAGGAGGCCAGGACGCTGGGCGTGACGCCGGGCATCGGCGTGCGCATGCGCCTGGCGTCGCTGGGCGCGGGCAAGTGGCAGAACAGCGGCGGCGACAAGGCCAAGTTCGGGCTCGATCCGCGCCAGCTGCTCAACCTGTGGAAGCAGCTGCGCGACAGCGGCATGGGCGACTGCCTGCAGCTGCTGCACTTCCACATGGGCTCGCAGATCTCCAACGTGCGCGACATCGCCAACGGCATGCGCGAGGCCACCCGCTACTTCGTCGAGCTGTCCAAGCTCGGCGCGAAGATCGACTACGTGGACGTCGGTGGCGGCCTCGGCGTGGACTACGAGGGCACGCGCTCGCGCAGCTACAACTCGGTCAACTACGGCGTCCACCACTACGCGTCGAGCATCGTGCAGCCGCTGGCCGAGGCCTGCGAGGCCGAAGGCCTGCCGCAGCCGCGGATCGTGACCGAATGCGGCCGCGCGATGACCGCCCACCACGCGGTGCTGGTGGCCAACGTCTCCGAGATCGAGGCTGCGCCCGAGGGCCGGGTGCCGCCGCAGAACGACGACGAATCCCTGCCGGTGAAGCGCCTGCGCGAGCTGCACGACGAGATGCAGGAGCGGCCCGCGGTCGAGGTGTTCCACGAGGCCACCCAGGCGCACGTCGAGGGCCTGGCCCTGTACAGCCTCGGCCAGATCGACCTGGTCCAGCGCGCGCGCATCGACGACCTGTTCTACGCCGTCGCGCACGCGGTGCGGGCGCGGCTGACCTACGACGAGAAGAGCCACCGCGACCTGCTCGACGAGCTCAACGAGCGCCTGGTCGACAAGTATTTCGTCAACTTCAGCGTGTTCGAATCCATGCCCGACGTCTGGGCGATCGACCAGGTGTTCCCGATCGTGCCGATCGAGCGCCTGGACGAGGCGCCCACGCGCCGCGGCATCATCGCCGACCTGACCTGCGACTCGGACGGCAAGATCGACGTCTACGTCGAGAACGAGGACCTGGACAGCTCGCTGCCGCTGCACGAGCTGCGCGCGGGCCAGAGCTACCGCCTGGGATTCTTCCTGATCGGCGCCTACCAGGAGATCCTGGGCGACATCCACAACCTGTTCGGCGATACCGACGCCATCGAGGTGAAGGTCAACGCCGCCGGCGACGGCTACGCCATCAGCCAGCAGCGCCGCGGCGACACCACCGACGTGATGCTCGACTACGTCGGCTACAAGATCGACGACCTGCGCCGCATCTACAAGGCCAAGGTCGGCGCGGCCGACCTGGACAGGGCGGAAGCGGCGCGGATCAACGAAGCGCTGGAAGCCGGGCTGACCGGCTACACCTACCTGGACGATTCGCCGCTGGAGTGAACGCTGCCGGCGGCGGTCCGCCTCCGGATCGCCGCGCGCCGGGTGGATCGATTGCCGTCTTGACCTGGCTGATGCGATTGGCGGGAAGCCGCCGTGCCGCGCGTGGAGCGCCTGCAGGCCTGGGGACGAACGGACGCCCCGCTTCAGGCGCGCGGCCCGGGCATCGACAGCGCCGCTTCCAGGATCGGCTTGGCCCAGTCGGGCGTGCGGACGAAGGTTTGCGGATCGGTCGGCCAGACAATGCGGCGCTGTTTCATCTGCAGCAGCAGGCGCGGGTTGGGGACCGGCGTTCCGGGCGCGGCGTCGGTGCTGTTGTCGTACACCTGCAGGTGGTCCAGATGCGGCAGCAGGGCGATCAGATTGACGATGGAGGAGACGCAGCGCTCGCGGATTTTCGCCTCCGGGATGTCGTGGCCGCCGCCGGCCACGCGCAGGCGCACGCGGGCGATGTGGCGTTCGGGCGAATCCAGCCCGCAGAACCAGACGAGCAGGTCGTGGGTCGCAACGGCTTCGCGCAGGCGGGCGGGGATCGAGCGGCCGCCAAGCGTGGTTTCAAAGGCATGGTCGTGGCCGCCTGCGATCGCGGCATCGAGTCGACGCAGGCCTTCGGCCCACGCCTGCGCGTTCGCCCGGGTCTGGTCGCAGCCGGTCCTGGCGACCAGGTCACGGGCGTAGGCGTCGGGATTGAACCAGGTCGCTCCGGCCTGACGCAGGGCGGCGCCGCCCACGGTGCTTTTGCCGGCGCCGTTCACGCCCGCCAGCAGGAGAATGCGGGGCTTGGCCGTCGTCAGGAATCTTCCCCGGCGATCACGCGGCCGCCCAGGTCGAGCGGCTGGTCGAAGATCGATTCCAGCGTGTCTCCCGCGCCGGGCGTCTGCAGCCAGGCGAGGCGTGCGTCGTACCGCTCCCGGAGTTCGTGCACGATGGCGCGGTCCCTCTCGCCGGCGGCCTGCAGGCGCTGCAGCAGGCGCTCGTACTCGGCGACCGGCAGGATCACCGCCTCGGGCTCGCTGTGGTTGGTCACCACGACACCGCCGTGGCGGTTGACCGACTTCATCACCCCGCGCCAGCCCAGCTTCTTCACATCCGAAGCCGGTGTGCGGGGCAGGTCGTCGAGGGTGTGGCTGGGCAGCGCGGTGGACATGGCGGCCTCTCCTCGGAAGGAAAGGCCAATATACCCTTCGGGGAACAATTGCCTGAATGGGGAATTTCCACGGCGGTGACCGTGCGGAGCTGCCCGGGCTTCGAAACCTCGCGCGGGGGCATGGCGCCGCATCCGGCCGAGGCGCGGGAGGGGATGACATCGACCCGGCGTGCTCTGCCGGCCTGGCGGGATCAGCCCTCGCGGTGCACCTGGAAGCCGGCGAACGACTGGCTGACCGGCATGATCTCCAGACGGTTGATGTTGAGGTGCGGCGGCAGGCTGGCGACGTAGTGGATCTGGTCGGCGATGTCCTCGGCCGTCATCGGCCGCGCACCGGCGTAGAGGGTGTCGGAGGCGGCCTGGTCGCCGCCGGTGCGGACCAGGGTGAATTCGGTTTCGGCCATGCCCGGTTCGATGCTGGTCACGCGCACGCCGGTGCCGTGCAGGTCGCTGCGCAGGCCCAGCGAGAACTGGGTGACGAAGGCCTTGGTGCCGCCGTAGGCGTTGCCGCCGGGGTAGGGGTAGCTGCCGGCGATCGAGCTGATGTTGATGATGGCGCCGCGGCGCTCGATCAGGGTCGGCAGCAGCCTGTGGGTCAGGGTGGCCAGGGCGGTGACGTTGGTGTCGATCATCTGCCGCCACTGGGCGAGGTCGGCCCGCTGCGCCGGTGCGGTGCCCAGGGCGAGGCCGGCGTTGTTGACCAGCACGTCGATGCCGCGGAACGGGTCGGGGATGGCATCGAGC
Organism: uncultured Luteimonas sp.; assembly: GCA_934541015.1. GTDB lineage: Bacteria > Pseudomonadota > Gammaproteobacteria > Xanthomonadales > Xanthomonadaceae > Luteimonas. The sequence goes on from CAKTDC010000035.1 coordinate 13,484, forward strand.
GCGGCCTGCATGGCGTCGGCGTCGCGGATGTCGAAGGCGGCCACGTGCAGGCGTTCGCCGCCGTGTGCGTCGAGCAGCTGCTGCAGGCGCTCGCTGCGGCGGCCGGTGGCGACGACGCGCCAGCCGTCGGCGAGGAAGCGCCGCACCGCGGCGGCGCCGAAGCCGGCGGTGGCGCCGGTGATGAGGATGGTCCTGGTCATGGGGTCAGCTTAGCGGGGTGGGGGAGCGTGGTGAAACGTCGATCAAGGTCGCGGCTTGCGCCCGGCGTCCGCCTTGGCCGCGGGCTTCTTCGCCACCTTCTTCGCCACAGGCTTTTCGGCAGCGGCCGGCGCGGGCGTCCTGCGCCTGCGCCCGGTGGCCGCCTTGCCGGTGGTCCGGGCCTTGGCGGCGCGGGTCTTCTGCAGCATGTCCTCGGCCAGGACCACGTCCTCCGAGAGGATGCCGGCGGCCTTGGCGATCGCGATCCGGGCCTGGGCCTTGTTCTCGTCCGGATTGGCCTGCAGCAGCTCGCGGATCGCTTCGCGCAGGGCCTTCTCGGCGTTGCGTTTGAGCTTGAGCTCGCCGCTCTCGCGGAACAGCGCCATCAGCGCATCGACGACGGGCTTGATCAGGGCGGCTTCGATGGCCATGGCGCGTGCCTCCGTTCAGGTCCGCCAGTGTGCGGTATCGGCTTCGCGTCAGCTGCGACGGCTCGCGGCCGGCGGCTCAGTTGGCCTTGATCGCCAGCGCCGGCAGACCGCCGTTGCCGAGTTTCTGCTTGGCTTCGGCCAGCTCGGTCGCGCTGCCGTAGGGGCCCATGCGCACCCGATAGACGGTCTTGCCGTTGGCGGTGCCCGACTCGACGCGCGCGCTGAGGCCGAGCAGGGCGATGCGCGCCTTGAGCGCCTCGGCGTCGCCGGAGGCGCTGAAGGCGCCGGCCTGCAGGAGGTAGCGGGCGCCGGCTGGGCCGGATCGGCGGCGTCGGGGTGGGCCGGCGCTGCCGGGGGCTGCGCCTGCCGCTGGGCTTCGGCCAGGCGCTTCTGCCGCGCCGCCTCCTCGCGCGCGCTGGCGGCGAGTTCGGCGTCGGTCATCGCCACTTCCTGGGCCGGCAGCACGGTGTAGAAGTCGTACTCCGGATCGGCCACCGGCTTGACCGCAGGCGGCGGCGGTTGCGCGTCGATGCCGTCGACCGGCGGCGCGTCCTCGTCGATCGCGCTGACCGCGGGCCGGGCGTCGGGGTTCGGGCGCGGGCGGAAGAAGCCGTCCTCGGTGTCGGGCTTGAACAAGCGCGGCGCCACCAGCACCGCCACCAGCGCCAGGACCACGCCCAGGATCAGCCAGGCCCAGCCGGGAAGCCCTCCCGAACCGCCGCTGCGCCGCGCCTGCGACCTGCCGCGTCTTGCCGCCATTGCCTCGATCCTCCGCCTACATCCGTTCGGGCGCGTGCACGCCCAGAAGGCCCAGCCCGTTGCCGAGCACCTGGCGGACCGCCAGCGCCAGCGCCAGCCTGGCGTCGCGCACGTCCGCATCGTCCACCAGGAACTGGTGATCGTTGTAATACGTCTGGAACCCCTGCGCCAGTTCGTGCAGGTAGGCGGCGATCAGGTGCGGTTCAAGCTGCTCGCCCGCGGCGGCGACCACGTCCGGCCAGCGCGAGAGGTCGATCAGCAGGTCGCGCAGCGGCGCGTCGGCCAGGTCGAGCGGCTGTGCCAGCCCGTTGTCGAGGCTGAACGCGAGTCCGCGCTCCTCCAGCTGGCGCAGCAGGCCGCAGATGCGCGCGTGCGAGAGCTGCACGTAGTAGACCGGGTTGTCGAGCGACTGGCTGCGCGCCAGGTCGATGTCGAAGGTGAGCTGCGAATCGGGCTTGCGCGCGACCAGGAACCAGCGGGTGGCGTCGCGCCCGGCCTCGTCGATCAGGTCGCGCAGGGTCAGGTAGCTGCCGGCGCGCTTGGACAGCTTCACTTCCTCGCCGCCGCGCATCACCGTGACCATCTGGTGCAGCACGTACTCGGGCCAGCCCTGCGGGATGCCGGTGTCGAGCGCCTGCAGGCCGGCACGCACCCGCGCCAGCGAGCCGTGGTGGTCGGCGCCCAGTTCGGTGATCGCGCGCTCGTAGCCGCGCTCCCACTTCGACAGGTGGTAGGCGACGTCGGGCACGAAGTAGGTGTAGCTGCCGTCGGACTTGCGCATCACGCGGTCCTTGTCGTCGCCGAAGGCGGTGGTGCGCAGCCACAGCGCGCCGCCCTCCTCGTAGGCGTGGCCGCGTTCCACCAGCCGCTGCACGGTCTGCTCGACCTTGCCGTCGGTGTAGAGCGAGGATTCGAGGAAGTAGACGTCGAACGAAACGCCGAAGGCCTCCAGGTCCGCGTTCTGCTCGCGGCGCAGGTAGGCGACGGCGAAGGCGCGGATGGCGTCCAGGTCGTCGGGGTCGTCCTTGCCGGTGACGACGTGTCCTTCGATCTCGATGCTGTCGCCGCGCAGGTAGGCGGCGGCGACGTCGGCGATGTAGTCGCCGTTGTAGGCGTCGGCGGGCCAGTCGGCATCGCCGGGCTTGAGGCCGATGGCGCGCGCCCGGGTGGAGACGGCCAGGTTGTTGATCTGCACGCCGGCGTCGTTGTAGTAGAACTCGCGCTTCACGTCCCAGCCGTTGGCTTCGAGCACCCGCGCGATGCAGTCGCCGATCACCGCGGCGCGGCCGTGGCCGACGTGCAGCGGGCCGGTGGGGTTGGCCGAGACGTATTCGACGCCGGCCACCCGGCCCGAACCGCTGGCGTTGCGGCCATACGCCGCGCCCTGCGCGTGCACCTGGCGCAGCTGGCGCTGCCAGGCCGCGGGCGAGAGGCGGAAGTTGAGGAAGCCGGGGCCGGCGATCTCGACCGCGGCGATGTCGTCGTTCCGCGGAAGCGCCTCGACCAGCGCCTGCGCCAGCGCGCGCGGATTGCTGCGCGCGGGTCTGGCCAGCAGAAGCGCGGCGTTGCTGGAGAAATCGCCGTGCGCGCGGTCCTTCGGCCGCTCGATCACGAAGTCGGGCGTGGCGAGGTCCTGGGGCAGGCTGCCCTGCGCGCGGAGGGCGTCGATGCCCTGTTCGACCAGGGCCTTGAGCGTTGATTTCACTGGGCTGGGGGGCTTGGAGCGTGCGGCCGCCCATTGTACGCGAGGGCCGCGCGGCGCCCGGCGCTGCGCAGCCGCGGCCACCTTGCGTCAACCGTACCCGTGGCACGGACCGTCCCCGCCGCGAGGACAGTGTTGAGAATCATTCGCATTAAGATGGAATCATCTCCATGAATCGCTCCGATTGGCGCTGGCCGCGGAGTCGGATGAACACCCATGCACAACAGGATCGCAATCCTTGCGGCGCTGCTGCTCGCGCTGGCCGGATGTTCCGGCGGGCAGCCCGGTGCCGCGCCAGATGCCACCCCCGCCCCGGTCGCTGAGGGTGCCGCACCGCTCACCATCGTCCACCGCCAGGGCGAAACCGTGCTGCCGGCCCCGCCGCGGCGGGTCATCGTGCAGGACATCGCCGTGCTCGACATCCTCGACGCGCTGGGCGTGGACGCGGTGATCGGCGCGCCCGGCGTGAACCTGCCGGACTACCTGGCCCATTACGGCGCGGCGCCCTACGTCCAGACCGGCACCCTGCAGGAGCCCGACTACGAGGCCATCCACGCGGCGAAGCCCGACCTGGTGATCCTGGCCAGCCGCTCGCGCACGAAGCTGCAGGAGGTGTCGCGGATCGCGCCGGCCATCGACCTGTCGGTCGACAACGCCGACCTGGTGGAGGGCGTCAAGGCCAATATCACCACGCTTGGCGAAATCTTCGGCAGGCAGGCACGCGCGGACGAGCTGAAGGCATCGCTCGACGCCCGCTTCGCCGCCCTGCGCGAACGCACCGCCGCCGCCGGCACCGCGGTGGTGCTGGTGACCAACGCCGGCCGCCTGGGCGTCTACGGCCCGAACTCGCGCCTGAGCTGGATCTTCAGCGAGGCCGGCTTCAAGCCGGTCATCGACGAGGTCGACGACCGCTTCCACGGCGGCGACTCGGTGTCCTTCGAGTTCCTGCTCGAGGCCGACCCGGACTGGATGTTCGTGGTCGACCGCGACGCCGGCACCGGCACCGGCCACGGCGCCGCGCAGCGGCTGCTCGACAACGCGCTGGTGCGCCAGACCACGGCCTGGAAGGAGGGTGGCGTGGTGTACCTGGACCCGGTCCCGGCCTACGTGGTGATGCACGGCTACACCTCGGTCAGCGCGCTGGCCGACCAGGTGCTGGAGGCCGTCGCGGCCAGGCCCTGAGGCCGGCGCCGCGACCGACCCGACGGTGAACGCCCGCGCCGCCGTGACCCGCCTGCACGCGCCGCGCCGGGTGCCGGCCGCGGCGGTGGCGCTGTTCGCGCTGGCGGCGCTCGCGGCGGCCAGCCTGTTCGTCGGCGTGAGCCCGGTGCGGCTGTCGGCGCTGCTCTCGGGCGACGCCTCCGGGCACGACCTCCAGGTGCTGCTCGCCAGCCGCATCCCGCGCACGCTGGCGGCGATGCTGGCCGGCGCATCGATGGCGATCGCCGGCCTGGTGATGCAGATGATCGTGCGCAACCGCTACGTCGAGCCGACCACGGTCGGCACCGCCGACTCCGCGGCCCTGGGCTTCCTCACCGCCACCCTGCTGGTGCCGGGCTGGCCGATGATGGCGAAGATGCTGGTCTCGGCCTGCTTCGCGCTGGCCGGGACCGCGCTGTTCCTGCGCATCCTGCGCGCGGTGCCGCTGCGCGACGCCTTCCTGCCGCCGCTGGTCGGGGTGATGCTCGGGGGCGTGATCGGCGCCGCCACCACCTTCCTGGCCTACCGCCACGAGCTGATGGGCACGATGCTGGCCTGGCGCGTGGGCGATTTCTCCGGCGTGCTCAGCGGGCGCTACGAGCTGCTGTGGATCGGGCTGGCCGGCCTGGTCGTGGCCTGGGTCGCGGCCGACCGCTTCACCGTGGCCGGGCTGGGCCGGGAGCTCACCACCAGCCTGGGCCTCGACTACCGGCGCGTGGTCATGGTCGGGCTGGCGATCGTGGCCGTGACCAGCGCGGTGGTGCTGGTCTCGGTCGGCATCATCCCCTTCCTCGGCCTGGTGGTGCCGAACGTGGTCAGCCTGCTGGTCGGCGACAACATGCGCCGCGCGGTGCCCTGGGTGGCGGCCGGCGGCGCCGGCTTCGTGCTCGCCTGCGACATCTTCGGGCGCCTGGTGCGCGCGCCCTACGAGATCCCGATCAGCGTCGTGGTCGGCGTGGCCGGCAGCGGCATCTTCCTGTGGCTGCTGCTGCGGAGGCGCCATGGCGCGGGCTGAGGCAATCGCGATCGGCCAACCGCCCGCGCGCGACGCCAGGCAGCGGCGGGTGGTCGCGGGGCTGGCGACGCTGGCGCTGCTGGCGGTGGCCGGCTTCATGTTCGCGGGCGCGAACGGCAGCTGGGACTTCCTGCTGCCCTTCCGCGGCGCCAAGCTGCTGGGCCTGGCGCTGGTGGCGTATTCGATCGCGGTGTCGACGGTGCTGTTCCAGACCGTCACCGGCAACCGCATCCTGACGCCGGCGATCATGGGCTTCGACACGCTGTTCATCCTGGTCCAGACCGTCATCGTGTTCTTCTTCACCTCGCGCGCGCTGGCTGCGGCCGACGCGCGGCTGCAGTTCCTGGGCGAGGTCGCGGTGATGGTCGGCTTCAGCGTGCTGCTGTTCCGCTGGCTGTTCGCGGGCGGCGGGCGCAGCCTGCACCTGCTGGTGCTGGTCGGCATCGTCTTCGGCGTGTTCTTCCGCAGCCTGTCGAACCTGCTGCAGCGGATGATGGACCCGAACGAGTTCATGGTCCTGCAGGACAGCTTCTTCGCCAGCTTCAACGCCGTCGACCGCAGCCTGCTGGGCATCTCCACGGTCGTGGTCGCACTCGCATCGCTGGCGCTGTGGCGCATCCGCCGGCGGCTGGACGTGCTGGCGCTGGGCCGCTCCACGGCGATCGGCCTGGGCCTGGACTACCGCGCGACGGTGATGCAGGTGCTGGTGGTGATGGCGGTGCTGGTGGCGGTGTCGACCGCGCTGGTGGGGCCGGCCACCTTCTTCGGCCTGCTGGTGGTGAGCCTGGCGCACGCGCTGCTCGGCGACGGCCGCCATCGCCACCTGCTGCCGGCCTCGGTGCTGGTGGCGGTCATCTGCCTGGTCGGCGGGCAGGCGCTGATGGAGCGGGTGTTCTCCTTCGGCACCGCGCTGTCGATCATCATCGAGTTCCTCGGCGGGCTGGTCTTCATCGGCCTGGTGCTGCGGGGGGCGGCGCGATGATCGCGACCCGTTCGCTGGGCAAGGCCTATGGCGGCCAGGTCGTCGTCGACGGCGTTTCCCTGCAGATCCCCGCCGGAGGCGTCACCTCGATCATCGGCCCCAACGGCGCGGGCAAGTCGACCCTGCTGTCGATGATCAGCCGGCTGCTGCCGATGGACGCGGGCAGCGTCGAGGTCGACGGCCTGGACGTGGCCACCGCGCCTTCCGAAGAACTGGCGCGCCGGCTCGCGGTGCTGCGCCAGGACAACCACGTGACCATGCGCCTGACCGTGCAGGACCTGGTCGCGTTCGGGCGCTACCCGCACAACCGCGGCCGCCCGAGCGCGGGCGACCGGGAGCACGTCGACCGCGCCATCGACTACCTGGGCCTGGACTGCCTGCGCGGGCGCTACCTCGACGAACTCTCCGGCGGCCAGCGCCAGCGCGCCTTCGTCGCCATGGCGCTGGCCCAGGACACCGACTGCCTGCTGCTCGACGAGCCGCTGAACAACCTCGACATCAAGCACTCCAGCCGGATGATGGCGCTGCTGCGGCGCGCCGCCGACGAGCTCGGGCGCACCGTGGTGGTGGTGCTGCACGACCTGAACTTCGCGTCGTGGTACTCCGACACCATCGTGGCGATGAAGCAGGGGCGCATCCACAGCGAAGGGCCGCCGTCGACCATCATCGATGCGGACCTGCTGTCGGACCTCTACGACACGCCCATCCAGGTGGCCGAGGTCGACGGGCGGCGGATCTGCCTCTTCTACGAGGCCCGCGGCGATGCCGCTCCGCCCGCGCAGGCGGCATGCTCAGACCCAGCCGCGGGCCGCCAGTGACACCGGCGCGCCGTCGCCGATCACGAAATGGTCGAGCAGGCGCACGTCCACCAGCGCCAGCGACTGCTTGAGCTGGGCGGTGACCGCACGGTCGGCGGCGCTGGGCTCGGGGTTCCCGCTGGGATGGTTGTGGCCGACGATCACCGCCGCGGCGTTGTGCGCCAGCGCGCGCCGGACCACTTCGCGCGGGTGCACCTCGGCGCCGTCGATGGTGCCGCGGAACAGCTCCTCGAAGGCCAGCGCGCGGTGCCGGGTGTCCATGAACAGCGCGGCGAAGACCTCGTGCGGGTGCGGGCGCAGGCGCTGGGCGAAGTAGCGCCCGGCCGACGCCGGGTCGGTCAGGGCGTCGCCGCGCTCCAGGCCGGCGGCGAGATAGCGGTTGCACAGCTCCAGCGCCGCGCACAGCCGGCTGCTCCGCGCCGGGCCGATGCCGGGCAGCTTCGCCAGCTGGTCGGGCGGCAGCTCCAGCAGCTTGCGCAGCGGGCCGTGCGCCGACAGCAGCTGGCGCGCGGTGGCCACCGCGTCCATGCCGCGCAGGCCGGAGCCGAGGAAGATGGCGAGCAGTTCGGCGTCCGACAGCGCCGCGGCGCCCCGGACCAGCAGCTTCTCGCGGGGGCGTTCGTGCAGGGGCCAGTCGCGGATGCGCATGTGCAGCTCCTTTCGAGGGGGAATGCGCTGGCGACCGGCGGAACAGGCCTGCGCGGCAGGGGAGGATCCGCGGAGGAGTGCCGGCCGCCAGCGGTGTGGCCATTGCACCGCGCCAGCCGCCGCCGCACAGCCGGGCGACCTCCCTGCTTCGGGTAAGCTGACCGCCCGGAACGGTGTAGGAATTCCCTGACGATGGCCGAGCCCTCCCGCCTGCAAGGACGACGCCTGCTGCTGTGTGTCTGCGGCGGCATCGCCGCCTACAAGGCGGCCGAGCTGGTGCGGCGCCTGCGCGAGGCCGGGGCCGAGGTGCAGGTGGCGATGACCGCCAGCGCCGAGCGCTTCGTCGGCGCGCAGACCTTCCAGGCCCTGTCCGGCCGGCCGGTGCGGACCTCGCTGTGGGACGCGCAGGCGGAGGCGGCGATGGGCCACATCGAGCTGGCGCGCTGGGCCGAGCGGGTCGTGGTCGCGCCGGCCACCGCCAACACCCTGGCAAAGCTGGCCCACGGCATGGCCGACGATCTGGTGAGCACGCTGTGCCTGGCGACCACCGCGCCGCTGACCCTGTGCCCGGCGATGAACCACCGCATGTGGCTGCATCCGGCCACGCAGGCCAACATCGCCCTGCTGCTCGAGCGCGGCGCGCAGGTCGTCGGGCCCGAAGACGGCCCGCTGGCCGAAGGCGAATCCGGACCCGGGCGGCTGAGCGAAGCGGCGGACATCGTCGCGGCGCTGGAGCAGGTGGCATGAGCGGCGGGCCGCCCGCGGCCGATTCCCTGGCCGGCCTGCACCTGCTGGTCAGCGCCGGCCCGACCTACGAGGACATCGATCCGGTCCGCTTCCTGGGCAACCGCAGCAGCGGCAAGATGGGCTTCGCCATCGCCGCCGCCGCGCTGCGGCGCGGGGCGCGGGTCACGCTCGTGGCCGGCCCGGTGCACCTGCCGACGCCGGACGGGCTGCGCCGGATCGACGTGCGCTCGGCCGCGCAGATGCACGCGGCGGTGCTCGGCGCGCTGCCGGCCGACGTGTACATCGGCGCCGCCGCGGTGGCCGACTTCACGCCGCGCACCGTGGCCGCCGGCAAGCTGCGCAAGCAGCCCGGGCAGGAGGGGCTGACCCTGGATCTGGTGCGCACCCGCGACATCCTGGCCGAGGTCGCGGCGCACGCGCAGCGGCCGCGGCTGGTGGCCGGGTTCGCCGCCGAGACCGACGAGGTCGAGGCCTATGCCCGCGGCAAGCTGGCGCGCAAGGGCATCGACCTGATCGCGGCCAATCTGGTCGGCGGCGAAGGCGGCGGCTTCGAAAGCGACGACAACGCCCTGCTCCTGCTCGGCCACGACGGCTGGCGCCTGGAGCTGCCGTGGGCCGCGAAGACGGCGCTGGCCGACAGCTACCTCGATGCCATCGCCGACCGGCTTGCCGCCCTCGACCGATGACCCCGTCCCTGAACACCACGGATCCCGCAATGACCGACCCGCCTCGCGCCGCGACCGGCCACCCGCTGCAGGTGAAGCTGCTCGATCCGCGCTTCGGCGGCGAGTGGGCGCTCCCCGCCTACGCCACCGAGGCCAGCGCCGGGCTCGACCTGCGCGCGGCGCTGGACGCGCCGCTGACCCTGCACCCCGGCGATGCCGCGCTGGTGCCGTCGGGCATGGCCATCCACATCGGCGATCCGCTGCTGTGCGCGGTCGTGCTGCCGCGCTCGGGGCTGGGGCACCGCCACGGCATCGTGCTCGGCAACGGCACCGGCCTGATCGACGCCGACTACCAGGGGCCGCTGCTGGTCAGCGTCTGGAACCGGGGAAACGCGCCGTATAGGATCGAGCCGGGAGACAGGGTGGCACAGCTCGTGCTCTTGCCCATCGTGCGGGCGACCCTGCAGGTGGTGGATACTTTCACCGACAGCGCCCGGGGAGCCGGCGGCTTCGGCCATACCGGCGTGCGCTGACAGGGAGTGGGGAATGGCTGAAACCGGACAGGACAGGTCGTCGCGACAGTGGCTGGCGCAGCTGCGCCCGCTGCTGCCGCTGCTGGCGGCGGCGGTGGCGCTGCTGGCGGTGTGGATGGCCTGGAGCGGCTGGCAGCAGCTGCAGGACGCGCAGCGCCGCAGCGAGGTGACGCTGGCCCGGGACATGTCGGTCCAGCAGGCGCGGACCTCGCTGGACGGCGACCGCGAGCGGCTGCGCGAGCGGCTGTCCTCCGCCGGCATGGCGGAGGCGCTCGAGGCCGGCGACCTGGAGGCGGCCGGCGAGCTGCTGGCGGCGGACTGGCGCCAGCTCGAGGAAGCGAAGGTGTATCCGGCCGACCTGGAGCTCGCCTACGAATCGCTGCCCGAGGCCAGCTTCGGCCGCCTGGCCGCGCTGGAAGGCGCGCTGGCCGTGGACCAGCCGGTGGTCTGGGTGATCCGCGAAGGCGACCAGCCCTGGGTCGCGCTGACCGCCGCCGCCAAGGTGGACGACAAGCCGGTGGGCGTGGCCTTCGTGCGCCTGCCGATATCGCGCGTCATGGCCGGCGTCGAGGTCGCCTCGATCGGGCCGGCGAGCTATCTGGGCCTGCGCCAGGGCGGGCACACCCTGCTCGAGCGCGGCAACCTGAAGCTGGCCGAGGCCGGCGAGCGCATGGCCGTCGTCGTGCCCGATACCCCGCTGCGGGTGGTCGCGGCGGTGCCGCACGTCGGCGCCGCGCCGTTCGGCCTGAGCGGCCTGCCGCTGTTCGTGGTTGCCGCCCTGCTGCTGCTGCTCGCCTACCTGGTGTGGCGCTGGCTGCCCACGCAGCTCGCGCGCAGCGCTGGCGGCGGCGGCGATCCGGAGCTGCCGACCCTGGCCGAGGCGCTGGCCGCCGAACCGGTGCCGGTGGTCGCGGTGGAAGCGCCGCGCGCGCCGCGCGTGGACATCGAGCGCGGCATCTTCCGCGCCTACGACATCCGCGGCATCTACGGCAAGACGCTCGACGCCGGGGTGGCCGAGCTGATCGGCCACGCGGTCGGCTCGCTGATGCGCGAACAGGACCTGTCCGACATCGTCATCGGCCGCGATGGCCGCCTGTCCGGCCCGGACCTGGTGAACGGCCTGACCCAGGGCCTGCGCAAGGCCGGGCGCAACGTGATCGACATCGGCGTGGTGCCGACGCCGGTGACCTACTTCGGCGCCTTCCACCTGCGCACCGGCTGCTGCATCTCGCTGACCGGCAGCCACAATCCGCCCGACTACAACGGCTTCAAGATCGTGGTCGGCGGCGAGACCCTGTCCGGGGAGGCCATCGTCGACCTGTACGCGCGCATCGCCGAGGACCGGCTGTACACCGCACCGGCGCCGGGCGGCTACAGCGAGCGCGACGTGTCCGACGACTACGTGCGCCGGATCGCCGACGACGTCCAGCTCGCGCGCCCGCTCAAGGTGGTGGTCGATGCCGGCAACGGCGCGGCGGCGGAAGTCGGGCCGCGGGTGCTGGAGGCGATCGGCGCCGAGGTGATCCAGCTGTACTGCGAGATCGACGGCACCTTCCCCAACCATCACCCCGACCCGAGCGAAGCCGAGAACCTGGTCGACCTCATCGGCACCGTGCAGCGCTTCGGCGCCGACCTGGGCGTGGCCTTCGACGGCGACGGCGACCGCCTGGGCGTGGTCACCCCCGACGGCGAGAGCATCTTCCCCGACCGGCTGCTGATGCTGTTCGCCGCCGATGTGCTCGACCGCAATCCGGGCGCGGTGATCGTCTACGACGTCAAGTGCACCGGGCGCCTGGCCGGGCACATCCTGCGCCACGGCGGCAGTCCGCTGATGTGGAAGACCGGGCATTCGCTGATCAAGGCCAAGATGCGCGAGGTCGAGGCCGAACTGGCCGGCGAGGCCAGCGGCCATTTCTTCTTCGGCGAGCGCTGGTACGGATTCGACGACGGTATCTACGCCGCGGCGCGGCTGCTGGAGATCCTGGCGCTGGACGAGGCGCCGGCGGACGAGGTGCTGAAGGCGCTGCCGGTGGGCGTGTCCACGCCCGAGCTCAAGGTCGATGCCCCCGATGGCGACCCGCACGCCTTCGTCGAACGCTTCCTGGAGCAGGCGCGGTTCGAGGGCGGGCGGCTGTCGACCATCGATGGCCTGCGCGTGGACTGGAACGACGGCTGGGGCCTGGTGCGCGCCTCCAACACCACGCCGGTGCTGGTGATGCGCTTCGACGCCGACAGCGCCGAGGCGCTGGCGCGGATCCAGGAGGAGTTCCGCGCGCAGCTGCTGGCGATCGATCCGGAGCTTGCCCTGCCGTTCTGAGATGGCGCCCGACTGCGGCCGGACGGCAAGGACGGCAAGGGCGGCAAGGGCGGCAAGGACGGCAAGGACGGCAAGGACGGCAAGGACGGCAAGGACGGCAAGGACGGCAAGGACGGCAAGGACGGCAAGGGCGGCAAGGGCGGCAAGGACGGCAAGGACGGCAAGGACGGCAAGGACGGCAAGGACGGCAAGGACGGCAAGGACGGCAAGGACGGCA
>CAKTDC010000036.1 GCA_934541015.1 uncultured Luteimonas sp.
ATCGCCGTCGAGATCGGTTCACAGTTGTTCATCGAGACGATCCTGCATTTGCGGATTTAATGACACAGTAGGACTAGAGGAATTCATATAGTCCCATCGAGGCCGGATCCATGAGAAGTGAAGATCGTACGCCTGCTGTGCTAAGCGTAGTTCGTGCGCTTGTGGGAGAAATTTATAATCAAACGCGGGCCGTACTGATCAGGCCTTCTGACGGAGGGTTCGTCATTGAATTCTATGTCGATGGACCGGTCTCGGATGAGATGCGTGAGTCAGCATCATGCGTGGAAACAGAAGTTCTCGCTGACTACCCCAATGATGTACCGATTCAGCACATTTTAGTGAAGCTAGATCAGCCGCAACCTATTCCAATCGAAGGGGCTGTCCCTGTGTTTTTCAGGAAAGAATCAGGAATAAAGGTGTCAGGAATAAAGGTGTCGGAATAAAGGTGTCAGGGACTAAGGTATCCCCACGTTTTCAAGCTGGCGAGACCATCTGATTGAGCACCGCTGGCGGCAGTGATCGCAATCGATCCAGCCATTCGGCCACCGGCTCCATGGGCCAACGCCTGACCAAGGCTTCGCGCCCGACACGCAAGGTCGAGTAGAGCTTGCGTTTGGTCTTGGTCGGCAACAGCCACTGGGCGATGCCTGTCGCCTCGCAACCCAGTCCGGCCAGCCAGCTGGCGAACGAGGCCAGTGTGCCAACCAGCAGCAGGATCTGCAGCCGTCCGCCGCTTCGCGTCAGGTTGTCTTCGAAGCCCTGGCCGTAGCGGTGTGATTTGAGGTCCCGGAACGACAGCTCGATCTGCATCCGGCGTGTGTACAGGCTGAACCGCTCCGGCTTTCCGGAGGCTTCAACCTTTGAGAGGATGGAGCCATGAAGAAGACCTCAAGGCGCCGCTTCCGGACAACGAAAGAGCAGGACGTCGTGCTGGTGCCGCCGAACGCTCAGATCCCGATCACGCCGCCCAGCTGGATCGATGCCGCGGCCAGCCCGCCGCCGATTGCCGAGGCCGCCAGCACGTCGCTGGGGTAGTGCAGGCCCAGGACCATCCGCGACAGCGCGACGCTGGCCGCGAACGGCACCAGCAGCCAGGCCAGCGCCGGATAGTGCGCGCTGGCGACCACGGTGAACGAGACCGCGTGCAGGGTGTGCCCGGACGGAAAGCTGAATTCGTCCAGCGGCGCGATCCAGGCACGGATGCGCGCGTCGCTCACGAACGGCCGCGGCCGCCGCGTCCAGCGCTTGAGCAGCTTGTACAGGCTCAGCGCGACCACCCCGGTCACGGCCAGGTGGGCCGACACCCCCAGCCCCTGCCAGCCGTCGAACACGATCAGCGCCGCCATCAGACAGTACCAGAACACGCCGTCGCCCAGGCGGCTGACGGCGGCGAAATAGCCGCGGATTCCCTGCAGCGCGCCGGCGCGGTTGGCGAACAGGCACCAGTCCCGGTCGCTGCGGATCCAGCGGTTACGCGGCGCGGATACGTGCATCCGGATTCCCCTGTTGCGCCAGCCCGGCAAGCAGGCGGTCGAAGTCTTCCGCGACCCGCTCCGGCGAGAGGTGCTGCACCGCGGCGCGCGCGGCCCGTCCCATCTCGCGCCGAAGCGCGTCGTCGCCGGCGATGGCCGCCGCCGCGGCGATGAAGCCGGCGTCGTCGCCGAGCGCGATGCCGGCGCCGTGCTCGCCATCGCGCAGGTGCTCGTGCGCGGCGCCGTAGTCGAACGCCACCACCGGCACGCTGCTGGCCATGGATTCGAGGGTGACGTTGCCGAAGGTTTCAGTGCGGCTCGGGAACACGAACAGGTCGGCGCTGGCGAACTGCCGCGCCAGCGCTTCGCCGCGCAGGATGCCGGTGAACACGAAATCCGGATGCTCGCGCGCGAGCTGCTCGCGCAGCGGGCCGTCGCCGACCCAGACGAACCGCGCGTCCGGCCGCTGCCGCTGGATCGCGCGGAAGGCGGCGACCGCGAGCTCGAGGTTCTTCTCGGCGGCGATTCGGCCGACGTGGATCACCGCCAGCCCGTCGCCGTCGATGCCCCATTCGCGGCGCACCGCCGCGTCGCGCCGGGCCGGATCGAACAGGTGCGTGTCGACCGCGCGGGCGAGCAGGGTGGGATTGTCGAAGCCGCGCTCGAGAAGCTGCCGCTGCAGCTCGCGGGTCGGCACCAGGGTGGCGCCGGCGCGGTTGTGGAAGCGGCGCATCCAGCGCAGCGCCAGCGGCTCCAGCCACGGCAGGCCGTAGTCGCGCATGTACTCGTCGAAGCGGGTGTGGAAGCCGGTGGCGACCGGGATCCGCAGGCCGCGCGCGGCGCGCAGCGCCGACCAGCCCAGCGGGCCCTCGGTGGCGATGTAGATGGCGTCGGGACGCGCCTGCATCCACAGCTTCTGCAGCCGCCGGGTGCAGGGCCGGCCCGCGCGCAGGCCCGCGTACAGCGGCAGCGGCAGGGCGCCGACCAGGGTTTCGCCGTCGCCGGCCGGATCGGTGCCGCCCTGCTCCGGGCGCACCACCGACACCTCGTGGCCGCGGTCGAGCAGGCCGCGCTGCAGGGACTTCACGGTCAGCGCGACGCCGTTGACCTCGGGCGGCCAGGTTTCGCTGACGATCGAGTAGCGCATGCGCTCGGCTCCAGCCCGTGCAGGACATGAGCAGGGTGCAGTGCGCCGATGCCGGTACGATGACGCCGGCATGACGGCGGTGTGACGCGGTCAGGCGACCTCGTAGCTCAGATCAATGCCCAATGCGGCGATGTCCTGCGGCTCGCCTTCCAGGTCGGCGCGCAGCAGCGGGCGGCTGTCGAGCCATTTCCCGGACAGGCGCAGGCGCAGCGACCTGCCGTCGGCCACCGCCGCAAGGCCGGGAATCGGGCCTTCCTCGCGCGAGCGGTGCAGCAGCGTGGCCAGGCGCAGCAGGGCGGCGCTGCGCTTGGCCGCCGGGAGCAGCCGGTCGGGCAGGGCGTCGAAGGCGTTCTTGGGCACCCTGCGCCGGTGCGCGCGCACCAGCGCCGCCAGGAACTGCTGCTCCTGGCGCGAGAAGCCGGCGATGTCGGAGTTGGCGATGACGTAGGCGCCGTGCACCTGGTACTGGCTGTGGGCGATCACCAGGCCCAGCTCGTGCAGCCGCGCGCCCCAGCCGAGCATCAGCAGGTCGTCGGCGTCGAGCTTCCAGGCGTGCCGGACCTGTTCGAACAGGGCGATGGCGGTGGCCTCGACCCGTGCGGCCTGCTCCACCTCCAGTCCGTAGCGCCGCGTCAGGGCATCGATCGAGGTCTCGCGCGGATCGGCGTCGCCGGCGCGGCCGAGCATGTCGTAGAGCATGCCCTCGCGCATCGCCGCCTTGCTCACCGCCATGCGCTTGAGGCCGAGCACGGTGAAGGCCGCCTCCAGCACCAGCACGCCGCCGGCGATCACCGGGCGGCGCTCGTCGGACAGCCCGGGCAGGGAGATGCGGTCGATCGTGGTCGCGGCCAGCAGGGCGTCGCGCACCAGCGGCAGCGCTTCGATAGTAACCGCGCCCTTGGTCAGCTTCATCGCCGCGCATATCTCGCCGATGGCCTTGATGGTGCCCGACGCGCCCAGCGCCTCCTGCCAGCCAAGCGTGCGGTAGGCGCCGGCGAACTGCTGGAACTCCGCGCCGACCTCGATCACCGCGTCGCGCCACTTCCTGCGGCTGAGCTTGCCGTTGCCGAAGAAGCGCCGGGTGGTGGCGATGCAGCCCACCTGCAGGCTCTCGCGCTTGATCGCGTCGAAGCCGCTGCCGATGATGCATTCGGTGGAGCCGCCGCCGATGTCGACCACCAGGCGCCGCGTCCCGGGCCTGGGCGGCTGTGCGTGGGCGACGCCGAGGTAGATCAGGCGCGCTTCCTCGCGGCCGGCGATCACCTCGATGGCGTGGCCGAGCGCGGTTTCGGCCGGCACCAGGAAGGCCTGCGGCGCGGCCAGCTTGCGCACGGTGTTGGTGGCCAGCGCGCGCACGCGGTGCTGCGGGATGTGGCGGATCCGCTGCCCGAACCGCGACAGGCATTCGAACGCGCGCTGGCGCACCTCGGGCGAGAGCCCGCCGCGGTTGTCCAGGCCTTCGGCCATGCGCACGGTTTCGCGCAGGCGATCGACCACGCGCAGCTGGCCCAGCGTGTACATCGCCACGATCATGTGGAAGCTGTTCGATCCCAGGTCGATCGCCGCCAGCATGTCGCCGTCCTGCAGCGGCGACGACAGCGATTCGACCAGGGTGCGGGTTTCCGGCATCAGCCCGTCTTCGCCAGCAGGGCCAGCTGGGCCGAATGCGGTGCTTCGTCCGGGCCCGGCGACAGCTGGCGGTAGCTGCCGTCCTCGGCCAGCTCCCAGGCGTTGGTGTTGTCGGCCAGGTAGTTGGCCAGCGCCTCGTCGAACACCCGCGCGTGCACCTGCGGGTCCAGGATCGGGAAACAGGTTTCCACGCGCCTGAGCAGGTTGCGCTCGAGCCAGTCGGCGCTGGAGCAGAACAGTTCAGGCTTGCCGTCGTTGCCGAACCAGTACACGCGGTGATGCTCGAGGAAGCGGCCGATGATCGAACGCACGCTGATGTTCTCGGAGATGCCGGGCACGCCCGGGCGCAGGGTACAGGCGCCGCGGACGATCAGGTCGATACGCACCCCGGCGCGCGAGGCCTGGTAGAGCGCGCGGATCACCTGCGGCTCGTTCAGCGCATTCATCTTGGCGATGATGCGCGCGGGCCTGCCTTCCGACGCGTGCCTGGCCTCGCGCCCGATGCGCTCGATCAGCCCGGGATGCAGGGTGAACGGCGACTGCAGCAGGCACTTGAGCGAGATCGCAGGCGCCAGCCCCGACAGCTGCTGGAAGATCTGGTGCACGTCGTTGCCGATGTCCGGATGGGCGGTGATCAGGCCCAGGTCGGTATAGGCGCGCGCGGTGCCGGAATGGTAGTTGCCGGTGCCCAGGTGCACGTAGCGGCGCAGCTTGCGCCCCTCGCGGCGCACGATCAGCAGCATCTTGGCGTGGGTCTTGTAGCCGACCACGCCGTAGACCACCTGCACGCCGGCTTCCTGCAGGCGGTCCGCCAGGCCGAGATTGGCCTCCTCGTCGAAGCGCGCGCGCAGCTCGACCACCACGGTCACGTCCTTGCCGTTGCGCGCGGCCTGGACCAGGTGCTCCACGATCGCAGAATCCTTGCCCGTGCGGTACAGCGTCTGCTTGATCGCCAGCACGTTGGGATCTTCCGCGGCCTGCTTGATCAGCTCCAGCACCGGGGCGAAGGAGTCGAAGGGGTGATGCAGCAGGATGTCGCCGGCCGCGGCCAGCTCGAACATCGCGTCGCTGCCGGGCAGCGTGCGCGGCTGGAACGGCGGGAACTTCAGGTCCGGCCGCTGCACCAGGTCGTAGACCTGGATGACGCGGTTGAGGTTGACCGGCCCGTCGATGCGGTAGACGGCGTTGTCGGGCAGCTCGAAGTTCTGCAGCAGCGTGCGCACGATGGCCTTGGGGCAGTTCGCGGCGATCTCCAGCCGCATCGCGCGCAGGTAGCCGCGGCCGATCAGCTCGTCGCGCAGCGCCAGCGCCAGGTTCTCCACCTCCTCCTCGTCGACGATCAGCTCGGAGTTGCGGGTCACGCGGAACTGGTAGGCGCCCTTGACCTCCATGCCCGGGAACATCTCGTCGACGAACTCCGACAGCACCGAGGACAGGAACACGAAGTCGCATTCGCCGCCGGAGATGCTTTCGGGAAGCTGGATGATCCGCGGCAGCGAGCGCGGCGCGCGCACGATCGCCAGATGGCCGCTGCGCCCGAACGCATCCTTGCCCTTGAGCACGACCACGATGTTCAGCGACTTGTTGAGGATCTTCGGGAACGGATGCGCCGGATCGAGCCCCAGCGGCGACAGCACCGGCATGATCTCCTCGCGGAAATAGGCGCGCAGCCAGCGCGTCTGCCGCGCGGTCCAGTGGCCGCGGCTGAGCACGCGTACGCCGGCCTGGGCCAGCGTGGGCCGCAGCACGTCGTTCCAGCACCGGTACTGGGCCTGCACCAGCGCCGCGGCACGCTCGTGGATGCGCTTGAGCACGGTGGCCGGGGAGAGCCCGTCGGCGGGCACGATCCCGCCGAAGTCCTGGGCGTGGCGCACGGTGGCGGCGCGGATCTCGAAGAACTCGTCGAGGTTGGTGCAGGAGATGCACAGGTAGCGCAGCCGTTCGAGCAGCGGCACCGTCTCGTCTTCGGCCTGGGCGAGCACGCGGAAGTTGAAGTCGAGCTGTGAGAGCTCGCGGTTGAAATAGAGCGAAGGATCGTCCAGACCGTCCGCGCCGGCGGCCTCCGGCAGCGCCTGGCCGCCCGGCGCCGGCGTGGCGCTGCGGCGCCGGCTGCGCCTGCCGTCAGCGCGCGGCGTGCTCGAGGGAGTGCTCAAGGGTCTCTCCGGGGGAGGGGGCGGCGTCCCGCGGCAGGACGCGTTCGGCGCCGAAGCGGCAGGAGAAGCAGCTGCCGCGGCCGACTTCGCTTTCGATGGACAGCCGCGCCTGGTGCAGCTGCAGGACGTGCTTGACGATGGCCAGGCCCAGCCCGGTGCCGCCGGATTCGCGCGAGCGGCTGGTGGAGACGCGGTAGAAGCGCTCGCTGAGCCGGGCCAGGTGGGTGTCGGGAATGCCGTAGCCGCTGTCGCGCACCGAGAGCACCGCCCTGCGCCCCTCCAGCGCGAAGCCGACCCGGATCGAACCTCCGGCCGGGGTGTAGCGCACGGCGTTGCTGACCAGGTTGGAGAACGCGCTGTGCAGCTCCTTGGTCGACCCGCGCAGGTCCACCTGCGCGCTGTCCACGATCTCGATCTGGTGCCGCCCCTTGCTCAGCGCCTCGGCCTCGCGCCCCAGGTTGACCAGCATCGAGGACATCGAGACGTGCTCGTCCTCGATGCCCTCCTGGGCTTCCAGGCGCGACAGCGTCAGCAGGTCTTCCACCAGCTGGGTCATGCGCTGGGACTGCCGCTGCATCTCCAGCAGGATCGGCGCCAAGTCCGGATGCTCCTCCGGGTCGAGCATGTCGAGATAGCCGTGCACCACGGTCAGCGGCGTGCGCAGCTCGTGCGAGACGTTGGCGACGAAGTCGCGCCGCATCTGCTCCAGGCGCATCATCTTGGTCACGTCCTTGGCGACCAGCATCCACAGCTCGTCCGAATACGGGATCAGGCGCAGGTTCAGGCGCATGCCCGGCGTCGCCGGGGACGGGATGTCGTGCAGCGGCTCGGCGTTGCGCCCGAGGCTGAGCCAGTGCGAGACCTGCATCCCCTGCAGGCAGTTGCCCAGGGGCTGGCCGCTGTCCTGCGGGTGGGCCAGCCCCAGCAGCGGCGTGGCCGATTCGTTGAACCACAGGATGCGCTGGCTGTTGCGTTCGAGCACCACCACCGCATCGGGCAGCGCCGCGGCGGCCGCGCGGTAGGCGCGCAGCATCGCGACCAGCCGCCGCTTGCGCTCGCGCATCGCCTGCTGGTTGTCGTGGAGCAGGCGGTCCATCTCGTTCCACACGCCCACGCCCTGCGGCGGCGGATAGCGCCGGCGCGAGGTCAGCCGCCCCAGCACCCGGCGCAGGCGCCAGTAGTGCCAGCCGACGATCCCCAGCGCGGTCACCGTCAGCGTCGGCCAGACCTGTCCCAGCAGCAGGCCCACGGCCAGGCCCAGCGCCAGCAGGATCGCGAGCTGGCCGAGGGTCTTGCTCCAGGCGGAGGTGGCGCGGGGTGACATCGGCGGCAGGTTCCGGGTGATGGTCGATGATCCGTGGTCGGCGCGGAGCGGGTGTGAAGGGGAGGCGCGGGTCGCCTGCGGCATTGTGGATCATGCCGCCTTTGCCGCACCGAATCATCATGGGACGACGTCGCCTGGAACGGCGACGTCCCCGTGCCTACACCGCGGCGGAGAACCGGTAGCCTGAACCGCGCACGGTCTGCACCATCGAATCGAGCTGTGCCGGTTCGAGCGTCTTGCGCAGCCGGCGGATGTGCACGTCCACCGTGCGCTCCTCGACGTAGACGCTGCCGCCCCAGACGTGGTCGAGCAGCTGCGAGCGCGAGTACACCCGCTCGGGATGGGTCATGAAGAAGTGCAGCAGCCGGTACTCGGTGGGGCCGATGTTGATCGGCTGGTCGCCCGCGAAGACGCGATGGGCGGCGCCGTCGATGCGCAACTGGCCGACCTGGACGCTGCCGTCCTCGTCGTCCTCGCGCGAGCGGCGCATGACCGCGCGGATCCGCGCCAGCAGCTCGCGCGCGGAGAACGGCTTGACCACGTAGTCGTCGACGCCGGCCTCCAGGCCGTTGACCCGGTCGTTCTCCTCGCCGCGGGCGGTGAGCATGATGATCGGGACCTCCCGCGTCAGCGATTCGCGGCGCCAGCGCCGGGCCAGCTCGATTCCGCTGGTGCCCGGGAGCATCCAGTCGAGCAGGATCATGTCCGGCGCGCGGTCGGCGATGGCGGTTTCCGCCTCGCGGGCGTCGCCGGCATGGACCGGCTCGAAGCCGCCCTTGCGCAGTGCGAAAGCGACCATCTCGCGGATGGAGGGTTCGTCGTCGACGATCAGGATGCGTCTCTGCATGGGCAGCGTGTGCGGGGCCGATGGACGGATGCACGCATTAGACGACAGTTTTGTGACAGGACGGTGACACACCGTCCCCGCGGGACCGCCCGCCCTACCGCCGCCTCAGGTCCTCGTCCCGTATTCCCTGGCGCCGCAGCTCCAGCACCACCGGGGTGATCTGGGCGATGCGCGCGTCGATGCGGGCGCGGGCGTAGTAGTCCAGGTCCTCGCGCTTCTTCAGGGTATTGAGCTGGACCAGGGCCTGCTCCTCGCGGCCGCTGAGGTAGGCGGCCTCGGCATAGGCCTCGCCGGCACGGACCGGGTCGCCGGCGATCTCGCTGGCGCGGGCGAAGCTGCGCTGGAGCATCGGGTTGTCGGCATTGCCGGCGAGCAGGGGGCGCAGCACGGCCTGGGCGCGGCGACCGGCCTCGGCGCTGTTGCGTTCGGTCAGGATGCCGGCGTAGGTCAGCGCCACCGCCGGATCGCGCGGCATCCGCGACACCAGCGCCTCCATGCGGGCGTCGGCCTGGGCGGTCCGGCCGGCCTTGGCCTCGGCTTCGGCCAGGCCCAGGCTCAGCCACAGGTTGCCGGGGTGTTCCTCGAGCAGCTCGCGCAGGTCGCGCGCGGCGGCAGCCGGGTCGCTGGCACGGAAGCGCGCCAGGGCCAGGCCGTAGCGGCGGGCGTCGTCGAGCCTGCCGCCGCGGCGCATCTGCTCGTATTCGCGGACCGCGGCGGTGGCGGTGTTGGCGCTGAGCACGCGCAGCCGCTCGCGCGCCATCGCGAAGCGCAGGCCGTCGTCGTCGGCCGCCAGGCCCTCCAGCGGGAGCCGCAGCGAAGCCGGCAGCAGCGGGTGGTCGCTGGCGATCGTCGCCGCGGCCGGGCCGGCCGGTGCCTCCAGCGGCACCCGTTCGCTGCGGCTGCCGTCCGGGGTGCTGGTGGTCGCGGTCACGCTGCCGCCGCGCATCTGCTCGGCCCGCTGGCGCGCCTCGCTGATGCGGGTGGTGGTGATCGGGTGGGTCTTGAGGTAGTCGGGCAGGCGCTCGCGCTCGCCGCCCTGGTTGGTGCGGGAAACCGCCTGCATGCGCTCGAACATGCTCGCCATCGCGTCGGGCGAATAGCCGCTGCGCGCGAGGGTGCGGATGCCGAGGCGGTCGGCCTCGGATTCGTTGGAGCGGGTGTAGTCGATCTGCCGCTGCAGCGCCAGGCCCTGCGCGCTGGCAATCGCTGCCATCGCGGCGTCGCCGGAGGAACTGCTGCCCGAACTCTGCGCCACCGCGATCGCGCCGAGCATCGCCAGCAGCATCGGGATCTGGTCGCGCTGGGCACGCTCCACGCCGCGCAGCACGTGCGACTGGGTCACGTGCGCGACTTCGTGCGCCAGCACCGCGGCCACCTCGTCCTCGCTTTCCGCCGCAAGCACCAGCCCGGCGTTCATGCCGATGTAGCCGCCCAGGGTGGCGAAGGCGTTGATGCTGCGGTCGCGCATCATGAAGAAAGTGAATTCCTGCCGCGGCTGGTCGCTGGCGGCACCGAGGCGGTTGCCGGTGGCGGTCAGCCAGCCGTCGATCAGCGGATCCTCGAGCACGTAGTTGTAGTGGCGCAGCTGGCTGAGCAGCATGCGCCCGTATTCGCGCTGCTGCGCAGGCGCGAGCACGGTGCCGGCGGAGGAGCCGATGTCGGGCAGCCGCGCCTCCTGCGCCGGCGCGCAGACGGCGGCCAGCATCAGCGTCGCGAAGACGCTTGCCAGGAACGGTCGGGGGACTCGGGGCATCGGGCGTGGAGTGGCGGGCGGTGTGTGCAGGATGCCGCCCGCGGCCGCGGCAGGCGTGAATCAGTCGTTAACCCGCAGCTGCAGCGGCCGCTGCGGACTGGAAAACCGGCCCGCGGCGGGCGATAGTCCTGCGACTGAAGCCAGAGTCCGCCGAGTGAACGAAGACGCCGCCACCCCCTCCGGCCAGCCGGACATCGTCATCTACAGCAGCGCAATCTGCGCCTACTGCGCCGCCGCCAAGAACTTCCTCGGCAGCCGCGGGCTGCAGTGGCGTGAAATCCGCATCGACCTGGATCCGGCCGAGCGCGAGAAGATGGTCGCGCGGACCCGCCGCACCACCGTGCCGCAGATCTTCATCGGTGACGTGCACGTGGGCGGCTACGACGACATGATCGCGCTGCACCGTGCCGGCAGGCTGGAGCCGCTGCTGGCCGGCTGAGCGCCGCGGCCGCACGCCTTCCGCCCGGTTCCGGGCGGATCCCACATCCACCGCCGCGTCCCGCCGTACGGCCGGGCGGGCTTCGGGACACCCACGCATGAGCGAGACAGACCGCATCGGCGAGTTCACCGCGTTCCGCCAGCGCATGAACGAGCGCATCCTGGCCGAACCCAACCAGGTGGTGCGCCGCTTCTTCGCGCTCGACACCCAGACCTACCAGGCCGGGGCGCTCGATGTGAAGACCAAGGAGCTGCTGGGCCTGGTGGCCTCGCTGGTCCTGCGCTGCGACGACTGCATCAGCTACCACGTGGCCCAGTGCCGCGAGGCCGGCGTCAGCCGCGAGGAGTTCTTCGAGGCGTTTTCGGTCGGCCTGGTGGTGGGCGGCAGCATCGTCATTCCGCACCTGCGGCGGGCGGTGGATTTCCTCGACAGGCTGGAGCAGGGCGAGGCCGGGCCGCCGCCCGCCCACGGCCACTGAACGGGTCGCGCAACCCCGCCGGCCGGGGTCCGGCGGGGCGGGCGGCTTGGGGCCGGGGCTCCGTTTCGGGCATAATTTCACTGTCAACCAATTCGACGCCGCGCCCCCGCGCGGCGCGTTTTTGCACGGAAATCCCCCCACATGACCCAGACAATCACGGTCATCCGCGGCGATGGCATCGGCCCGGAGATCATGGAAGCCACGCTCCACGTGCTCGACGCGATGGGCCTCGGCCTGCGCTACGAGGACGCCGACGCCGGCCTGGCCGCGCTGGAGAAGCACGGCGAACTGCTGCCGCAGGCGACGATGGACTCGATCCGGCGCAACCGGATCGCGCTCAAGAGCCCGCTGACCACGCCCGTCGGCGGCGGCTTCAGCTCGATCAACGTCGAGCTGCGCAAGCGTTTCGACCTGTACGCCAATCTGCGTCCGGCCAAGTCGTTCCCGAACACCCGTTCGCGATTCCCCACGGGCGTCGACGTGATCACCGTGCGCGAGAACACCGAGGGCGCCTACATCGGCGAGGGCCAGTCGATCACCGAGGACGGCGAGACGGCGACCCTGATGCAGAAGATCACCCGCAAGGGCTCCGAGCGCATCGTCCGCTACGCCTTCGACCTGGCCCGCAGCACCGGCCGCAGGAAGGTCACCGTGGTGCACAAGGCCAACATCCTCAAGACCACCTCGGGCCTGTTCCTGAAGGTGGCGCGCGAGGTCGCGGCGCAGTACCCGGAAATCGAGTGCAACGAGATGATCGTCGACAACACCTGCATGCAGCTGGTGATGCGGCCCGAGCAGTTCGACGTGATCGTCACCACCAACCTGTTCGGCGACATCATTTCCGACCTGTGCGCCGGGCTGGTCGGTGGACTCGGCCTGGCGCCGGGCGCGAACATCGGCGCCGAGGCCGCGATTTTCGAAGCCGTGCACGGCACTGCGCCGGACATCGCCGGGCAGGGCAAGGCCAACCCCTGCGCCCTGCTGCTGGGTGCCGCGCAGATGCTCGACCACCTGGGCAGGCCCGCCGACGCCGAACGCCTGCGCAACGCCATCGTCGCCACGCTCGAAGCCAGCGACAGCCTGACCCCGGACCTGGGCGGCAGCGGCAGCACCATGTCCTTCGCCAAGGCGATCGCCAGCCGGGTCTGAGCCGGACGGGCCGGGGGGGCAGGGCGGTACCGCGCCGTACTGCCGCTGCCGGCCGCGCGCCTGACTGTGGGTACGCGGGGCGCGCTGCGGCGGGCGGCCTGCTTTCCGGGCGCCAGCAGACGCTCCGTGCCGATCCCGACCGGGCCCATCGCCGCCGCCGCGCTGCGCGTGCGGCCTCCCCTGCGTTCCGCCATCGCCGGCCGGCACCGGCTGCCCCGGCCCTGCGTCCTGTTTTTGCACCCGCGCCTTTCCGGCCACGGGCATGACGGCGGGCCTTGAGCGGCCCACAATCGCCGGTCCCCATGTCCGGCGCTCCCCGATGACCGTCCGCCCCAGCGCCCTGGCGCTGACCCCGCTGCTGCTGTTCGTCGCGATCTTCTTCGGCGCCGGCCTGTATTTCACCGCGCTCGGCGATCCCATGGGCTTCTACCAGCTGCGTGCGCCAGTGGCGATCCTGCCCGCGCTGGCGCTGGCGGCGCTGATCGCCTGGCGGCGCGGGGTCCGGCCCGGGGAAACCCTCCTGCAGGGCATGGGCGAGCCGAACATCGTGATGATGTGCCTGATCTTCCTGCTGGCCGGCGCGTTCGCGCACGTGTCCAAGGCGGTGGGCGCGGTCGATGCGGTGGTGTCCCTGGGCGTGGGCGCGCTGCCGCCGGCGCTGCTGCTGCCGGGACTGTTCCTGATCGCCTGCATGGTGTCGCTGGCGATCGGCACCTCGATGGGCACCATCGCCGCGGTGGCGCCGATCGCGGTCGGCGTGGCCGACGCGGCCGGCCTCGACCGCACCCTGGTGGTCGGCGGCGTGGTCGGCGGCGCGATGTTCGGGGACAACCTCTCGGTGATTTCCGACACCACCATCGCCGCCACCCGCACCCAGGGCGCGCAGATGCGCGACAAGTTCCGGGAGAACTTCAGGATCGCGCTGCCTGCGGCGCTGGCGACCATGGTCCTGCTCGGCCTGGCCGGCGATTCGGCGCCGGTGGAGGCCGAGACCACTGCTTCGCCGTGGCTGGCGCTGCCCTACCTGCTGGTCCTGGCGCTGGCGCTGGCGGGCCTGGACGTGCTCGTGGTGCTGGGCATCGGGCTGGTGCTCGCCGGAGGCTTCGGCCTCGCCTTCGGCGAGGCTTACGATCTTGTCGAGTATGCCGGCGACATCTGGACCGGCTTCGAAGGGATGGTCGAGATCCTGCTGCTGTCGCTGCTGATCGGCGGCATGGGCGCGCTGATGAAGGCCAGCGGCGGGCTGGACTGGCTGGCACAGGCCATCTCGCGCTTCGCCCGCGGCCACCGCGGGCGCCGCACCGGCGAGTTCAGCATCGCCGCGCTGTCGGCGACGGCCGACGTGTTCACCGCCAACAACACGGTGGCGATCCTGGTCAGCGGCAGCGTCGCCAGGGACATCGCGGTGCGCCACGGCATCAGCCCGCGGCGCGCGGCGAGCATCCTCGACATCTTCGCCTGCGTGCCCCAGGGTCTGCTGCCCTACGGCGCCCAGATCCTGCTCGCCGCATCGCTGGCCTCGATCTCGCCCTTCGCCCTGGCCGGCAAGGTCTGGTACTGCTGGCTGCTGGCGCTGGTGGCGATCGGCTTCCTGGCCTGGCCCGCACGCGGGCAGCAGCCCGCGGCCGACTCCCGCCATGGCGACCAAGCCCGCGCCTGAGCCACGGAACCGGGTGGGCCCTCCGCCTGTCCGGGTGCCCGCCGCCGCAGCCCCCAGGCGATCCGCCGTGCATCGCGATCGCTCGGGCAGGGGCAGGCAGCGCCTGCCGGGTATACGCCGCCATCCGCCATCTCCGGCCCCGGACGGACGCTGCGCCGGGCCTCCGTCCCTGCCTGCGCCTCAGCGGTCCCGCTCGACGGCCTGGCGGCCGAGCGCGGCCAGCGCCGCGGTGTCGCCAGTGCAGCGGGCCAGGGCGTCGTCCATGCGTCCGGACAGTTCGCGCAGCCGTGCGCGCGAGGCGTCGAGGCCGATCAGCGCAGGAAAGGTGGCCTTGTCCTGCTCGACATCCTTCCCGACGGTCTTGCCGAGGGTGGCGCTGTCGCCCTCGATGTCGAGCAGATCGTCGCGGATCTGGAAGGCCAGGCCCAGGGCCTCGGCGAAGGCGTCGAGCGATGCGCAGGTGGCGGTGTCGGCATCGGCCGCGATGGCGCCCAGCCGCACCGCGGCACGCAGCAGCGCACCGGTCTTGAGCGCGTGCAGGCGTTCGAGGAAGGACACGGACCCGGAAATGGTGTCAGGGACAATTTCCGGATCCAGTGCTGGAGCGCCCTCCGGCCCGTCGGCCGGAAATTGTCCCTGACACCGTTTCTGCTGCTGTCCCCATTTCCGGCCGGTTGCGGCGAGGTCGAAGGCCTGGCCGCCGCACATGCCGGCGGCGCCGGCGGCGGTGGCCAGTTCCGACAGCATGGCGACCACGCGCGGCGCGGGAAGCGGCGAGGCGGCGAGTACCGCGAACGCCAGCGACTGCAGCGCGTCGCCGGCCAGGATCGCGGTGCCCTCGTCGAAGGCGACGTGGACGGTGGGCTGGCCGCGGCGCAGCGCGTCGTTGTCCATGGCCGGCAGGTCGTCGTGGACCAGGGAGTAGGCGTGGACCAGTTCGACCGCCGCGGCGGGCGCGTCGAGCGCGGAATCCCCGGCGCCGCAGGCGTGTCCGGCGGCGTAGGCCAGCAGCGGGCGCATGCGCTTGCCGCCCAGCAGTACCGCGTGGCGCATCGACGCCAGCAGGCGCGGTTCGGTGGCGTCCTGGCGGTCGAGGGCGGTGGCCAGGGTGGCGTCGGCGCGCGTGCGCCAGGCGGAAAGCAGCTGCAGCGTGCCGCCTGCCGCGGGCTCAGACATCCGCGTCGTCGCCAGGCAGGCCGGGGAAGGGAACCGCGCGCTCGGGCGCGTCCGGATCGGTGAGCAGGCGCACGCGCAGTTCGGCCTGCTCCAGCGCCTGCCGGCAGTGGCGGTAAAGGCCGACGCCGCGTTCGTAGGCGGTGAGGGAGTCCTCCAGGCTCATCTCGCCGTGCTCCATCTTCTCGACCAGCTTCTCCAGCTGGTCCAGTGAGCTCTCGAAATCGGCGACGGGGGAGGGCGCGGATCCGGTGTTCTTGGCCATGTGCCCAGTGTAAGCGATGGCCCGCTCAGGTTGGATCGGTGGCCCATCGCAGGCGACGGCCCGCACCGCGCGACCAGGCCTCGAACGCGGCCGACAGCACCAGGTCGCCGGCGGCAAGCAGGGTGCCGTCGGCGGCCGACAGCAGCGGCAGGCGCTCGCGCACCCAGGGCGGCACGCCCAGGTCCTGCAGCACGTGCTTGAGCGCGTGCGAGTGGCCGCGGCCGGGCAGGACGATGCGTTCGCCGCCGCGGCGCGCGTGCACCAGCCAGGGGCCGGCCGGCGGGGACGGCCCGTCTGCGCCGGGGAGCAGCGCCAGGGTGTCGCCGGTGGGCAGCCGCAGTGGCGAGGCCGCGTCCCATTCGACGCGGAAATCCCGCGCCAGCGGCGGGCGATCGGACTGCGCGTGCAGCAGGTCGCGCCAGCGACGGATCACCGCGCCGCGCCAGCGGAAGCTGGCGGCGGAATCGCGCGCGGCGGGCAGCAGCTGCGCTGCGATGGCGGCCGGGCCACTGCCGGGAAGCGGCGGCAGGCCGAGTCCGCCGATCCAGCGGCGCAGCACGCGGGCACGGCGCGGCGGCGGCAGCGCCTGCAGCTTCAGCGCGTCCAGGCAGGCAGGATCGGGCGTGCGCAGCGCGGCCAGCGCCTGCGCGTCGCCGGCGTCGAGCAGTTCCGCGTCCGCGCGCAGCAGGCGGGCGCTGCCGGCGAGCGCGGCATCGGCCTGCGGCCAGCGCGCGCGCAGCAGCGGCATCACCCGCAGGCGCAGGAAGTTGCGGTCGTGCAGGTCGTCGGCGTTCGAGGGATCTTCGATCCACGACAGCGCCCGGGCACGGGCCCAGGCAAGGAGTTCCGATCGCGGCGTGTCGAGCAGCGGACGCCAGAGCCAGCCGCGGGCATGGCGCCGCCAGGGCCGCATCGCGCCGAGGCCGTTGCTGCCCGAGGCGCGCAGTGCGCGCAGCAGGAAGGTCTCGGCCTGGTCGTCCAGATGGTGTGCCAGCGCAAGCACTTCGTCCTCGCGCAGGCTGTCGGCGAAGGCGGCGTGGCGGGCGGCGCGGGCGGCGGCCTCCAGCCCCTCGCCGCTGTCGCGGCGCACGGCCACGCGGCGGATCTCCAGCGGCACGGCGAGCGAGGCGCAGGCCGCCTCGCAGTGCCGCGCCCAGGCATCGGCATCGGCCTGCAGGCCGTGGTGGACGTGGATGGCGCGCAGGCCGCGCGCCCTTGCCCCGGTATCGCCGGCCAGAAGGTGCAGCAGCACCGTCGAATCGAGCCCGCCGCTGTAGCCGACCAGCACCGGCCGCGCGTCACCGGCGGCGCCCGGCTGTGCGGCAACGGTCCCGGCCAGGCCGGTCACGGGTCGATCCCCCCTGCTGGTCCGCGCGACCGGGCGTCGGCGCAGGGCGTCGACATCGCGAAGCGGCTCAGGCCGCCTCGTAGGCGCCGTAGCCGCGCAGGCGCCGGTAGCGGCGCTCCAGCAGCTCCGGCAGCGGCACGCCGTCGAGCTCGTCGAGCTGGTTGAGCAGCATCGCCTTGAGCCGGATCGCGGTCTGCCGGGGGTTGCGGTGCGCGCCGCCGATCGGTTCGCGCAGGACGCGGTCGACCAGGCCCAGCTCGTGCAGCCGGTGCGCGGTCAGGCCGAGCTGTTCGGCGGCGTCCTTGGCCTTCTTGGCGTCCTTCCACAGGATCGAGGCGCAGCCTTCGGGCGAGATCACCGAGTAGGTGCTGTATTCGAGCATCAGCGTGCGGTCGCCGACGCCGATCGCCAGCGCGCCGCCGGAGCCGCCCTCACCGATCACGGTGCAGACGATGGGCGTCTTCAGCTCGGCCATCTCCATCAGGTTGCGGGCGATGGCTTCGGACTGTCCGCGCTCCTCGGCGCCGATGCCGGGATAGGCGCCCGGGGTGTCGATGAAGGTCAGCAGCGGCAGCCTGAAACGCTCGGCCATCTTCATCAGGCGCAGCGCCTTGCGGTAGCCCTCGGGGCGCGGCATGCCGAAGTTGCGGCGCACCTTGGCCTTGGTGTCGCGGCCCTTCTGGTGGCCGATGATCATCACCGGGCGGCCGTCGATGCGGCCCGGGCCGCCGACGATGGCGGCATCGTCGGCGTAGGCGCGGTCGCCGGCGAGTTCCTCGAACTCGTCGCAGATCACGTGGATGTAGTCGTTGGTGTAGGGCCGCGAGGGATGGCGCGCCAGCTGCGAGATCTGCCAGGGGGTGAGGTCCCGGAAGATGTGCGCGGTGCGCTTGCGCAGCTTGTCCTGGAGGGCGCGCAGTTCGGCGTCGATGTTGACCGCCGGGCCGTTGCTGGCCTGGCGCAGCTCCTGGATCTTCGCCTCGAGGTCGGCGATGGGTTGTTCGAAATCGAGATGGCTCGGGTTCATCAGCACAGGCCGCGACCGCAAAACGCGCAGTCTATCCGAGCTGGCCCGACGGGACCGTACCGGACAGTCCGGAAACGGCGGTTTTTCCTTACGGGGCAGTGGGTTGTGAGGGATCGGCCGGCGCCGGACAGCCGCTGGCCGGGGTGACCCCCGCGGCGCAGAGGGTGGCGCGGCTGCGGTCGATGTAGCCGAGGATGCTCGGCTGGGGCTCGGCGACGGCGGCCAGCAGGGTCTGTGCGCGGTCCATGGCCGACGCCGCGCCGCTGCGGTCGCCCGCGCTCAGGCGCGCCACTGCTGCGGTGGCGTAGGCCGAAGCGTGGCGGGCGTTGGGTTCGGTGTAGACGCGATCGGCCATCGCCGCGGCTTCGTTGGCCAGCGCCAGCGTGCCCTCGCTCTCGCCGTTTTCCAGGGACAGCCGCACCACCTGGGTCATGGCGGTGACGGTCATCGGGTGGTCGTGCTTGAACACCCGCCGACGCTCGGCCAGCGATTCGCGGTGCAGGGCCAGCGCATGCGCGCGGTCGCCCATCTCCTCGGCCAGCAGGGCGCGGTTGTTGAGCAGGATCGCCAGGTCCGGGTTGCCTTCCGGGTACAGCTTCGACAGCTGCGCCTGGGCGTCGGCGTAGAGGGCGTCGGCGCGCTCCAGGTCCTCCAGGCCGTGCGCGGCCTGGGCGAGGTTGGCGGTAAGGGTGGCGCGGTCGGCGGCGGGGAAGGCATCGCCCTGCTCCGCCGCGTGCGCGGCGGTGCGCTGCAGCCAGCGCTCGGCTTCGGGATAGTCCTCGCGCACCAGGTGCAGGTTGCCGAGGTTGCCCAGCACAATGCCGTAGAGCGGGTCGGCGGTGTGGCCGTTGCGCTCGAGGCGGGCAACCACGTCCTCGAACGCGGCGGCGGCCTCCTCGAACCGGCCCTGCTCCTGGCGCAGGAAGGCGATGGCCTCGAGGATCCGCGTGGTGCGGATGTCGTCCTCGCCGAAGGCGGAGCGGCTTTCGGCGAGCGCGCGGTGCAGCTGGTCGTCGGCCGCCTGCAGGCGATAGCGGCTGAGCATGCTGTAGCCGATGCTGAAACGGATGACCGAGGACAGGTCGGGCCGGCCGGCGAAGCGCTGGTCGATGGTGGTCGCGGCGTCGTCGAGCGCCTGGCTCAGGGTGGGCTCGACGCCGGCGTCGAACGGATCGGACATCTTCAGCACGTCGAGCAGGAAGGCGTTGATCGCGCTGGCGTCGGCGGCGGCCTGGCGCGCCTGTCCGGCCTGCCAGAAGGCGATTCCGGCCGCGCCCAGCACGGCCAGCAGCGCGACCGCCGCCGCTGCCGTACCCAGGCGGTGGCGCCCGATGAACTTGCCCAAGCGGTAGCGCGCCGAATCCGGATGTGCGCGTACCGGCTTGTGCTCCAGCCACAGGCGCACGTCGGCGGCGAGCTCCTGCGCGGAGTGGTAGCGCTGCGCCGGATCCTTGTGCATCGCCCTGGCGACGATGGCTTCGAGGTCGCGGTCGAGATGGCGGCGGCGGCGCTGCCTTTCCGCATCGGGCAGTTCCGATGCGGCGAGTGCGTCCTGCAGCGTCGGCGCGCGGGTGTCGCAGACCACGCGCTCGGCCTGCGAGGGGCTGAGCGATTCGGTCTCGTAGGGGCGCCGGGCGGTCAGCAGCTGGTACAGCACCACGCCCAGCGAGTACACGTCCGAACTGGTGGTCAGCGGCTGCCGGCGGACCTGCTCCGGGCTGGCATAGGCCGGGGTCATGGCGGTCAGCGAAGCCACCGCTTCGCTCAGGCTCCCGTCCTGCCCCAGGGCGTGGGCGATGCCGAAATCGAGCAGCTTGGGCTCGCCGTCGATGTTGACCAGGATGTTCTCGGGCTTGAGGTCGCGATGGACGATGAGATTGCGGTGCGCTTCCTGCACCCCTTCGCAGACCTTGCCGAACAGCGTGGCGCGTTCGCGCACGCCGAGCTTCCTGGCGTCGGCGTGCTCGAGCAGGGAGACGCCGTCGACGTACTCCATCGCCAGCCAGGGGAAGCCCGCTTCGGTGCTGCCGCCGTCGAGGATGCGCGCGATATAGGGGTGCTGCAGGCGCGCGAGCAGGGTGCGCTCCTGCTCGAAGCGCTGCACGATCTGCTCGCGGAAGCCTGCGCCCACGCCCAGGTGCATGGGCCGGATCAGCTTGATCGCCACCTCCTGCTCGTAGACGGCGTCGGCGCGGCGGGCGAGGTAGACCACGCCCATGCCGCCGCTGTCGATGCGGCGCTCCAGCTGGTAGCTGCCCAGGCGCTCGCCGACGTCCGGGAAATCGTCCGGTTCGGGCATGGCGGCCGGGGTTTCGAGGAAGTCCCCGAGTGTGGATTCGCGCTCGAGCAGGCGCTGCACCCGCGTCAGCACCGCCTCCGGCAGGTCCTGCTCCTCGAGCCACGCCTGGCGCTGCTCCGGGGGCTGCTCCAGCGCCTTCTCGAAGAACGCCAGGACCCGTGCTTCGCTGGAAGGGATCATCGCCCGCTCCGTGATCGCTGGACGGGGGGCGGGCAGCGTCGCAGCGGCCAGCTGATGACCCGGCCGTCGACGCTGGTACACTCCCCCCTGTGACAGGGGACTTTACACAATGGCTGACCGACTGGCGCAAGGGCGACATGGGCGCCCGCGACCGCCTGGTCGACGCCGTCTATCCCGAGCTGCGCGCGATCGCGCAGCGCCAGCTCGCCAACGAGCGCGGCGGCCATACCCTGCAGGCGACGGCGCTGGTGAACGAGGCGTACATGCGGCTGGGCGGCATGTCGCGCATCGACTGGCAGGATCGCGTTCATTTCGTGCGCATGGCCGCGCGCGTCATGCGCGAAGTGCTGGTCGACCACGCGCGCCGGCGCAACGCGGGCAAGCGTGACGGCGGTGAGCGGGTGTCGCTGACTCGCGTCGACCTGATCGACGGAAGTTCGGACGACATCGACGTCACCGCGCTGGACAACGCGCTGCTGGCCCTGGAGCAGGTGGATCCGGACAAGTCACGCATCGTCGAACTTCGCTATTTCGGCGGGCTGACCATCGAGGAAACCGCCCAGGCCCTGGACATCTCGCCGGCCACCGTCAAGCGCCACTGGCAGACCGCACGTGCCTGGCTGCTGGATGTTCTGTCGGATGAGGACTGACCAGGCCTCGCGCATCCTGCGGTAGACCGGCTCCCCCGGCGGTGGCTGGCCGCGGCCCGCGCGCACTCTGGGGACTTCCTCTCCCGGCCCGGATGCCCGTGGCTGCGGCCGCATCTGCTCAACCGTGCCCATGTCGCGTCCTCCCCTCTGCATCAACTCCGGCCCTCCAGCCTCCTGAGGCGCGGAACGGCGCGCGATCGGCTCAACGGCTTCGACGCCCCGGCCGATGAGCCGGTCCGGGCGCGGCTTGCGCCTCTGCAGAGGACAGGGCAGCGGCGCCCTTGGAGCACGAGCATGACGATCATCGGTGGAGTACGCGGGGTGCTTTCGGGCGCAACCCTGGCGCTGGCGATCAGCGCCTGCGGCTGGCAGGGCGGACAGCAGGCGCAGGACGCCGGGTACGGCGGGCAGGCGGGGGATGCGACGGCCTGGGCGGGGGGCGATCCGGCCGCTGCGGGCGGCGACGGCGGCTGGAACGCCGGCGCGCCGCCGCCGCAGATGGCGCCGCCGCCGATGCTCGACACCAGCCGCATGCAGCCGGCGCAGATCATCGACCAGGGCGGTTTCGGCCAGCCGATGGTGGCCGCCAACCTGGAGATCCCGGTGGGCTGGCAGACCGTCGGCGGCGTGACCTGGAACGACAACACCCCCTGCGTGACCAACCAGATGCAGATCGGCTGGACGGCGATGGCGCCCGACAGCCTGACCGCGGTGGAGATCCTCCCCGGCTTCAGCTGGCAGGTGGCGGGCACCGAGATCCAGATGAATCCCTGCCCGGCCGCGCCCTACCGCTCGACCCGCGAATTCCTCGAGGCCACGGTGCAGCGGGCCCGCCCCGGCGCGCGCGTGCTCGACTATGAGCAACTGACCGGACTCGAGCAGCAGATGGCGCAGGCGGCGCAGTCGAACCCGCAGATCCAGGCCCGTTTCGATGCCGGCCGCCTGCTGATCGGCTACAGCACAGACGGCGTGGAAATGCGCGAGGTGCTCAGCGCCGCGGTGACCTTCACCCAGGCGCAGGGCAACATCGTCGGCGGCACCGCCACCATCCACGCCCAGCGGGCCCCGGAAGGACGCATGGACATGGACCTGATGCAGCGCATCGCCGGCACCATGCAGCCCAACCCGCAGTGGCTGCAGGCGATGCAGCAGCGCGGCATGGAGAACATCCGCCGGTTCAGCGACGGACAGCGCCGCAGCATCGACGACTGGCACAACCGGCAGATGGCGATCATCAACGCCCGCGGCGCCGCCGACCGCCACGCGATCCGCATGCGCACCAACCAGGAAGTGGCCGGCATCTACAACTCGATCGCCGCCAGCACCAGCGCCACCAGCGACAACATGCACCGTCGGACCATGGAAGGCATCGGCGAGTACAACAGCTATTCCGGTGCCGGCGGCACCACGGTGCAGTCGAGCATCCACGGCGGCAGCCGCGTGTTCCAGGGCAACAGCGATCCCAACCAGGCCTACAGCACCAGCGACCCCTACCACAATCCGTCCAACGCCACCGAGCTGGAGCGTATCCCGTGAGCCGCACATCCCGCATCCTGTTCGCCGCGGGCGGCATGCTGTCCGCCCTGCTGTGCCTGGCCGGCATCGCCCCTGTGCATGCCCAGGACAGTTTCGGCAGCAGCGGACAGCGCCAGGCGCCGCAGCCGCGCCAGCAGCAGCAATACCCGCAGCAGCAACAACCGCAGCAGCAGTATCCCCAGCAGCAGTACCCCCAGCAGCAGTACCCCCAGCAGCAACACCAGCAGCAACACCAGCAGCAGCAATACCAGCAGCAGCAATACCAGCAGCAGGGGCCCCAGGTGCAGCAGCAGGGCGGGATCAACGAGGCGCAGGATTTGGGCGTCGCGCCGACGCAGCGGCTGCGGCCCTCCGACCAGCTGGGGGCGCCGACGCCGACCTCGATCCCCGGCGGCAAGGTGATCTCCACCCGCGAGCTGGTGCAGCTGGCGCAGGGCCGCCCGGGCGGCATGCTCCTGCTGCACGCCTACGGCGGTCCCGAACACCTGCCCGGCGCGATCGCGGTGGTGCCGGCGGCGCAGGGTGGAAGTTTCGACGACCAGGTGCAGCAGGGCTTCGCCCAGTACCTGCAGCAGGCCACCGGCGGCGACAAGTCGCGGATGCTGGTGATCTACTGCGGCGGACCGATGTGCTGGGGCTCGTACAACGCCGCGCTGCGCGCGATCCACATGGGGTACCGCAACGTGTACTGGTATCGCGGCGGCATCGAGGCCTGGCGGCAGGCCGGGCAGCCGGTGCGCAACGCGATGCAGGGGCAGTGAACGCCCGGCGGCGGGCAGCAGACGCATCCAGGCGCCGCCGGTGAGCGGCGGGCCTGCACGGAGAACGGAGATGATCGTGCGAACCCGGGCCGCGGCGGCAGTGCTCGCGGCGCTGCTGCCGATGCTGGGCGGATGCGGCCTCGGGCCGCAAGCGACCGGCGACGTGGACGCCGTGGCCGACCCCGACGATGGCGGCGGCGAAGCCGGCGCGGGTGGCCTGGTCGATTGGGCGAGCGGCCAGCTGCGCGGCGGCGGAGACACCAGCCGGCTGGTGCCCGCGCAGGTGATGGACGAGGACGGTTTCGGCCAGCCGATGGTCGCCGCCAACCTGCTGGTGCCCGCCGGCTGGCGGGCTGCCGGCGGCATCGGCTGGAACGATGCGGCCGACTGCTATTCCAACCAGATGCGCCTGGCCTGGGCCGCGGTCTCGCCCGACAGCGCCAGCGTGATCGAGATCCTGCCCAGCTATGTCTGGCAGGTGCAGGGAACGGAGGTGCCGCTCGATCCCTGCCCGGTGGCGCCCTATCGTTCGGTGCGCGAATTCCTCGAGGCCGTGGCCACGCAGGCGCGCCCGGGAGCGCGCGTGCTCGACTACAGTGAATGGCCGGAACTGGCGCAGAAGACCCGGCAGCAGGCGCAGAAGTACGGAAAGCCCGTGCCGAAGGGCTTCGAGCGGGACTACCAGGCCGGGCGGATGCTGATCGGCTACCAGGCCGAGGGCGTGGAGATGCGCGAGGTGATCGCCGCCGCGGTCGGGTTCTCCCGCGTCGCGGCGAGCGGCAACACCGTTGCCAGCGCCTCGCGCGTGGCCGCGTATCGCGCGCCGGAGGGCGCGCTGGACCTGGACCTGCTCGATCGCGTCGTGGACAGCATCGAGGAGGACCCGCAGTGGTTCGCCGCGGCGATCGAGCGGGTGCAGGGCAACGTCGATCGTTTCTATTCGGCGCAGCTGAAGCAGATCGAGGCCTGGCACGCGCGGCGCATGGCCGAGATCAATGCGCGTGGCGCCGCGGCGCGCGCCGCGGTCTGGGCGCAGGCCACGCGCGAGATCGCCGCGATCCGGGCCCAGACCCACGCCGACACCATGAGCACCAGCGACCGCATCCACGCGCGCACGATCGACGGCATCTACGAACGCAACGCCTACACCGGGATCCACGGCGGCACGGTCTACAGCTCGATCCACGGCGGGACGCGGGTGTTCCAGGACAACAGCGATCCCGGGCAGGTCTTCAGCACCGACGATCCGTACGTGGATCCGGCCAACGCGACGGAGCTGCAGCCGGTCCGTTAGTCCTACTGTGTCATTAAATCCGCAAATGCAGGATCGTCTCGATGAACAACTGTGAACCGATCTCGACGGCGATC
>CAKTDC010000037.1 GCA_934541015.1 uncultured Luteimonas sp.
CGCTGGCGCTGCGCGATGGCCGCGTCGGCGGCGCCCTGCTGGTGGGCTGCGTGCTGGCGGTGGCCGGCCTGTTCGAGGTGGTGTCGCCGGTGCTGCGCGGCGGCGCGCGCCTTGGCGCAGCCTCGGCGGCGGCCGCGCGCGTGCGCGAGATCGAGCAGGCCCGGCCGCTGCTGGTCGATCCGGAGCAACCGCGGCCGCTGGCCGTGCGCGGGACCCTGGAGCTGCGCGGCCTGCGCTTCCGCCACCAGCCGGGGCAGCCGCTGCTCGAAGGCCTGGACCTGGTGGTTCCGCCCGGGGCGCGGGTGGTCGTGACCGGCGCCAGCGGCAGCGGCAAGTCCAGCCTGCTGGCGCTGCTGCTGCGCCTGCGCGATCCCGACGCCGGCGCGATCCTGTGGGACGGGATCGACCTGCGCGCGGCCCGCCTGGCCGAGCTGCACCGCCGGATCGCGCTGCTGCCGCAGGATCCGCCGGTGTTCCTCGGCACGGTGCGCGACAACCTGCGCATCGGCGACCCGGCGGCCGGCGACGACGCGCTCTGGGCGGTGCTGCACCAGGCCGGCCTCGCCGACGAGGTGCGGGCGTTCCCGGACGGCCTCGACCAGTGGCTGGGCGAAGGCGGGCGCACCCTGTCGGCCGGCCAGGCGCGGCGCCTGTGCCTGGCGCGGGTGCTGCTGGGCGAGGCCACCCTGGTGGTGCTCGACGAGCCCACCGAAGGCCTGGATCCCGCGGCCGAGCAGGCGTTTTTCCGGGAGCTTCCCGGCATCCTGGCCGGGCGCGGGCTGCTCCTGGTCACCCACGCCGGGGTACCGCCGGGCGTGGCCGATGCGCACTGGCGGCTGGAAGGTGGCCGCCTGCTGGCGGCGGACTGAGGGCGTGCGGACGGGTTCAGCCGGCGTCGGGATGCCGCTCCAGCCATCGCGCCAGCCGCTCGCGGTAGTCCTGCAGTTCGTCGCTGTAGCTGTCATGCACGCAGGGGTCGCAGCCGCTGTCGCAGCAGTCGCTTGGGAGAGGCGGCTCCGGCGGCAGCGGACGTGGATCGTTGTCGGGAAATCCGGGGGCTTGCAAGGTGGAATCCAGGGCGGGCGTGTCGGGTTGCGGCCATGTTCGCGCACCCGGACGGATCCGCAAACCCGCAACAACGCTGCGTTGCGCACGGTGGTGCCTGCCATCGGCGGTAGACTGGGCGGCGACACGTGAACAGGGGCGCGGTTGTCGACATGCCAGGGGCTGGCACTTCCCGTGCGTCCACGCGCGGGCGTGGGCTGTCCGCCGTCGCGGTTGCGGCGGCCTGCGCGTTCGCGTGCCTGCTGCAGGCTGGCGCGGCCTGGGCGCTGGACCCGCAGCTGCCGCCGGAGCGCTACACCGTCACCCGCTGGAACGCGGACGACGGCCTGCCCCACAGCCAGGTCCACGGCATCACCCAGACCGACGACGGCTTCCTCTGGGTCACGACCTGGGAGGGCACCGCGCGCTTCGACGGCCTGGGCTTCCGCGAGGTCGATCGCCTGCGCCATCCCGATGGCCGCCGCCTGCCGTCGCGCCTGCTGTGGCGCGATGCCGACGGCAGCGTGCTGGTGGGGGTGGATCATCTCGGGCTGATGCGGCTGCCGGTGCGCGGCGAGGCGCGGCCGGCCTGCGCGGCCTACCCGGCGCTCGACGCCACCCGCATCGTCCGCGGCATCGACGGGGTGCCCTGGCTGGCGGCGCGCGACGGCCTGTACCGGCTGCAGGCGGACGGCGAATGCGTCCGGGTCGAGTCGGGCGACGCCTTCGCCGGCCAGCTGCTGCTGGCGCTGCTCGCGCACGAGGACGGCAGCCTGTGGACCGGCAGCCGTCGCGGCCTGTTCCGCTGGGTCGATGGACGGCTGGAGCCGCTGGGCGACCGGCTGGGCCTGCCTGCCGGCGAAGTGCGTACGCTGGAGAAGACCCGCGACGGCGCGATCTGGATCGCCGGCGACCAGGGCGTCTGGCGCTACCACGCGGGCCGGCTCCAGCGGCAGCGCGCCGAGCGCGCCGAAGGGCTGCTGCAGGATCGGCAGGGCACGCTGTGGGTGACCGCGACCGACAGCAGCGTGCTGCGCTTCCGCAACGGCCAGTGGCAGCAGCTCGACGAGCGCCACGGCGTGCAGGGGCACTCCACCGGCGCCCTGTTCGAGGATCGCGAGGGCCTGCTCTGGCTGGGCACCACGCACGGGCTGTTCCGCATCGCCGACGGCCCGGTCTGGGGCATCGGCCGGCCGCAGGGCCTGGCCACGGACTACATCCGCAGCCTGCTGCAGACCGCCGACGGCCAGGCCTGGATCGGCCATGCGAACGGCCTGAGCCGCATGCGCGGGGGCAAGCCCGAGCAGGTCTTTCCGAAACACGGCGCGCGCGGCAACTCGGTGATGGCGCTGTCGCGTGCGGCCGACGGCGGCGTCTGGGCCGGCACCTACAACCGCGGCGTGCTGCACGCCGGGCCGGGGCCGGGTGCGCCGGTGCGCTTCCTCGACGGCGACGGCACCCTGGCCACCGAGCAGGTGCGCGCGCTGCTCGAGGATCCCGACGGCACCCTCTGGATCGGCACCGAGCACGGGCTCGCCGCCTGGCGCGACGGTCGCCTCGACCGCATGCCGCTCCCCGGCCTGCCCGAGCTGCCGGTGCGCGCGCTGCACCGCACCGCCACCGGCGAGCTGTGGATCGGCCAGCTCGGCGGGCTGGCCCGGCGCGGGGTCGATGGCGAGCTGGAAGTGCTGGCGGCCGAACGGGAATTCCCCGCGCTGTCGGCGTTCGATTTCCTGTCCGATCCCGACGGCGGCCTGTGGATCGCCACCGATCGCGGCGTGGTCGGCTACCGCCAGGGGAGCTTCCGCCTGTACGGGCGCGAGCAGGGCCTGCACGGCAGCAGCCTGTTCCGCATCCTCGCCGACGATTTCGACAACCTGTGGATCAGCAGCAACCACGGCGTGGCCCGCGTGCCGCGCGCCTCGTTCCGCGCGATCGAACAGGGCCGCGCCTCGCGCCTGGATGTGCAGATGTTCAACCGCGACGACGGCATGCCCAGCCGCCAGGCCAACGGCGGCAGTTCGCCGGCCGGCTGGCGCATGGACGACGGTACGCTGTGGCTGCCGACCGCCGAGGGCGTGGCGGTGTTCGACCCGGCGCGGGTGATGCACGATTATCGCGGCGACGTGCCGCTG
This sequence comes from uncultured Luteimonas sp., assembly GCA_934541015.1. Classification (GTDB taxonomy): domain Bacteria; phylum Pseudomonadota; class Gammaproteobacteria; order Xanthomonadales; family Xanthomonadaceae; genus Luteimonas. Next base: position 3,180 of record CAKTDC010000037.1, read on the forward strand.
GTGGTGGACGAGGTCGTGGTCAACGGCGTGGCGCGGCCGCCGGCCGCCCTGCACGCGCTGGACGCGGGCGCCCGGCTGTCGATCCGCTACGCCGGCACCAGCCTGCGCAATCCCAACGGCCTGCGCTACCGCTACCGCATGCACGGCGTCGACGCGGACTGGATCGAAGCCGGCCAGGCGCGCGAGGCCGCGTACACCAACCTGCCGCCGGGCGCGCTGCGCTTCGAGGTGCAGGTGGCGCGCGCGCCGGCCGACTGGTCGCGGCCGGCGAGCGTGGCGCGCGTGGATTTCGCCGTGGCGTCGCCCTGGTGGGCGCGGACGTGGGTGATGCTCGCGGCGGCGGCCGGCCTGCTGCTGCTGTTCGCCGGTGTCCACCAGTGGCTTGGCCGCAGCCAGCGCCGGCGCGAGCGGCGGCTGGAGAGCGAGGTCGCGCAGCGCACCGAGGAGCTGCGCGAGAAGCACCGCCAGCTGGAGGAGGCCTCGCGCCAGCGCGAGCAGCTGATGGAGCAGCTCGAGCACCAGGCCACGCACGATCCGCTGACCGGCCTGCCCAACCGCCGCGCCAGCGATCGCGAGCTGGAGTCGGCGGTACAGCAGGCGGACGAGTCGGGCGGGCCGCTGTGCGTGGCCATCATCGACATCGACCGCTTCAAGCACATCAACGACCGCTACGGCCACCAGACCGGTGACCGCGTGCTGGCCCGCGTCGCGGTACAGCTGCGGGCCGCGCTCGACGACGACGGGGCCTTCATCGGCCGCACCGGCGGCGAGGAGTTCCTGGTGGTGATGCGCGGCACGGCGCTGGCCGCCGCGGTCGTGCTGCTCGAACGGGTGCGGCGCGACATCGCGGAGATGCGCGTGGCGCCGGCCGAGGACGCCTCGCTCTCGTGCACCGTCAGCATCGGCGTGGTCGAGCGCGGCGCGGGCGAAGGCTCCGACGCCGTGCTGCAGCGCGCCGACCTCGGGCTGTACGCGGCCAAGCGCCAGGGGCGCGATCGCGTCGTTGCGGCCTAGCGGGCTGTCCCGCGCGAGGTCAGTCCCGCGGCGCCGCGCGGGGCGGGCTCAGCCGCGCCTGGCGCGGGCGAAGGCGTCGGCCAGGGCGCTGTTCGCCGGTGGCGCGGCAGGCTTGGGTGCGCCGGATGGGCGACCGCCGCGCGGGCCGCTGCGCGGATCGCGCGGACCGCTGTCGCGGCGCGCATCGGGCCGCGCCTCGCGCGGCGCGGGCGCGTCGTCGAGGCGACGGGTGAGGGCGATGCGCTTGCGCGCCACGTCGACCTCCAGCACCTTCACCTTCACGATGTCGCCGGCCTTCACCACCTCGCGCGGATCCTTCACGTAGCGGTCGGACAGCGCCGAGATGTGGATCAGCCCGTCCTGGTGCACGCCGATGTCGACGAAGGCGCCGAAGGCGGCGACGTTGCTGACCACGCCCTCGAGCACCATGCCCTCGCGCAGGTCCCTGATGTCCTCGACGCCGTCGGCGAACTTCGCCGCCTTGAACTCGGGGCGCGGGTCGCGGCCGGGCTTCTCCAGTTCGGCCAGGATGTCGCGCACGGTCGGTTCGCCGAAGCGCGCGTCGGTGAAATCGCGGGCCTTGAGCGTGCGCACGAAGCCGCCGTCGCCCACCAGCGCCTGGATCGGCCGGCCGGTGGCGGCGAGGATGCGCTCGACCACCGGATAGGCTTCCGGGTGCACGGCCGAGGCGTCGAGCGGCTCGTCGCCGTCGGCGATGCGCAGGAAGCCGGCGCACTGCTCGAAGGTCTTGTCGCCCAGGCGCGGCACTTTCAGCAGCTCCTTCCTGCGCCTGAACGGACCGTTGGCGTCGCGGTGGGCGACGATGTTCGCGGCCACCGTCGACGACAGCCCCGACACGCGCGCCAGCAGCGGCGCCGAGGCGGTGTTCACGTGCACGCCGACCGCGTTCACGCAGTCCTCGACCCTGGCGTCGAGCGCGCGCGCCAGCCGGTACTGGTCGACGTCGTGCTGGTACTGGCCGACGCCGATCGCCTTGGGCTCGATCTTCACCAGCTCGGCCAGCGGATCCTGCAGCCGGCGCGCGATCGAGACCGCGCCGCGCAGCGAGACGTCGAGGTCGGGGAACTCCTTGGCCGCGGTTTCGGAGGCCGAGTACACCGAGGCACCGGCTTCGCTGACCACGAGCTTCTGCATCGCAAGCTCGGGCGCGAGCTTGAGCAGGTCGCCGGCGAGCCGGTCGGTCTCGCGCGAGGCGGTGCCGTTGCCGATGGCGATCAGCTGCACGCCGTGCGCGGTGCAGAGCTTCTTCAGCGCGGCCAGCGAGGCGTCCCACTGCCGGCGCGGCTCGTGCGGGTAGATGGTGTCGGTGGCGACCAGCTTGCCGGTGGCGTCGACCACCGCGACCTTGACGCCGGTGCGCAGGCCCGGGTCGAGCCCGAGCACGGCCTTGGGGCCGGCGGGTGCGGCCAGCAGCAGGTCCTTGAGGTTGTCGCCGAACACCGCGATCGCCTCGGCCTCGGCCCGCTCGCGCGCCTGCGCGAACAGGTCGATCAGCAGGTGCAGGTGCAGCCTGGCCTTCCACGCCAGGCGGCAGGCGCTGCGCAGCCAGGTGTCGGCGGCGCGGCCCTGGTCGGCGATGCCGGCGTGCAGGGCGATGCGGCCCTCGGCGTAGAGGTGGCCGGCGTCGGGATCGCTGCCCGGCTCCAGGTCCAGCGTCAGGAACTCCTCGCGGCGACCGCGGAACAGCGCGAGCAGGCGGTGCGAGGGAATCTTCGCCAGCGGCTCGGCGTGGTCGAAATAGTCGCGGAACTTTTCGCCGGCCGCTTCCTTGCCTTCGACCACCTTCGCGCGGATCACGCCGTTGCCCTCGAGCCAGGCGCGCAGCTCGCCGATCAGCGCCGCATCCTCGCCCCAGCGCTCGATCAGGATCGCGCGCGCGCCTTCGAGCGCGGCCCTGGCATCGGCCACGCCTTTGTCTGCATCGACGAACTGCGCGGCGAATTCCTCCGGCACGCGGGTCGGGTCTTCGATCAGGCCGTCGGCCAGCGGCTCCAGCCCGGCTTCACGCGCGATCTGGGCGCGGGTGCGGCGCCTGGGCTTGTAGGGCAGGTAGAGGTCTTCCAGCCGCGCCTTGCTGTCGGCGGCTTCGATGTCGGCGCGCAGCGCATCGGTCAGCTTGCCCTGTTCGTCGATGCTGGACAGGATCGTGGCGCGGCGCTCCTCCATCTCGCGCAGGTAGGTCAGGCGCAGCTCGAGGTTGCGCAGCTGGGTGTCGTCGAGCCCGCCGGTGACTTCCTTGCGGTAGCGCGCGATGAAAGGCACGGTCGCGCCCTCGTCGAGCAGGGCGATGGCGGCGGTGGCCTGGTCGGCCTTCGCGCCGATCTCGTCGGCGATGGTCTGCGCGATCTTGCGCGCGAGCGCGGGGGAAATCTCGGGCATGTCGTCCGTGCTGCGTGCGGCTCCGGCCGCGGAAGGGCGATTGTGACAACCGCGGGCGCGGGCCGGAACCCGTTGACAGCGCGGTCGACGCGGGCCACGCGCGACGCTCGCGTGATCGGGTGCCTGCGGGTAGCTGCATTCCGGGCAGCCCGTCAGAAATGCCGGCCGTCCCGCCGACGAAGGCCGGGAGCCCGCTGCTCTCGCAACACCATGGCACCAGACAGATCCTGGCCTGGCCAGTCTCCGGCCGCTGCAAACTGCCCCGGAGGGATGACCGCGTTTGGGCGATCGGCGCTGTGTGCAGCACACTAGCGGCCGTGTCCGCCTGCGCGGGTGCCGCGTTGCCCGCGGCCCCGGCCATTCCCGGCCGCCGGTCGCAGGACACCCCGACATGGAGGAACCCCCGATGAGCCTGCGCCAGTCAGCCGCCGCCCTGCTTGCCGCTTCCCTCGCGCTGGCCGGCTGCGGCAGCGGCGACGGCGGTGCCCCAGCCGGGACTGCCGCAGTCGAGGCCGATGTCCAGGCGCCCAGCCGCATCGACGACTGGGCGCTGCCGACCATGCTCCCCGGCTCGGCCTCGCCGGGGCTGGCGACCACGCCCGGCGGCGAACTCCTGCTGAGCTGGATCAACTCCCAGCCCGGGCGCCGCCACATCCTGCAGTTCAGCCGCTATTCGCCGCAGATGTCGCGCTGGCTGCAGGCGCCGGCCACGATCGCCGTGGGCAGCAGCATGTTCGTGAACTGGGCCGATGTTCCGCACATGGCGGCCACGCCCGACGGCGCGCTGTGGGTGCACTGGCTGCAGAAGAACGGCGACGCGCCTTACGCCTACGACGTGGTGCTGACGCGCTCGCGCGACGGCGGCGCGAACTGGGCTGAACCGGTACGCCCGCACGACGACCATACCCGGACCGAACACGGATTCGTCTCGATGTGGGCGCAGGGCAACAGCAGCCTGGGCATCGCCTGGCTCGACGGGCGCAACACCGGCGCGCATGGTGCCGCGCACGACGGCCCGGGCGCTTCGTCCGGGGCGATGAGCCTGCGCGCGGCGGTGTTCGACGGCGCGCTCGAATCCAGCGTGGAAGTGGAGATCGACGCCAGGGTCTGCGAATGCTGCCAGACCGGCGTGGCGGCGACCGCGGAGGGTGCGCTGCTGGTCTACCGCGGGCGCAGTGCGGACGAGATCCGCGACATCTTCGCCACCCGCTTCAACGGCATCGCCTGGTCGACGCCGGTGCGCGTGCACGCCGACGACTGGACGATGCCGGCCTGCCCGGTCAACGGACCGGCGGTGGCGGCGCTCGAAAACGATGTCGTGGTCGGCTGGTTCACCATGGACGGCGAGGAGCCGCTGCTGCGGATCGCCCACAGCGCCGACGCCGGCGCCAGCTTCGCCGATGCGGTCGAGCTCGACCGCGGCGCCGCGGTGCAGGGCCGGGTGGCGGTGGCCATGGACGTGCGCCAGGCGTGGATCCTGTGGCTGCGCGAGGAGGCGGGCAGCCAGTCGCTGTGGCTGTCGCGGCGCAGCCCGGATCTGGCCACCGAGTACGAGCGCATCGCGGTGTCCGCGGTGCACGGCAGCGGCCGCGCCACCGGATTCCCGCAGCTGGCGCTGCTGGGCGGCACCGCCTACGTGGCCTGGACCGACGTCGTCGACGGCAGCCCGCGCCTGCGCGGCAAGCGCATCGTCCGCGACTGAGTCCGCCGCGGCCATGACGCGGAACGGCCGCAGCGGCCGTTCCGCCATGCCCCTGCCGGCTTACGGCGAGTCGGGCTTCGCGCCGGCGCCGCGGCTGGCGGCACCGGCGAAGTCGCCGGCTGCGAAGATGCCGATGTCCTCCGGCACCAGATGCCGCTGCAGCGCCGCGCGCACCTTCTCCGGGTCCAGCGCGCGCAGGTCGTCCTCGAACTTGGCGGCGTCGGCCATGGTGCGGTCCAGGTACAGGTTGCCCGCGAGGGTGCCGACCAGCTCGCCATCGTTGGCGCGCGAGGTGCGCCGGGCCTTGAGCATGCCGTCCAGCGCCTCGTCGAACTCGGCCTGGGTGATGCCCTCGTCCAGGATCCTGCGCAGCTCTTCGCGGAACGCGGCCTCGACCCGGTCGACATTTTCCGGCGCGGCGATGGCGTAGGCCGAGAAACTGCCCGACTCGTCCAGCGCCGAGGCGCTGAAGCCCGAGCCGACGCCGTAGCTCAGCCCGTCCTGCTGGCGGATGCGGTCGGCCAGGCGCGACTTCAGCGAACCGCCGCCGAGGATGTAGTTGCCCAGCACCATCGCCGGATAGTCGGCGTGATCCTGGCTCATCGCGATCGGCAGCCGGGCGAGGAACATCGCATTGGGCTTGTCCGGCGTCTCGATCTTCTGCCGCGTGGCCGGCATCGGATGGTGCGGCGAGGGGATACGGGTGAAGGCGTTGCGCGCGTTCCAGTCGCCGAACAGGGTCGCGACCTGCGCGTGCAGCGCGTCGGCGTCGACGTCGCCGACCACCGCGATGCTGGCGCCGGCGGTGCCGTAGAAGTCGCGGTGGAAGGCGCGCAGCTCATCGAGCGTCACCGCTTCCAGCTCGGCCAGATCCTCCTCGAAGCTGCCGGTGTAGTACGGATGTCCCTTCGGCCACTGGTTGTAGTAACGCCCCAGCGCGCGGCCGGCGATGGCCTGCGGCTCGGTGGTGCTGCTCTGGAGGCCGGTGATGGCCTGGGTGCGCATCTGCGCGAACTCGTTTTCCGGGAAGGTCGGCTGCTTGAGCACCGTCGCCAGCAGCTCCAGCAGCGCGGAGACGTTCTCGCGGTCGGTGCTGGCCGAGACCATCACGCCGCTGGCGCCGCCGCCGATGTTCAGCGACGACTTGAGCTCGACCAGGCGGCGCGAGATCGCCGCGCGGTCCAGGCCCTCGGTGCCGCGGGTGAGCATGCCCGGCACCATGCCGGGAGCGGCGCCGAGGTTGCGCAGGGTGCTGTCGTCGCCGAAGCGCAGGTTCATCCGCAGCTGCACCGAACCGCCGCGGGTGGACTTGGCCAGCACCGCCAGCTCGGCGCCGTTGTCGAGCACGAAGGTCTTCGTGCGCGCGTCGATGTTGGTGGTCGACGGATCGAACGCCTCGCCGGCGGCGAGCGCCTCGCGGCCGGTATAGCCTTCGAGCAGCGCGGCGGCGCTGGGCGCCTCGGCGATCGTCACCCGGTCGGGCTTTTCGGTGGGCAGGAAGCGGGCGCTGGTGCGGTTGTCGGGCTTGAAGTAGGTGTCGGCCACGCGCTGCACGTCGGCCAGCTGCACCTGTTCGATGCGATCGCGGCCGAGCAGGAACAGGCGCCAGTCGCCCTGGGCGATGGCTTCCGACAGCGCCACGCCGATGGCGTTGGGATCGCGCATGGCGACTTCCGCGGCGGTCAGCAGGCGCTGCCGCGCCTCGTCGACTTCGGCCTCGGTGACCGGCTGCGCGGCGATCGTCTCGACCAGCGCGACCATCTCCGCCTCCAGCGCGTCGAGATCGGCGTCGGCCGGCGCCTCGGCGAAGAACATGGAGTAACCCGGCTCGTCCATCGCGAAGCCGATGCTGGCGACCATCGTCGCCTTGCCCGATTCGACCAGGGCCTTGTGCATGCGCCCGCTCGGGGTGTGGCCGAGGATCTGGCCGAGCACGGCCAGCGCCGCGGTGTCGGCGTGGCGGCTGGCCGGCGTGTGGTAGCCCAGCGCCAGGTAGGGGGTCTTGCCGACGCGACGCACGACCACGGTGCGGGTGCCATCCTGGGCCGGCTCGCGGGTGTAGGTGGACTGCAGCGTGCGCGAGGGCTTGTTCAGCTTGCCGAAGCTGTCGCCGACCAGGGTCAGCGCGACCTGCGGGTCGAAGTCCCCGGCGATCACCAGCACCGCGTTGTCGGGCTGGTAGAAGTTGCGGTAGAACGCCTGCAGCCGCTCGATCGGCACGTTTTCCACGTCGGCGCGGGCGCCGATGGTGGAGTTGCCGTAGTTGTGCCACAGGTAGGCGGTGGACATCAGCCGCTGCATCAGCACGCGGACCGGGCTGTTCTCGCCCGACTCCATCTCGTTGCGGACCACGGTCATCTCGCTGTCGAGATCCGTGCGCGAGATGTGCGAATTGACCATGCGGTCGGCTTCCATCCGCAGCAGCCAGGCCAGGGTGTCCGGGTCGGTGGCGAAGCTGGCGAAATAGTTGGTGCGGTCCAGCCAGGTGGTGCCGTTGAAGCGGATTCCGCGCTTCTTCATCTCGCCCGGGATGTCCGGATGGGTCGGCGTGCCCTTGAACACCAGGTGCTCGAGCAGGTGCGCCATGCCGGTTTCGCCGTAGTTCTCGTGGCGCGAGCCGACCAGGTAGGTCACGTTGACCGTGGTCACCGGCTTGCTCGAATCCGGGAACAGGACCACGCGCAGGCCGTTGTCGAGGCGATACTCGGAAATGCCTTCGGCGGTGGCCACCGGCGTCGCCGCGGTGGGCCCGCGCGCCTGCAGCGGCGATGCCGCCAGCAGCGTCAGCGCCAGCAGCGCCATAAGATGTCGCAATTGCATCGGAACTCTTCCCCGGGACATGGATTGGCGGCGCCAACATAGCAAATGCGACCCGCCTGCCGCGCCGGACGATAGTCATGGCCGGGTGCCGGTGCTGTTGCGGGATGCGTGGCTGGCGGTGGTCGACAAGCCGGCCGGGCTGATGGTGCACGACAGCGGGCTGGCGCGCGGCGAGCAGGATTTCCTCGCCGACCGGCTGCGCGCGCAGTTCGGCCGCCCCGTCTTCCTGGTGCACCGGCTCGACCGCGCCACCAGCGGCTGCCTGCTGCTGGCCTTCGACCGCGAGACCGCGTCCGCGCTGGGCCGGCAGGTGATGGCGCAGGCGCTGGAGAAGGACTACCTCGCCGTGTGCCGCGGCTGGCCGGCGGAAGCGTGCTTCACCATCGACCACCCGCTTGACGGGGGGCCCGGGAAACCGGGGAAAAAGCCAGCCATGACCCGCTTCGAGCGGCTGGCGACGGCCGAGCTGGCGCTGCCCTCGGCGGGATTCGCGACCTCGCGCTACGCCCTGCTGCGCGCGTCACCGCAGACCGGCCGCTTCCGCCAGATCCGCCGCCACCTCAAGCACGCCTCGCACCACCTGATCGGCGACACCAGCCACGGCGACGGCCGCCACAACCGCAATTTCCGCATGCTCGGCATCCACCGGATGCTGCTCCACGCCGAACGCCTGGCCTTCGCGCACCCGCAGGACGGGCGGCGGGTGGAGGTGAACGCGCCGCCGGATGCGGAGTTCTCCAGGGCGCTGGCGCTGTTTGGTTGAGCCGGTTTCCGCGCAGGCCCGTCAGCTTTCGTGGATCAACAGCGGCATCTTGTCCAGTCGCCCATCGACGAAGGCCCGCCCCGTGCTGCGCCGCCCACAGCCCCGGCCAACTGCGCAGGAGGCAGCAGGGCGAGGGCGGCAATTCTGTGCGACATTTGTTCCGGTCCCCGTGGAGGGACGGAAAACCGGCGGCCGATGGCAGGCAGGCGGGACGCCGGGATCGGCAGGTTGGACGCGGGCAGGCGGCGGGCAGGATGTCGGAAGCAGAAATGGCGGTGGTCATTCCCGAAGACGAGATCGTCGAGCGCTTCGTGCGCGCGAGCGGGCCGGGCGGGCAGAACGTCAACAAGGTCGCCAGTGCGGTGGAGCTGCGCTTCGACGTGGCCAACTCGCCCTCACTGGACGAGGCGGTGCGCGCGCGCCTGCTGGCCAGGCGCGACCGGCGGCTGACCGACGAGGGCGTGCTGGTGATCCAGGCGCAGCGCTTCCGCACCCAGGAGCGCAACCGCGAGGACGCGCGGGCGCGGCTGCAGGCGTTCATCGACGCCGGGACGCAGGTCGCCAAACCGCGCATCGCCACCCGGCCCGGGCGCGCGGCGAAGGAGCGGCGGCTCGGCGAGAAACGCCAGCGTAGTACGATCAAGCGCTCGCGCTCGGCCCGCGACTGGGACTGAGGGACGGCAGGGGGAACGCATGGGCGCAACGCAGAGGGCGGTGCCGCCGCTGCCGGCCGGCGCGGCCGCCCGCAGACACAGCTGGAGCAACGGTTGAGCCACGACATCATCCCGGCGATCCCGCCGAACATGCCGCAGGTGCCGCGCAACCGTTTCACCCGCTGGTTCGGCCGCACCGTGTTGCAGCTGGGCGGCTGGAAGGTGATCGGCACGCTGCCGGACGTGCCCAGGCTGGTGCTGATCGTCGCCCCGCATTCGTCCAACTGGGACGGCATCTGGGGCATGGCGGCGAAGATCGCGATGGGCTTCCGCGTGCGCGTGCTGGGCAAGTCGCAGCTGTTCTGGTGGCCGCTGGGCCCGCTGCTGCGCAAGCTGGGCGCGGTCCCGGTGGACCGCAGCTCGCCGGCGGGCACGGTCGAGCAGGCCGCGGCGCAGATCCGCGCCGCCGACCGCATGTGGTTCGCGCTCACGCCCGAAGGCACGCGCAAGAAGGTGGACAGGTGGAAGAGCGGCTTCTGGAAGATCGCCCGCGAGGCCGAGGTGCCGATCCTGATGGCCTACTTCCACTATCCGGACAGGACCATCGGCGTTGGCGAACTGTTCTGGCCCACCGACGATCTCGAGGCCGACATGGCCTACATCCGCGAGTGGTACCGGCCGTGGATCGGGAAGAACCGCGGCACAGTGTAGTGCGCTGTCCCGCAGGAGACTTTTGTCCGCCATCCCCGCCTGCGCGGGAATGACGATGGTTGGGCTTCCCGGGTGCGGCGAAGCTTTTCTGCGGGAGCGACCCCTGCCTTCGCGGGGCAGGCTTCGGCGCGGCAGCGGCGATGCGGCGGCGCTGGACGACGCCGTTGGCCAGGGTCACGCGGGGCGACGCGTTCGTCCACATGACCTCGGCACGTGGCCGGGGCCGCGATCGCGTTCTACGGCGCTCCTGCAGGGCTACAGCGCCGTGCCGCCCAGCTTCCAGGTGACCTGCAGGAAGTAGCTGCGGCCGGTGCTGTCGAACCACGCGGTGTCGTAGTACGGGTAGTTCGCCCAGGTCGGGTCGTGCGGCGGCATCTTGTCGAACAGGTTGTTGACCGACAGCGAGACACGCAGGTGGTCGTTGATGTCGTATCGGGCGCTGCCGTTGAAGCGCCAGGTGGCCGACATCCATGCGTCGTCGTTGTAGTTGGGCACCCGGCCGAGGTAGTTGCCGAACAGGCCGGCGCCCCAGGCGCCCTTGTCCCAGCTGACGCCCAGGTTGCCCTTCCGGCGCGGCAGCGCCACGCTGAAGTCCTCGTAGTGCAGCATGTTCCGGGTCGGGTCGCCCGGGTACTGCTGGCGGGTGTGGCGGTGCGCCCAGGTGTAGTTGCCGGTGAAGCGGAAATCGCCGGCGGCGGCGGTCTCCAGCCGGTAGCTGGCGGTCACGTCGATGCCCGAGGCTTCCTCGCTGGCGATGTTGATCGGGGCGAAGTGGACGCTGGTGATCACGCCGTCGGCGTCGCGGATGACGCGGGCGATGGCGTCCCGGCAGGTCGGCGAGCCGATGTCCATCGGCGTGCCGTTGTCGGTCACGCCGAGGCGGCAGCTGGCCTCGTCGCTGCGCAGGCGCTCCCGGTCCTGGGTCTGCACCTGGTTCATGACCCGGATCCTGTAGTAGTCGATCGCCAGGTCGAAGCCGGCGAACGGCGACCAGACGAAACCGGCCGAGAACGACTTGCTGGTTTCGACGTCCAGCTCCATGTTGCCGCTGTAGACGTCGAAGGTGGCCACGTCGTAGCTGCCGTCGTCGTAGCAGTAGTCGTCGCTCGCGCCGGGCTCGGCGGTGCGGCAGTCGTAGTAGTCGGTGGCGAAGCGGGTGCGGTAGTAGTCGTTGCCGGCGAACAGGTAGTGCATGTCGGGGGCGCGGAAACCGGTGCCGTAGGAGCCGCGCACCAGCAGGGTCTCGTGCGGGCGCCACTCCAGGCCGGCGCTGTACGTGAACTTGCCCGGGTCCTTGTCGCCGTAGCTGTAGCGGTCGTAGCGGCCGGCGAGGCTGGCCTGCAGGGTCGACAGCAGCGGCAGGCGCAGTTCGCCGGCCGCGCTCCAGCGGTCGCGTTCGCCGCGGCCGTCGCCGTAGCGCGGCCCGTAGTAGGCGTCCTCGGTCAGCGCCAGCGGGTCGGGATTGATGCGGTAGGACTGTTCGCCGTACTCGACCGCGCCGGCGAAGCCGACGTCGCCGGCGGGCAGGGTGAACAGCGACCGGGTGTCGACGGTGAAGCCGAGGTTGTCGTTCTTCGCCACCGGGTGCCAGGTGGACATGGTCGAGATCGATTCGAACTCGGCTGGCGTCAGCGGCGTGAACATGCGCGCCGGATCCGGCGAGTAGATCGCGTAGCCGCGGCCGGTGTAGCCCTCCAGCTCGCCCAGGAACAGGCGGTTGGCGGCGGCGGCCAGGATGCGCGGCATCTCCACGTCGGCCTTGTACTGCGAATGGTTGTACGCGGCCTCCCAGTTCCAGTCCTCGCCGAAGTAGCCCTTGAGGCCGGTGGTCACCGCCAGCGTCTTCTGCGTGGTGGTGTTCATGCGGTTGCGCAGGCCGCCGGTTTCCTCGGGCGTGAACTGGCGCGACCAGATCTCGCGCTGGTCGGTGAGCGCGTTGTAGAAGATCTTGTTGCGGTAGTTGTCGAAAGACTCGGGATCGTGGAATTCCCAGCCCATGTGGTCGCTGGCGACGTCGTTGCCGTTGGTGCCGGTGAGCAGGCGCACGGTCTGGTGGCCGGCCTGCAGGTCGGCGAACCAGGACAGCGTGTCGGAGATGCGGTACTCGAAGGCGCCGTAGACGTTGCCGCCCCTGCGCTCGTTGGTGATGGTGCGGTACGCGATGGCGCGCTCGCTGCCGCAGTAGGGCTCGCCGAAGCGGTCCAGGTGCAGGCCGGTGGTGCCTTCGTTGAGCCCGGCCATGGCCGCGCAGCCGTCGGTGGGGGCGAGGTTGGTGTCGTCCTCCCAGTTGAGGATCTGCGAGGTCAAGCGCGGCAGGCGGCGGCGCTCGGTGGGCGCGTCGAGGGTGGAATCCTGGCTGTCGCGCTCGAAGCCCCACAGCGGGCGCTTGTCGAGCAGCTCCACGCCGACGATGCCGCTGAAGGCGCCGCGCTCGAAGCCGGTGGTCAGGGTCAGCCGGTGCGATTCGCCGCCGCCCTGTTCGGTGTCGCCGTAGCGGTAGTCGACGATGGTGCCGTCGAGCGACTTCCTGAGGATGAAGTTGATCACGCCGGCCATCGCGTCGGAGCCGTAGACGGCCGAGGCGCTGCCGGTCAGCACCTCGACGCGCTCGATCATGCCCAGCGGGATGTTGCTGATGTCGGTGAAGTTGCTGCGGCTGTTGAGCGGCAGCGGGAAGTCGGCGATGCGGCGGCCGTTGATCAGCACCAGGGTGTGGTTGGGGCCGAGGCCGCGCAGGTCGACCGCCTGCGCACCGGGCGTGGACTGGGCGCTGGTGGTGTTCTGCTGGCCCTGGACGTAGCCGCTGTTCTGGCTGAGCGAGCGCAGCACGTCCGGGACCGAGGTCAGGCCGGCGGACTGGATCTGTTCGGCGGTCACCACCGTGATCGGCGCCGGGCCCTCGATCTGCGCGCGCGGGATGCGCGAGCCGGTGACCTGCACCGACTGCAGCTCGACCGGCTGCTCGGGTGCCGGCGCGGGGGCGGGCTGGGTGGCCTGGGGCGCAGGTGCGGGCTGTGGCGTGGGCGAGGCCTGCGCCAGCATCGGCTGCTGCACGATCAGCACGGCGCCGGAGTCGTCGCGCCGCGCGCTGAAGCCGCTGCCGCGCAGCAGCGCATCGAGCGCCTGCCGGGCATCGCCGCGTGCGCCGGGGGTGCGGGCGCCGCGGATCTGGTCGGCGCGATAGACGAGCTGGGTGCCCGACTGCTTCGCCCAGGCGTCGAGCGCCGCGGCAAGGTCGCCTGCGGGAACGTCGACGCGGGTATCGGCGGGCGCCTGCGCCTGCGCGGCGAGTGCGACCGAACAGGCCAGGGACAGGACAAGAACGCGCAGCGGACGTGACGGTTTCAAGAGGATTCCCCGGGTGGCGCGGAAAGGCGGCCTTTTCGGATCACGACGAACGAACCACGAAAATCCCCCGCGCCGCCGCGGCGGTCACGGGGCGTGGAGGACGATCCGGTCGCGGCCGTAGTCGGCGCGCACCGGGAAACCCTGCTCCAGCAGCCGGACGAAGGCCTCGGCGTTCTCCCAGCGGAAGCTGCCGCCGATGCGCAGGTCCGCGACCGTGGCGTCGGCGATCACGATCTTGCGCCGGTTGTAGCGGTTGAACTCGGCCGCGGCCTCGGCGAGGGTGGCGTCGCGGAACACCAGCAGCCCGCTGCGCCAGTCGACCAGCTGCTCGGCCTCGGCCAGCGGCAGGCTGCGCACCAGCACGCCCTCCCGGCGCGCGATCGCCACGCTGCCGGCCGGCAGCAGCGCCGCCGGCCGCGGTGCGCCGGCGGCGGCCGATTCCAGCCGCACGCTGCCCTCGGTCACCACCACGCGCAGCTCCGGCCCGTCGCGGCGCACCGAGAACCGGGTGCCGACGGCGACCACGCGCCGGTCGCCGGCCTCGACCACGAACGGCCGGCCAGGGTCGCGCGCGGCCTCGAAGAATGCTTCGCCCTGCAGCAGCGCGATGTGGCGCTCGCGCTGCGAGAGGCGCACGTCGATGTGGCTGTCGCTGGCAAGGGTGCTGCGCGAGCCGTCGGCCAGGGCCACGGTGTCCACGCTGCCCAGCCCGGTGCGGTGCGTGGACTCCTCGACCGCGCTGAACGCCAGCCAGGCCCAGCCCCCGGCGAGCGCCAGCGCAGCCACTGCCGCCACCGCCGCCAGCGGCGCCAGGCCCGTGCGCCGCGGAGCGGACGCGCGGCGGAAGCGGAGACCGCTCAGGTCGGGCGGCACGGCGGGGGACGCCGCGCCGTCGCCCGGCAAAACCCGCCAGCTGCCGCGCGCGGGCGGCCCGTCGCGCAGGCCCGCGCCCAGCGCCTGCAGGCGCCCGCCCTGCTCCCAGGCCGCCTGCAGTCGCAGGAAGGCGACCCGGTGCGCGGGATCGGCGTCCAGCCAGGCGTCGAGGTCGGCCTGATCCGCCCGTGTCAGGGGGGCGGCGTCGCGCCGCGCCAGCCACGCCGCGGTGGTGCTTTCGATATCGCGGGCGTTGCCGGACACGGGTTCAGTCGCCCCGCCGCCGGTCGCGTGCGCCGCCCGGCGCGGTGCCGGACGCCGTCCGCGGCGCATCGTCGCCGCCGAAGAAGTGGTCGGCGATCAGGCGCATGCCCTTGGCGATGTGCTTCTCCACGGTCTTCTCGGTGATTCCAAGCCGCGCGGCGACTTCCTTCTGCGACAGGTGTTCGACGCGCCGCAGCCAGACCACCTCGCGGCAGCGGTCCGGCAGGTGGTCGAAGGCGTCGGACAGACGCTTGAGCACCTGGCGGCCGCCGCACCAGCGCTCCGGCGACACGTCATCCACCAAGACGTTCAACGGCTCCAAATCACCCATCGGCTCGATCGAGACCACCTTGCCGCGGCGCACGCGATCGGTCAGCAGGTGGCGCGCGGTGGCGAACAGGAAGGCCTTGGGCTGCAGCGGCAGGGCCTTGCCGGCCGCGGCGTAGACGCGCGCGTAGATGTCCTGGCGCAGGTCGGGGATGTCCTCGCGACGCGGCCAGTGGCGCGCGAGGTAGTGCACGAGTGCCTGCTCGTGGACGAGGATCTCGTCGATGAACCAGCGGTCGAGCGCGTCGGGCATGGCCCACGATAGCGGATCGTGCGAGGCTGCGGCCGGCGACGGGGGAAACCGCCCCGTCGTCCGTCAGAATGTTCACCCGCCCGCCGACGGTCCGCCGAGGAAGCAACGATGTCACGATTCGCAAGCCGGTTCCTGCTGCTGGCGTTTGCGCTGTGCCTGCTGTACGCCGGCGGCGCGGGCGCGGCCGACCTGCAGCGCCATGTCATCGGCGACCGCGCGCTGCCGACGCCGGGCACACCGGCGCCTGGCCTGCTGCTGATGGGCGGCGGCGACCGCAACTTCGAGGCCCTGCGCTGGTTCCTGGACAAGGCCGGCAACGGCCACGTGGTGGTGCTGCGCGCCTCGCTGGCCGGCGAGATCGGCGAGGAGTTCCACGACGGAGTCGGCGGTGTGGCCTCGGTGGAGACGTTCGTGTTCAGCGACCGCGAGCAGGCCAGCGACGCGCGCATGCTCGACAGCCTGCGCCGGGCCGACGGCATCTTCATCGCCGGCGGCGACCAGTCCCGCTACGTGCGCTGGTGGCGCGGCACGCCGGTGGCCACCGCGCTCGAGGCGCACGTCCGCGCCGGCAAGCCGCTGGGCGGCACCAGCGCCGGACTGGCGATCCTGGGCGAGTTCCTCTACGGCGCGATGGACGGAGGCAGCCTGCGCAGCTCCGCGGCGCTGGCCGATCCGCTCGGTGAGGCGACCACGATCGAGCGCGACTTCCTCGATATCGCCCTGCTGCGCGGTGTGGTCACCGACAGCCATTTCCGCGAACGTGACCGGCTCGGCCGCCTGGTCGCCTTCGTCGCCAAGGCCGAGGCGCTGGCCGGCGACGGCCGCGCGCTGCTCGGCCTGGGCATCGACGAGGACGCCGCGCTGGCGGTCGAGGCCGACGGCAGCGCGCGGGTCTATGCGACTGCCCCGGGCGCGGGCGCGACCGTGGTGCGCGGCGGTTTCGCGCAGAAGCAGGAAGACGGCGAAGCGATGGAGCTGGCCAGCGTGGAGGCCGTTGGCGCCGGGGTTGACTCGGTGCTGCACCTGCCCGGTGGCGAGGTGCAGGCGCCGATGTTCACCCGCCGGTACACCGTGCGCGACGGCGTGCTCGCGGCGCTCGACGCGCCGCTGCTGGCGATCCACGGCGGTGCCGGGGTCGAACGCGGCGATCTCACGCCGGAAGAGGAAGCCGCCGCCCGCGCCGCGCTCGAGGACGCGCTGCGTGCGGGCCATGCCGCGCTTGTGGCCGGCAGGCCCGCTCTGGACGCCGTGACCGCAGCGATCACCGTGCTCGAGGATGCGCCGATGTTCAACGCCGCGCGCGGTGCGGTGTTCACCCACGACGGCCGCAACGAACTCGACACCTCGATCATGGATGGCGCCAGCGGCAGGGCCGGCGCCGCCGCGGCCGTGCACCGGGTGAAGCACCCGATCCAGCTGGCGCGCGCGATCCTGGAGCGCTCGCGGCACGTGATGATGGTCGGGGAGGGCGCCGAGATCTTCGCGCGGGAACAGGGCGTCGAACTGGTTGATCCTTCCTGGTTCCGCACCGAGAAACGCTGGCAGCAGCTGCAGCGGGCGATCGAGGCCGAAGCTGCTGCCGGCGCGAAGGCGGGCGCGTTGCTGCGCGGCGACGGGCGCCCCTACTTCGGCACCGTCGGCGCGGTGGCGCTCGACGGCAACGGCCACCTCGCGGCCGGCACCTCCACCGGCGGCATGACCAACAAGCGCTACGGCCGCGTCGGCGACTCGCCGATCATCGGCGCCGGCACCTGGGCCGACGCGCGCTGCGCGGTTTCCGGCACCGGCTGGGGCGAGTACTACATCCGCGCCGCCGCCGCGCACGAAGTCTGCGCGCGCATGCGCCTGGCCGGCGACGGCATCGCCCGCGCCGCGGAGATCGTCATCAACCGGCAGATCCCCGCGGCCGGCGGCGACGGCGGGGCGATCGCCCTCGACGCCGCGGGCAACGTGGCCTTCCCCTTCAACACCCCGGGCATGTACCGCGGCTGGATCGGCGCCGACGGCGTGCCGCACGTGGCGGTGTTCGCGGACGAGGCGCTGATCTCTCCCTGATCCATAGGGCGCGTGTCTGCCGGGCCGGTGGTTTGAACCGGCCGCGTGGAGCCGTTATCGTTCCGGAACCGCCGCTGCGGCAGGGACCGGGAGTCCACCATGGACCAGCAATCGGCAAGGACGCGGGCCAGGCGGGGACCGGCTCGTCCGCTCGCGGCCGCGGTCGTCGCGGCGCTCTTCTCAACCACGGGGTGCCAGGGCATGGCCAGCACAGCGCAGGATTCGCCGCCTTCGGCCAGCGATGCGAAGCCGGACAACACGGTGGCCGACTGGCCGCTGAAGTTCGTGCAGCACAATTTCGGGGCGCGCTGCTATGCGACCTATGAGTGTGCGGTCAACTACAACCGTGTCTGGCTCAACTTGGGCGATGAGAACGTACTGCGTCCTGCGCGCGCGGACGTGCATCCTGATGCGCTCAGGAATGCAATGACCGGCCAGATCGGGATCATGAATTTTCCGGCGCCTGCGCTGGTGAGGTGGCGTTCGAAGGACGGCACCAGGCTCGAAGCGCAGGTCGATATCGGGGAGGTCTTCAAGGACCAGCTGATCCGGCATGAAGTGCCTCGTGAGGACATTCCGGAAGGCGTGTCGATCTTCAACCCGGATGTCCTCCTCGTGGTCGAGGACAGGACCATCAGTGTCTTCATGCGTGCGTTCATTCCGACAAAATCGCTGCGGGAACCGGGGAGTCCGAACAGCGACTACCGGCGGGATCTGAAGCTGGCATGGAGTCGGACCTACTAGCTTCGGGCGGGCGAAGGGGAGTGAGATGGGCGGAGGACGACATCCCGACGGAGTGGCCACCTTTGCGGCGACGCCGGAAAACCTAGCCACCTACGAGCGTGCAGAACGCGAGCTTGCGGCATTTCGCGCTCCCGTATTGCTCGATCGCGAATCCCCGAACGATCGGCTGTTCGTGGCTGCGTTTGACGGCACCGGAAACAGCAGCGCAAAGGATGCTCCGGAGAACCACACCAATGTGGTCAGGATCTACGACCAGATCAACCGCCGCGCGCACGCCGAAGAGGAACAGCACGGATTCTCGACGATTTCTGCTGGCTACGTCGAAGGCGTCGGCACCCAGGGCGGCCTCGATGGCGTGATCGATCTGGCGTGGGGCGGCACCTATGAGGC
>CAKTDC010000038.1 GCA_934541015.1 uncultured Luteimonas sp.
CGCGACCGCCGAGGCTGCGCCGTCCGCGCTGCTGGCGGCGGCCGACCCCGTCCCGGCCACGCCGGTCCCCGCGCCCGCAGGCGAAGCGGCTGCGGCGGCGCTGGGTGCGGCGGTGGCGGTGAGCCAGGCGCCGCGACGCCAGGCCGCCCGCGCTTCCGTCCGTCCGCAGCCGCGGCAGGCGGTCGCTTCCGCGCCGGCCGTGGCTGCCGACGATGGCCCGGCCGCCGTGTCGCTGTTCGCCGCGCTCGATCCGGTCGCCGCCGATGACGCCGCGGCGCCGCTTCCCCACCCGACGCTCGAGCGTCGGCCCTGGCCGCAGCCGGTGCTGCCGGGCAGCAGCGTGAGGGCCTTCAACGTGGGCCTGTCGCCGCTGCCCCAGGGCGTGGCCGAACCCTTCCTGCCGCGGATCGTGGCCCGGCCCGACCCCGCGCCGCCTGCGCGGCTGGCCGGGGACGACGTCACCGGCCCCTCCGGTCCGCAGCGATAGCCGCCCGCGGCGCGGCAGCCCCGTGCCGCGCGCTTTCCGATCACTCCCCCTTGTCGAGGAACCCCCGCCGATGAGAATCCGTCTTGTCCCGAGCCTGCTGGTCCTGCTGTCCTCCGCCTTGACCGCGGCGGTCGTGCTGCCGGCGGCCACCGCCCAGTCCGGGGCGCAGCAGGCGCCGCTGGCGCAGGCCGCGCCCGCTTCGCCCGCCGCTCCCCTGGTCACCGGCCTGCCCGATTTCACGCGGCTGGTCGAGCGCGTCGGCCCGGCCGTGGTCAACATCGAGGCCAGCGTGGGCGGCGGCACTGCCCGCGCGCAGCAGCCGTTGCCCGACGACGAGCAGATCCCCGAGATCTTCCGCCGCATCCTCGGCCCCGGCTTCCAGATGCCCGGGCCGGGCCAGTCGCCGGGCCGGCCGCGCGGCCGCTCGCTGGGGTCGGGTTTCCTGATCTCCGGCGACGGCTACGTGCTGACCAACCACCACGTGGTCGATGGCGCCGATACGGTCAAGGTCACGCTCACCGACCGCCGCGAGTTCACCGCCAAGGTGGTCGGCAGCGACCAGCAGTCCGACGTCGCCCTGCTCAAGATCGACGCCACCGGCCTGCCGATGCTGCGCACCGGCGAGGCCTCCACCGTGCGCCCGGGCCAGTGGGCGGTGGCGATCGGCTCGCCCTTCGGCTTCGACCAGTCGGTCACCGCCGGCATCGTCAGCGCGGTCGGCCGCAGCAATCCCTACGCCGACCAGCGCTACGTGCCCTTCATCCAGACCGACGTGGCGATCAACCGCGGCAATTCCGGCGGCCCGCTGCTCAACACCAGCGGCGAGGTCATCGGCATCAACTCGCAGATCTTCTCCAACTCCGGCGGCTACATGGGCGTGAGCTTCGCGATCCCGATCGATGTGGCGATGAACGTGGCCGAGCAGCTCAAGAGCGGCGGCCAGGTGCAGCGCGGGCAGATCGGCGTGCAGTTCCAGGCCAACAACATCACCTCCGAGCAGGCGCGAGGACTGGGCATGCCCGACACCCTCGGCGCCCTGGTCAACGCGGTCACCGCGGACGGTCCGGCGGCCAGGGCGGGGCTCGTGCCCGGCGACGTGATCCGCGCCGTGGACGGCACCCGGGTGGTGCGCGCGACCGACCTGCCGCCGCTGATCGGCAACAAGGCGCCGGGCACGCGGGTGAAGCTGACCGTGTTCCGCGAAGGTCGCGACCGCGACATCAACGTGACCCTGAGCCCGCTGGACGAAGCCGTGGCTGCGGCGCCCGGGGCGAGCCCCGCGCCCGGCGCCGCGGCGCCCGCGGCCGCGGCCGGCAATGCGCTGGGCATCGTCGGGCAGGACCTGGATGCCGCGCAGCGCCGCCGCCTGGGCCTGGAAGCGGACGAGGGCGTGGGCATCGCCCGCGTCGATGGCAGCGATGCGCGCAATGCCGGCATCGCTCCGGGCGACGTGATCCTGCAGGTCGGCCGCACGAAGGTCGGCAGCGTGGCCGAGCTGAACCGGCAGCTGCGCGATGCCGGCCCCGGGCAGACGGTCATGCTGCTGGTGCGCGGGCGCAGCGGCGGCACCCAGTTCGTGGCGGTCACGCCCTCGGCGAAGTCCGGCTGAACCGCGCCGCATCGCCGTCTCCACGGCCCGCTCCCTGCGGGGCGGGCCGTCGGCTATGCGATAATCCCGCGCTTCGCCGCCTGCCCGACGACGGCCCGACCGCCGCCCCATGACTTCCGATCCGATGCGGTCGATCCGCAACTTCTCCATCATCGCCCACGTCGACCACGGCAAGTCGACGCTCGCCGACCGCATCATCCAGCTGTGCGGCGGCCTGACCGCGCGCGAGATGGAATCGCAGGTCCTCGACAACAACCCGATCGAGCGCGAGCGCGGCATCACCATCAAGGCGCAGTCGGTGTCGGTGCCGTACACCGCCCGCAACGGCCAGACCTACCACCTCAACTTCATCGATACTCCCGGCCACGTCGACTTCAGCTACGAGGTCAGCCGTTCGCTGGCCGCGTGCGAGGGCGCGCTGCTGGTGGTCGATGCCGCCCAGGGCGTGGAGGCGCAGTCGGTCGCCAACTGCTACACCGCGGTCGAACAGGGCCTGGAAGTGGTGCCGGTGCTCAACAAGATCGACCTGCCTACCGCCGACATCGAGCGCGCCAAGGCCGAGATCGAGGCGGTCATCGGCATCGATGCGTCCGAGGCCGTCGCGGTCAGCGCCAAGACCGGGCTGAACGTGGAGGAGGTGCTGGAAGCCATCGTCCACCGCATCCCGCCGCCGCAGCCGGGCGACACCGACCGGCTGCAGGCGCTGATCATCGACTCGTGGTTCGACAACTACCTGGGCGTGGTCTCGCTGGTGCGCGTGATGCAGGGCGAGATCAAGGCCAACGACAAGCTGCTGGTGATGTCCACCGGGCGCAGCCACCAGGTCGACCAGGTCGGCGTGTTCACGCCCAAGCGCAAGGTCACCCAGGCGCTGCGCGCCGGCGAGGTCGGCTGGATCACCGCCAGCATCAAGGACGTGCACGGTGCCCCGGTCGGCGACACCCTCACCCTGGCCGGCAGTCCCGCGGCCAGGCCGCTGCCGGGCTTCCAGGAGATGCAGCCGCGGGTGTTCGCCGGCCTGTTCCCGGTCGACGCCGACGACTACCCGGACCTGCGCGAGGCGCTGGACAAGCTGCGCCTGAACGACGCCGCGCTGCGCTTCGAGCCCGAGAGCTCCGAGGCCATGGGCTTCGGCTTCCGCTGCGGCTTCCTGGGCATGCTGCACATGGAGATCGTGCAGGAGCGGCTGGAGCGCGAGTACGACCTCAACCTCATCACCACCGCGCCGACGGTGATCTACGAGGTGCTGCAGACCGACGGCGAGATCCTGCCGCTGGACAACCCGGCCAAGCTTCCGCCGGTCAACCGGATCGAGGAGATCCGCGAGCCGATCATCCGCGCCAACATCCTCACCCCGCCCGACTACGTGGGCAGCGTGATCACCCTGTGCGAGGAAAAGCGCGGCAGCCAGGTCGGCATCCAGTACCTGGGCTCGCAGGTGCAGGTCAGCTACGAGCTGCCGATGGCCGAGGTGGTGCTGGACTTCTTCGACCGGCTCAAGTCGGTCAGCCGCGGCTACGCTTCGCTCGACTACCACTTCCTGCGCTTCGACCCGGGTCCGTTCGTGCGGGTGGACATCCTGATCAATGGCGAAAAGGTCGACGCGCTGTCGATCATCGTCCACCGCAGCCACGCCGACCGTCGCGGCCGCGAGCTCACCGAGAAAATGAAGGAACTGATCCCGCGGCAGCAGTTCGACGTTGCCATCCAGGGCGCGATCGGCTCGCAGATCATCGCCCGCACCACGGTCAAGGCGCTGCGCAAGAACGTCCTGGCCAAGTGCTATGGTGGCGACATTTCGCGCAAGAAGAAGCTTCTGGAAAAGCAGAAGGAAGGCAAGAAGCGCATGAAGCAGGTGGGTCGCGTCGAGATCCCCCAGGAAGCGTTTCTGGCGGTGTTGAATACGGGCCGGGATTAGGGATTCGGGATACGGGATTCGGAGGAGCGCTGGCCTGTTCCCGCCTTTCCGAATCCCCGATCCCGAATTCCCCATTCCGGCTGCCCTGAAGGAGCACGAATGAAATGGTTTGAAATCGGCCTGGTGGTGCTGACCTTCGCCACCGGCATCACCTGGCTGCTGGACCGGCTGGTCTTCGCCAGGCGCCGCGCGCAGGCGCCGGGACTGCTGGAGGAGAAGGAGCCGGTCGTCGTCGACTACGCCCGCGCGTTCTTCCCGGTACTGGCGGTGGTGCTGGTGCTGCGCAGCTTCGTCGCCGAACCGTTCCGGATCCCGACCAGTTCGATGATGCCGACCCTGCTGATCGGCGATTTCATCCTGGTCAACAAGTTCGCCTACGGCGTCCGCCTGCCGATCAACAACCGCAAGGTGATCGAGATCGGCGAGCCCGAGCGCGGCGACGTGGTCGTGTTCCGGCCACCGCACCAGCCCGACCAGGACTGGATCAAGCGCGTGATCGGCCTCCCGGGCGACGTCATCAGGTTCGAGGGTGACGTGCTGACGGTCAATGGCGTGGAGCTGCAGTACGAGGCGATGGGCAGCTACTCCGGCGTCGGCCGCGGGCGCGAGATGGACGGGGCCAGCCTGCTGCTGGAGGACCTGACCGGGCGCCGGCACGAGGTCCTGGAATTCATCGGCCGGGCCGACTTCCGCGGGCAGGGCGAGTGGCGGGTTCCGGAGGGCGAATATTTCGTGATGGGCGACAACCGCGACAGGAGCGACGACAGCCGGTTTTGGGGTACGCTCCCGGAAAGCCAGCTCCGAGGCAAGGCGTTCCTGGTGTGGATGAACTTCGACGCCAGCGCACCGGGCTGGATCGGCTGGAACCGGATCGGCAACAGGATCCCCTGACGCGACCGGTATCGGCGCCTCGGCACGTTCTTTCCGGCATCGGCCTGCTGCCGGCCCCGGTCCGGGAGGCAGGCCATCGGCTCAGTCCACAAGGGGAAATCGCATGGGTATCCAACGATTCGGCAGCAGGCGCCGGCAGGGCGGCATCACCCTGCTGGGATTCATCATGATCGCCGCGGTCGTGGGTTTCTTCGTCTACATCGCGATCAAGCTGTTCCCGATGTACTCGGAGTACTACAGCGTCAAGTCGGCGCTCAAGGGGCTGGCGGCCGAACCCGGCATCGCCAACACCGATCCGGCCAAGATCCAGGACCTGTTCTTCCGCAGGCTGTACATCAGCTACGCCGAGAACGTGAAGAAGGAGCACGTCAAGATCACCCGCCAAGGCGATGGCTGGCAGATGGACGTGAAGTACGAGATCCGCCGTCCGCTGATCGCGAACCTGGACGTGGTCGGCAACTTCCACGCCACCCAGCAGCTGTCGCGCAGCGGTGACCTCAACTGAGGCCGGGGGCGCGTTCGCCGGATACGTCTTCAGCGATGCCGCGCTGCTGCGGCAGGCCCTGACCCACCGCAGCGCGGGCACGCCCAACAACGAGCGGCTGGAGTTCCTCGGCGATGCCCTGATCGGGCTGATCGTGGCCGAGGCGCTCTACGGCTGCTGGCCCAGGGCCGACGAGGGTGCGCTGACCCGCGCCCGGGCCGAGCTGGTGCGCGAGTCGGCGCTGGCGGAGCTGGCGCGGCGGATGGGCCTGGGCGAGCGGCTGATCCTGGGGCCGGGGGAGATGAAGTCCGGCGGCCACCGCCGCGATTCGATCCTGTCCGATGCGCTCGAGGCGGTGGTCGGGGCGATCTACCTGGATACCGGCTTCGCGCGCTGCCGCGAGGTGGTCCTGCCCTGGTTCGCCGAAGCGGTGGCCGCGGTTCCGGCGGGGAAGGTCGGCAAGGACGCCAAGACCCGGCTGCAGGAATGGCTGCAGGCGCGCCAGCTGCCGCTGCCGCAGTACGAGCTGCTGGCCGAGACCGGAGAGGAACACGCGCGCCGCTTCCGCGTGCGCTGCCGGCTGGTCGAACCCCAGTACGCCGCCGAGGGCGAGGGCAGCTCCCGGCGCGGCGCGGAGCAGAAGGCGGCCGAAGGGGTGGTGGAGTGGCTGGAGGAAAGGGGCGGGAGCTGAGGCCCGGGGCCGGGGCGACCCTCGGCCCGCACGCGTGATCCGGCTATGCTCGTCCTTCCCGGGTCCACTCGAACGAGCGAAGAACCGGCAATATTCCCTGCCGTCACCGTCCCGTCCTCCCAGCCTCAGCCCTCAATCGGCCCACCCGCATGCCCCATCACGCCGGCCAAGTCGCCGTCATCGGCCGCCCCAACGTGGGCAAGTCGACCCTGGTCAATGCCCTGGTCGGGGCCAAGGTCAGCATCGTCTCCAATCGGCCGCAGACCACGCGCCATCGCCTGCTCGGGATCGCGACCTTCCCCGAGGGGCAACTGCTGCTGGTGGATACGCCGGGCCTGCACCGCACCCAGAAGAAGGCGATGAACCGGATGATGAACCGGGCCGCGCGCGCCGCGCTCGAGGGCGTGGACGCGGCGATCCTGGTGGTGGAGGCGGGGCGCTGGGACGACGAGGACGGGCTGGCCTACGACACCCTGCGCGAGGCCGGCGTGCCGGTGGTGCTGGCGGTCAACCAGGTCGACCGGATCAAAGACAAGACCCAGCTGCTGCCCTATCTGCAGCAGGTCGCCGAGGGCCGCGATTTCGCCGGCGTGCATCCGGTGTCGGCGCTCAGGCGCAGCGGGCTGGAGGGGCTGGTGCAGACCCTGCTGCCGCTGCTGCCGGAACAGCCGGCGCCCTACGCCGAGGACGAGATCACCGACAAGAGCCAGCGCTTCCTCGCCGGCGAACTGGTGCGCGAGCAGCTGATGCGCCAGCTGGGCGCGGAGTTGCCGTATGCGACTACGGTCGAGACCGAGTCCTTCGTCGAGGACGGCGACCTGCTGCGCATCGGCGCGGTGATCTGGGTCGAACGCGAGGGGCAGAAGGCGATCGTGATCGGCAAGGGCGGCGCGCGCCTGCGCGACATCGGCGCCAGCGCGCGGCAGCAGATGGAGCGGCTGTTCGGGCGCAAGGTGTTCCTGCAGACCTGGGTGCGGGTGCGCGAGGGCTGGAGCGACGACGAGGCCGCGCTGCGCAGCCTCGGTTACGGCGAATGAGCGCGACCGGCAGGCCTCACTCCCTTCCCCGCCTGTGGCGGAGGGCCGGGGTGGAGGGCGGTGGCGGGAGCGCCGGGAGACGGGCCGGCCGGGGGCCGGCAAGACCGGGTCCCGGGCGCCACCGGCGGCTGGATCCGCGGCGGCGGGGGAACCCCGCGTGCGCCTGAGCGGCGAGCCGGCCTTCGTCCTGCACCTGCGGCCCTGGCGCGAGACCAGCGCGCTGGTGGAGGTGCTGAGCCGCGACCACGGCCGCCTCGGTCTGGTGGCGCGCGGAATCACCAATGCGCGCGGCCAGGCGCTGCGCGCGGCGCTGCAGCCGCTGCAGCACATCCGCTTCGACGCGGTGCTGCGCGGCGAGCTGGCGCAACTGCGCGGCGCCGAGGCGCTGGACGTGGCGCCGGCGCTGGGCGGCGATGCCGCGCTCGCGGCGTTCTACATCAACGAGCTGCTGGTGCGGCTGGCGCCGCGCCAGGATCCGCAGCCGGAGCTCTACCATCTCTATGCGCAGGTGCGGCAGCGGCTGCGCGACCGCGCCACGCTGGCCTGGACCCTGCGCCGGTTCGAGCGCGATCTGCTGGAAGCGATCGGCTTCGGTTTCGAGCTTGCGGTGGATGCCGACGGGGGCGCGATCGATCCTGCCGCGCGCTACCGGCTCGATCCCGAGCGGGGGCCGCTGCGCGTGCGCGAGGAGCGGCCGGGCGAGGTCCGCGGCGACAGCGCCACCGGCCGCGCGCTGCTGGCGCTCGCGGCCGACCGCGGCCCGCCGGCTGAGGACCTGGCCGGCCTGCGCCGGGCCATGCGCGCGGTGCTGGCGCACCACCTCGGCGCGCGCGGGCTGAAATCCTGGGAGCTGGTGGAGCAACTGCCGCGCGGCGCTCGCGGCGACCCTCAGCCGGGACGGGACGACGCCGTCTCCTGAGCCGCGGCCAGGAAGTCCGCGAGCGCCGGGTCCGATCCCGACGCCTCGAGCGCCTGCACGGCGGCTTCGAGCCTGGACGCACCGACGAAGGCGCAGCTGGCGCGCAGGCGGTGCAGGGCGGCGTGCATGGCGTCGCGGTCGCCGGCCGCGAACGCGTCGGCGGCCGCGGCCGTGGCCGCGGGGAGTTCGTCGAGGAACAGCCTGCGCAGGGCATCGACGTGGCCGGCGTTGCCCTTGAGCGCGGACAGCGCACGCAGTTCGTCCCATACCGGGAGCGCGCCGGTCGCCGTCGCGGCGGCCGGCTGCGCCGGCCCCTGCGGTTCGGCGATCCGCTGCCCGAGGTGCCGGCGCAGCGCGGCCTGCCAGTGCTCTGCCGGCAGCGGCTTGACCAGCACGTCGGCGAAGCCGGCCGCCAGCAGCGCGGCACGGGTGGCAGCGCCGCCGTCGGCGGTGTGCGCCAGCGCGGGGGTGGCGAGGCCGCGGGCGCGCAGCCGGGCCAGGAGATCGGCGCCGCTGCCGTCGGGCAGGTTGGCGTCGATCAGCCAGAGCGCGTGGCCGCCGTGGCTGGCCAGGGCGAAGGCGGAGGCGATGCTGGCGGCCGCATCGACCTCGGCGCCGGTCTCGCGGCTTGCGGCCTGGAGGAACGCGAGCGAGGTCGGGTCGTCCTCCACCAGCAGCAGTCTCGGTTTCATCGCGGGCCCTCGTGCCGGACAGGAAACACCCTTCCATCATAGGTGGCGTTTTTTCACGCCGCTGCCCGCGTGCGGTGTCGCCCCGGGCTTCCTGCGACAATGGCCCTTTTCCGCAGGCAGTCAGCGGCGACGTGGCAAGAATCGACCAGACTCCGTTCCAGGCCGAGATCCTCGACCTGGGTCATGACGGCCGTGGCGTGGCGCGGCGCCGCGCGGGGGACCCCGGACCGGGCAAGGCCGTGTTCATCGCCGGCGCCCTGCCCGGCGAAACCGTGATGGCCAGGCAGACCGCGCGCTCGCGCCACTTCGACGAAGCCGAGACGGTGGAGGTGCTGCAGCCTTCGCCCGACCGGGTGGCGCCGCGCTGCGCGCATTTCGGCGTCTGCAGCGGCTGCGTGCTGCAGCACCTGGAGGAGTCGAAGCAGATCCTGGCCAAGCAGCGGGTGCTGCTGGAGAACTTCGAGCGCATCGGCCACGTGGCGCCGCAGGCGGTGCTGCCGCCGCTGACCGGAGAGGCCTGGGGCTACCGTCGCAAGGGCCGGTTCTCGGTGCGGCGGGTGGAGAAGAAGCAGCGCACGCTGGTCGGCTTCCGCGAACGCGACCCGCGCTTCGTCGCCGACCTGTCCGAATGCCATACCGTGGTGCCGGAGGTGGCCAGGCTGATCCCGGAGCTGTCACTGCTGGTCGACGGCCTGCAGGCGCGGCGCGACATCCCGCAGATCGAGTTCATCGCCGGCGACCCGCAGCCGGCCTTCGACGGCGTGGCCCTGGTGTTCCGCCACCTGCAGCCGCTGGGCGAAGCCGATTCGGCCGCGCTGCATGCGTTCGGCGAGCGTCACCGGGTGGCGATCTTCCTGCAGCCTGGCGGGATCGATTCGGTGCATGCGCTGTGGCCTGAAGCGCCGGCGCTGTCGTTCCGCCTGGAGCCCTGGGACATCGGCTTCGGGTTCCGCCCGCTGGACTTCATCCAGGTCAACGCCTCGCTCAACGCGAAGATGATCGCGCGCGCGCTGGAGCTGCTGGAGCTGCGTCCGGAGCAGCGCGTGCTCGACCTGTTCTGCGGCCTGGGCAACTTCACCCTGCCGCTGGCGCGGGTGGTGTCGGAGGTGGTGGGCGTCGAAGGCGAGGCCGGGCTGGTGGCGCGGGCGCGCGAGAACGCGGCGCGCAACGGCCTGGGCAACGTGCAGTTCCACGCCGCCGACCTCACCGGGGACCAGCGCGGCGCCGCGTGGATGCGGCAGGGCTTCGACCGCCTGCTGCTCGACCCGCCGCGCTCGGGCGCGATCGACGTGCTCAGGCAGCTGCCGCTGGAGCGCTTCGGCCGCATCGTCTACGTCAGCTGCCACCCGGCCTCGCTCGCCCGCGACGCCGGCCACCTGGTCAACGAACGCGGCTGGACCCTGCGCAGCGCGGGGGTGATGGACATGTTTCCGCAGACCGCGCACGTCGAGAGTATCGCGATGTTCGAGAAGCCGTGACTGGTGATTGGCAACAGCACAAGCAGGACTCCCGCGTTTTCGAATCCCCAATCCCCAATCCCCAATCCCCAATCCCATGCCCGTCGAAATCGAACGCAAATTCCTGGTCACCGGCGACAGCTGGCGCGACGCCGCGCATGCCGTCGTGCCGATGGCGCAGGGGTACATCAACGACATCGGGGCGATGGACCGGGGCGGGCAGCGGGCGTCGGTGCGGGTGCGGATCCAGGGCGAGGCGGCGTTCCTCAACCTGAAGTCGCGGGAGCCGGGGCATACGCGGCAGGAGTTCGAGTATCCGGTTCCGGTGGAGGATGCGCGCGCGCTGCTGGCGCTGTGCGTGGGCGGCATCATCGACAAGCGGCGGCACCTGGTGCGCCATGGCGGGCACCTCTGGGAAGTCGACGAGTTCCTGGGCGACAACGCCGGGCTGGTGGTCGCGGAGATCGAGCTGGGCAGCGCCGACGAGGCGTTCGCCATGCCCGACTGGGCCGGCCGCGAGGTGACCGACGAGACGCGCTACTACAACCTGGCGCTGGCCTCGCATCCCTATGCGCGCTGGAGCGCGGCCGAGCGCGGCTGAGGCTTGGTGATCGGCGTCGCCGGCCCCATCATGCTTCCATGAGAATCGATGTCTGGTCCGACGTGGTCTGCCCCTGGTGCTGGATCGGCAAGCGCCGCTTCCAGCGCGCGCTGGAGTCGCTCGGCGCGGATGCGCCGGAGGTCGAGGTGCGCTGGGATGCCTTCCTGCTCGATCCCGAGGCCGGCACCGATCCGGTGCCGCTGCGCGAGGCGTACGCGAAGAAGTTCGGCGGCGCGGCACGCACCGCGGAAATCCTCGCCACCACCCAGGCCACCGCGCGTGCCGAAGGGCTGCCGTTCGATTTCGACCGCGGCCAGGTGCGGGTGACCACGCTGCCGGCGCACCGGCTGCTGTGGCTGGCCGCGCGTGAAGGCGACGCCGACCGCGTCGGCGATGCCCTGTTCCACGCGCATTTCGCCGAGGGGCGCAATCTCGCCGACCCGGAAGTGCTGGTCGCCGCGGGCCTCGCCGGCGGACTGGCCGAAGCGCGGCTGCGCGACTTCATCGCCGGCAGCGAGGGTGAGGCCGAGGTGCGCGCGCAGGTGGCGCAGGCGCAGGCGATGGGTATCCGCTCGGTGCCGACCTTCGTCATCGATGGCCGTTACGCGGTACAGGGCGCGCAGCCGCCGGAAGTGTTCGTAGAGGCGCTGCGGCGCGCAGGTGGCGCGGCGCCCACGCCCGCGGCGCCGGCCGACGACGCCTGCGGGCCGGACGGCTGCCGCATCTGAACGGCGCCGCGCGGCCGGGTTCCGCCGCGCCGGGCATCTGCGACAATGCCGCAGCGGGCGCGCCGCGCGCCCTGAGGAGACCCACGGATGCTCGTGATCGGCGTTGCCGGGACTGAACTCACCGCGCAGGAGCGCGACTGGCTGCAGAACGACGCCTGCGCCGGCGTGATCCTGTTCAAGCGCAACTTCGCCTCGCGTGCGCAGGTCCAGGAGCTGTGCGCGGCGATCCGCGCGGCGGCGCCGCGGCCGCAGCTGATCTGTGTCGACCAGGAGGGCGGCCGGGTGCAGCGCTTCGAGGATGGCTACAGCGCGCTGCCCTCGCTCGACGGCCTCGGCCGCCTGTACGCGGACGATCCCGCCGCCGCGCTGCGGCTGGCCGAGGAGCACGCCTGGCTGATGGCCAGCGAGATCCGCGCCAGCGGCGTCGACCTGAGCTTCGCGCCGGTGGTGGATGTGGGCCACGGCAACCTCGCCATCGGCGATCGCGCCTTCGCCGAGGATCCGCAGGCCGTGGCCGAGCTGACCCGGGCCTACGTGCGCGGCATGCATTCGGTCGGCATGGCCGCCACCCTCAAGCATTTTCCCGGCCACGGCACGGTGCGCGAGGACACGCACTTCGACATCGCAGTGGACGATCGGCCGCTGGAAGCGATCCGCGCGCACGACCTGGTGCCTTTCGTCGCCGGCATCGAGGCCGGCGCCGATGCGGTGATGCTGGCGCATGTGGTCTATCCGCAGGTGGCGCCGGAACCGGCCGGCTATTCGCCGTTCTGGATCAACGACATCCTGCGCGGGGACGTGTCCGACGGGGGCCTGGGCTTCCGCGGCGTGGTGTTCTCCGACGACATCGGCATGGCTGCGGCCTTCTCGGCCGGCGGGGTGAAGGCGCGCATCGATGCCCACCTCGACGCCGGCTGCGACGTGGTGCTGGTCTGCCACCCCGAGCTGGTCGACGAGTCGCTGGCCGCGGTGGCCGGCCGCCAGCTCAACACCGCCGCGCTGATCAGCCTGATCGGGCGCGGCGCGATGGGCTGGGACGGACTGCTGGCCGATGCGCGACACTCCGGAACCCGCTTGCAGCTGGCCGGACGACTGGGGCAGAGCGCATGAACGTGCCAAGGCTTTCCGAGGTGATGGATGCGGCCGAGCTGATCTTCGACCGCGACGAGCTCGAGGACGTGATCGAGGAGATGGCCGACGCCATCGCCGACGAATACGCCGGCGACGAACTGCCGCCGCTGTTCCTCACCGTGATGCACGGCGGGCTGCCGTTCGCCGCGCAGCTCGCCTTCGCGCTCGGCGAACTGGGCCAGGACCTGGAGTTCGACTACCTGCACGCCACCCGCTACCGCGGCAATACCACCGGCTCCGGCCTGGCCTGGCTGCACCGGCCGGCCACGCCGATGCGCGGGCGCCGGGTGCTGCTGGTCGACGACATCCTCGACGAAGGCCACACGCTCAAGGCGGTGAAGTACTGGTGCGAGGACCAGGGCGCGGCCGACGTGCGCGTGGCGGTGCTGGCGACCAAGCTGCACGACCGCTGCGTCGACGGCATCTGCGCCGACTATTCGGGCGTGGAAGTGCCCGACCGCTACGTGTTCGGCTACGGCATGGATTTCCACGAGCAGGGGCGCAACCTGCCGGGCATCTACGCGCTCGGCGACTGAGTCGGCGCTTGCGCCGATATCGCGGCGCTGGCCGACGGATCCACAGCCAGGAGCAGTCATGGAAGCGGACATTTCCCTCGCGGTGATCGGCGGTACCGGCCTGTACGCGCTCGCCGAACTGCAGGACATCCAGACCCGGCAGCCGGTCACGAAGTACGGCGCACCCTCCGGCCCGGTACGCGTGGGCACGCTGGGTGGCGCGCGGGTGGCCTTCCTGGCCCGGCACGGGGAGGCGCATTCGGTGCCGCCGCACCGGATCAACTACCGCGCCAATCTCGCCGCGCTGCAGGAGCTGGGCGCGTCGCGCGTGCTCGCGCTGAACACGGTCGGCGGCATCACCTCGCGCTTCGGTCCACGGGTGCTGGCCTGTCCGGAGCAGCTGATCGATTACACCTGGGGCCGGGTGTCCACGATCTGCGAAGAGCCGGGCAGCGAGGTGGTGCATGCGGATTTCGGCGATCCCTATACGCCATCGCTGCGGCGCCGGGTGCTTGCCGCCGCCGCGTCGTCGGGCGTGACGCTGGTCGACGGCGGCTGCTACGGCGCCACCCAGGGACCGCGGCTGGAAACGAAGGCGGAAATCGCGCGCATGCGCCGCGACGGCTGCGACCTGGTGGGCATGACCGGCATGCCCGAAGCCGGCCTGGCACGCGAGCTGGGGCTGGAGTATGCCTGCCTGGCGATCGTGGCCAACTGGGCCGCGGGGGCAGGCCCCGATCCGGACGAGGTGATCACCCTGGAGGACGTGCTGGCGAACGTCGCCGCGGCGAGCGCGGGCATTCCGGCGCTGCTGGGGGCGCTGCTGGCGGCATAGCGCCGCCGCCGTTGCCGACGGGCCGTCCTTGCGCAGCGGGAGAGCCGGCCGTCGCTGCCGCGGACACGCCCCCTCCCGACCTCCCCCCGCTGCGCGGACGGGAGGAGCTGGTGGCTCGCCGGCTGGCTGCGCGGGCGGGTGGCGTCTTGCCGGCTGGCTGCGTGGCCGGGAGGAGCTGGCGCACCGCCGGCGTTGATGCACAATGCGGGCATGACGCATCCCGATCCGCTGGCCAGCATCGGGCAGGACAACCAGCCGCCGGAGTTCGCACCGCGCGACCTGTGGCGCGATGACGCGGTGCTGCGCGAGGCGCTGGTCCGGGAGGGCGGCGGTGATTTCGAACAGCCCGTCGCCGGCTACGCCGCGCTCGCCGGCAGCGAACTGTTCGCCCTGGCCTGGGACGCGCATCGCGACCGCCCGCGCCTGCGCAGCCACGACCGCTTCGGCAACCGCATCGACACGGTCGAATTCCATCCCGCCTACCACCGCCTGATGCAGGCCGCGATCGCAGCCGGCGTCGCCGGCCTGTCCTGGGCCGATCCGCGCCCGGGGTCGCAGGTCGCCCGCGCCGCGCTCAGCCACCTGCATCACCAGGCCGAACCCGGCAGCAGCTGCCCGCTGACCATGACCCACGCCGCGGTGCCGGTGCTGCAGCAGGCGCCGCCGCTGCGGGCATGGGTGGAGAAGATCGTCGCCTGCCGCTACGACGCGGCCGACGTGCCCGTTGCCGACAAGGCCGGCGTCACCGTCGGCATGGGCATGACCGAACGCCAAGGCGGCAGCGACGTGCGCGCCAACACCACCACGGCCACGCCGCTGCCAGGCGGCGACGCCTACGCGCTGTGCGGTCACAAATGGTTCCTTTCCGCGCCCATGAGCGACGGCTTCCTGGTGCTGGCGCAGGCGCCGGGCGGCCTGACCTGCCTGCTGATGCCGCGCCGCCTGCCCGATGGGCCGCTCAACCGCTTCCGGCTGATGCGGCTCAAGGACAAGCTCGGCGACTGGAGCAACGCCTCGTCGGAGGTGGAATTCGACCGCGCCCTGGCCTGGCGCGTGGGCGAGGAAGGGCGCGGCGTGGCGACCATCCTGCAGATGGTGATGCTCACGCGCCTGGACTGCATGCTCGGCTCGGCCGGGCTGATGCGCATGGCGCTGTCGCAGGCGCTGCACCACTGCCGGCACCGGCGCGCCTTCGGCAGGGCGCTGATCGACCAGCCGCTGATGCGCAACGTGCTCGCCGATCTGGCCATCGAGGCCGAGGCGGCGACGGTGCTGGCGTTCCGGGTCGCGCGCGCCGTGGATGCAGCGCCGCGCGATCCGCGCGAAGCAGCGTTCGCGCGCATCGCCACGGCACTGGGCAAGTACTGGATCTGCAGGCGCACGCCGGCCTTCGTCAACGAGGCGCAGGAATGCCTCGGCGGCGCGGGCTATATCGAGGAATCCGTCCTGCCGCGGCTGTACCGTCAGGCGCCGCTGAACTCGATCTGGGAGGGCAGCGGCAACATCCAGTGCCTGGACGTGCTGCGCGCGCTGTCGCGCGAGCCCGACACGGGCGCGGCGCTGCTGGCCGAATTCGACGCGGCGGCCGGCATCGACGGCGCCCTCGATCTCGGCGCGGCCGACCTCGCACGGGCGCTGGCGGCAGGCGGTACCGGCGAGGCCGGCGCACGCATCCTGGTCGAACGCGCGGCGCTGCTGCTTCAGGCCGCGCTGCTGCTGCGCGCGGGCAGTCCCGCGGCCGCGCCCTTCTGCATCAGCCGCCTCGGCGGCGCCCGCGGGCTGGCCTTCGGAACCCTGCCGGCGGACGTGGACGCGGACGCACTGCTGTCGCGCGCCTGCCCGGCGTGACCGGGCCGATCAGTCGATGAACTGCAGCCGCGCCAGCTCGGCGTAGAGCCCGTCTTGCGCCAGCAGCTCGTCGTGCGTGCCCTGGGCGACGATGCGCCCCTGGTCCATCACCACGATGCGGTCGGCCTTGAGGATGGTCGCCAGCCGGTGCGCGATCACCAGGGTGGTGCGGCCTTCCATCAGGTGCTCGAGCGCGGTCTGCACCGCGCGCTCGCTCTGCGCGTCGAGCGCCGAGGTGGCTTCGTCGAGCAGCAGCACCGGCGAATCCTTGAGCAGGGCACGGGCGATGGCGATGCGCTGCTGCTGGCCGCCGGACAGGCGCGCGCCGCGCTCGCCGAGCTGTTCGTCGTAGCCGGCGGGCAGGGCGGCGATGAACTCGTGCGCCTCGGCCGCGCGCGCGGCCGCCGCGACCTCGCCGTCGCCGGCGGCGAGGCGGCCGTAGCGGATGTTGTCGCGCGCGCTGGCGGCGAAGATCGCCGGCTGCTGCGGCACCAGCGCGATCGACTCGCGCAGCGCGACCGGGTCGAGCTTGGCGATGTCGACGCCGTCGACCGCGATGCGTCCGGACTGCGGATCGTGGAAGCGCAGCAGCATCGCGAACACCGTGCTCTTGCCCGCGCCCGAGGGCCCGACCAGGGCCACGGTCTCGCCGGGCGCCACCTGCAGGTCAAACTCGTGCAGCGCCGGCGTGTCCGGGCGCGAGGGATAGTGGAACGACACCGCGTCGAAGCGCAGTTCCCCGCGCAGCGGCGCCGGCAGCGCTGCCGGCTGCGCCGGGGCGACGATGCGGCTGCGCTCGTCCAGCAGCTCGCCGATCCGGCCCATGCCGCCGGCCGCGCGCTGCAGCTCGTTCCACACCTCGGCCAGCGCGCCCACCGAGCCGGCGCCGAGCAGGGCGTAGAGCACGAACTGGCCGAGCGTGCCGGCGGTCATGTTGCCGCGGATCACGTCGTGCGCGCCCGACCACAGCACCAGGATCACCGCGCCGAAGATCAGGCTGATCGCGACCGCGGTCACCAGCGCCTGCACGCCGATCCGGCGGCGCGCGGTCGCGACCGACAGCGCCACCGCGTCGGCGAAGCGCCCGCGCTCGTAGTCCTCGCGCGCGTGCGCCTGCACGGTGCGGATCGCGCCGAGCGATTCGGTGGCGAGCGAGTTGGCGTCGGCGACGCGGTCCTGCGCCTGGCGCGAGATCTTCTGCAGCCGGCGCCCGCCCAGCACCAGCGGCAGCACGAACAGCGGGATCCCGACCAGCGCCCACACCGCCAGCTTCGGCGCGGTGACCACCAGCATCACCACACTGCCCAGGGTGGTGACCACGCTGCGCAGCGCCACCGACATGGTCGAGCCGATCACGCTGCGCAGCAGTTCGGTGTCGGCGCTCAGCCGCGAGATCAGCTCGCCGCTGCGGTTGCGTTCGAAGAAGGCCTGGTCGAGGCCGACCAGGTGGCCGTAGAGGCGGTTGCGCAGGTCGGCGACCACGCGCTCGCCGAGCAGGGACACGAAGAAGAAGCGCGCCGCCGTGAACACCGCCAGCGCCAGCGCCACCAGCAGCACCAGGGCGAAGGTGGCGTCGATGTTGCTGCCGCTGCTGAAGCCGCTGTCGATCACGTGGCGCACCGCGACCGGCAGGCTCAGGGTGGCGGTGGACGAGGCCGCCAGCGCCGCCAGCCAGGCGATGAACAGCGCCTTCTGGCGCATGACGAAGGGCCACAGCGTGCGCAGCGAGCCGACCGGCGCCTTGCCCCCGGGCGTGGCCGGAGCGGCGTCGGGGCCGTCGCCTTGGCGATCGCGGGAAAACGCCATCAGCGGCCGCCGTGCCCGCAGGCCCGGCCGGGGCCGCCCGCGCGCAGGCGCGCGCGGCGCCGCATCATTCCCCGATCGTGCATCGACATGCTGTCCTCATTCGTCCTTGCCCGGCGCGGGGCCGGGCGGGGCAGGGCCGCCGCCGTCGGCGGCCGGATCCTCGAAACGTGCCCGATCACGGGTGGCGTCGCGCAGCCGGGTTTTCAAGTCGGCAACGGCATCGGCGGGCAGCTCCAGCGCCAGCCGCACGCCGTCGGCGCGGTAGGTTTCGGCGAGTTTGACCGCCCCGCACGCGGGCAGCAGGTTGTGCACGGTGCCCAGGTCGGCGAAATCGATGTGCAGGCCGAGGCGGGCGGTCTCCACCAGCGGCAGGCGCGGCGCCAGGCGCAGGCACTCGGCCGCGGCGCCGCCGTAGGCGCGCACCAGGCCGCCGGCGCCGAGCTTGGTGCCGCCGAACCAGCGGGTGACCACGACCATCACCCGGTCGTAGCCCTGGCCGTCGATCGCCGCCAGGATCGGCCGGCCGGCGGTGCCGGCGGGTTCGCCGTCGTCGCTGGAGCGGTAGCCGCTGCCGATGCGGTAGGCCCAGCAGTTGTGGGTGGCGTCGGCCACCGACACCGACTGCAGGAAGTCCAGTGCCTCGTCGGCCGAGGCCACCGGAGCGGCCTGCGCGAGAAAGCGGCTGTGCCTGATCTCGACCTCGTGCCGGGCCTGCGCCGCCAGCGTGTCCAGGGTCATGGGTCGAGCAGCGGGCGCAGGTCCTCCGGGACCGTCGCCTGCGGGTAGCGGCGCACGAATTCGCGCAGGCTCTCGCCGGCGGCCTCGTGCTCTCCCTGGCGCAGCAGTTCGCGGATCCGCTCCAGCCAGGCCTTGCGCACCTCGGGCGCGTCGGCGGAGGCGGGGGGCTGGTCGTCGAGCGGCTGGTCGATGCCGGAGGCGCCCTCGAGCGAGCCGATGCGCGAGCCGGTCACGGTGATCCGGTCCAGCGCCGCCGAATCCTGGCGCGCGGCCGGAGCCGCCTCGCGCGCCTGCTCCGCGGCCGCGGCTTCGGCCTGGCGCGCCGCACGCTGCGGCGCGGCCAGCTCGCGCTCGCGCACGGGGGGCGATGCCGGGGGGGAGGGCACGAACACCGGGGTCTGGGCCTGGCCGACGGCGGCCGCTGCAGGTGCCGGTGGCGCAGGCGGAGCGGGCGGGCGCGGCGGAGCCGGTGCCGGAGCAGGTGCCGGTGCCGGCGTGTCCATCGGGCTGGGGGCGTCGAACACCACCGGCGGCGGCAGGGCTTCGCGCCGCGCCGCGGCCGGCGGATGGCGCACCGGCGCGGCTTCATCGCGCGGGAGGGTGCCGGATCCGGCCGCATCCACGCTGTCGGCCTTTTCCAGGGACCCCCGGGCCACCGGCGCGGGTGCGTGGCGCTGTTCCACCTGCGGCTGCGGCTCCGCGGGCAGCGCCTGCTGCGGGAAGGTAGAAGGCGGCGCAGCGGCCGGTGCCGGGGCCGTGGCCGCGGGCGCCGACAGCACTCCCGTCGCCTCCGCATCGTCCGCGTGCCCGATATGGATCTCGTCCGGAAGCGGCCGGAGCTGCCAGGCGATGCCGACCGCCAGCGCCAGCGACGCCGCCAGTCCGGCCGCCACCGGCCAGCGGCGCCGGCTCCGGCGCGGCGGCGGCGGCGCGGCCG
>CAKTDC010000039.1 GCA_934541015.1 uncultured Luteimonas sp.
CCGCGCGGCCTCCTGGCGGGCCGCTTCCTGGCGCGCGGCCTCCTGACGGGCCGCTTCCTGGCGCGCGGCTTCCTGGCGGGCCGCCTCCTCGCGTTCGGCCTCCAGGCGCGCCGCCTCCTGGCTGGCGGCCGATTCCTGCGCGGCCAGCTGCCGGGCGGCCTCCTCCTGCGCCTGCCGCTGCTGCTGCTCGCGCTCCAGGGCCAGCTCCTGCTGGCGCTGGGCCTGCTGCTCGGCGGTCAGCCGCTCCTGCTCGGCGCGCTGGGCGACCGAGGCCTCGGCCGACGCCACCGTCTGCTTGAGCCGGGCCAGCGCCGGATGGTCGCCATCGGCCTTCTCGACCAGGCCCAGCAGGCGCCTGGCCTCCTCGAAAT
This sequence comes from uncultured Luteimonas sp., assembly GCA_934541015.1. Taxonomy (GTDB): domain Bacteria; phylum Pseudomonadota; class Gammaproteobacteria; order Xanthomonadales; family Xanthomonadaceae; genus Luteimonas. The sequence goes on from CAKTDC010000039.1 coordinate 372, forward strand.
CCTCGCGGTCGCGGCTCTGCTCGGTGGCGATGACCGTCATCGGCAGCAGGTCGACCAGGGCGCTGGACACGCCGGCATCGCCCGGCTGCTTGTCGCGCAGCGCCAGGTAGTACTCCAGCGCGTTGTCGCCGGCCGGGGCGTACAGCCGGCTCTCGCGATACGCGGCGCTGGCCGCGGTGCGCAGATCGTCCGCCGACATGGCCGCCACGTTGTCGGCCACGACCGGCGCGGGCGCGGCCTGCTCGGCCGGAGCGGCCGGCTGTTCGCCCGTCTGCGCCGGCGGCGTGGGCTCCTTCGAGCATGCGCCCACCAGCGCGGCGATGGCGATCACGAGCGCTGCCCGGGCGGGCAGTCGCCAGCGACCGGTTACGGTATTGCTGTGCATCGGTGTTCCCCCCTTTTGTCCCGCGCAGGTCTCGCGCCCGCGTCAATTGCCCTAAAGGACGCGCCAGCCGGCGTCATTTGTCAACACCCTGTCAGGTCCACAGGGTAGTCCGGAATGCCGGAACAGTGACGCGTTTCGCGGATTGCGGGCACCATCGAGGTGCGCGCATGGCACGTCGAGGCGCCGTTTTGCGTGTCTTCAAGCGGGAACCCGTTCCCGTTACCCGCACGGAGGATCCCTGCACGATGTCGCCGCCTGCGCCCGGGGCAACGCCCGGCAGAGGCCACGCTGCCGCACCCGCCACCGGTGCGCGACCGTCGTCGATGTCGGCGGCGCTGCTGCTGGCGATCCTGGTGCCGGCCGCGGCCACGGCCGGGCTGGCGCTGGCGCTGCGGATGGCCGGGGATGTCGTGACGCCGGCGCTGCTGCTCGCCGCAGCAGTCGCGTGGCTGCTGCTGGTGGCGCTGTGGGCGCGCTGGGCCACGAAGCGGATCCTGGCTCCGCTGGCGGCGCTTGCCGATGCGGTGGCCGGCGATGCGGATGTGTCCGCGCGCGACCGCGCGCAGGGCGATCCCCGCCTGCCGCGCGAACTGGCACGGCTGCGCGGCGCCGTCGCGGCCAGGCTGGAGACAACCCGCAACGAACGGACGCGCGAGCTCGCGGACGCAGCCGATGCGCTCGCCGGGCAGCGCGCCGCGCTGGAATCGGCCACCCGGTCCCGCGCCCGCTTCCTGGCCGCCGCCAGCCACGACCTGCGCCAGCCGCTGGCCGCCCTGACCCTGCTGTCCTCGGCGCTGGGCCTGGGCGAGAGCGACCCGGTGCGCCTGGCCCGGATCAACCACATCCGCGAGTGCGTGGACACACTCGACCAGCTGTTCACCGCGCTGCTGGACCTGTCGCGGCTGGACTCGGGGACGATGCGGCCCGAGCCGCGCGCGTTCCCGCTGGACGCGCTGTTCGACGAGGTCAGCGGCACGTTCCGCATCGAGGCCGAACAGCGCGGACTGCGCCTGGTCCTGCGCAAGACCGAGGCCTGGGTGCACAGCGACCGGATCATGCTGACGCGGATCCTCAACAACCTGGTCAGCAACGCACTGCGCTACACCGCCGAGGGCGGGGTGCTGGTCGGCGCGCGGCTGCGCGGCGACCGCGTCCGCATCGATGTCTGGGATACCGGCGCCGGGATCCTCCCGGAGGTGCGGGAGAAGGTGTTCGAGGAGTTCTTCCGCGCCCACGATCCGGCGGCACCGGCGGCCGCGCGCGGCCTGGGCCTGGGCCTGTCGACCGTGCGCCGGCTGGCCGCGCTGCTGGAGGTTCCGGTCACGCTGCTCTCGCGCCCCGGCCGCGGCACCGTGTTCTCGGTGGAGGTGCCGCTGGCCGAGCCGGTCGCGGCCGATCCAGAAGGCGCCCGCCCCGACCTGCCGCTGGATGTGCGCGGCCTGCACGTGTTCGTCGTCGACGACGAGCCGGCGATCGTCGAGGGCATGCGCGCGCTGCTGGAAAGCTGGGGCTGCCGGGTGGACACCGCCGGCGACGCCGAGACCCTGTTCCAGCTGGCGCGCGCCTCGCGCCAGCCGCCCGACATCGTGATCAGCGACCTGCAGCTGGGCGGCCCGGTGGACGGCATCGAGCTGATCCAGATGCACGACCAGCTGTACGCACAGAAGGGGTTGCGGCCGGTGGCCCGGCTGCTGGTCACCGGCGCACCGCGGCAGGAGTGCATGCAGGCACTGGCCGATGCGCGCATCCCGGCGCTGTTCAAGCCGGTGGCGCCGGAACAGCTGCGCGAGGCGATCGTGGCGGCCATCGCCCTGGGCCGCGCCACCCGCGGCCGGCCACCGCACTCCTGAGCCCCACACCCCCCACTGCAGAGGACCCGGACATGAGCGACCGCTTCATCTACGACATCATCGACTACCCCGGTTCGGCGCGCCCGCAGACCCATCCGGACAACCTCTGCGCGATCGCACGGCTGCACGGCATCCAGGCCGCTTCACCCGCCCGCTGCCACTATCTCGAAGTCGGCTGCGGCGACGCGGCCAACCTGCTGCCGCTGGCGCTGGCCTATCCCGACAGCCGCTTCGTCGGCATGGACCTGTCCGAAACCGCGATCGCCCGCGGCGAGGCGTTCCGCAGGGAGCTGGGCCTGGACAACCTGCGCCTGGAGGTGGCCGACCTGGGCCGCTGGGCCCCGCCCGACGAGCCGTTCGACTACATCAGCGCGCACGGCTTCTATTCCTGGGTGCCGGCGGAGGTCCGCGACGCGCTGCTGCAGCTGTGCGCCGACCGCCTTGCCGCGAACGGGATCGCCTACGTGAGCTACAACGCCCTGCCCGGCTGCCGCCTGCGGCAGATGGTCTGGGACATGCTGCGCGCGCACGTGTCCCGGTTCGACGACCCGGCCACCCGGCTGGAACAGGGCTACGCCATGCTGCGGCTGCTGGAGAAGGGCATCATCGGCGACGAGACCTATGCCCAGGCGGTGCGCGACGAGGTGGCGCGCCTGCTCGAGCGCACCCCGCCGTCGGTGCTGTTCCACGACGACCTGGCCGGCATCAACACGCCGGTGTCGATCACCGAGTTCGCCGCGCACGCCGGGCGCTTCGGCCTGGGCTTCCTGGCCGAAGCCGACTACCGCGAGATGAACGAGAACATCGCCCCCGAGCCGGTCGCGCAGATGCTGCGCAACGCCGCCCAGGAGAACATCCTGCTGAAGGAGCAGTACCTGGACTTCTTCAAGATCCGCAGGTTCCGGCAGACCCTGCTGTGCCGCGACAGCCTGCGTCCGAGCCTGCTGCCGGATCCTGCCGTGGTCGGGGCCCTGTCCGTCCAGGGCGCCATCAACTGCGACGGCCCGGTCGATCTGGCTTCGGACGCCCATTCGGGCTTCAGCAACGACCAGGGCTCCCGGTTCCAGGTCAACGCGCCCGTGCTGAAGGCGGCGATGCTGATCCTGGACGAACGCTACCCGGCCTGCATCGGCTTCGACGACCTGCTCGCCTCGGCGCGCGCCAGGGCCGGAGCCAGCTCCGACGCGGACGCGGACATGCTGCGCCAGACCCTGCTGATGATCTTCCTGGTCGGCGTGGTCCACCTGCGCGCCGACCCGCCCCGCTACACCGACCGCGCCGGCGAACGACCGCTCGCCAGCCCGCTGGTCAGGGCGCAGCTGCGCGCGGGCGGCGAACAGGTGACCTCGCTGCAGCCCTCGACCATCGTGCTGGAGGATCCCATGCTGCGCACGATGATGCGGCTCATGGACGGCTCCCGGGATCGCAACACCCTGCTGTCGGATCTCGCCGAGGCGATGGCGGCCGGCGATGCGGAAGGGGGCAGGGATGCGGCCGGCTGGCGCAGCCACCTGGAAGCCCGGTTCGACGGGAACCTGGCCAATGCCGCGAAGATCGGCCTGCTGATGGGCCACTGAGGTCCGGCCACGCGCCTCGATCGCCGATCGTCCCGCGCAGGCGAAAACAGTTGGCGGGAAACGGGCTATGCCGCGGCTGCCGCAGGCCCTGGTGGGGACCGTTCCGCAGCCGGCAGGCAGCGGCCCGTGCGTGGTGGAAGGGGCCGTCGGGACGGCATTGCCGGCGTCGGCAATGGGGACTTGTCAAAGGATCGGCCTGCACCTGCCCGGGCGACCGGCGCCCGCGGGGCATTGCCTGATCAGCTCACCGCGCACACCTGGGTGTTGAGCTGCAGCACGGCGTCGAACTGGACCTTCTCCCGGTCGCTGCCCAGGTCGAGCATGGCGTCCACGCGGAAGCGGAGCGCCCGCTCGTGCTCGCGGGGCGGGTCGACGATGATCCGGACCCGGTGCAGCCGCTTTTCGTGCAGCATGATCGCCTTTTCCAGCCCGCGGCGGATGCGGTCGCGGTCCGGCATGGACAGCAGACCGGTGGAGGAAAAGTCGGGGATGCCGTAGGTCAGCGAGGAGTTGAGGCACTCGGGGAAGGCATCGGTCAGCACGCGGACCGCCTCGGAACGGGTATTGAGCAGCTCCTCCAGGTCCCGCGTCACCGCATCGCGCAGTTCGTTGATCGAGCGGTACTCGGGCATCGACCCCAGTGCATCGTCGCCGGCCGAGCTCAGCTTTTCGATCAGGCTACGGCGCATCGGAAGGTCTCCTCCGCCCGCGCCCCTCGGGCGAGGCGCTGTGCATGTCCAGCACAGGCCTCGCCTCCGGAGACATCCACTGCAGCGACACGATCACGCAGCGGTGCGGCTCTTGAGATCGTAGCTCTTCGAAACGGTGCCCTTGGCTCCACCCTTGTCGTCCTGCGGGTAGTAGTTCTGGGTGACCTTGGCGAAGTTGAGGCTGATGTTCTCGGTCGGAAGAGTATCGCTGCCGCCGCCGCCGGTCGAATAGCTGGAGACCATGCACTTCTCGAAGGTGAGGGTCAGGTACTCGTGCGGCTTTCCGCCGGCCTTGCGGCAGGTCAGGACCGCCTTGTCGATGTGCTCGCCCCTGGCGCAGTAGTCCATCAGCACGGGCGAGGCCTTGCTCATGTACATGGTGAAGTTGAAATCCTGCATGTTCACCATTCCGGAGCCGCCGCCGCCGCCCAGGGACATGCTGCCCGAGTTGCTCGCGCCCCAGCTCCAGTTCAGCACGTCGATCTCGTCCTTGTGCTTGGAGTCCGCTGATTCTCCCGCGATACCGTCGATCTTCAGAAACATGTCGGTTGTGGACATCTGTCATCTCCTGTTGGTGTGTGGGTGGTGCCAGGCCGGCGTCAGCGGGCCGATTTGGGCAGCTCGGACACCAGCCGCAGCGACACGCTGAGCTCGTCGAGCTGGTAATGGGGACGCAGGAAGGCGACGGATTTGTAGGCACCGGGCTTGCCGGGAACCTCGGTGACCTCGATCCTGGCCTCCCGCAGCGGGAACGCGGCCTTGCGCTCCTGCGAGGCGTTGTCGTCGAGCAGCACGTACTGCGCGATCCAGTCGTTGAGGAAGCGCTCGACGCTGGACTGCGAGGCGAAGCTGCCGATCTTGTCGCGCATCATCGACTTCAGGTAGTGGGCGATGCGGCTGACCGCGAAGATGTACTGCAGCTGGGAGGACAGCCGGGCGTTGGCGTTGGCCGCGTCGGTGTTGTACTCCTTGATCTTCTGCGCCGACTGGGTCGAGAAGAACGCCGCGTAGTCGGTGCCCTTGCAGTGCACCAGCGGCACCAGGCCCAGGTCCGCCAGCTCCTTCTCGCGGCGGTCGGTGATGGCGATCTCGGTCGGGCACTTGAGCGCGACCTCGCCGTCGTCGGTGGCGAAGGTGTGGGTCGGCAGGCCCTCGACCAGGCCGCCGCCCTCGACGCCGCGGATCGCCGCGCACCAGCCGAACTTGGCGAAGGCGTCGGTGGCCTTGCTCGCCAGCGCGTAGGCGGCGTTCATCCACAGGTACTTGTCGTGCTGCTTGCCGCTGACGTCCTCGGTGAAGTTGAACGCTTCCACCGGGTCGGTGTCCGGCCCGTAGGGCAGGCGGCCGAGTACGCGCGGCATCGCCAGGCCGACGTAGCGGGAGTCCTCGGACTCGCGGAACGACTTCCACTTGGCGTATTCGACGGTGTCGAAGATCTTGGCCAGGTCGCGCGGACCGGACAGCTCGGTGAAGTCGTCGAAGCCCAGCAGTTCGGACGAGGCCGCCGACAGGAACGGAGCGTGCGCGGCGGCGGCGACGTGCGAGATCTCCTCCAGGAGGTAGATGTCCTCCGGATGCCGGGAGAACTCGTAGTCGCCGACCAGGGTCGCGAAGGGGGCACCGCCGAAGGTGCCGTATTCCTCTTCGTAGATCTTCTTGAACAGGCTGGACTGGTCGAAGTCGGAGGAGTTCTTGAAGTCCTTGACCAGTTCCTTCTTGGTGGCGTTGAAGACCTTGATCTTCAGGTTGGTGCTGGTCTCGCTGTTGTCGACCAGGTACTTGAGCCCGCGCCAGGAGCCTTCCAGCTTCTGGAACTGGGGCGCGTGCATGATCGCCGACAGCTGGTCGGAAATCAGCCGGTCGATGTCGGCGATGCGCGCGTCGAGCGAGGTGATGCCGTCCTTGGAAATGACGAGCTGGCCATCCATGACCTGGTTGACGAGCTCGCCGAGCAGGTCGCGGGTGCGATCGCGCTCGCTGTCGCTGCGGGCGATCTTGGTCTTGGTGAAGATCTGGTCGAGGAGGCTGCCCTCGGCGGCGGCGGGGGCGGCCTGGGCCGCCGACTGGGTGCTGGTATCAGCCATTGCTGCTGTCTCCGGAATGATGACGCGATGGAAGTTGAGTCGGGTGCATTGCCGTCACTCTTCGCCCTCTCCGGGCTTGGACGGCAGCTCCTTGCTCAGCTGCGTGATCTGGTCGGTGTTCTGCAGCACCTCGTTCAACAGCTCCTCGAACTTGTCGTTGCCCGCCATCTTGTTGCGCAGGTCGGCCAGCTTCTGCCGGGCCTCGAGCAGCTTGCGCAGCGGCTCGACCTGCTGCACCACCCGCTCCGGACTGAAGTCTTCCAGGCTGCGGAAATTCAGTTCCACGCCCACCTTCGAACCATCGCCCTTGAGGGTGTTGTCGGCCTGGTACTGCAGGCGCGGCTTCATGCCCTTGAGGACTTCGTCGAAGTTGTCCTTGTCGACGTTGACGAACTTGCGCTCCTTGAGCTTGCCCAGCGGCTCGGCCGGATTGCCGGTGAAGTCGCCGACGACGCCGGCCACGAACGGCAGTTCCTTCTTCTCGATGGCGTCGCCGATCTCGACGTCGTAGGTCAGCTGGATGCGCGGCGCACGAACCCGATCAAGCTTGTGTTGCGTGCTTTCTTTCTTGGCCATGACTCAATCTCCTGGGTCGATGCCGCACACTCCGCCTTGCAGAAAGGAGTCTAGAGAGCGGCGGGAAGGTGGGAAATCCAACGGACGGCCAGTCGATGGACTATGCCGTTTGGTCTTGTAAACGCCCTTTTTCACTCCGAAAGGCCAATCCGCTGGCGGATGTTGGACAGGGTGTGGTCGTCCTGGACCACTTCCGCCAGCCACTCGTCCAGCGGGGTATCGGCCCACGCGACCGCGCGGTCGAGCAGGAACGGCACCGGGCTGTGCGGCTCGACCCGGCGGAACCAGGCGGCGATCTCCCCGACCGCGCGCAGCGCGGCGGCCTTGTTGGCAGCGTCGCCGGGGCCGAAGTTGAGGGTCGTCCCGCCGCCGCCGCCGCCCGCAGGCGCGCCCTCGTAGGCCGTGTCGCCACCCTCGTCCGCGGCGCCGGCATCGGCCGCGGCCAGCAGGCCCTTGGCGCCGGCGGCCTTCGAGAACACCTGCTGCATGCGCTTGAGGGTGTCCTCCAGCACGTTCAGGCTGGGCCCGTCCCGGCCCATCTTCTCGTCGGTGACCGCCTTGAACCCGCGGAACGCCTCCAGCGCCTGGTTGGCGGCCTCCGCGTGGGCGAGCAGGGTGGCGTCGTCGGTGTCGTAGACCGCCTTGTCGAAGATCTCGCCGGTGGGCCGTCCCGCGCCCAGCGCCTCCTGGTAGGCCGAGGCGTCCTGCCGGGAGAGGTTGTCGACATCGCGCGAGACCTGCCAGTCGGCGAGGGTGAACCCCTCGGCGCCGGGCGAGACCTTCAGCTTCAGCAGCGCCTGGCTGCCGTAGGTGTTGAACCAGGCCAGCTTGGCGGCGCGCTCCTCGACGTCGTCGCCCTCCATCTCCGGGTACAGCCCCTCCCAGAAGTCCTGCTGCAGCCGCGTCAGCAGCTCGAAGGCGGCCGTGGCCCCGGGCAGGTGGTGCTGCGAGATCAGCGCCTCGCCCAGCCACACCGCGGCCTGCAGATCCTTGCTCTCGCGCTCGAGCACGCCGCCGGCCAGGTCGATGACCTGGCGCCAGTTGGCGACCTTGAGTTCGCGCTCCCAGTCGCCCTGCGACAGGTTGGGGTCGTCGGCGCGGCGCGCATCGCGGATCCTGTCGTAGGTGTCGCTGAAGCTGACGTCTTCGCCGGTGGGCGAGTCGCCGGGGATGGGTTGCAACCATTCGTTGACGTCGATGGCCATGGCGATTCTCCTGGGCGGAACGGATCAGTCGATGATGCTGGTGGGCACGCTGGTGGGACGTTCGCGGGCGGCGAAGTAGCGCCGCAGCTCGTCGCTGGGATCGATGTGCAGGTTCACGCGCACGCTGCTGAAGCCGGCGGCGCGCAGCTGCGGCACCAGCTCGCTCCACTGCGCCGGCGAGTAGGCGTCGCGGAACTCGGCCAGCGCGTAGGTCTGGCTGCCGTCCTCGAAGTCCTCGACCAGTTCGCGGAAGCCGTCGACGTCGGCATAGATCCGGGTCAGGCTCAGCGACGGCTCGGGCGCCGCCGCGACCGGGGCGGCCGCTTCGGCGCCACCGGCCTGCACGCCGCCCGACATCATCGTGTCCAGGGCGTCGGGCGGGCTGAGCGAGATGCGCACGCGCGCCTCCAGGCACGAGGCCGGCGACCAGAACACCGAGGTCCGCGCCTCGGCCAGCGAGGGCGCGTTCGACACCGCCCGGTAGATCCGCTCCTGGCAGACCACCTCGACCGCCGTGCCCTCCTGGGCCTCGCGCAGACCGCCGGCCTGGCTGGGGCCGGAGAACGCGAAGGTGCCGGCCAGGAACGGCTTGATCTCGCCCAGCATCGGCGCCGCCTGGCGCTGGCCGCCGACCATGGCGGCGAAGCCGTCGGACAGGGGCATGCTGACGCCCGCGACCGACACCGGCGTGCGCTCGGCCTCGGTGATGAAGGGCTTGAGCCAGTCGTTGACGAAGGCGTTGAGCTTGCCCTGCGCGCCGTACAGGGTGTTGATCTGCTCGCCCGGCGGCAGCGCCGCCATCGGCTGGACCACGCTGTCGCGCCAGCGCTGCTGCACGTATTCGGCGGCACGGTGGACGCTCAGCTGCAGCAGCAGGCGCACCGGCCCCTGGACCACCGACCAGGCGGCCAGGTCCTCGCTCTTGAACTGGGTGGCATAGCGCTCGTCGGGCTTCTCCACCGCCTGCAGCAGCTGCCCGTATTCGGCGGCCGGGCCGTCGCCGGGGCGGCCCTGGGCCAGGTAGAAGTCGGAAACGACGCGGTAGGTTTCCTGGCCGCTGGCGTCCGATTCAAGCGCCAGGTAGGCCTTGGCGAACTGGGCTTCCTGTCCGGCCAGCACCTTGCGCTGGGTGTCCTGGACCGCGGCCAGCCAGGGCGGCGGGTCGATGCGGTCGCCGGAGCCGAACCACGATGCCACGGTATCGCCGACGAAGCGCCCGATCGGGCGCCATCCGCGCAGCCAGTCGGCCTTGACCTCGGCCCAGGCGATGCCCCAGCGCTGCCCGGCGCCCAGTTTCAGCGGCAGGCCGTAGAGATGGTGCTCGATCGAGTCAAAAAAAAAGCGGTACGGGTTGTTTTCGCCGGCCGCGCGCTGGGCCAGCTCGCGCTCGTGGCCGCGCCAGAGCGTGGCGCCCTCGCCGAAGCGCGACAGGAACCCCGCCCAGGCCAGGAAGTAGGCTTCGGCATAGCTGGTGCGGAAGGCGGTGCCGACTTCCTCGCCGTCGGGCAGGAACTCGGCGGCCGCGTCCAGCCAGGGCCGCACCACGCCGTCCCAGGCCGGGCGGGTGTAGGCGCCGGGGATGGACGGCAGGCTGCCGGCCTCGACCCCGACCACGCGGTCCTCGGGCAGCCAGAACTCCTGCAGGGTCACGCCCGGGCTGCGCTGCTGCGACCAGGCCTCGAAATCGGCGGCGCTGGGCCGGTAGCGCCCGGAGATGCGCGAGAACTCGCGCTCCAGCCGCTGCTGCTCGTCGTTGAGGGTCTTGCGCTTCTGCCAGCGCAGGTAGCCCAGGTAGGTCTCGAACAGGGCGTCGGCGCGCTCGGCGTCCACGCGCGCATCCATCTCGCCCGAGCGGAACGGCGCGAACAGCCGCGAGCGCTCGTCGAAGACGACGTTGAACTTGCCCATCTCCTGGCATTCCTCGCGCTGCTTGCGGCAGTCCTCGAGCAGGCGCAGGCGCTGGGCGACGGCCAGGGTGTGGTCGATGCCGGTGTCGCCGCGGACCAGGTCGGTGTCGAGCATCTGGTCGTAGGGCGCCAGGATCAGGCGCGAGAACTCCTCGACCACCTGGTTCTTCAGGCCCTCGATGTCGCGGTCGGCGCGGCGGATGCCGAAGCCGAGCGAGGTGCCGGCCTTGGCCGCCTCCAGCTGCTGGATCGTGCGCCCGCACGCCGCCACCCAGGCGATGCGTCCGCCGGCGCCGCTGCCCTGGCGCTCCTGGCAGGCCACCCGGGTCTGCGCGCGCAGCTCGGTGTCGTCCTGCGAGGCCGCGAACAGGCCGTAGCTGAGATAGGCCGACAGCCCCAGCATCGCCGCCACGCCGAGCCCGGCGCCGACCATCTTGCCGGCGCTGCCCTTGACGCTCGGGGTCGCCAGCGGCTGGTCGGCGGGCAGGAAGCGGGTGAACAGGTCGGCGACGAAGGCGCCGCCGGGATGGGCGGCGTCGGCGGCGCCGGTGAAGTACAGGCCGCGCCAGCGCGGGGTGCGCTGGAAGGGGTTGTCCTCCAGCAGCTGGTTCACGAACACGCGCAGGCCGTTCTCCAGCCGCGGGATGGTCTGCACGAACTCGAACACCCCGCGGCGCTGCTGCACCGTCGGCTGACTGCGCAGGATGGTCTGGCGCAGCGCGTGCAGGCGCTCGCTGATCGGCGCCATGATCTCGTCGAGCTTGCTGGACGTGGCGGCGTTGACCACCTCGGTCTCCGGCAGCCGGAAGCCCAGCGCCTGGGCGAAGGCCTCGTCGGGCAGCGCGGCGCGGAACTCGGCATAGCCGTGCTGGCGCTCCAGCCCGGTGACCAGGAAGTACACCGGGATGCGCACCTGCAGGTGCTCCATCGCCTCGTCGACCAGCCGGCGCAGGCGGATGCCGACCGCCTTGGCCTGCTCCGGCCCGGCGAGCAGGGTCGAGGCGCCGACGCAGACCACGATGCCGTTGAGCGCGAGCTTGTCGCGCTCGGTCGCCAGCAGGGTCAGCGCCTGGTACCACAGCCCGCGCTCGAGCCGCGCGCCGGGCTCGCAGACCAGCCGCGGGTGCATCTCGATCGCGATCACCGACTTGAAGAACCACCAGCGCCACGGCTGCTGCGGATCCTGCGCCGCGGCCGGCGGCGGGAACGGCGAGACCCGGCTGGCGGCGTTGAGCACGCCGGAGACGTCGGCGGCGTCATCGCCGACGAACATCATCCACGGCACGCGGTACAGCGGGTGGCGGCCGCCGGCGATGTCCGGCGAGCGCTGGATGGTGCCCTTGGCCTCGGCGATGGCCGCGCGCATGCGCTCCAGCGGCTCCTTCTCGTCCTCGGGGTTGCCCGGGCCGAGGTCGCCGATGCGCTTGTTGCTGAAGCCGCGGCGGGAATAGCGGCGGGCGCCGACCAGGAACCACCACAGCACGCCGAAGGCGAGCAGGCACAGCCCCGCCAGCTGCCAGAAGCGGCCCGGGACCAGCGGCACCAGGCCGATCAGGATCCACGCCAGCAGCAGCAGCAGCACGACCAGGACGACGATCCCGACCAGGGCGCGCACCACCGGCTTGTTGATCCGCGAGATCCACGACAGGCCGGGGATCATCGGGTAGAAGCGGCCGGTCAGCCAGTTCAGCGGGTTCATCGCGCACCTCCCGCCGTCTGCGCAGGCTCGGTCTGCAGGATCAGGAAATTGGAGCCGACCCGCGGATCGCCCGAGCCGAGCAGCGCGCGCAGGGCCGGCAGGTAGTCCTTGGCCTCTTCGTACTGTTCGCGCTGGCCCTCGTACAGCGGCACCGGCGAGGACACGATGGTGATCAGCTCCTGCCCGAACGGCGGGGCCACGTCCCAGACCGCCTGCGACTCGCCGACGGTGTGCTGCTCGTTCGGCCCGAACTGCTGGCCGCTGGCCGGTTCCCCAGGGTTGGGGAACAGATGCAGCACGCCGCCTTCGACCGACCAGTAGTCGACGTACAGATAGCCGTCGTAGTTGGCGTTGGTGGTCTTGACGATGATCCGCTCGCCCTCGATGAAGCGGTCGGAATGGCCGGTGGTCGGGGTGACCTCCAGGCCCATGCCCTGGTCGAGGTTGCGCTGGCGATAGGGCTTGAGCAGGGCGATCGCCTCGCAGTGCGGCCAGATCCGCAGGCGCACGTCGAATTCGGCGCCCTTGACCCCGTCGATCGCGGCGACGTCGCGACGCAGCCGCTCGATGTCCTCGGGCGTGGAGGCGTAGCCGCCGACCTTGACCTGGTCGCCGTCGGAAATGGTGCCGGTCAGGTCCGAGCAGGGGTAGGTCGCCAGCTGGCTGTCGACCAGCTGCTGCAGGGTCGGCCCGCGCTCCTGCTCCGGGGTCAGGAAGAACCAGGCCAGGTAGGCCAGCGGGATCAGCAGCGCCACCACCAGGCCGATCTTGAGCAGCAGCTTGTCCCACTGCCGCGGGAAGCGCGGGCCGGCCGGGTCCTTCACCAGGTAGGGCTGCGGCGTGATCTGCTCCTCGCGCAGCACGTGGGTCGGCGCCGGCGCCACCGGCAGCTGGCGCTGGTGCAGCTCCTTGAGCTTGCCCAGCTCGCCGGTGTCGCCGGTCTCGTAGTAGTACTGCCCGACGAAGCCGAGCAGCAGCATGTGGTAGTAGACCTCGCGGACCTCGTCCTCACCGGCCTTGAGGTTGGCCAGGTTCTGGAAGAACTCGTTGCCGGCGTTGTTGGTGTTGAACAGCGACACCTGCAGCGGCGTCGAGCTCCCCCAGTACGCCGGGTTGCGGGTGATGACCTCGTCGATCCAGGCGACCACCGCGAAGGTCGCCGATTCGATGTGCTCGGGCCGCTTGCCCGCTGCCTGCGCGGCGGCGCGGGCGCGGTCGATCAGGGTGCGCACGGTCGCCTGCACGTCGGCGACCGGCTCCTCGGCGCGGCTTTGCGAAATCTTCTCGTCGAGCTCCAGCCCGAACGAGCACAGCGGGATGTAGTGGTCCAGCAGGCGCGACATCATCGGCTCCCCGTCATTCGTCCGCGCCAACAGGATAGAGCTTGATCACCGTTTCGTCCGCCGGCAGGTCGCTGAACACGGCGATGTTGCGGTTGGCCGAGATCATCTGCCAGAACGGGTGGCGGGTATCGACCAGGAAGTAGGTGGTATTGGGGGTCTTCTGCGGCAGCTCCTCGGGCGGCACCGGCAGCAGGTCGATCTTGAGCCCGAACAGCGCCGCCTGCAGCAGCTTGGGCATTTCCTCGATCGGCGCGATCTTGCCGGTGCGCGACAGGCGCTGGAACAGCTCCTGGCCGCCGACGTCGGACTCGAAGGCCAGGTAGAACCGGGTCTTGTCCGACTCGAACAGGTTGGCGGGCAGGGCGGCCTTGTAGAACTGGCCGTCGTAGGTCAGGGTCACGCCCGCCTCGGCGCCCACGGTCAGCGCCTTGATCAGGGCTTCGGCGCGCTCGAACGCTCGCCGGAAGCACAGGCGCAGGTTGTCGTGGTCGTAGTCGGGCAGCTCGCTGTTGGCCGGGTCGGCGCGGGTGCCGCCGAAATAGCTGGTGTCCTCGGAGAAGGTGGAGAACTCGGCCACCAGCTGGCGCAGCTCCTGGTACAGCGGGTACGGCGAGACCACGCCCAGCCGCGCATGCTCCTGCATCGAGCAGATGTAGCGGGCGAAGCTCTGCATCATCACCAGCCGCATCACCTCCTGGGCGCTGGTGGAGGCGGCGCGGATGCCGCGCTGGCGCTTGGCGGCGGCGAAGTCCTGGCCGCGCGAGACCAGCAGGTCGCGCATCGCCCGGGTCCAGCGCAGCAGGTTGGTGGAAGCCGACAGCGCGACCACCGGCGGCACGTAGTCCATGGCCAGCTTGAACTTGCCCGGCGCGGTGGAGACGATCTCGGCGAACTTGTAGGCCTCGGCGCTGTGCAGCAGCGCGTCGGCACCCTCGTCGAGGCTGGTGACGATGTCCAGCCGGTAGCCGATGAAGTCCACCTGGGCGCCGGGCGCCTGCGGGTCGTAGGGGTCGGTGGTTTCCTCGCTGACCAGGTGGTGGCGCGGCGGCAGCCGGCCGCCGGCGCGGGCGCGGGTGTCGAGCGTGCGGTCGCGCTGCATGGCCAGGTACAGCGAGATCGGATCCTTGGTGGTGACCTGCAGGGTGGCGATGTTGCGCGGCTCGACGCGGGCGTTGCCGCGTGCGCGCGTGTGTGCGCTGCCGCCGCCGAGCCACTCGCCGCTGCGGGTGTAGAGCGCGAAGCGGTCGAGGTCGACCACGCCGTTGGCCAGCGCGTCCTCGCGGATCTCGAGCTGCTCGTAGCCCCAGTGGAACGGAACCGACTGGGAATGCAGGGCCAGGCTGTAGGCTTGCTGCCAGCGGTCCTGCGACTGCAGGTGCTGCGGGGAGAGAAAGCTGCCCTGTCCCCAGAACACCTGCCGCAAGCCTTTCATCTCCATGTCGCGTCCACCGATCCCCTGGGTTGTCCATTTGGCGGGGTCCGGCGATCCAGCGGTCCGGCCGGGCCGGACAATGCCGCCCCCGTGTTACCAGGGTTCGACGCTGACCACGAATCCACGCCTGCTCAATTGCGCAAGCAGACCCTCGTCGCCGGTCAGGTGGATGGCACCGACCGCGACGAACGCCCCGCCCTGCCGCAGCCTGTCTTCGAGCACCGGCATCCAGCGCTCGTTCCTCAGGCCAATCAGACAACGTCGAATCCCGCCTTCAGCGGCCAAGGCCGGCCCGGTGAGCCCGTGCAGGGTGTCGAGGTCCTCCAGCCAGGCGGCCAGGTCGCGCTGGCGGTAGTAGCCGACGGTGCGCTCGGCATCCAGGTCGAACGACCAGCCGCGCAGCAGCCGCTGCTGCAGCACCACGGCGTACTCGTCGGCCGGCACGCAGTCGAGCGCGGCCAGCTGGTCGGGCAGGTTCTCCAGGTGCACCCGCGCCAGCCCTTCCTCGCCCGCCCACTTCTGCAGCACCTGGTCCAGGCTTTCATGCTCGCCCTGCCCGAACGGGAACTCGAGCATGCTCATGACCACCCAGGGCTTGAGCCTGTCCAGGGTTTCCGGCGCCACGTCCGGGAGCAGCCGCCGCAGTTCGGTGAAGGCCTCGACCCCGATCAGCCGGCTCAGGGTGCGCCCGCTGGACAGCAGCCGGTAGGTCTCGTACTCGGGTTTCCAGGCCTCCTCCAGGTCGACCTCGTTGATCAGCACCTTCGACTCGCCCAGGTGCATGCGCAGCCGCGGCATCGACAGCAGCAGCAGGTCCGGATCGCCGTAGTGGATGGTGGCGAACACGTAGTTCACCGCGGGCGGCGGCGCCGGCGGCGCGTCCTCGGCGACGGCGGGACCGCCGCCCTCGGGCGACGCGGGCGCTGGCGTCGGGTCCGGGCCCGGATCGTCGCCGGCGGCGGAGCCGTTCTCCCCGCCGGCGCCCTCCCCGGCCGGCGCCGGCCCGTCCGCCACCGCGGCGGCGGGCGGCGGTGGCGCCTCCACGCGGAACAGGACGCCGCGCGCGCGCCAGTCGAACTGTCCGGCCTGGGCACTGGTGCAGGCCAGCAGCAGGCCCAGCACCCATGCCGCTGCGCGCACGGATGCCGCGGCGCGGCCACGCCGGGTCCTGCCGTCGAGTTCCTGTCCGGATGCGTTCACTGCAGCTCTCCCGCGCACTGTGCCCTGCGATCTTGGGACCGGTCCGCGGCCGTCGCCATCTTCCGTCGGACCTATGTCCTTCGGACAACGTCATGCCTTGCGCCACCGGGACAGCCGGGACTATGGTGGAACGCGGGGCGGACAGCCCGCAGCGGGCCAGCGCGCAAGCCGATGAAGATCCTCATCGCCGATGACCATCACCTGATCCTCGAGGGCGTCAGGCACAAGCTGGGCGAACTCGGGGAGGACATCGAGTTCATTTCCGCCACGAACGCCGGCGACATGCTTGCCCGGCTCTCGGAAGAGCCGCCGCCGGACCTGGCGATCATGGACCTGTCGATGCCCGGCGCCAGCGGCCACGACCACGTCGTCGCGGTGCGCGAGCGCCTGCCGGACCTGCCGGTGGTGGTGCTGTCCGGGGCCGAGGACCCGGTGCAGATGAAGGCGCTGCTGGCGCTGGGCGTGCGCGGCTTCATTCCCAAGGCGTATTCGCCCGACATCATGCTCTCGGCGGTGCGCCTGGTGGTGTCCGGCGGGGTCTACGTGCCCCCGGTCCTGCTCGAGCAGGCCGACGGCGCCCCGGCGCCATCCGGCCGGCCCCAGGCCCAGGGCCCGGGCGACGGCCTGCGCGCGCTGCTGACCGAGCGCCAGGTCGACGTGCTGCGCCTGCTCGCCGAAGGCAAGCCCAACAAGAGCATCGCGCGCCTGCTGAACATCAGCGAGGGCACGGTGAAGATCCACCTGGCGGCGATCTTCCGCGCGCTGAACGTGCGCAACCGGGTGGAGGCGGTGGTGGCGGCGCAGCGGCTGGCGGAGCCCTGACGGGGCGGGCTATGTCCTCTGTGATATGGCCGCGCCGTTCTCCTTGAGTCAGAGTGGACTTCGGTTGTCCGCGGGAGTTCCGCCATGAAACTCGTTCCCTGTGGTCCCGTGCTCGGGCTGGCGCTGGCGCTGGGCGCGGCACCGCTGCAGGCGCAGGACGCCGCGGCCGATGTGGCGGCGGCGGCGGCGCCGGAGCCGGCCGCCGCCGACCTCGGGCAGCCGTTCGCGACCCGCCACGCGGTCTTCGAACCGCGCGCCTACTCGCAGCTTCCCGGCTGGGGCCAGGACGACTTCAGCGGCGCCATCGACGGCATGCGCCAGACCTGCGCCGCGCTGCGCGGCCGGGCCGTCTGGCAGGCCCTGTGCGCGGACTTCGGCAGCGCCTCCAGTGGCGGCCCCGAGGCGCTGCAGGCGTTCTTCGAGCGCCATTTCTACGCCTACCAGGTGATGTCGCCCGAGCACGTGGCCACCGGCAAGCTCACCGGCTATTTCGAGCCGCTGCTCGACGGCAGCCGCCAGCGCGACGAGCGCTTCCGCCACCCGGTCTACGGCATGCCCCATGACCTGCGGCTGCTCGATTCGTCCGCCGCCGGCGGGCGCAGCGCCTGGCTGTACAGCGACGGCATCCGCCTGCGCGGAGGCCTGCCCGGCGACGGGCGCTCGCAGGAGTACGAGCTGGCGCTCGACGGCATGGCCGCCGGCGTGCGCGACAAGCGCTACCGGGTGCGCGTGGAGGGTCGCCGCATCGTGCCCTACTGGTCCCGGCAGGAGATCGAGAAGAACGCCATCGAGGCGCCGGTGCTGGCCTGGGTGGACGACGCCCACAAGCTGTATTCGATGCAGGTGCAGGGCTCGGGCAAGATCCGGCTGCGCGAGGGCGGGCTGATCCGGCTCGCCTATGCCGAGCAGAACGGACACCCGTTCCGGCCCAGGGTGACCCGCGGCCTGGGTTCGGACATGGCCCTGGTCGACATCAAGTCGCGCGGCCTGGTCGCAGGCAGCAGCGCCGGGGCACCCAAGGCCCTGGCGCCGGATCCGCGCCTGCCTGCCGGGGTCAACGACGAGGTCGCCCAGATCATCGCCGCGCTCTCCGGACGCCGCCCGGCACGGCCGGTCGCCGCCACGCGCCCGGGCCAGGCCCAGCGCCCGGCGCAGGCCCCGCGGCCCGCTGCCACCGCTGCCCAGCGGCCCCAGTCCGCAGCGC
>CAKTDC010000040.1 GCA_934541015.1 uncultured Luteimonas sp.
TATCGGCAGCAAGCCGGTCAGGCCGAGGCGGCCTGACTCAAACCAAACGGCCTCCAGGAAAGCCGGAGCAGTTCAGAACTGCCGATGGAGAGTCGCTCCACGAGCACTTCACCTATCAAGTGCTGGGCCGTAACGATTCCGTCCTGCAGCTGGCACTGATCGGAGAGTCGCGCACGGACAGCTCGGGGCAGGCGGTCACTTGGGAGCTAAGGCTATCTGACAAGGATCGCTACTGCTGGTGGGGTAGTGACTGGTCTGCAAACGAGTGCACGGTGCCGCGCATCCGCTGTGGGCCCTAACGATCAGGAAGGATCGACATTGTTATCGGCTTGATCGTCCCGGGGACCGACACGCCTGCATGAGTTGAGGTGGTGCAACGGCAGGATGGGTGCAGCGGTGTTGCGGTAGGGTGCTTGGCGGTTCGGCGCATCCCGGCGCCTGGGCGTCGCCCGCGCCGGCAGCCGCCGCTAGCCCAGGATGAATCCCGCCACCACGCGGCGGCCTTCGCCGGCCAGGACGTTGTAGGTGCGGGCGGCGGCGGCGTTGGACATGGTTTCCAGGCCGACGCCGTGGCGCAGGCAGGCGGCCATGGCTTCGGGGGGCGGGAAGGCCTGGCTCCCGCCGCTGCCGAGGATGACCAGTTCGGGGGCCAGCGCCAGCAGGGGTTCGAGGTCGGCGGGGGCGAGGGCGGCGATGTCGCGGATGCCCCAGTCTTCGATCAGGCGGTCGGGCGCGATGATGAAGCTCGTCTCCAGGCGGCGGTCGTTGACCAGCGCGCTGCGGCCGTCGGCGCCGCGGAGGAAGTAATCGAAATCGGGTTTCTCGTGGATCAGCTGCATCGCGCGGGCGGCTCAGGCGCGCGGCAGAACGATCTGGCGCTTGTCGCTGGAGGGGCGGTACAGGACGGCGACATGGCCGATGCGCTGCACCAGGGCGGCGCCGCTGCGCGTGGCGATCTGCGCGACCAGCTGATCGCGCTCTTCGCGGTCGGCGGCGGCGATCTTGACCTTGATCAGCTCGTGGTGCTCGAGCGCGCCGTCGATTTCCGCCAGCACCGCCTCGGTGACGCCCTTGCCGCCGACCTGGAGCATCGCCTTGAGGTCGTGCGCCTGGCCGCGGAGGAAGCGGTTCTGGGCGGCGGTCAGGGCGATGGACATCGGGAAGTTCGCGGTCGACGGGAGGCGGCAGGGTATCATGCTGCGGGTCACTCCTCCCCGGGGCCGCGGTGCGGGGTGACCGCGCCCCCGGCCCCCAGCCCGGCCCTCCCCGCGAGCGGAGGAGGGAGAAGAACGCCATGGCCACCCGCAGCAAGAGCAGCCAGCGCTGGCTGAAGGAACACTTCTCCGACCCGTACGTGAAGAAGGCCCAGGCCCAGGGCCTGCGTTCGCGCGCGGCCTTCAAGCTGGAGGAACTGGTCGCGCGCGACCGGCTGCTCAAGCCCGGGATGGTGGTGGTGGACCTGGGGGCGGCGCCCGGGGGCTGGTCGCAGTGGCTGCGGCAGGAGCTGGACCGGCTGGACCCGGCCCGGCCCGGTCGGGTCCTGGCGCTGGACATCCTGGAGATGCCGCCGCTGGCCGGGGTGGAGTTCCTTCATGGCGATTTCAGGGAGGATGCGGTCTTATCCGCTCTTGAGACGATGCTGGCGGGCGAGCCGGTGGACCTTGTCTTGTCGGACATGGCCCCCAACAAGAGTGGTGTGGATGCGGTCGATCAGCCGCGCGCGATGCATCTGGCGGAGCTGGCGATGGATTTCGCCGACCGCCACCTGCGCCCCGGCGGCGCGTTCGTGATCAAGCTGTTCCAGGGCGTGGGGTTCGACGACTACGTCCGCGGACTGCGCCGCCGCTACGCCAGGGTGGCCATCCGCAAACCCGCGGCGTCGCGCCAGCGTTCGCCGGAAGTCTATGCCCTGGCACAGGGCAAGCTGGCGACGATGAAGTAGCATGGCAACCGAGGACACCGGAAAACCCGCATGAACGATCTGGTCAAGAACCTGCTGCTCTGGGCGTTGGTCGCCGTCGTGTTGATGGTGGTCTTCCAGAGCTTCAACCCCGGCGCCGGTGGCGGCAGCCGCGAGATCCTGTACTCGCAGTTCATGGAGCAGGTGCGCCGGGACCAGATCCAGTCGGTGAAGATCGCCGAGGACGAGAAGACCGTCGAGTTCGTCGCCAAGGGCGGCGAGCGGGGCACGGTGATCGCGCCGCGCCGCGACGAAGGCATGATGGACGACCTGATCAACCACAAGGTCGAGATCGTCGCCGCGCCGCCGTCGAGCGGGCCGTCGCTGCTCTACATCCTGATCCAGCTGCTGCCGGTGGCGCTGATCATCGGCTTCTGGTTCTTCATGATGCGGCAGATGCAGCAGGGCGGCGGCAAGGGCGCGATGTCGTTCGGCAAGTCGCGCGCCAAGCTGCTCAACGAGGACCAGACCAAGGTCACCTTCGCCGACGTCGCCGGTTGCGACGAGGCCAAGGAGGAAGTCTCCGAGCTGGTCGAGTTCCTGCGCGATCCCTCGCGCTTCCAGAAGCTCGGCGGCAAGATCCCGCGCGGCGTGCTGATGGTCGGCCCGCCGGGCACCGGCAAGACCCTGCTGGCCAAGGCCATCGCCGGCGAGGCCAAGGTGCCGTTCTTCTCGATCTCCGGCTCGGATTTCGTCGAGATGTTCGTCGGCGTCGGCGCGTCCCGCGTGCGCGACATGTTCGAGCAGGCCAAGAAGCATTCGCCGTGCATCATCTTCATCGACGAGATCGACGCGGTCGGCCGCCATCGCGGCGCCGGCCTGGGCGGCGGCCACGACGAGCGCGAGCAGACGCTCAACCAGCTGCTGGTGGAGATGGACGGCTTCGAGGGCGGCGAGGGCGTGATCGTGATCGCCGCCACCAACCGCCCGGACGTGCTCGACCCGGCGCTGCTGCGCCCGGGCCGCTTCGACCGCCAGGTGGTGGTCGGCCTGCCCGACGTGAAGGGCCGCGAGCAGATCCTGCGCGTGCACATGCGCAAGGTGCCGCTGGCCGACAATGTCGAGCCGATGGTGATCGCGCGCGGCACGCCGGGCTTCTCCGGCGCGGACCTGGCCAACCTCGTCAACGAGGCGGCGCTGTTCGCGGCGCGCGAGAACGCCAAGGACGTGCGCATGGACCATTTCGACAAGGCGCGCGACAAGATCCTGATGGGCGCCGAGCGCCGCTCGATGGCGATGAGCGAGGAGGAAAAGACCCTCACCGCCTACCACGAGGCCGGCCACGCCATCGTCGGCCGCTTGGTGCCCGAGCACGACCCGGTCTACAAGGTCACGATCATCCCGCGCGGCCGCGCCCTGGGCGTGACCATGTACCTGCCCGAGGGCGACAAGTATTCGTACAACCGCACCGCGATCGAGTCGCAGCTGTGCTCGCTGTACGGCGGGCGCGTGGCCGAGGAGCTGATCTTCGGCGCCGACAAGGTGACGACGGGTGCGTCCAACGACATCGAGCGCGCGACCAAGATGGCGCGCAACATGGTCACCAAGTGGGGCCTGTCCGACGAGATGGGGCCGATCGCCTACAGCGAGGACGAGGACGAGGTGTTCCTGGGCCGCTCGGTGACCCAGCACAAGAGCGTGTCCGACGACACCGCGCGCCGGATCGACGAGGTCGTGCGCGGCATTCTCGACAAGGCCTACGGCCGCACCACGAAAATCCTCACCGAGAACCTCGACAAGCTGCACGCGATGGCCAAGCTGCTGCTCGAGTACGAGACCATCGACGTGCCCCAGATCGACGCCATCATGGAAGGCCGCGACCCGCCGCCGCCGATGGGCTGGATCGAATCGGGCAAGGGCGGCAAGGACGGCGGCTCGCGCCCGCTGCCGCCGATCGGCGGGCCTGCAGCGCAGACCTGAGCGGGACCGGGATTCCGGATTCGGGGCTGGAAGGAGCTACGGTGCCGGTATCGGCGCTGTCAGCTGTCCGCGCACGGCTGTTCCGATTCCCGAATCCCGAATCCCGAATCCCGGCTCAAACAGCATGGCACCAGCGCGAAGCCTTCATCGCCGTCACCTGGGCGGGAGTGAGGCTGGGCAGCGACCGCTCGACGTCGTAGGGATACATCAGGTTGCCGCGCTGACGGTCCATGTGGACCGGGCGGAAGGTCGACCCGAGCAGGACATGGCCGATCTCGTGCGCGGTGCAGTAGCGGGACCCGCGCCGGGCCACGATGCATGCGGGGCGGTTGGGGAGATGGCCGCCGCAGCCGAGGGTGGTGCCTTCGAAGCTGTCCACCAGGTACACGGTGATGCCCGCGCCCGGCGTGGCGCTCAGCTGCAGCAGCTCCACGTAGTCGGGATCGGTCGGTTCCCATGCGCAGCTGCCGTCGATCGTGCTCAGTCGTGCCTGCTCCTCCGGGCTCAGCCTCAGGCTCATGCCGCTCTGGAACACGATCTCGATGCCGTGGGGCGCGAAGACCGCCATCGTGTGGTTGAGGATGCCGTTGAACGAGACATCGGTCAGGCTGATCGAGCGGAAATGCAGGAAGACGCGATGGGTCATGCGCGTCGTGGGAAGCGGCATGCCCAGGGCAAGCCGGGTGAAGTTGCCCACGATCCCGTCCACGCGCAGTCCCTGCCCCTGCTGGAACCTGCGCACGGCTTCGGCGGTCAGGGCCCCGAAGACCCCGTCGACGACCAGGTTGGGGCGGGGGAACAGCTGGCGGTTGAGTTCGGTCTGCAGCTGTTCGACCTCGGGGCCGCGGCTGCCGCGTTTGAGCATGCTCATGCTGGTTCCTCCGACTGCGGCGCGCGATGGAACGCTCCCCGGAGCTGCGGGAAGGCAGGCGAGCCCTTGCGGGCACGACACTAGCAGCCGTCGCGGGCATCCGCCATCCGGCGAGCGGTCTATGACGTTCTCCAGATAGCCGGCGCGCGGGCGTGCCCGATTCGACACGCCGGCCGCGCATGGCCCATGCTTGCGCCTCCCGGTCAGGCGCATGCCCATGTTCGACACCTCGCCCCAGCTCGATTGCGGAGGCCGCGTGCTGCGGCTGGACCGGCCGCGGGTGATGGGCATCGTCAACGTGACGCCGGATTCGTTCTCCGACGGCGGCGCGCACGCCGATACCGGGGCCGCGGTGGCCCACGGGCTGCGGCTGGCGGCGGAAGGCGCGGACATCCTCGATGTCGGCGGCGAGTCGACGCGCCCCGGCGCGGAGGGCGTGCCGCTGGAGGAGGAGCTGCGGCGGGTGGTGCCGGTCATCGAGCGCCTGGCGAAGGAAACCGCGCTGCCGGTGAGCGTCGATACCTTCAAGCCCGGGGTGATGCGTGCGGCGGTCGCCGCCGGAGCGGGCATGATCAACGACATCTGCGGCCTGCGTCGCGAGGGCGCGCTGGACGCGGCGGCGGAGCTGGGCGTGCCGGTGGTGATCATGCACATGCTCGGCGAGCCGCGTTCGATGCAGGATTCACCCCACTACGATGACGTGGTGGCCGAGGTGCACCGCTTCCTGGCCGAGCGCATCTTCGCCGCGGAGATGGCGGGCGTGGCCAGGCGCAACATCGTCGTGGACCCAGGATTCGGGTTCGGCAAGACCGCCGCGCACAACCTGGCCCTGCTCGCGGGGCTGGAGCGGTTCACCGGGCTGGGCGTGCCGGTGCTGGCCGGTCTGTCGCGCAAGCGCACGATCGGCGAGCTGACCGGGCGCGAGCTGCCGGCCGAACGGATCCACGGTTCGGTCGCCGCGCATCTGCTGGCCGCCCAGCGCGGCGCGAAGATCCTGCGCGTGCACGACGTTGCCGCGACCGTGGACGCGCTGAAGGTCTGGAACGCCGTCGCCGCGGTTCCCGCCCCGCGGGTGGATGCCGGCCCGCCCGCCATCAGCTGGCCCGACGAAGCGTAGCAGCGCCTTCGGGCGCGACCCCGGGAGCTGCCGGGGCGCGAATCATGACCGCGGGCGTCGCTGGCGGTGACGCCCTACGGCGCGCCGGCAGGAGGCTCCGGGTCCACGTTGAGGCGGAGATGGCCGTCGGCCAGGCGGGCGGAGAGGGTGTCGCCGGGCTGGACGTCGGTGGTGGAGCGCACGACGCGGCCGTCGTCGCGCTGGAGGATGCTGTAGCCGCGGGCGATGGTGGCCAGGGGGCTGACCGCTTCGAGCGAGCGGACCAGGCCGCCCAGGCGCAGGGCGTCGCGCTGCAGGCGGCGGGCGAGGCCGGCCTGCAGCCGCGGCTGCAGCGGGTCGAGCCGCTCGCGCAGCCGCGCCAGGCGCCGCTGCGGGCGGGCGGCATTGAGCACGGCGGCGGCGTGGCGCAGGGTCGCGCGATGGCCCTGCAGCCTGAGCGCCCAGGCCGACGCCAGCCGCCGCATCGCCTCGTCGCCGCGGCGTCGGTGGGCTTCCAGCTTCGCCTGCGGCCGCCGTGCCTCCAGCGCCAGCGCGGCGCGGTCCACCCGCTGCGCGGCCTGCTGCAGGCGCGAGCGCTGGAGCAGGGCCTGGCGCTGGCGCAGGGCGTGCAGCCGCCGCGACAGTTCGCCGCGGTCGGGCACCAGCAGTTCGGCCGCGGCCGAGGGCGTGGGGGCACGCAGGTCGGCCGCGAAGTCGGAAAGGCTGAAGTCGGTCTCGTGGCCGATCGCCGACACCACCGGCACCGGGGAGGCGGCGACGGCGCGCGCCAGCGCCTCGTCGTTGAAGGCCCAGAGGTCTTCCAGCGAGCCGCCGCCGCGGGCCAGCAGCAGGGCGTCGTAGCGGCCGCTGCCGGCCGCGCGCTGCAGCGTGGCGGTGATCTTCGCCGCCGCGCCTTCGCCCTGGACGGGGACGCCGAGCACGTCCACCTCGACCAGCGGGAATCGGCGCGCGAGCACGTTGAGCACGTCGCGCACCGCCGCGCCCGAAGGCGAGGTGATCACGCCCAGCCGTCGCACCCAGGCGGGCAGGGGGCGTTTGCGCGCCGGATCGAACAGGCCCTCGGCCTCCAGACGCGCCTTGAGCTGCTCGTAGGCCCGGCGCAGCGCGCCTTCGCCGGCTTCCTCCAGCGAATCCAGGATCAGCTGGTAGTCGCCGCGCGCTTCGTACAGGGTCAGGCGCCCGCGGGCGAGCACCTTCATGCCGTCGCGCGGCTGGAAGCGCAGCCACTGGCTCTTGGGACGGAACAGCGCGCAGCGGACCTGGGCGCGCGCGTCCTTGAGGGTGAAGTACAGGTGCCCGGAGGCTGGCCGCGACACGTTGCCCAGCTCCCCTTCCACGAACACCAGCGGGAAGGCGTCCTCCAGCAGGCTGCGCGCCAGGGTGTTGAGCTGGCTGGGACTGAGGATCTCGCCGGTGACCGCTTCGTTCATCCGGGGAGGATAGCCGGGCCGGCGCCGGCGGTGCATCACGCCGCCCCGGCGGGGATGCCGCCGTGCGAATGACGGACTGTTCAGAGGTTCCGTAACGGTTCGCGGGTAAAATGGCTCCATGTCAGCGCAGCCGCAGCCTGTTCCCCCCTGTCACGCCGATCCGGAGCCGCCGGCGTTCGGATCGATGCCGCGCCGCGGTACCCGCCAGGTGCCGGTGGGCGGCGTCGTTGTAGGCGGGGATGCGCCGGTGGTGGTGCAGTCGATGACCAATACCGATACGGCCGATGTCGCCGCGACCGCCAGGCAGGTCGCCGAGCTGTGGCGCGCCGGTTCGGAGCTGGTGCGCATCACCGTCAACAATCCCGAATCGGCCGCGGCGGTGCCGCGCATCGTCGAGCGCCTGGCGATGCAGGGCATCGAAGTGCCGGTCATCGGTGATTTCCACTACAACGGCCACCAGCTGCTCGAGCGTGAACCGGCCTGCGCGCAGGCGCTGGCCAAGTACCGCATCAACCCGGGCAACGTCGGTTTCGGCAGGAAGCGCGACACCCAGTTCGCCCAGCTCATCGAGTTCGCGATTCGCTACGGCAAGCCGGTGCGCATCGGCGCCAACTGGGGCTCGCTCGACCAGGCGCTGGCGGCGGCGCTGATGGACGAGAACGCACAGCGCGCCGAGCCCTGGGACGCAGGCCGGGTGCTGCGCGAGGCGCTGATCCGCTCGGCGGTCGATTCGGCCGAGCGCGCCGTGGAGCTGGGGCTGCCGCGCGAGCGGATCATCCTCTCGGCCAAGGTCAGCGGCGTGCAGGAGCTGATCGCGGTCTACCGCGACCTCGCGCGGCGCAGCGATTTCGCCCTGCACCTGGGCCTGACCGAGGCCGGCATCGGCAGCAAGGGCATCGTCGCCTCGAGCGCGGCGCTGGCGGTGCTGCTGCAGGAAGGCATCGGCGACACCATCCGCATCTCGCTCACGCCCGAGCCGGGCGCGCCGCGCACGCAGGAGGTGGTGGTCGCGCAGGAGCTGCTGCAGACCATGGGCCTGCGCGCGTTCACGCCGATGGTCACCGCCTGCCCGGGCTGCGGCCGCACCACCAGCGAGTTCTTCCAGGAGCTGGCCAAGGTGGTGCAGGAACACGTGCGCGCGAAGATGCCCGAATGGAAGGTCAGCCATCCGGGCGCGGAGAACATGACGCTGGCGGTGATGGGTTGCGTGGTCAACGGGCCGGGCGAATCGCGCCATGCCAACATCGGCATCTCGCTGCCGGGCACCGGCGAGGCGCCCGCCGCGCCGGTGTTCATCGACGGCGAGAAGGCGGTGACGCTGCGCGGGGAGAACATCGCGCACGAGTTCGTCGCCCTGGTCGACGACTATGTGGACAGGCGTTACGGGCGGGCGCAGGCCGCGTCCTGATCCCGGGGCCGGGCCGCTCGGGGCGTCGGCCGCTGTGGCCTGCGGCGGTCCGCGAGGCGACAGCGGACGCAGCGGGCTTCAGTCGTTCTGAGCCACCGCGACCCGGTTGCGGCCGGAATCCTTGGCCCGGTACAGCGCGGCGTCGGCTGCGGCCATCAGCGTCTGCCAGGTCTGCCGCGAAGGCGACAGTGCCGCCACGCCGATGCTGACGGTGATCCGCTGCGGCTCGCCACCCGGCGCGAAGGTGGTGTCGGCCACCGCCTTGCGCAGGCGCTCGGCGAACACCGCTCCGGTGGCGGCATCGCATTCGGGCAGCAGCACCGAGAACTCCTCGCCGCCGATGCGCGCGGCGATGTCCTCCCCTCGCACGTGATCGCGGACCACGGCGGCGATCTGGCGCAGCACCTCGTCGCCGCTGATGTGTCCGAAGCGGTCGTTCACCGGCTTGAACAGGTCGACGTCGATGATGCACAGCGACAGCGCGCGCTCGTGGCGCAGCGCACGGCTGATCTCCTTCTCCGCCAGATCGATGAAGTGGCGGCGGTTGTACAGCTCGGTCAGGGTGTCGTGCGTGGCGAGCTGGTAGATCTCCTCGTGGTAGCGCGCCTCGACGCTGGTCTGGCTGATGAACTTGAGGATGCTCTCGCCCACCACCACGTGATCGCCGTCGACCAGGACCGACTGCTGGATCGGCGCTTCGTTCACGCGGGTGCGGTTGGTCGCCTCCAGGTCGCGGATGCGGTAGGCGCCGGCCTCGCGCCAGATCCGGCAGTGCTCGCGCGACACGCTGCGGTGCGCGATCACCAGGTCGGCCTCGTCCGAGCGCCCGATCATCACCGGATCCTCGCCGATGTCGACCCGTCGCCCCAGGCCTTCGCCGTGGATCACCACCACGCAGGCCGAGCGCGGACTCGGGTCGTGCGGCCCGCTGCTGAGCATGGTGCGCTGGGTGATCTCGCTGGAGTCGTTCACTTCGGACAGCTGCATGACGAGGGCGAAGGCGGAGTGTAAGCCAGCTGCGTGGCAGCGGTTGATTCCGATACCATGCAGGCCAGGGAGGGGGCCGGGGGCAGTGATGGGCACGAACGGGCAGGGCGATCCGGACCGCACCGAGCTGCTGGCGACGCGTACGCCGTCGGGTGTCGCCGGGACCGATGACGTGCTGCCGCCGAACACGCCGCTTGGCCGCTACCGGGTGCAGGCGCTGCTCGGGCGCGGCGGCATGGGCGAGGTCTATCGCGCCGAGCAGGTCGAGCCGGTGCGTCGCACGGTGGCCCTGAAGCTGCTGCGCGGCCGGATGCTTGACGCCCGTCACAAGGCCTATTTCGAAGTCGAGCGGCAGGTGCTGGCGCAGATGCGGCATCCGGCGATCGCGCAGATCCATGACGCCGACACCACGCCCGACGGCCAGCCGTTCTTCGCGATGGAGTTCATCGACGGGCAGCCGATCACCGGTTACTGCCAGTCGCGGGCGCTGCCGCTGGCGCGCCGGATCGAGCTGTTCATCGAGGTCTGCGAGGGCGTGCAGCACGCCCACCAGAAGGGCGTGATCCACCGCGACCTCAAGCCGGGCAACCTGCTGGTCGAGGAGGTCGACGGCCGCGCGCATCCGAAGATCATCGATTTCGGCATCGCCACCGCCAGCTCGCTCGGCGGTGGGCGCGAGATCGCCGGCACGCCCGACTACATGAGCCCCGAGCAGGCCGACGGCGACCAGGCGCTGATGGACACCCGCAGCGACGTGTATTCGCTCGGCGTGGTGCTGTGCGAGCTGCTGACCGGGCAGCGGCCGGCGGCCGCCGGCGAGACCGTCACCGACCACAGCCGGACCTTCCGCCTGCCCTCCGAGCAGCTGGCGACCCTGCCGCCCGGCGTCGCCGACCGGGTCGCGCGCGGCCTCGGCCAGCCTCTTCCGGCGGTCGCGCGCGTGCTGCGCAGCGAGCTCGACTGGATCGTGCTCAAGGCGATGCGCCACGACCGCGCCGAGCGCTATCCCTCCGCCTCGGCGCTGGCCGAGGACCTGCGGCGGTTCCTCGACGGACGCGCGGTGCAGGCGGTGCCGGCCTCGCGGCTGTATGCGCTGCGCAAATTCGCGGCGCGTCGGCGCGGTGCACTGGCGGCAGCGGCGGTGGCGGTGGCGGCGCTGGTGGGCGGCCTGGCGATGTCGCTGCATGGCCTGCAGCAGGCGCGTGCGCAGCGGGCGATCGCCGAGCAGCGCAGCGCCGAGCTGGAGAAGGTGGCCGCGTTCCAGCAGTCGATGCTCGAGAACATCGATCTGCGCGGCATGGGCCTGGGGCTTGCCGACGGACTGCGCGGACAGCTGCAGCGCACCGATCCGGCGCTGCTGGCGGATCTGGAAGCCGTGCTCGGCCGGGTCAGCACCACCGACCTGGCCCGCGCGGTGATCGAGCGCGACATCCTCGTGCGCGCCGAAGAGGCGATTGCGAGCGACTTTTCCGACCAGCCGGCGCTGGCCGCGGACCTGAGCGAGGCGACCGGCCGCGTCTACCAGGCGCTGGGCCTCTACGACAGGGCCGCGACCATCCTCGGCGGGGTGGCGGAGGTTCGCGAGGGGCTGCTGGGCGAGCGCGATCCGGCAACGCTGCGCGCGCGGCTGGGCGAGGCCGAGGCGCTGCGCTCGCTGTCGCAGTACGACCAGGCGCTGGAGAAACTGGAAGCGGCGCAGGCCGACGCCGCCGACCTGCCCGGGGACGACGAGGTCCGCGTGGGCATCGGCACCGCCCTGTGCGAAACCCGCGGGCTCAAGGGCGACCTGCAGGCGGCGCGCGAATGCCGGCAGCGGTTGCTCGACCGGCTCACCGCCCTGCGCGGCGACGAGGACCCGATGGTCCTGCAGCTGATGATGAACCAGGCCCAGGGCATCGCCAGGATGGGCGACGTGCCGGAGGCGCGCGTGCTGATGGAGCACGTGGTCGAGGTCTTCGTGCGGCTGCGCGGCGAGGAGCATCGCAGCACCCAGACGGCGATGGCCTCGCTGGCGACCATGCATGCGCTGCTGTCGGACTTCGAGCCGGCGGTGGCGATGCAGCGCAAGGTGGTCGAGGGGCTGATCGCGCGCCTGGGCCGGGACCATCCCAGCACCCTCGCCGCGCGCGGGAACCTGACCAACATGCTCAGCGACATGGGCCGCACCGAAGAGGCGCTGGCCGAAGGCGAGGTGCTGATGGCCGCGCGCATCCGCGTGTTCGGGCCCGAGCATCCGGAAACCCTGCGCGGTGCGCTGAACCAGGCGGCCTTCCACGGCCGCCTCGACGATTTCGACAAGGCGCTGCCGCTGGAGCGGCAGGTGCTGGAGGCACGACGCCGGATCCTGGGGCCCGACCATCCCGACACCCTGTTCATGCAGCTCAACCACGGGCTGACCCTGCAGCGGGCCGGCAGGTCGGGCGAGGCGCTGGAGATCCTGGGCGACGCCCTGCCGCGCGCGCAGGCGGTGCTGGGCGAGAAGCACCGGCAGTACCAGGCGGGGCTGCTGATGTCGGGCGAGGCGATGCTGCGGACCGGCCGCGTCGACGCCGGCATCGACGCGATGCGGCGGGCGCTGGCGCTGCGCAAGGCGCACCTGCCCGCGGATGCGCCGGAGATCCCGGCGACCGCCTGGAGCCTGGTGCAGGCGCTGCACCAGGCCGGGCGCGATGCCGAAGCCGCGCAGTTGCGCAGGCAGGAGCTCGATCCGCTGCTCGCGGCCGATCCCGACACGCTCGGCGCGACCTTGCGCAAGCGTCGCGACAGCATCGAGCGCGAGATGCGCGAGGAGGGGATGCCGCGGAGCCTGTGACCGCGGCTATTCGCCGGGCTTGGCCGCGGATACCGGCGCGCTGCTCGCGTGGCGCCGCGCCAGCAGCGCTTCGCGGTGGGCGATGTAGGCGTTGGCGGTGAGGATGATGCCGGCGCCGATCACCGTCCAGCGGTCCACGCCCTGCCCGAACAGCAGCCAGGCCAGCAGCGCCACCACCGGCAGCTGCATGAAGCTGATCGGCGTGAGCGCCGAAACCTCGCCGATCTTCAGCGCCCGCGTCCACAGCATGTGCCCGCCGGTGCCGAGCAGGCCGGTCAGCACCACCCACAGCCAGGTGATGCCCTGCGGCCATTCCCAGACCGCGAGCGCCGGCAGCAGCGACATCGGCACCCAGAACAGCGTGGTCCAGATCACGATGCGGTCGGCCGGCTCGGTGTAGGACAGCTCCTTGATCTGGATCGCGACCAGGGCGCTGAGCATCGCCGCCGCCACCGCCACCAGCAGCCCGGGGCTGAATTCGCCCGACCACGGCCGCAGGATCACCAGCACCCCGAGGAAGCCGATTCCCACCGCGCTCCAGCGCCGCGCGCGCACCGTCTCGCGCAGCAGCAGCACCGCGGCGATGGTCACGAACACCGGCGTGGAATACGACAGCGCCACCGCCTGCGCCAGCGGCAGGTTGCCGATCGCCCAGAAGCCGCAGAACATCGAGATGACGCCGATCAGGCAGCGCACGAAATAGCGCGGCAGCTGCTGCGTCTTCAGGAAGCCGAGCCCGCGGCCGCGGCGCAGCAGCAGCGGCAGCGCCGCCAGCATGCCGAAGAAGTTGCGGAAGAACGCGACCTCGAAGGTGTGCAGCGTCTCGGACGCGAAGCGGATCGCGATCACCATCAGCGCGAACAGGATGGTGCTGCCCAGCATCAGCAGCGCGGCGCGGGTGTGCTGGCTCATCGGGCGATCACGGTGGCGGGCGGAAGGGGCGCGAGCATGCTCTCACCACTCCGCGCCGACGATCCGCGGCTCCGGCTCCAGCGGCACGCCGAAGCGCTGCTCGACCGAGGCCGAGATCCGCCGTGCCAGGTCCAGCAGCTGCCGGCCGCTGGCCTGGCCGTGGTTGACCAGCACCAGCGCATGCCGGCCGGAGACGCCGGCGTCGCCGTCGCGGTGGCCCTTCCAGCCGCAGGCCTCGATCAGCCAGGCCGCGGACAGCTTGCGCAGCTCGCCGCCCGGCGCGGGGAAGACGGGCAGCGCCGGATGTTCCGCCGACAGCCTCGCGGCCAGCGCCTGCGCCACCAGCGGATTCTTGAAGAAGCTGCCGGCGTTGCCGATCGCGGCCGGATCGGGAAGCTTGCGCCGGCGCAGGCCGATCACCGCCTCGGCCAGCTGCCGCGGCGTCGGGGCGTCGATGCCCATGCCGGCCAGCTCCTCGCCGATGCCGGCATAGCCGCAGCGCGGTGCGGGATCGGTGCGCAGCGTGAATTCCACCGCGGTCACGATCCAGCGGTCGGGGGCGCGCTTGAAGCGGCTGTCGCGGTAGGCGAAGGCGCATTCCGCGCCGTCGAAGCGGTGCCACTGCCCGGTGGCCGGTTCGAACGCCTCGACCGCCGAGATGAACTCGCCGGCCTCGACCCCGTAGGCGCCGATGTTCTGGATCGGTGCCGCGCCCACCGTGCCCGGGATCAGCGCCAGGTTCTCCAGCCCGAAGCAGTCCTGGTCGAGCGTCCACATCACCAGGTCGTGCCAGCCGGCGCCGGCCGCCGCGCGCACCGTGGCGCGGCCGTCCCCGCGGGAGAGCACCGCCATGCGCCGGTCGCGGATCGCCAGCAGCGGGCCGGGCGGATCGCCGGCGAACAGCAGGTTGCTGCCGCCGCCGAGCACCATCGGCGGCAGCGGCACCGGAACGCGTTCCAGCGCCTCGGGCAGCAGCGCCGCGTTGTCGATTTCGACCAGCCAGGGCGCGCGCGCCGGCACGCCGAAGGTGTTGCGTGCGCCGAGCGCCGCGTCCTGCAGCACACGGATGGGCGGATTCATGCGGTGCTCACGGAATCTGCAGGCTGCCGCGGCTGGGGGCTTCCTTGCGCCTGCGGATCGACTCCACGCATTCCCCGATCAGCTCCGGGCCGCGGTAGATCAGGGCCGTGTAGCACTGCACCAGCGCCGCGCCGGCGACCATCTTCTTGACCGCATCGGCGCCGGAGAGGATGCCGCCGACGCCGATCATCGGGATCGAATCGGGCAGGCGCGTGCGCAGCATGCGCAGCACGGTGGTGGACTTGCCCATCAGCGGCTGCCCGGAGAGCCCGCCGGTCTCGCGCGCCAGCCGGTGCGCCTGCACGTCGATCCGCGAGACGGTGGTGTTGGTCGCGATCACGCCGTCGACCTGCAGGTCCGACAGCACCCGGGCGGCGGCGTCGATGTCGTCGTCGGACAGGTCCGGGGCGATCTTGACCAGCATCGGCACGCGCTTGCCGTGCTGCCCGGCCAGGCGCTCCTGCGCCTCGCGCAGGCTGCCCACCAGCCGCCGCAGCGCCTGCTCCTCCTGCAGCTCGCGCAGGCCGGCGGTATTGGGCGAGGAGATGTTGACCGTGATGTAGTCGGCCAGCGGGTACACCCGCTCCAGGCAGAACAGGTAGTCTGCCTCGGCCGACTCGTTGGGCGTGGACTTGTTCTTGCCGATGTTGATCCCGAGCGGGCCGCTGCGCCGGGTGGCGCGGCCGACGTTGGCCACCAGCGCGTCGACGCCGTCGTTGTTGAAGCCCAGGCGGTTGATCAGGGCGCGGTGCTGCGGCAGCCGGAACAGGCGCGGCTGTGGATTGCCGCCCTGCGGCTCGGGCGTCACCGTGCCGATCTCGACGAAACCGAAGCCGAGCGAGAACAGTGCGTCGATGTGCTCGCCGTTCTTGTCCAGGCCGGCGGCCAGGCCGACCGGATTGGGGAACCTCAGGCCGAAGGTGCTGACCGGAAAGGGCGTGGGCCTGCGGCCGAGCAGCAGCGGCGCCAGCCCGGTGCGGCGGACGATTTCCAGAGACGACAGCGCAAGGCCGTGCGCGCGCTCCGCCTCCAGGCTGAACAGGAAGGGGCGCGCCAGGCCGTACATTCAGGCGTTGACGCCCAGCCAGACCAGGCCGCCGAAGAACAGCAGCACCACGACGATGCCGATCACCGACAGCGCCAGCATCGCGTAGCCCAGGATCAGTCCGGTCAGCGCCAGCCCGTCGCCCTCCAGCCGGTCGGGAGCCTTGCGGATCTCCGCGCGCGCCATGTGGCCGAGGATGATCGCGGCCAGGCTGCCCAGCCAGGGCACGAGGGTCCAGCCGAGGATGCCGGCGATCAGGCTGGTGATGGCGAGCGCGCTGGTCTGGCGGGGCTGGTTCATCCGGGGGTCTCGGGGAGATCGGGAAGGGAGGGGCGGGGGCTGCCGTGCCGGGAAGGCCTACAGGTCGAACCTGATGCCCTGCGCCAGCGGCAGCGCGTCGGAGTAGTTGATGGTGTTGGTCTGCCGGCGCATGTAGGCGCGCCAGGCGTCCGAGCCCGATTCGCGGCCGCCGCCGGTCTCCTTCTCGCCGCCGAAGGCACCGCCGATCTCGGCGCCGGAGGTGCCGATGTTGACGTTGGCGATGCCGCAGTCGGAGCCGGCCGCCGACAGGAAGGCCTCGGCGCGCTTGAGGTTGGTGGTGAAGATCGCCGAGGACAGACCCTGCGGCACGTCGTTGTGCATGGCGATCGCGTCCTCGAGCTCCGAGTACTTCATCACGTACAGGATCGGCGCGAAGGTCTCGGTCTGCACCACCTCGGCGTCGTTGGACAGGCCGCTGACGATGGCCGGCAGCACGAAGAAGCCCTTGCGGTCGGTGAGCGCGCGGCCGCCGCTCTCGACGCTGCCGCCGGAGGCTTTGGCCTGCTCGATGGCCGCCAGGTAGGCATCGACCGCCGACTGGCTGTTGAGCGGGCCCATCAGGTTGGCCGGGTCGGTCGGGTCGCCGATCTTCTGCTCGACCTGGCCGTAGGCGGCCTTGAGCCTGGCGAGCACGTCGTCGTAGATCGAGGCGTGGACGAACAGCCGGCGCGTGGTGGTGCAGCGCTGGCCGGCGGTGCCGACGGCGCCGAACACGATCGCCGGGATCGCCAGCTTCAGGTCCGCGGTCTCGTCGACGATGATGGCGTTGTTGCCGCCCAGCTCCAGCAGCGAGCGGCCCATGCGGCGCGCCACGCGCTCGCCGACCTGGCGGCCGACCTTCGTCGAGCCGGTGAAGCTGATCATCGCCACGCGCCGGTCGTCGACCATGCGCTCGGCCAGCGAATTGTCGGTGTCGTTGAACAGGAAGAACAGGTCGGGGAAGCCGCCCTCGCGCAGGGCCTCGTTGCAGACCTTCATCGAGGCGATCGCCGACAGCGGGGTCTTGCCCGAGGGCTTCCAGATCGAGATGTCGCCGCAGACCGCGGCGATGAAGCTGTTCCAGGCCCAGACCGCGACCGGGAAGTTGAAGGCCGAGATGATCCCGACGATGCCCAGCGGGTGCCACTGCTCGTACATGCGGTGGCCGGGACGCTCGGAGTGCATGGTCAGGCCGTAGAGCTGGCGCGAGAGGCCGACGGCGAAGTCGCCGATGTCGATCATCTCCTGCACCTCGCCGTCGCCCTCGGGCTTGGACTTGCCCATCTCCAGGGCGACCAGCGAGCCCAGCGCGTCCTTGTGCGCGCGCAGGGCGTCGGCGCACAGGCGGATGGCCTCGCCGCGGCGCGGCGCCGGGGTGGTGCGCCAGACCCTGAAGGCGGCCTGGGCGCGTTCGACGATGCGCTCGTAGTCGGCCTCCGAGGCCACGTGCACCTGCGCCAGCACGTCGCCGGTGGCGGGGTTGACCGGCTCCAGTACGCCCGCGTCGCGCGTGGTCGCCCACTCGCCGTTGCCGAGGTAGGTGCCGGACTCGGCGGCGGAAAGCTGGAGGGCTTGGAGGACGGGGTGGGTCATGGCGTCGGGATGCTCCTGGGCGTCTGTCGCCGCCTGCGGCGGCGTGGCGGATCCGCGCAGGGATGCACGGCGGTGCGGCAAGCCTGCGGAAATGGCGCCCCCGGCGCGATTCGAACGCACGACCTTCCCCTTAGGAGGGGGACGCTCTATCCAGCTGAGCTACGGGGGCATCCCCGGCATTTTCGCATGTCCGGGCGGGCATTCCCATTGCGCGCGACGGCGACCGCCGTGCAGCCGCGCGGGGCAGGGATCCACGGACGTTCGCACGCGCGGGGAACCGTCGCCTCTCGGCGGAGAACGAAAACGTTCTTCTCCCAAGTGCCGGGAGAATGATCAGCTCGGCCGTCGGAGAGACGCCGCGCCCTGTCGGCCGGGAATCGCTCTTCGCTCGGTCAGCCCGCTCCGCGGTCCGGCCCGGCGCAGCGCGCCGGGCGTTCGCACGG
>CAKTDC010000041.1 GCA_934541015.1 uncultured Luteimonas sp.
ATCGCCGTCGAGATCGGTTCACAGTTGTTCATCGAGACGATCCTGCATTTGCGGATTTAATGACACAGTAGGATTAGCGAAACCGGAATCAAGTCCACGAAACATCGTTCGTTACTCCCCTGTTAAGCGAGTATACGAACCAGATGACGGTGCGCAAACCCTATTCGGCCGTTTCCAACGCGCCAATCGCCATGCAGGGCGGTACATCGCGACAAGGCGGATTCCCTGGCGGCGCCGGCTGCCACCCGTGGAAGTTGTTCAACGTACTGAATAAAAAGAAAAATATATCCAGGAGGACGCACTGGCTGAGGAATGCGGCGTGCAAGGGCAGGGTCCGAACAACCTGCATGCCGGTCGTCATTTCCGCCTTCGCGGGAACGACGAGCTGTCCGGAGGTTCCCAGGGGGCGGCGCGCCAGTGGCGGGAACGGCCCCGGCGGCAAAGCGGATTGCTCATGGTGCGCGGTCAGGCCGCCAGGCGGGGCCTCCGGAGATGGCGGCAGCCGGGGCGTGCGGCCCCAGCGGCGGCGACTGCCGCCGCCCGGGGCACCGGGGGCGGCAGCGGGGCGGTGACGGCGGTCAGAGCCCGCCGGGGCCGCAGTCCGTGGCGAGGAAGTCTTCGATCAGCTTCAGTGTGGTCATCTGGTGGCTGGGGTACCACGGCATGCTGTGGGGCATGTCCGGCACCAGTTCGAACCTGGCCGGGACCTTCCCCTTCACCGCGTCGTAGAACCCCTTGGCGTGGAACGAAGGCGTGCGCACGTCGCGGTCCCCGACGAACAGCAGGACCGGAATGCTGGCCTGGTCGGTGGTGCGCATCGGATCCATGCCGGTCACCGTGCTGCCCTGCAGGATGCGCTGGATGTAGTTGTCGCTCCAGCCGCGGCCCAGCCGGGTCAGGTCGGTAACCGGGGCGCCGGAGATCGCGCACTGGTAGGGTCCGTCGGGACGCACCACCGCTGCCGCTGCGGCAAAACCGCCGTAGGAGTAGCCGAAGATGGCGATGCGGTCCTTGTCGGCGATGCCTTCGGCGACCAGCCAGGCGGCGCCATCGTCCTTGTCGTCCTGCATCTTCTGGCCCCATTCCCTGTCGCCGGCAAGCCACAGCCTGCGGCCCAGGCCGGACGAGCCTCGGTACTGCGGGCGCAGCACGGCGTAGCCGCGCGAGGTCAGGAAGGGCACCCAGCTGGTGCGGTCCCAGCCGGTGTAGTCGCGTGCCCAGGGGCCGCCATGCGGATGGATGATCGTGGGCAGCGGCCCATCGGCCGGCTTCCAGCCCGCAGGCAGGTCGAGGATGGCGGGAATCTGCAGCCCGTCGCGTGCCGGGTAGGTGACCCAGCGCTGTTCGCCGATCTGCTCCGGATCGATCCAGGGTCGCTGCCCGCCCAGCGAGACGACGCGCCGGCGGTCGACCAGAAGGTGGTAGGTCGGGGGGTGCTGCGCGCTTTCGGCGCTGAACAGCACCCGCGACAGGTCGTTGTTGTAACCGTTGATGCTGACGGACTGGCCGGGGAAGGCGTTCTTCAGCGTTGCGTGGATGGCCGCCATGTCCGGGTCGACATAGGTCGTCTCCGGCTGTGGCCCGTCCACCACGAAGCCCAGCACGCGGTTGAAGTTGCTCGGCTGCGAGCCCAGTATCAGCGCTGCGATCGAATAGGTCGGATGCGCAAGCAGCGGCTCGTCCTCGAACTTGCGCGCCACCGGGTCGTACATCCATGCCTGGACCCGGTCGGAGAACAGGTCGGTCAGCACGTAGAAGTTGCCGGTCTGCTCGTCGATGCCGGTGATGGCCACCGTGTAGCGCTCGCTCAGCCGGCGGGTGAGGTTGTCGTGGACCTCGAACTGGCCTGATTGCGGGTTCTTGATCAGGACGCGCTGCTCGTATTCGCCGGGACCGGCGGGTTCCAGTTCGGTCCGCGTCAGCACCTCGCCGTCGCGGGGATTGAACAGGCCCGGGCTGGTGCGGCCGCCGGCACGGAACAGGAGCGTGGTTTCGTCGGTGCGCAGGTTGTAGAGGTAATAGTTTCCGCTCAGCGTCGCCGCGTTGATCTGCTGGATGATGACGTTTTCGGGATCGAGCGGGAGCGAATTGACCAGGCCCGCCGTGCCCATGATGTCGAGGCAGCGCTGCAGGTCCTCGCTGACGCCGATACGGCGCGTGTTGTCGGCGAACGCTTCGTTGAACTTCCTGTGCTGCGTGTCGGTGAGATAGGCCTTGGACACGAAGGTCCTGGTGGCTCCGGTGCTCCTGCCTTCGCCCCCGCACGGGCCGAGCTGCCCGGTCCACTCCTGGCGTCCCAGGACCAGCACGCGGTCGGCCTTCATCGCGCTGGCGGCGACGAACTTCATGCGGTCCCCCGAGGGTGTGATCACCGGATCGACGTCGAGCCTGTCCAGGTCCCACGTGGCCAGTGCCGTGTCCTGTTGCCTGGAACCGGGAGAGGCGATGATCGCCACCAGGTTCTTGCCATCGGCGCTCATCGAGACCGACTGGACCTCGGGTGTACGCGCGAACGCCTCCACGGGGATGGGTTCGCGCGCGGCGGCGGAGCCTGCGAGCAGCGCGCCCGCGATCAGTGCAACCAGCGTTCCGGCATTCGGATTCATCGTCGTGGTATCCCCCATGTCGCCTGGTGTTCCCGGGAGCCGCAGCGGATGGCGCAGGGCAGCCGTCTTCGCCTTCCGGCACAGGCGCAACCGATTGGGCGACGCCGATGCCGGTTTCCCCCGAAAGGTTAACCCATCGAAGCGGAAGTTCCGTGCGCTGCGCCGGTGCTGCACTGCAACGGCTGCCGGCCGCGGCGGCGAAACGGGTAAGATGGCGCCATGCATTCCACAGATCATCCGATGGTGCTGCAGGCCCACGCCGTCCAGCCGCCGCTGTCCCCGCATCCGCGCATCCGCAACATCATCGCGGTCGGCTCGGGCAAGGGCGGGGTCGGGAAATCCACCACGTCGGTGAACCTGGCGCTGGCGCTGGCCGCCGAGGGGCTGCGCGTGGGTGTGCTCGACGCGGACGTGTACGGGCCCAGCATCCCGATGATGCTGGGGCTGTCGGGGCGGCCGGAGAGCCCGGACGGCAAGTCGATGCTGCCGCTGCGGGCGCACGGGGTGGAGGCGATGTCGATCGGCCTGCTGGTCGGGCAGGACACGCCGATGATCTGGCGCGGGCCCATGGCCACCACGGCGCTGACCCAGCTGCTGGGCGACACCCGCTGGGGTGGGGAGGACGTCCTTGATTGCCTGGTCGTGGATCTGCCGCCGGGCACCGGCGACATCCAGCTGACGCTGGCGCAGAAGATCCCGGTGGCCGGTGCGGTGATCGTGACCACGCCGCAGGACATCGCCACCCTGGACGCGATGAAGGCGCTGAAGATGTTCGAGAAGGTCCAGGTGCCGGTGCTGGGCCTGGTCGAGAACATGGCCCAGCACGTGTGTTCCAGCTGCGGCCACGTCGAACACCTGTTCGGGAAGGGCGGCGGCGAGCGGATGGCGGAGAAGTACGGCCTGCCGCTGCTGGGCGCGCTGCCGCTGGAGATCGGCATCCGCGAGCACGGGGACGCGGGGACGCCGATCGTGGTGGCCGACCCGGATTCGGCCGCGGCCCGCGCCTACCGCGGGACCGCCCGGCGGCTGCTGGAGGAGCTGGAAAAGCGGCCGCGCGCGCCGATGCGGATTTCCGCCTCGCTGGTGTAGGAACGCGTGCGCGACGGCGCTGGCGCGGGTGCGCAAGGCGGTCGCGCCCGGCGGCGCTGCTACGTAGAATGCGGCGATCGGCCGCGGGGCCACGGGAACCACTGAATGAGCATCAAGAGCGACCGCTGGATCCGGCGGATGGCCGAGCAGCACGGGATGATCGAGCCCTACGAGCCGGGCCAGGTGAAGCAAGGCAACGGCGGCCGCATCGTCAGCTACGGCACCTCGAGCTACGGCTACGACGTGCGCTGCTCGCGCGAGTTCAAGGTGTTTACCAACATCAACTCGACGATCGTCGACCCCAAGCACTTCGACCCGAAGAGCTTCGTCGACATCGAGGCCGACGAGTGCATCATCCCGCCGAATTCGTTCGCGCTGGCGCGCACGGTCGAATACTTCCGCATCCCGCGCGACACCCTGGTGGTCTGCCTGGGCAAGAGCACCTATGCGCGCTGCGGGATCATCGTCAACGTCACCCCGCTCGAGCCCGAGTGGGAAGGCCACGTGACCCTGGAATTCAGCAACACCACGCCGCTGCCGGCGCGCATCTACGCCAACGAGGGCGTGGCGCAGATGCTGTTCTTCCAGTCCGACGCCGACGATGTCTGCGAGACTTCCTACAGGGACCGCGGCGGCAAGTACCAGGGGCAGACCGGGGTCACGCTCCCCAGGACCTGATCCGGAGGCTTTCCGCCTGAGCGGGGAATCCAGGGGGGGCAGAACGGCTCCGGACTGGTGGCCAGCGGGCCACCCCGATCGGCGGGTCGCGGGGTCTCTCCGCACCGGTGCAGTCGACACGCCCCGGTGAAACCTTCTTCCGGAGGCCGGCGGCGTGCGGGGGCGTGCCTCACGACGCTCCTGCGGGGAGCAGGTGCCGGACCGCGGAGCGGGCTGACCGGCTCCCGCGGAATCAGCGATCCAGCGCCGCGGTCAGGCGCGAGACGCGCTCCACCAGTGCCTCGGGCGTGTACGGGCGCGCGGCGACGCGGCCCCAGACCGGTGCCGGCCAGGCCGGGTCGTCCTCGAAGCGGGCGATGACGTGCACGTGCAGCTGCGGCACCAGGTTGCCCAGGGCGGCGACGTTGAGCTTGAACGGCCGGAACTCGCGCCGCAGCAGTCGCGCGGTGGCGTCGATCTCCTCGGTGAGCTGGCGGCGCTGGGCGGCGTCGAGATCGACGAGTTCGCGGGCCTCGGACACCCGCGGCACCAGCACCAGCCAGGGGTAGTTGGCGTCGTCCATCAGCCGCAGTTCGCTCAGCGCCAGCATCGCCAGCGGGTGGCTGTCTGCGGCCAGGCGCGG
Organism: uncultured Luteimonas sp.; assembly: GCA_934541015.1. Lineage (GTDB taxonomy): Bacteria > Pseudomonadota > Gammaproteobacteria > Xanthomonadales > Xanthomonadaceae > Luteimonas. Next base: position 4,996 of record CAKTDC010000041.1, read on the forward strand.
ATCGAGTTCGAAATGCGGGGCGGGGCGGGCATGCCTGGTCATCGCCGTTCCTCCCGTTCCAGCACGGTTTTCAGGAAATCCATGGTGCGCCGCCGCGCCAGTGCGGCACTGTCGGCATGGAAATGGCGCGGGTCGACGTCGCGGTTGAAGCCGTGGCCGGCGCCCGGGTAGACGTGCACGGCGGCGTCGGGCTGCAGGCGGCGGTGGGCGTCGATGTCTTCGGCCGTGATCGCGGGATCGTCGGCGCCGAAGTGGAAGAGCATCGGCGCGCGCAGGGTTTCGGCCAGGAACGGCACGCTGCGCGCGCCGTAGTAGCTCACCGCCGGCAGCCCCAGCCGGGTATTGGCCAGGAAGGCCAGGCTGCCGCCCCAGCAGAATCCGAGCACGGCGATGCAGTGGCCCTCCTCGCGCAGCTGCATCGCGGTGTCGGAGACGATGTCGATGGCGCGCTCGATGCCCAGCTCCGCCGCCAGCTCGCGGCCGCGGCCGAAGCCGGCCTCGTCGTAGCCCAGCTCCACGTTGCGTTCGACCGGGTCGAACAGCGCCGGGGCCACGGAGACGTGGCCGGCGGCGGCATAGCCGTCGGCCACGCTGCGGATATGCGGATTCACCCCGAAGATCTCCTGTAGCACCACCACCGCGCCGCGCGGGGCGGCGCCGTTGGGCGGATCGGCGCGCCAGGCGCAGATCGGACCGTGGCGGCTCGGGATGGCGATGTCGCGGCCCATGGCGGCTTCCCCGGACAGGCTGTCTGCGGGGATTCTAGCCGACGCGACGCCGCTCCGCGGCCCCTGCTTCGCCGGGCGCCCGTATACTGCGCGCCCGCGTCGCCGTTGCCGTCAGCCGCATGTCCGCAGCCAGCCCGAAGATCGGTTTCGTCAGCCTTGGCTGCCCCAAGGCGCTGGTCGATTCCGAGCGCATCCTCACCCAGCTGCGGGTGGAGGGCTACGATCTCGTGCCCAGCTACGACGAGGCCGACGTGGTGGTGGTGAATACCTGCGGCTTCATCGATTCCGCGGTGGCCGAATCGCTGGACGCGATCGGCGAGGCGATGAACGAGAACGGCAAGGTCATCGTCACCGGCTGCCTGGGCAAGCGCTCGGAGATGATCCGCGAGCAGTTCCCGGACGTGCTCTCGATCAGCGGCCCGCAGGACTACGACAGCGTGATGGGCGCGGTGCACAGCGCGCTGCCGCCGAAGCACGATCCCTTCGTGGACCTGGTGCCGCGGCGCGCGGGCGAGGAGGACATCGGGGTCAAGCTCACCCCGAAGCACTACGCCTACCTGAAGATTTCCGAGGGCTGCAACCACCGCTGCAGCTTCTGCATCATCCCGTCGATGCGCGGCGACCTGGTGTCGCGGCCGGTGGACGAGGTGCTGCGCGAGGCCGAACGGCTGGTGGTGCGCGGCGGCGTGAAGGAACTGCTGGTGATCTCGCAGGACACCTCCGCCTACGGCGTCGACCTGAGGTACGCCGAACGCGAATGGCGCGGCAAGCCGTACCAGACGCGGATGAAGGCGCTGTGCGAGGGGCTGTCGGAGCTGGGCGTGTGGACGCGCCTGCACTACGTCTACCCGTATCCACACGTCGACGACACCATCCCGCTGATGGCCGAAGGCAGGCTGCTGCCGTACCTCGACATCCCGTTCCAGCACGCCAGCCCGCGGATCCTCCGGCTGATGAAGCGGCCCGGCGCGGTCGACAGGGTGCGCGAGCGCATCGCGCGCTGGCGCGAGGTCTGTCCGGAGCTGACCATCCGCAGCACCTTCATCGTCGGTTTCCCCGGCGAGACCGCGGCCGAGTTCGAGGAACTGCTGGATTTCCTGCGCGAGGTGCGGCTCGACCGCGTCGGCGCCTTCGCCTATTCGCCGGTCGGGGGCGCGGCGGCGAACGATCTGCCCGACCCGGTGCCCGAGGCCCTGAAGCAGGAGCGGCTGGCGCGGTTCATGGAAGTGCAGGCGGAGATTTCGGCGCAGAAGCTCGAGGTGAAGGTCGGCAGCGTGCAGCGCTGCCTGGTCGACGTGGTCGACGGCGACCTGGCGATCGCGCGTTCGAAGGCCGATGCGCCGGAAATCGATGGCGTGGTGCAGATCCAGAACGGCTTCGAGGCGGGGCTGCAGCCGGGAGACTTCGTGGACGTGGAGATCCTGGGCAGCGACGAGCACGATCTGTACGGGGAGGCGCTGCCGGAGCGGCCGGGGCTGCGGGTGATCGGCTGAGCGACTTGTCTGTCAGCTCCCGTAGCGCACGTCGATGATGAAGTACCGCACCGCGCCGCCGGGCAGCTGCGCCTCGAACTCGTCGTCGATGCGCTTCTTCAGCATTGCCCGCGCCAGCGGCGAGTCGATGCTGATCCAGCCCTGCCTTGCGTCGGTTTCGTCTGGCCCGACGATGCGGTAGCGCGCGGTTTCGCCGGTCGCGGCGTCTTCCACTTCCACCTGCGCGCCGAAGAACACCGCTTCGCGGTCGGTGGGTGCGGTGTCGACCACGCGCAGCGACTCCAGGCGCTTGCTCAGGTAGCGGACCCTGCGGTCGATCCCGCCCAGCTGCTTCTTGCGGTAGGTGTACTCGGCGTTCTCGGAGCGGTCGCCTTCGGCGGCCGCGGCGGCGAGTGCGCGCACCACTTCCGGGCGCTGCACGCGCCAGAGCTGGTCGAGCTCGGCCTTCAGCCGCGCGTGGCCCTCCGGGGTGATCAGCGCGGTGCTCTTCTCCGGGGGCGGACGCCAGCGGCCCATCGCGCGGCGGCCTATTTGATCCGGATGCTGCCCAGGATGTTGCGCACGATGCGGTTGGTGATCGTGCGCGTGGCCTGCTTGCTTGCGGCCTGGACCACGCCCTGGCGGCGCTTGGTGCCGAACAGCCATTCGTTCACCGCCTTGCCGAAGCCGCCTTCCTCAGCTTCTCCGGCCTGCTTCGCCGCGGGCGCGGCGGCCTGCGCCGGCATGTCGGCGGCTCGCTTCGCAAGCAGTTCGGCGGCCGATTCGCGGTTGATCGCGGTGTCGTACTTGCCACCGACCGGGCTGCCGGCGCGGACCTGCGCGCGTTCGCTTTCGGTGATCGCGCCCATCCGGCAGCGCGGCGGCGAGACCAGCGTGTGCTCGACCGGCATCGGCACCCCCTTGTCCTGCAGCGTGGACACCAGCGCCTCGCCGGTGCCCAGCTTCGACAGGGTGGCGACCACGTCCAGCGCCGGATTGGCGACGAAGGTCTGGGCCGCGGTCCTGACCGCCTTCTGGTCGCGCGGGGTGAACGCGCGCAGCGCGTGCTGCAGGCGGTTGCCGAGCTGGCCGAGGATGTCGTCGGGCACGTCGTCGGGGAACTGCGAGCAGAAGTACACGCCCACGCCCTTGGAGCGGATGATCCGCACCACCTGCTCGATGCGCTGGCGCAGGGCCGGCGGCGCGTCGTCGAACAGCAGGTGGGCCTCGTCGAAGATGAACACCAGCTTCGGCTTGTCCAGGTCGCCCACCTCGGGCAGGGTTTCGAACAGCTCCGACAGCAGCCAGAGCAGGAAGGTCGAGTACAGCCGCGGCTTCAGGATCAGCTGGTCGGCGGCGAGGATGCCGATCACGCCGCGACCGCGGGTGTCGGTGCGCATCAGGTCCGGCAGCTCCAGCGCCGGCTCGCCGAAGAAATGGTTGCCGCCTTCCTGTTCCAGGCGCAGCAGCGCGCGCTGGATGGCGCCCACCGACTGGGTGCTGACCAGGCCGTAGCTGGTGGAGATGTCCTTGCGCTCCTCGACCACCAGGTTGAGCAGGGCGCGCAGGTCCTCCAGGTCGAGCAGCAGCAGGCCGCGGTCGTCGGCGAGCTTGAACACGATGTCGAGCACGCCGGTCTGGGTGTCGTTGAGCTCGAGGATGCGCGCAAGCAGGGTGGGGCCCATCTCGCTGACCGTCGTGCGCACCGGGTGGCCGAGCTTTCCGTACAGGTCCCAGAAGATCACCGGGCTGGCTTCGCTGGCATATCCCTCGATGCCGATCTGTTCGATGCGCTGCTGCAGGCGCTCGTTCATCGTGCCGGGCACGGCCAGGCCGGCGACGTCGCCCTTGACGTCGGCCATGAACACCGGCACGCCGATGCGCGAGAAGCCCTCGGCCAGCGTGAGCAGGGTGACCGTCTTGCCGGTGCCGGTGGCGCCGACGACCAGCCCGTGGCGATTGCCGTAGCGCGGCAGCAGGTGCACCTGGCCGCTGTCGGGAGTGGTGACGGCCTTGCCGACGAGAATCGGGTCCATGGGAATTCCGTGTCGTGGGTTCGCGGCAATTCTAGGCCAAGGCTGAACGGGATCGGGGCCGCGGGTGCGGGCGGTCACGCTCCGCGGCCGGCGCGCTTGCCTGTCCGCGACGCCCGCGGCTAACCTGCGCGGTCGCCCGCTGCCGAAGTTACAGATGCCCATTTTCCGATCGTCCGCAGCCCGCCTGCTCGCCCCCGTGTTCGTGGTATCCGCGGTGCTAGCCGCGATGCCGCAGGCCCAGGCGCAGTCGCGCCGCACCCAGGCGGCGATCGAAACCCTGGAGCAGCGCATGCTTGCCGCGGAGGCGCGCTACCGCGAGGCGATGGTGCTGATGGGCAACAACGATCCGGCGGGCGTGGACGAGAGCAATGCCGCGCTGGAGGACATGGAGGACGTGATCGTCGACTGCGGCAAGCTCAAGGGCTGCGGCACCGGCAACCTGCTCGCGACCTACAAGCGCCTGCTGAAAGCGCAGGCCGATGCCGCCGCGGCCGGCGAGCGCGACGATATCGACAGCACCCTGGTCGACGATGCCGGCGACCTGCCGACCGGCGAGGTGCCCCGGAGCGCCAGCGCCGCGGCGCTGCTCAGCGCCGACGACCGCAGGTTCCTGGAGCAGGTGCAGATGAACCCGGCGGTGCAGGCGGCCATCCGCCGCTGGCTGACCGACATGCGGGTGTCGCTGATCACCAGCCACGAGAACTACCAGTACATGCAGCACCTGATGTCGCCGGCGTTCCAGCGCCGCGGCCTGCCCGAGGCGCTGCTGTTCGGCATCCTGGCCAAGGAGTCGAACGGCCGCGTGCATTCGCGCTCGCGCGCGGGTGCCGCCGGGCCGCTGCAGTTCATGCCGGCGACCGGCCGCCGCTTCGGCCTGGGCCCCGACGGCAGCGGTTTCGACACCCGCTACGACGCGCGCATGTCGGCCGACGCCGCAGCGGTGTACCTGGGCGAACGCTACGCCGAACTGGGCACCAACATCGAGCTGTGGCTGGCCGCATACAACGGCGGCGAGGGCAGGGCGCGGCGCGTGTTCAACGAAACCGGCGGGCGCAGCTTCTGGGACGCCGATGTCTACAGCCGGTTCCCGCCCGAGACCCGGGACTACGTGCCGATGGTGATCGCCGCGGCCTGGCTGTACCTGCACCCGAAGGAATACGGCCTGAGCTTTCCCCGCGTCGACGCGCGGCCGGCGAGCTTCACCCTGCAGCGCCCGGCCTCGATCTACGAGCTGACGATCTGCCTGGGCAACGGTGGCACCCGCGACGGCTACATGCGCGTGCTGCGCAACCTCAACCCGCAGTACGAGGCCGAAACCTGGATCCCGGCAGGCACGCGCCTCAACGGCACCGTCCGCGTCGCCGGCCTGTACGAGCGCTGGTGCACCCGCGGCGCCCGCGCCGAGCTGGCGCGCCAGCTGATCGGCAGCGACCCGGCCACCGCGATCGTGCGCGTGGGCTCGATGCAGACCGTCACCCTGCCCGACGGCACGGTGGTGCAGCAGGAAGTGGCGCCGGCGGCACCGGCGCCCGCTGCGCGGAGCACGGCACGCATCCACCGCGTGGCGCGAGGCGACACCCTGGCCGGGATCGCCCGGCGCTACGGCTGCGATCTGCGCAGGCTGGCGGTGGCCAACGGCGTCAAGGCGCCGCGCTACGTCCTGCGCCAGGGGCAGCGGCTGAAGCTGGAGGGGTGCCGCTGAGGGAGGCGTCGGCGAGCATCGCCGGCCTGCGCCACCCCGGCCGCTTCAGGCGAGGCGGGCGAGCCGCTGCCCCAGCCTGACCGGCGTTTCCGCCTGCAGCCCCGGGTCCAGTTCGGCCACGCCCGGCGGCAGCAGCACGATCACCGTCGAGCCGTAGTTGAAGCGCGCCATCTCCGCGAACCGCTCCAGCGCGATCCCGCGCCCGGCGTAGTCCTTGCGGGTGATGCGGTTGCCGTAGGCGGGGATTTCCTCGCCGCTCCAGACCGTCTCCACGCCCGACACCAGCAGGGCGCCGACCATCACCACGGCCATCGGGCCGAAGCCGGTGTCGAAGTGGCACACCAGGCGTTCGTTGCGCGCGAACAGGCGCGGCACGCTGGCCACGGCATCGGTGCCCACGCTGAACAGCCTCCCGGGCACGTGCACGGTTTCGCGCAGGGTGCCGGTCCAGGGCATGTGCACGCGGTGGTAGTCGCGCGGCGAGAGGTAGACGGTGGCGAACAGGCCCTGGTGGAAGGGCGTGGCCGCATCGGCGTCGCCCAGCAGCTCGGCGGCGGTGAACGACCGCCCCTTGGCCTGGAAGATGCGCCCCGGATCCTGCCCGGCGCCGCCGATCGTGCCGCACTGGCTGATGTGGCCGTCGGCCGGCATCAGCAGGCTGCGCGGGTCCGGATCGGGGGTGCGCGCGCCGGGCCGGAGGGCGCGGGTGAAGAAGCTGTTGAAGCTCGGATAGGCGCGCGGATCCGGGTCGGCGGCTTCCGACAGGTCGACGTTGAAGCGCCGAGTCACCGTATCGATCAGCCAACGGCTCAGGCGCGGCGAGCGCGAGTAGGCCAGCCGCCGCGCCAGCGAGGACAGCAGCCGGTGCGGCAGCGCCCAGGTCAGCGCGGTGAGCGGGCTCACCGGCCGCTGGTCGCGGTCAGGGCGATCATGTCGGCCGCGATCGCCGCCGGCTGCTCCAGCGCGGAGCCGGGAATGACGCCGGCCATGCGTCCCTGCGGATCGAGCAGGGCCAGCGCCGAGCTGTGGTCGATGGTGTACTGGTTGGGGCCGTCGCCCAGCGGCACCTTGGCGAACACCATCGACAGCGATCTGGCGAAGGTCTCCAGCGCGGGGATGTCGCCGGTCGCGGCCAGGGTGTCGCGGTGGAAGGCGTGGGCGTATTCGCCGATGCGGTCGGGCGTGTCGCGCTCCGGATCGACCGAGACGAACAGCACCCGCGGGCGGGTGGAATCGGGCAGCGCCTCCCACTCCTTCTGCGCCTGTGCCAGCTGCGCCAGGGTGGTGGGGCAGACGTCGGGGCAGAAGGTGAAGCCGATGAACACCAGGGTCCAGTGGCCGTTGAGTTCTCCCGGGATCAGCCGGGTGCCGTCGGACTGCTGCAGCGAGAAGTCGGGGATCTCGCGCGGCTGCGGGAACAGCCTGGCCACCTGGGTCGCCGGCTGTGCGCCAGCCGATACCTGCTGGCCGAAATAGCGCTGCGAGGCGAGCAGGCCGAGGCCGCCGGCGAGGGCGATCAGCAGGATGATGACGGTGCTGCGGTTGAACATGGCGTCCGTGGCGGGGGCGGGGAGCGGGGCGGAGGGGCAAATCCGGGCCTTGCAACCCGCGGCCCTCGGCCCTCGGCCCGCGCCCGGCGAATGATAGCCGCGCGCAGCCTATACTTGCCAATCCACGCGCCCGGTGCCGCGCGGGTGCCCGCCATGACCGACGAACTGCAGACGATCATCGACCTGATCCGCTACGGCGCCAGCCGCTTCAACGCGGCCGGGCTGACGTTCGGGCACAGCTACGACAACGCCCTGGACGAGGCCACCCAGCTCACCCTGCACGCCCTGCACCTGCCGCACGACCTGCCGCCGGTCTACGGCCAGTCGCGGGTGACCCTGGCGGAAAAGGAGGACGTGCTGGCGCTGTTCCTGCGCCGGATCGAGGAGCGGGTGCCGGCCGCCTACCTGACCGGCGAGGCCTGGTTCGCCGGGCTGAGCTTCAAATCCGACCGCCGCGCCCTGGTGCCGCGCTCGCCGATCGCCGAATTGATCGAGTCCGGCTTCGAGCCCTGGCTGGGCGGGCGCGAGGTGCGCCGTGCGCTGGACCTGTGCACCGGCTCGGGCTGCATCGCCATCGCGATGGCGCACCACCAGCCGGACTGGCACGTCGACGGCGCCGACATCAGCGACGCCGCGCTGTCGCTGGCGCGCGAGAACGAAGCGCGGCTGATGGTGGACAACGTCCGTTTCCTGGAGTCCGACCTGTTCGCGGGCCTGCAGGGCGAGCACTACGACCTGATCGTCAGCAACCCGCCGTACGTCACCAACGACGAGACCGACGCGCTGCCGAAGGAATACTCCTACGAGCCGGAGCTGGGCCTGCGCGCCGGCGACGATGGCCTCGACATCGTCCTGCGCATGCTGCGCGACGCGCCCCTGCACCTGACCGAGGACGGCCTGCTGGTCTGCGAGGTCGGCGAATCCGGGCAGCACCTGGTGAAGCTGCTGCCGGAGCTGCCGCTGATGTGGGTGGAGTTCAAGGTCGGGCAGATGGGCGTGTTCGTGGTCGAGCGCCACGATCTGGTGAAGCACAACGCGCGGATCCGGGCGCTGGCGGATGCGCGCGAGGGTGGGGCGGCCGTTGCCGCTCCGGCGCAGGCGGCGGGCGGCCTGTTCTAGCCCGGACGGAACAAGAGGCTGGATTGACCAGCCTACGGCTGTTGTAAAACACTTCCGCGTTCGCGGGACTGACGGACCGGGAACATCGATTTGAATACGTTTGGGCACCTTTTCCGCGTCACCACCTTCGGCGAATCGCACGGGCCGGCGATCGGCTGCGTGATCGACGGCTGCCCGCCGGGCATCGCGATCGCGCCGGAGGATTTCGCGCGCGACCTGGCGCGCCGCGCCACCGGCAAGACCCGCCACACCTCGGCGCGGCGCGAGGCCGACGAGGTCGAGGTCCTCAGCGGCGTGTACGAGGGCGTGACCACGGGGACGCCGGTCGCGCTGCTGGTGCGCAACACCGACCAGCGCAGCAAGGACTACAGCGCCATCGCGCGCCAGTTCCGCCCGGGACACGCCGACTACGCCTACTGGCAGAAGTACGGCATCCGCGATCCGCGCGGCGGCGGGCGCTCGTCGGCGCGCGAGACCACGATGCGGGTGGCCGCGGCCGTGGTCGCGAAGAAGTGGCTGGCGCAGCGCGGCGTGAGCGTGCGCGGGCACATGGCGCAGATCGGCGAGGTGCTGCCGCGTTCGCACGACTGGAGCGTGGTCGAGGACAATCCGTTCTTCTGGCCCTGCGCGGAGCAGGTGCCGGAGCTGGAAAGCTACATGGACGCCCTGCGCAAGTCCGGCGATTCGGTCGGCGCCAAGGTTGTCGCCGTGGCCGACGGCGTGCCGCCGGGCTGGGGCGAGCCGGTGTACGGCAAGCTCGACGGCGAGATCGCCGCGGCGATGATGTCGATCAACGCGGTCAAGGGCGTGGAGATCGGCGACGGCTTCGCCAGCGTGGCGCAGAAGGGTACGCAGCACCGCGACGTGATGACCCCCGCCGGCTTCCTTTCCAACCACGCCGGCGGCGTGCTCGGGGGCATCAGCACCGGGCAGCAGGTGGTGGCGTCGGTGGCCTTCAAGCCGACCTCGAGCCTGCGCCTGCCGGTGGAGGGCGTGGACGTGGACGGCAACGTGGTCGACATCGTCACCACCGGTCGCCACGACCCCTGCGTCGGCATCCGCGCCACGCCGATCTGCGAGGCGATGCTGGCCCTGGTGCTCATCGACCAGGCGCTGCGCCACCGCGCCCAGTGCGGCGACGTCGGCGAGGTGCCGCACCGCATTCCCGGCAGCGCCGGTGGCTGAAGCGCGGCCGCGGGTCTGGGTGTCGCAGCCCCTGTTCGACGATATCGTCGGCAGGCTGGCGGAGTATTTCGAGGTTGAGGCCGCGCGCGAGGTGACGGCGTGGCCGCAGGCCGCGATCGCGGAGGCACTGCGCGGCGTGGACGGCGCGCTGGTCACCCTCAACGAGCGCATCGGCGCGGCCGAGGTGGCCGGCGCGGCGCGCCTGCGCGCGGTCGCCAACGTCGGCGTCGGCTACAACAACCTCGATGTCGCGGCGCTGCAGGCGCGCGGCATCGTCGCCACCAACACCCCCGACGTGCTCACCGAGACGACGGCCGACATGGCCTTCGCGCTGATGATGGCCGCCGCGCGCCGCATCACCGAGGGCGAGCGCTGGCTGCGCGCGGGGCGCTGGAGGCAGTGGTCGTTCGACACCCTGCTCGGCGGCGACATCCACGGCGGCACCCTGGGCATCCTGGGCATGGGCCGGATCGGGCAGGGCATCGCCCGCCGCGGCGCGCTCGGCTTCGGCATGCGGGTGCTGTACCACAACCGCAGCCGCCTGCCGGAACGTATCGAAAGCAACTGTCGTGCCGCCTATGTCGACTTCGATACACTGCTTGGTCAATCCGACCACCTCGTGCTGGTCCTGCCTTACTCCCCCCATACCCGACACGTGATCGACGCTCCCGCCCTCGCGAAGATGAAGCCGACCGCGACGCTGACCAACATCGCGCGCGGCGGGCTGGTCGACGAGGACGCGCTGGCCGAGGCGCTGGTGCAGGGGCGCCTGGCCGCGGCGGCGCTGGACGTGTTCGAGGGCGAGCCCGCGGTCAATCCGCGCCTGCTGGCGCTGGACAACATCGTGCTGACCCCGCACGTTGGCAGCGCCAGCCTGGCCACGCGGCGGGCGATGGCCGGCCTGGCCATCGACAACCTGGTCGCGGCGCTCGGCCACGGCCCGCGCGCGGGCGATCCGCCGACGCCGGTCACCGGCACGATCAGCGGCACCATTGCGGGCAAACGCTAGGGGAACCATCGCCCGGTCGTGCCGCGCGGGTTCCCCCGAACACAGCCAGGGCGTGCGCCCTTCCGGTTGCCGCGCCCGCTTCCCACCGTCTTCCTCCCCATCTCCCGGACCTTCCCCATGAACACCCCGCAGAACCGTCGTTTCAACGTCGCCGTCGTCGGTGCCACCGGCGCCGTTGGCGAAGTCATGCTTGCGATCCTCGCCGAGCGGAATTTCCCCGTCGGCAAGCTGGTCCCGCTCGCCTCCGAGCGCTCGGCCGGCAGCACCGTCGAGTTCAGGGGCGACGACATCGTCGTCCAGGACCTGGCCACCTTCGACCCGGCCGACATCGACATCGCGCTGTTCTCGGCCGGCGGCGACACCTCGAAGGAGTACGCGCCGAAGTTCGCCGCCGCAGGCGCGGTGGTGATCGACAACTCCTCGGCCTTCCGCTACGACGACGACGTGCCGCTGGTGGTGTCGGAGGTGAACCCCGAGGCGACGAAGGCGCGTCCGCGCGGCATCATCGCCAATCCCAACTGCTCGACCATGCAGATGCTGGTGGCGCTGGCGCCGCTGCACCGCAGGTACGGCATCGAGCGGGTGAACGTCGCCACCTACCAGTCGGTGTCCGGCGCCGGGCGCACGGCGATGGAGGAGCTGGGCCAGCAGACCGCGCAGCTGCTCGGCTTCAGCGACATCGAGCCGCAGAAGTTCCCGGTGCAGATCGCCTTCAACCTGATCCCGCACATCGACAGCTTCCTCGACAACGGCTTCACCAAGGAGGAGATGAAGCTGGTGTGGGAGACGCGCAAGATCCTCGGCGACGAATCGATCCTGGTGAACCCCACCGCGGTGCGCGTGCCGGTGTTCTACGGCCATTCCGAGGCGGTGGCGATCGAGACCCGCGAGAAGGTCACCGCCGAGGCCGCGCGCGCGCTGCTGGCGGCGTCGCCCGGTATCGAGGTCGTCGATGATCGCAAGCCGGGAGGCTACCCGACCCCGGTCACGCATGCCTCCGGCAGGGACGCGGTGTACGTGGGCCGCATCCGCGAGGACATCTCGCACCCGCGCGGGCTGAACCTGTGGATCGTGTCGGACAACATCCGCAAGGGCGCGGCGCTCAACGCCGTCCAGGTGGCCGAGCTGGTCGCCGCCGAAGGCTGAAACATTGCGGATCGCGGTCCCGGGCGGATAGAGTCGCGACCATGCGAAGGGGAATGAAGCGCTTCCGGCCGTACCGGCTGCTGTGGGTCCTGCTGCTCGCGCTGGTCGCCGGACCGGCGCTGGCGCTGGGCCTGGGCCAGATCGAAGTCAAATCGAAACACGGCCAGCCGCTGCTGGCCGAGATCCCGATCGTGTCCAGCGATCCGGCCGAGCTGGAGCGGCTGCAGGCGCGGCTGGCTTCGCCCGACACCTTCCGCCGGGTGGGGCTGGAGCCGCCCACCGGGCTGGTGTCGGACCTGCAGTTCACGGTGGCGCTGGACCCGCGCGGCCGGCCGGTGGTCCGGATCACCAGCCGGGCGCCGGTGCAGGAGCCGCTGCTGAGCTTCCTGATCGAGGTCGACTGGGGGCAGGGGCGACTGGTGCGCGAGTACACCGCCCTGGTCGATACCCCGCAGAGCGCCGTGGCCGTGGCGCAGCCGCCGATCCAGGCGCCCTCGCTGGCGCCGTCCAACCTCATCGTGCGCGAGCCGCAGGTCCCGGTGGTGCCCGAGCCGGTCACGGCGCCGGAAGCGCCGGCCGCTGCAGTGCCTGCGGGCGCCGATGCACATGCGGCCGAAGCGGTGGCGCCGGTCGAGCCGGAGGCCGTGGTCGCGGCAGCCGCCGCGCCCGCGCCGGACGCACCGGCGGCCGACGCTCCTGCCGCCGAAGCCCCGGCAGCCCGGGAAACGCCCCCGGCCGAAACGCCGCTTGCCGAAGCACCGCCGCCCGCGGCCGAGCCC
>CAKTDC010000042.1 GCA_934541015.1 uncultured Luteimonas sp.
ACCAGCAGGATCGAGTTGCGCACGATGATGCCGGCCAGCGCGATCATGCCGATCATGCTGGTGGCGGTGAACTGCATGCCCAGCAGCGCGTGGCCCGGCATCACCCCGATCACGGTCAGCGGGATCGGCGCCATGATCACCAGCGGCAGCGCGTAGCTGCGGAAGTACGCCACCACCAGCAGGTAGATCAGCACCAGGCCGGCGGCGTAGGCGATGCCCATGTCGCGGAAGGTCTCGTAGGTGATCTGCCACTCCCCGTCCCACTTGATCGCGAAGCCCGCGGTGTCGGCCGGCTGCGCAATGTAGTGCTGCGACAGGCGCTCGCCGGCCACGGCGTTGTCGGCCACCTGGCCGACCAGGTCGAACATGCCGTACAGCGGGCTGTCGATGCGGCTGCTCTCGTCGCCCATGACGTAGACCACCGGCAGCAGGTCCTTGTGGTGGATGGCGCCGTCCCACTGCGCGGGTTCGCTGCGCACCAGCTCGGACAGCGGCACCAGCTGGCCCTCGCCGCCGCGCACGCGCAGGGCGAGCACGCCGTCGAGCGAAGCCTGGCCGGCCACCGGCAGGCGCAGGCGGATCGGCCGCGGGTACTTGGAGCTGCCGTCGATCAGGAAGCTGGCGTCGTGGCCGGAGAGGCCGGCGGCGATGGTGTCGGCGATGGCGGCCTGCGACACGCCCAGGCGCGCGGCGCGCTCGCGGTCGATGACCAGGATCTCGCGCGCGGCGTCGGCCTCCACGCTGGTGTCGACGTCGACGATGCCTTCGGTGGCGAGGAAGCGCTGCTCCAGTGCGCGGCCGACCTCACGCATGCGCGCATGGTCGGGTCCGTACACCTCGGCCACGATCGGCGACAGCACCGGCGGTCCCGGCGGCACCTCGACCACCTTCACCGAGGCGCCGTGGGCGCGGCCGATGGCGGCCAGCTCCGGCCGCAGGGCGACGGCGATGTCGTGGCTCTTGCGGCTGCGCTCGCGGCGGTCGACCAGGTTCACCTGCAGGTCGCCGGCGTTGGCGCCGGCGCGCAGGTCGTACTGGCGCACCAGGCCGTTGAAGTTGATCGGCGCGGCGGTGCCGGCGTAGGCCTGCCAGTCGCGCACTTCGGGGACGCGCGCGATCGTCGCCGACAGTTCGTCGAGCAGCGCGGCGGTGTCTTCCAGCGTGCGGCCCTCCGGCAGGTCGACCACCACCTGCAGCTCCGACTTGTTGTCGAAGGGGAGCATCTTCAGCACCACCAGCTGGAACACGGCCAGGCTCGCGGCCAGCGCGACCAGGACGGCCATCGAGGCGAACAGCAGGCCGCGCCGGCGCCCGCCGCGCGCGGGATCGAGGAAGGGCCCCATCAGCCGCTCGAACAGCGCGTGCAGGCGGGCGGCCATGCTGCCGTGCGCGTGGCCCTTGGCGACGCCCGCGTCGTGGCCGCCGGCGTCGGCGGCAGCGCTGGCCCTGGTTCCATCCTCGCCGCCGGATGCCCGGCCGGCATCGCCGCCGTGCCGCTTCAGCAGCTTCAGCGACAGCCACGGCGTCACCACCAGCGCGATCAGCAGCGACAGCAGCATGCCGACCGAGGCGTTGACCGGGATCGGCCGCATGTACGGTCCCATCAGCCCGCTGACGAAGGCCATCGGCATCAGCGCCGCGATCACGGTGAAGGTGGCGAGGATGGTCGGACCGCCGACCTCGTCGACCGCCGGCGGGATCGCCTCGCGCAGGGACTTTCCGCCCATCGCCATGTGCCGGTGGATGTTCTCCACCACCACGATCGCGTCGTCGACCAGGATGCCGATGGCGAAGATCAGCGCGAACAGCGAGACCCGGTTGAGGGTGAAGCCCATCGCCCAGGAGGCGAACAGGGTGGTCGCCAGGGTCAGCACCACCGCGCTGCCGATCACGATCGCCTCGCGGCGGCCGAGCGCGAACAGCACCAGCAGCACCACCGAGCCGGTGGCGAAGACCAGCTTGGTGATCAGGGTTCGCGCCTTGTCGCTGGCGGTCGCGCCGTAGTCGCGCGTCACGGTGAGCTCGACGCCCTCGGGGATGACCTGGCCGCGCAGCGCCTCGACGCGCTCGAGCGCGGCGCGGGTGATGTCGGCGGCGTTGCTGCCGGGCTTCTTGGCGATCGCCAGCGTGACCGCCGGGGCCACGCCGTCGGCGGGACCCGCGCGGCCGGCGGGCGCGCCGTGCCAGACATAGCTCGACGGGGCGTCGGCGCCATCGCTGACCGTCGCCACGTCCTCCAGGCGCACCGGCTGCCCGCCGGCGACGCCAAGCACCAGCCCGGCGACGTCGTCGCGGCTGGCGAGGAAGCTGCCGGAGGTGACCTGCACCACGCCGTCGATGCCGACGCGTTCGCCGGCCTGACGCGCGAGGTTGGCCGCCTGCAGCGCGCCCGCGAGGTCCTCGACGGCGAGGCCGTGGCTCGCCAGTCGCGCGGGATCGAGCGTCACCATCACCGCGCGCTCCGGCGCGCCGATGGTGGAGACGTCGCGGGTGCCGGGAATGCGCTTGAGCTCGGCCTCCAGCGAATGCGCGACCTCGGCCAGTTCGCGCGCGCCGCGTTCCGGATCTTCCGTCCACAGCGTCAGCGCCATCACCGGAACGTCGTCGATGCCCTTGGGCTTCACGATCGGCTGGCCGACGCCGAGGCCGGGCGGCATCCAGTCCTGGTGCGAGAACACCTTGTCGTACAGCCGCACCAGCGCCGGCTGCCGCTCCACGCCGACCTCGAACTCGACCGTGGCCACGACCATGCCCGGGCGGCTGACCGAATAGGTGTGCTTGACCTCCTCGATCTCCGACAGCACCTGCTCCAACGGATACGCCAGCATCTGCTCGACCTGGCGCGCGTCGGCGCCGGGGAAGGGCACGATGACGTTGGCCATGGTCACGTCGATCTGCGGCTCTTCCTCCTGCGGCGTGACCAGCACCGCGACGATGCCCAGCAGCAGCCCGAGCAGGGCCAGGATCGGCGTCAGCGGATTGGCCTGGAAGGCGGCGGCCAGGCGTCCGGCGATGCCCAGGCGCGGTGCGTCGGGAGCGGTCACCTCAGTCGCCCCTGCGCGCGGCGACCAGGGCCTGGCGCGCGGCGACCGGATCGGTGGCGATGGTGTCCCCGGGCGCCAGGCCCGCGATTACGTCGATACTGTCGCCCCTGCGCTCGCCCAGCCGGAGCTGGCGCAGGGACAGGCGGCCGTCGGCGAGCACGTAGGCGGCGGTGACCTCGCCGCGCACGGCCACGGCCGAGACCGGGATGCACGGGAGCGCGCTGCCGGTCGCCGAGGCGAACGTGACCTTCGCGGTGCTGCCGGGTGCAGGCGCCGGGTCCAGCGCCGGCAATTCGATGCGCACGCGCACCGCGTGGGTCGCGGCGTCGGCGGCGGGAAACACGGTCACGGCGTCGGCCGCGACGCTGCGGCCGTCCTGGAAGCGGATGGTCGCCGCCGGATCGGCGCGGATCGCTTCCGCGTCGGACTGCGGGACGCTGACCTCGATGCGCAGCGCGCCGGGCGCGAACACCGTCATCAGCGTCTGGCCGGGGCCGACGCTCTCGCCCGGCTCCACGTCGCGCGAGGCGACGATGCCGGCGTAGGGCGCGCGGATCGCGGTGTAGCCGGCCTGCTGGCCGACATTGGCCAGCTGCGCGCGCGCGGCGTCGCGCGCGGCCACGGCCGTGTCGCGCGCCGCGCGCATCTGCTCGAGCTGGGATTGCGACACGTACTGCGCCTGCGCCAGATCCCGATAGCGCCGGTAGTTGCCCTCGGCCTCGTTTGCGCCGGCCTCGGCGGCACGCAGCTGTGCGCGTGCGGCGTCCACGCCCGCCTGCTGCTCCACCGCGGTCAGCCGCAGCAGCAGCTCGCCGGCCTGGACGCGGTCGCCCACGTCGCGCCGCACCTCGGCCACCCGACCACTGGTCTGCGCGGCCAGCGTGGCCTGGCGCACGGCCTCGACCACGCCGTCCCAGGCGCGGCCGTCGGCGGCCTGGCCGTCGGCGACCACCAGGGTGTCCAGCCCTTCGATCGCTGGCGCTGCGCGCACGTCGTCGTTGCTGGAGCAGGCGGCGAGCGCGCCGGCCAGCACGAACGGCAGGAGCAGGCGCGCGGCGGATCGGCGCGGGCGGCTGGCGGGCAAGGTCATCGCCGCGGCCCTATTTGAACGCGCAGCCGCTGCGCACGCCCAGCCTGCGGAACACCATCGCCGCCGGGCAGAAGCCGGTGACGCTGGCCTGCAGCAGGTTGAGGCCGACGAAGGCCGTCAGCAGCAGCCACCAGGGCGAGACGAAGTACGCCAGCGCGAGGCTGGCCAGGATCATCACGCCGGCGAAGGCGAGGATGGCGCGGTCGAGGTTCATGGAGGATCTCCTTGAGGGCTTGGTTCGTGGACGGGTTCAGCGGGTGCGCACGATGCCCAGCAGCTTGAGCACGTACTTCTCGTAGACCGGCTCGGTATTGCCGGACTTCATCTTCATCAGGAAGTATTTTTCGAAGGCGATCTTGGCCAGGTGGACCCACTTGCCGACCTTGGCCCAGGTGACATTGCGCGGCGGGATCTGCGGCAGCGCGACGAAGGCCGCACCGGTATCGCCCATGTCGGCCAGGCAGATCGCGTTCCAGGTGGCCTCGGCCGTCGCCGGTTCACCCCGCAGGTCGGCGCGGATGTTCTCGACGATCGCGCCGACCATCGACTCGATCATGAAGCCGGTCTTGGGTGCACCGGTTGGCACCGGCGTGGCCTCGACCGGAGGGATCGCGACGCAGACGCCGAGCGAATACACATTGGGCCAGGACGGATTGCGCTGGTGGCGGTCGATCAGCATGAAGCCGCGGGGGTTGCACAAGCCTTCGACGCCGCGCACCGCATCCACGCCGGTGAACGCGGGCAGGACCATCGAATAGCGGAACGGCAGCACATGTGCCTTCTTCGGCTGGCCGTCGTCGTCGACTTCGGTCACGTCCATTTCGCCGTCGCGGACGCCGGTGATCTTCGCGTTGACGATCCAGTTGATGTGGCGCTGGCGGAACTCGGACTCCAGCAGGCCCTTCGAGTCGCCGACGCCACCCAGGCCCATGTGACCGATATAGGGTTCGGCGGTGACGTAGGTCATCGGCACCCTGTCGCGCAGCCTGCGCTTGCGCAGGTCGCGGTCGAGGATCATCGCGAACTCGTAGGCCGGGCCGAAGCAGCTGGCACCGGGTGCAGCGCCGACGATCACCGGGCCCGGCGCCTGCAGGAAACGCTCGTAGGCGGCGCGGGCGGCCACGGCATGGGGTGTGGTGCAGACCGAATGGGTGAAGCCCTGGTCGGGGCCCAGGCCGGGGATCTCGTCGAAGGCCAGGCGCGGCCCGGTGGCCACGACCAGATGGTCGTAGCCGAGCGTGCGGCCGTCGCGCAGCCGCACGCAATTGCCGTCCGGTTCCACCCGCTCGGCGCCCACGGCCTCGAAGGCGATGTGCTTCTTCGACAGGTGCTCGCGCACCGGAATCTGCACGTCGCCCGGTTCGCGCCAGCCTACCGCCACCCAGGGATTGGAGGGGACGAACGAGAACAGTTCGCCCTCGCCCACCACGGTGATGGTCGCGTCCGCGCCCAGGGCCGCGCGCAGCTCGTAGGCCACGCTCATTCCGCCGATGCCGGCGCCAAGCACCACGATGTGTGTCATCCGACCACCCTCCCCGGGGCCTGCCCGTGCTGCGGTAATGGAATGGACATCTAAATTAGCATTAGCTTATATTAGAGTCAACTGATATTATGCCCCGGTGCCACGGCCGGCCTGGATCGAGGCACGACTGGAACGACACGGGTGGAATGACGATGGCAAAAGCGCAAGCAGGGTCCGGTTTCGATCTGGAAGCCATGCGGGAACATGCCGGCGAGGCGGCGCAGCTGCTCAAGGCGCTGGCCAACGAGCGCCGGCTGCAGGTGCTGTGCCTGCTCGCCGGCGGCGAGCGCTCGGTGGGTGAGCTCAACGAGTTGCTGGAGCTGAGCCAGTCGGCGCTGTCGCAGCACCTTGCGGTGCTGCGCGAGGAGGGTCTGGTGGCCACGCGCCGCGAGGCGCAGTCGATCTTCTATTCGCTCGCTCCCGGTCCGGCGGCGGCGGTGATGGAAACGCTGCACGACATTTACTGCGCGCCGGCGCCGGTCGTGGCGCGGCCGCGTACGGCCAGATCGAAGCGGGCGCAGGCATGAGCAGCACCGCCGAGCGCAAGGCCGCCGTCGCACGCTGGGATGCGCGCTTCTCCGTCGACGGCTATGTCTACGGCACCGCGCCCAACGCCTTCCTCGCTTCCCAGGCGCATCGCCTGCGCCCGGGCATGTCGGCGCTGGCGGTGGCCGACGGTGAGGGCCGCAACGGCGTGTGGCTGGCGGAGCAGGGCCTGGACGTGCTGTCCGTGGACGCGTCACCGGCCGCGCTGGACAAGGCCCGGGCGCTGGCCGCGGCGCGCGGCGTCAAGCTGCGCACCGAGCTGGCCGACCTCGCCGGCTGGGACTGGGGCGAGGCGCGCTTCGACCTGGTTGCCGCGATCTTCATCCAGTTCGCCGACCCGCCGCTGCGCGACGCGATCTTCGCCGGCATGCAGCGCGCGCTGAAGCCCGGCGGCCTGCTGCTGCTGCAGGGCTACCGCACCGAACAGCTCGACTACGGCAGCGGCGGCCCGCCGGTCGCGGAGCAGCTGTACACCGCCGACCTGCTGCGCGACGCCTTCGCCGGGCTGCGGATCCTCCACCTCGGGGAACACGACAGCGTCATCAACGAGGGCCAGGGTCATTCCGGCATGTCCGCGCTCGTCGACCTGGTGGCCATCAAGCCCTGACCGGGCGCCCAAACGCCAACCGCAAGGAGCATTGCAATGTCCGCCATCGATTCCTACACCGAGCTGACCCGCAGCGTCTCGAAGAACCTCACCCCGCTGCGCAGCCACAACGCCGGGGTGATGCAGGGTTTCGGCGCACTGAGCAAGGCCGCGCTGGCGCCCGGCGCCCTCGACGAGAAGACCAAGGAGCTGATCGCGATGGCGATCGGCGTGACCGCGCGCTGCGATGCCTGCCTGGGCTTCCATGCCAAGGCCCTGGTGCGCCTCGGTGCCACCCCGGAGGAGTTCAGGGAGATGCTCGGGGTAGCGGTCTACATGGGCGGCGGGCCGTCGCTGATGTACGCGGCGAACGCCCTTGCCGCGTTCGAGGAGTTTTCCCGGCAGGCGGCCTGAACCCGCCCTGCCCACCCGTTCCCGACGATGATCGGAGAGTGCCATGCTGGCTGAGCTCGATGTCGTAATACTGTCCCGGCTGCAGTTCGCCCTGACTGCGATGTACCACTTCCTCTTCGTGCCGCTGACGCTGGGACTGTCGTTCCTGCTCGCGATCATGGAGAGCGTCTACGTCATGACCGGCCGCGAGATCTGGCGGCGCATGACCATGTTCTGGGGCGTCCTGTTCGGCATCAACTTCGCGCTCGGCGTGGGTACCGGCATCGTGATGGAGTTCCAGTTCGGCATGAACTGGTCCTATTACAGCCACTACGTCGGCGACATCTTCGGTGCGCCGCTGGCGATCGAGGGGCTGATGGCGTTCTTCCTCGAGGCGACCTTCATCGGCCTGTTTTTCTTCGGCTGGAACCGGATGGGCAAGGTCCAGCACCTGGTGGTCACCTGGCTGGTCGCGCTGGGCACCAACCTGTCCGCGGTGTGGATCCTGATCGCCAACGGCTGGATGCAGAACCCGGTGGGTGCGGTGTTCAACCCCGACACCATGCGCATGGAAATGACCGACTTCATCGAGGTCGTGTTCAACCCGGTGGCGCAGGCCAAGTTCGTGCACACGGTCGCCGCAGGCTACGTGACCGGGGCGATGTTCGTGGCCGCCATCAGCGCCTGGTACCTGCTGCGGGGGCGGCACCTCGACATCGCCCGCCGCTCGATGGCGGTGGCGGCCAGCTTCGGCCTGGCCGCGGCGCTGTCGGTGGTGGTGCTGGGCGACGAAAGCGGCTACCTCAGCACCGAGCACCAGAAGATGAAGCTGGCGGCCATCGAGTCGATGTGGGAGACCGAGCCGCCGCCGGCCAGCTTCAACATCGTGGCCTGGCCCAACCAGGAGGCTCGCGGCAACGACTTCGCGGTCCACGTGCCCTGGGCGATGGGCCTGATCGGCACGCGCTCGATCTCCGGGGAGATGCCGGGCATCAACGCCCTGGTGGCATCGGCCGAGGGCCGGATCGCCAACGGCATGCGCGCCTACGCCGCGCTCGAGCGGGTGCGCGCGGACGCCTCCGACCAGGCTGCGCGCGAGCTGTTCGCACAGACCTGGCAGGACCTCGGCTACGGCCTGCTGCTCAAGCGCTACCGCGACGACGTGCACAACGCCACCGCCGACGAGATCAAGGCCGCGGCCTTCGACACTGTGCCCGGAGTGACGCCGCTGTTCTGGACCTTCCGGCTGATGGTCGCGTTGGGCTTCTACTTCATCGGCTTCTTCGCGATCGCCTTCTGGCTGGTGTCGACCGGGCGGGTCGACACCAGCCGCCGTTTCCTCAGGCTGGCGCTGTGGAGCGCGCCGCTGCCCTGGCTGGCGATCCAGTGCGGCTGGTTCGTGGCCGAGTTCGGCCGCCAGCCCTGGGTGATCGAGGGCGTGCTGCCGACCTTCTACGCGGTGTCCGGGCTGTCCGCGCTCGACCTGGTGATCAGCCTGCTGGTGTTCTTCGTGCTCTACACCGCGCTGGCGGTCGTCGGTTTCCGGCTGCTGCTCCGGGCGATCGGCAAGGGCCCCGAGGAGCCGGCCGGCGCGACGCCCGGGGGCCCGGCGCAGCCCGCCGGAAGCGGCGACGGCCTGCGGATCGACGCCGCCGCGCCCGCGGCCCACTGACAGGAGACGGTCATGGACTTTTCGTGGATCCCCCTCGATTACGCCACCCTCCGCGTGCTGTGGTGGCTGCTGCTGGGCGTGCTGCTGATCGGCTTCGCGGTCATGGACGGCTTCGACCTGGGCGTGGCCGCGCTGCTGCCGGCGGTGGCGAAGACCGACGAGGAGCGGCGCATAGCGCTCAACCTGGTCGGCCCGGTGTGGGAAGGCAACCAGGTCTGGTTGATCACCGGCGGCGGCGCGATCTTCGCCGCCTGGCCGCTGCTCTACGCGGCCTCGTTCTCCGGACTCTACCTGGCGATGCTGCTCCTGCTGGTGGCGCTGATCCTGCGCCCGGTCGGCTTCAAGTACCGCAGCAAGCTGCCCGATGCACGCTGGCGCAGGACCTGGGACTGGATCCTGTGCGGTTCGGGCGTGGTCGCCAGCCTGGTCTTCGGCGTGGCGATGGGCAACCTGCTGCTGGGCCTGCCCTTCGGGGTCGAGCCCGAATCCCTGCGCCCTGTGTACCGGGGCAACCTGTTCCAGCTGTTCATGCCGTTCGCGCTGCTGGCAGGCGTGGTGAGCGTGACCATGCTCGCCGCCCACGGCGCGGCCCTGCTGGCCTGGCGCACCGGCGGCGCGGTGGCCGCGCGCGCGCGGCGGATCGGCGCCCTGCTGGCGCTGGCCACGGGCGTGCTGTTCGCGCTCGGCGGGGTCTGGGTCGCGGCGATGGACGGCCACCTGGTGACCAGCGCCATCGACGCCGCGAAGGAGAGCAACCCGGCCCTGAAGACGGTCGCCGTGGTCGACGGTGCCTGGCTGCACAACTTCGGCCGCTGGCCGCTGATGTGGCTGGCGCCGGCGCTCGGCGTGGGCGGCTCGCTGCTGGCGACGCTGCTGCTGTGGCGCGGCAGCGCGAAGGCGGCCTTCCTCGCCACCTCGGGCGCCATCACCGGCATCATCCTGTCGGTCGGCTTCGCGCTGTTCCCGTTCCTGATGCCGTCCTCGCTGCAGCCCGGCATGGGCCTGACGGTGTGGGACGCGTCCTCCAGCCACCTCACGCTGTGGGTGATGCTGCTGGCCACGGTGGTGCTGCTGCCGATCGTGCTGTTCTACACCGGCTACGTGTACCGCGTGATGCGCGGTCCGGTGACCGCCGAGTCGGTGTCGGAGAACCCCAATGCGTACTGAGGCCGCCCCCGGCCCCTCGTCCAACCGGAGGAACTGAGCATGTGGTACTTCTCGTGGATCCTCGGCCTCGGCCTGGCCTGCGCCTTCGCGATCCTCAATGCGATGTGGTTCGAACTGCGCGAGGACGACCGCCGCGCCGGCCGGGCGGAGCCTGACGACGGGGCATGATCCAGGCGGAGGAGGCGGACGCCGGGGCGCGGCTGCCTCCGGAACAGGTGGCATGGATGCGGGCGCTGGCCGCGACGGTGCGGCGCCCGCTCGCCGTCGCGATCGCGCTGCCGCTGCTGTCGGGCGTGCTGCTGCTGTTCCAGGCCTGGGCCCTGGCGCATGCGCTCGAGCTGCTCGTCATCGCCCGCGCGCCGCTGGCGGCGGCGCTGCCCTGGCTGGGCGCCGTGGCCGCGCTGGTGCTGGTGCGTGCGGCCCTGGCCTGGGCTGCCGGCCACGCCGGCCAGCATGCGGCCGAATCGGTCAAGCAGCGGCTGCGCGAGGCCCTGTTCGCGCGGATGCTGGATTCGGGCGTGCTGTGGACCCGGCGGCGGGCTTCGGGCGCGCTGGCCGATGCGCTGCTGGGCCAGCTGGAGATGCTCGACGGCCACTTCGCCCGCTACATCCCGGCGCTGGCGTCGGCGGTGGTGCTGCCCCTGGTGTTCTGCGTGGTGCTGGCCGGCTTCGACTGGATCGCCGCCCTGGTGCTGGCCCTGACCATTCCCGCGATCCCGCTGTTCATGGCCCTGGTCGGCTGGGGCGCGGAGGCGGCGGGGCGGCGCCATGCGCGCGCGCTGGCGCGGCTCTCGGGCCTGTTCGCCGACCGCGTGCGCGGCCTGGTCACGCTCAAGCTGCACGGCCGCGCCGAAGACGAGGCCGCGCGCGTGGCCCGCGCCAGCGAGGACGTGCGCGAGCGCACCATGTCGGTGCTGCGGATCGCGTTCCTGTCCTCGGCGGTGCTCGAGTTCTTCGCCGCCCTGGGCGTGGCCGGGCTGGCCGTCTATTTCGGCCTGAGCTTCCTCGGCTTCCTCGACCTGCGCGCGGAGCCGCTGACCCTGGAGACGGCGCTGTTCTGCCTGCTGATGGCGCCCGAGGCCTACCTGCCGATGCGGCAGCTGGCCGCGCACTACCACGACCGCGCCAATGCGCGCGCCGCCGTGGCCGGGATCGCCGACCTGTTCGACGGCCTGCCCGACGTGGGCGCCGGCGGTGGCGCGCCGGCGCCGGCCGTCGCGCCCGGCGGGGCGGCGGATGCCGGGCCGGGCAGCCTGTCGATCGCGCGCCTGC
>CAKTDC010000043.1 GCA_934541015.1 uncultured Luteimonas sp.
GGGGATCGCGGCCAAGCAAAACATGGATGTTTTGCGCGCGAGTCAGCCCATGGGTGAGCACGGGTGGTTTGCGCGGCTGCCGCGCGCCCGTGCGAACGCCCGGCGCGCTGTGCCGGGCCGGACCGCGGAGCGGGGCTGACCGAGCGAAGAGCGATCCCCGGCCGGCAGGGCGCGGTGTCCTTCCGACGGCGGAACTGATGATCCTCCCCGCCCTTGGGAGAAGAACTTTTTTCTGGGGTGGTGTGACTTGCCCCCACCCCAACCCTCCCCCGCAGGCGGGGGAGGGTTGGGGTGGGGGTCAGTAGGCGAACTCGCGGAACACGCGGTCGATGTCCCCGCTCCATTCCCCGTGGAACAGCGCCAGCTTGCGCTCGGCGGGGGTCTGGTTGGCTTCGGCGAACTCGATCAGGGGGTCGAGGAAGTGGCGCTCGTCCTGGTCCTGGTCGTTGAGGCGGTCGCGGCGCGCCAGACCCGCCGCGGAGATCTCCAGCGCGCGCAGGGCCAGGTCGCGCACGGTGCCGCCGCGGAAGGGCAGCTTGAGCGCGTGCTTCGGCACCCCGTCGCGCAGGGCGTGGCGTTCTTCCAGGCTGAAGTCCTTCACCAGGTCCGAGGCCGCATCCAGCGCCGCGTCGTCGTAGAGCAGGCCGACCCAGAACGCCGGCAGCGCGCAGATCCGGTTCCACGGGCCGCTGTCGGCGCCGCGCATCTCCAGGTACTTCTTCATCCGCACTTCCGGGAAGGCGGTGGTCATGTGGTCCGACCAGTCCTGCATGGTCGGCAGCCGGCCCGGCAGCGCCGGCAGGCGGCCGGCCATGAAGTCGCGGAAGCTCTGGCCGCTGGCGTCGTGATAGATGCCGTCGCGGTAGCTGAAGTACATCGGCACGTCGAGCAGGTAGTCGACGTAGCGCTCGAAGCCGAAACCGTCGGCGAACACGAAGTCGAGCATGCCGGTGCGGTCGGGATCGGTGTCGGTCCAGATGTGCGAGCGCCAGCTGAGGTAGCCGTTGGGCCGGCCTTCGGTGAAGGGCGAATCGGCGAACAGCGCGGTGGCCACCGGCTGCAGCGCCAGCGAGACGCGGAACTTCTTCACCATGTCCGCTTCGCTGGCGAAATCGAGGTTGACCTGCACCGTGCAGGTGCGGGTCATCATGTCCAGGCCCAGGCTGCCGACCTTCGGCATGTAGGCCTTCATGATCCGGTAGCGGCCCTTGGGCATCCACGGCATGTCCTCGCGCCGCCACTTGGGCTGGAAGCCCATGCCGAGGAAGCCCAGGCGCAGCTCGTCGGCCACCGCCTTGACCTCGAACAGGTGGCTGCCCACCTCGCGGCAGGTGTCGTGGATGGTCTCCAGCGGCGCGCCGGACAGCTCCAGCTGGCCGGCCGGCTCCAGCGTGACCGAGGCGCCGTCCTTGAGCAGGGCCACCACGCGGCCGTTCTCCTCGACCCGCTCCCAGCCGTAGCGCGCCAGGCCATCGAGCAGCACGCCGATGCCGCGCTCGCCCTCCCAGGCCGGCGGCCGCAGGTCGTCCAGGCGGAAGCCGAACTTCTCGTGCTCGGTACCGATGCGCCAGTCTTCGCGCGGTTTGCAGCCGGCGGCGATGTAGGCGACGAGCGCGTCGCGCGAGCTGATCGGGGCCTCGGGTCGGGTGGGGCTGGGCACGTGCGGGTGGCTCGTTGGCGCTTGCGGGCAGGGCGGCCGGTGGCGGCCCGGCGCGGGAAGGCGCCACTATAGCCGCTGGCCGCAGCGCGACCGCCTCCGCCGGCGGGTTGCTGCGTCGCCGCCATCGCCGCAATCGAACAGGAGCGCCCCGCCGTGCCGCCTCCCGAATACCACCGCAGCAACCGCGCCGGCTGGCTGCGCGCGGCCGTGCTCGGCGCCAACGACGGCGTGGTGTCGATCGCCGGCCTGGTGGTCGGCGTGGCCGCGGCCGGTGCTCCGGCCGCGGCGGTGCTGGCCAGCGGCATCGCCGGCACCGTGGCCGGCGCGTTCTCGATGGCCGCCGGGGAATACGTCTCGGTGCAGTCACAGGCCGACACCGAACGCGCCGACCTCGCCCTCGAGCGCGCCGGCCTGCGCGAGGACCCGGAGCGCGAGCTGGCCGAACTGGCCGGGATCTACGAAGGCCGTGGCCTGGCCCCCGGCCTCGCCCGCACCGTGGCCGAGCAGCTGACCGCGCACGACGCGCTGGCCGCGCACGCCCGCGACGAGCTCGGCTTCCACGACACCCGGCGCCCGCGCCCGCTGCAGGCGGCGGTGGCCTCGGCCCTGGCCTTCGTCGCCGGCGCGGCGCTGCCGATCGCGGCCGCGGTGCTCGCCCCGCACGAACAGGTGGTCGCGGCCACCGCCATCAGCACCCTGGCCGGCCTGCTGCTGACCGGCGCCACCGCGGCCGCGCTGGGCGGCGCGCCGCCGCTGCGCGGCGCCCTGCGGGTGGCGTTCTGGGGCGCGGCCGCGATGGCCGCGGCGGCGCTGGTGGGCAATCTCTTCGATCTCGGAGGCCTGTGATCCGACGCCTGGTGCGGGCGTATCCCGTGCGCCGGGGACAGGCTGCGCCGCCGCCGCGGCATCCGGCGGGCCGCAGGTGTCCTGCGCCCGCCGTTCCCGCCTGTGCGGGGATGGCGGTCCCGTAAAGCTGCTGTTCCAGCGCCTGGAGCGTCAATCCCGCCTGCGCGAGGATGGCGACGAAGTTCCAGCTGGGACGGCACCCTGGCGATCACGCCAGGTTCCGCGCAGCGCCGGGCCGCCCGGTCGCGCTTTACGGTGCGACGACGGGCAGCTCCAGCCAGCTGCAGATCACCTCCCGGGCCGGATCGACGCCGAGCTTCGATTCGGCCGAGAAGGCCTGCACGCTGACCCCGCCGCCGAACGACGCCAGCAGCTCCTGGCGCACGGCGAGCACGGCGTTGGCCACGGCGCCGCGCGAGAGCTTGTCGGCCTTGGTCAGCAGCGCGTGCGCCGGCAGGCCGCGGCGCACCGCGTAGTCGAGCATCTGCCGGTCGTAGTCCTTGAGCGGGTGGCGGATGTCCATGACCACCACCAGCCCCTGCAGCGCCTGGCGGGTCTCGAAATAGCGGGCGATGAAGGCCTGCCAGTGCGCCTGCAGGTCCTGCGGCACCTTGGCGTAGCCGTAGCCGGGCAGGTCGACCAGATGGCGCCCCTCGAACGGCGGCAGCTCGAAATACACCAGCTGCTGGGTGCGGCCGGGGGTCTTGGACACCCGCGCCAGCGCATTCTGCCGGCACAGCGCGTTGAGCGCGCTGGACTTGCCGGCGTTGGAGCGGCCGGCGAACGCGACCTCGGCGCCGATGTCCGGCGGCAGCTGGCGGTCGTTGTGCGCCGCCAGCAGGTAGCGGGCGCGTTCGAGCGGGTTTGCGGCCATGGCACCGGTTCGCAACGGGAACAGGCAATAGCTTCGCATGGACGCCGGGAGGGCGCCGGTGCACGGTCTCCGCGCGGGTGCGCCGGGGCGGGGGTTTGACCGCCCATCGGCACGCAACCATAATTTCGGACCTTGCGACCGCCTGCCGGCGGCGCCTTTGGTTTTTCGGAGCCCAGCAATGCGCCACGCCCGCATCTTCGGTATCGCCGGTGCCGCCGCCCTCGCCGCGGCCGCCGTCGCGTTCGCACAGACCACGGTCGAACCGCTGCCGGACGAGGCGCCGGTCGAAGTCTCGACCCTGGATGCCAACGCGGTGGCCGCCCTGGCCCAGGCCGAACCGGGCGACGCCCAGCGCGGCGCCACCCTGGCCGGTACCTGCACCGCCTGCCACGGCCTCGACGGCAATCCGCCCGACGGCCTGCCCTATCCGCGCCTGGCCGGGCAGAGCGAGCGCTACTCCTCGCGCCAGCTGGCGCTGTTCAAGAGCGGCGAGCGCAATACCGGCCTGGCGGTGGTGATGGTGCCGTTCGCCAGCTCGCTCAGCGCCCAGGACATGCGCGATCTGGGCGCCTACTTCGCCACCCAGACGCCCGGCTCGGGCATCGCCGACGACGCCGTGGTCGGCGAAGGTCCCTACGAGGGCATGAAGTTCTACGAGATCGGGCAGAAGCTGTACCGCGGCGGCGACGCCGCGCGCCAGATCCCGGCCTGCATGGCCTGCCACGGCCCGGCCGGCGGCGGCAACCCCGGCCCGGCCTATCCGGCGGTGGCCGGCCAGGAGGCCAGCTACACCGACGGCCGCCTGCAGGAATACCGCGCCGGCACCACCGACCAGCAGGACCGGCACCTGTTCGACATCATGGCCACGATCGCCAGGTCGCTGACCGACGAGGAGATCCGCGCGCTGGCCAGCTACCTGCAGGGCCTGCACCACCGGCCCGACGCCGCCACCCTGGCGGCGATCGAAGCCGGCGCCGCCGCGCCCGCGGCCCCGGCCGAGCCCGAAGCCGCGCCGGAAGCCGAGGCCGAGCCGGCCGGGCCTGCGCAGGATTCGTGAACCGCGCCCGCGGTGCCGTCCGCGCCGCCGCCGCCGCAGTCTTGAATCGCCCCGCCGCAGCCGCGATCCTGCGGGGTCGACCCCTGTCCGTGGCCCGCTGAGATGATCGTCCGCCTGCTTGCCCTGCTGCTGCTCGCGCTGCCCTGGCCGCTGCCGGCCCTGGCGCAGCCGGCGGCCGGCGCGGGCGTGGTCGAGGGCCGCGACTACGTGGTCATCGCCGACGGCAGGCCCTGGCAGGCGCAGCCGGGGAAGATCGAACTGGTGGAGGTGTTCGCCTACACCTGCGGCCACTGCGCCGACCTGCAGCCGCAGCTCGAGGCCTGGCTGCGCCGGGCGCCGGCCGACGTCGCCATGGTTTTCCTGCCGGCCGCGTTCGACCCGGCCGACCCCTGGGCCCGCGCCCATTTCGCCGCGCAGGCGCTGGGCGTGGACCGCAAGCTGCACGGCCGGATCTTCGCCGCCGTCCACCGCGATTACACCCTGCCCGCGCGCGGCACCTCGCCGGGCGAACTGGCGCACTGGTTCGGCCAGCAGGGCGTGGACCGCGAGGCCTTCCTGGCGGCGATGACCAGCGCCGACACCGACGCGAAGATGGCCGCCGCGCGCGACTTCGCCATCCGCAGCGGCGTGCGCGGCACGCCCGTGCTGATCGTCGAGGGCCGCTACCGGGTGCAGGGGCGGACCCTGGCCGACACCCTGCGCATCGCCGAGGCGCTGATCGCCCGCGAGCGCGCGGCGCGCTGACATCGCCGGCCGCCGCGCTGGACTATGCTTCCCCCCATCCCCATGACGGACCGCAAGATGACCATGCGAACCAGCCTTCTCCTGCCCGCCCTGCTGGGCCTGATGCTCGCCGCCTGCGGCGCCCAGGACGCCCCGGCCGACAGCGCCGCGCCGGCCCCGGCCGCCGCCGCGGAGGCCGCCCCGGCCGAGCAGATCGCCGACGAGCCGGCCCTTGATCCTGCCGCCGCCGGGCCCGAGGCCGAGGCGCCGGCCGATGACGCAGCTCCGGATGAGGCGGCCGCCCCGGCGGACGCCGCGGAGGCGACGGCCGCGGGCGACACCGCTCCGCCGGCGCCCGCGGCCCGCGCCGAACCGGCCAGGGTGCCGGGCCTGGTGCTGGGCACGGACTACGAGATCATCCGCAACGGCCAGCCGTTCGAGCCGCTGGCCGGCAGGATCGAGGTGGTCGAGGTGTTCAACCACGTCTGCCCGGCCTGCGCCATGTTCGAGCCGCTGGCCAAGGGCTGGCGCGCGCGGCAGCCGGCCGACGTGCGCTTCACCTACGTCGCCGCGCCCTTCGGCGGCACCTGGGACGTCTACGCCCGCGCCTGGTATGCCGCCGAGTCGGTCGGCATCGCCGACCGCGCCAGCGACGACGTGTTCAAGGCCCTGCACGTGGACCGCAGCCTCAAGGGCGAGCGCGGCCGCGACAGCGTCGACGACATCGCCAGGGTCTACGCCCGCCACGGCATCGACGCCAAGCGCTTCGCCAGCACCATGGAAAGCTTCGCGGTCACCGCCAAGCTCAACCGCGCCCGCCAGTACATCGAGCGCATGGGCGTGAACTCCACGCCGACGCTGATCGTCAACGGCAAGTATCGGGTCCGCGGCCAGAGCTGGGACGACATGCTGCGCAACGCCGACCTGCTGATCGCGCACGAACGTGGCGCAGCGCAGTGATCCCTCCGCGCCGGAGCCGGACCAGCGGCTGAGGCTGCTCAGCGCCAATATCCAGGCCGGCTCCAGCACCCGCCGCTACAGCGACTACGCGACCCGCAGCTGGTCGCACGTGCTGCCCGCGGGTGGCAAGCGCGCGGCACTGGACGCGATCGCGCGCCTGGCCGGCGAGTACGACATCGTCGGCCTGCAGGAGAGCGACCCGGGCAGCTGGCGCTCGGGCTTCACCAACCAGACCCACTACCTGGCCGAGCGCGGCGGCTTCGGCTACTGGAGCCACCAGCCCAACCGCCGGGTCGGCAACGTCGCCTCCAGCGCCAACGCCCTGCTCAGCAAGCTCGAACCGGTGGAGGTCAACGACCATCCCCTGCCCGGGCGCATCTCCGGCCGCGGCGTGCTGCTGGCGCAGTTCGGCCAGGGCGAGCTGGGGCTGACGGTGGCGGTGGCGCACCTGTCGCTGGGCGCGCAGTCCCGCCGCTCGCAGCTGTCGTTCATCGCCGAGCTGCTGCAGGACCACCCGCACGCGGTGCTGATGGGCGACTTCAACTGCATGCCCGACCGCCCGGAAATGAGCGTGCTCTACAACAACACCCGCCTGCAGCCGCCGCCCTGCCCGGTGCACACCTTCCCCAGCTGGAAGCCGCAGCGCGCCATCGACCACATCCTGGTCACCGACAGCCTGCGCTGCACCGGCATGCAGGCCCTGCCGGCCGCGTTCTCCGACCATCTGGCGCTTTCGGTCGAACTGGACGTGCCCGAAGCCGCGCTCCAGCGCTGAATCCCCGCGCCGTGCGCCTGCCCCCGGGGTGCGCTTTGCTCTAGCATGGTGGCCACGACCCGCCGGAAGCCCGCGATGCGACTGTTCAAGACGATCCTGCCGATGCTGTTCGCGCTCGCCCTGCTGGCCGGCTGTGCCAGCACCGGCAAGCAGGTGTCGGCGCTCGAGCGCATCCAGTACGACTATTCCGCGGCGATCCGCTGGGGCGATTTCGAGGGCGCCTGGAACCTGGTCGACCCGGAATACCGCGACGCCAATCCGATGACCTCGCTGCAGCTGGAGCGCTACAAGCAGATCCAGGTGACCTCGTATCGCGAGCTGTCCTCGCAGGCCGGCGAGACCGAGGCGGCGCGCGACATCGAGATCGGGCTGATCAACCGCCACACCATGACCGAGCGCTCGATCCGCTACGTCGAGCGCTGGCGCTACGACGCCCAGGCGCGCACCTGGTGGCTGACCGGCGGGCTGCCGGACTTCTGGGCCGGGGAGTGAGTGCCGCCGGGCGCGCTGCCCGGGACCGGTGGCGTATGCGACAATCGCCGGCCGCTGTCCAACCCCCGCCGTATCCGTGAATCCTGAAGAACTGATGGCCTTCCTGGGCCGCCACCCGATGCTGTCGCTGGGCCTGGCCGGCCTGACGCTGGCCATCATCGGCAACGAGGTCGCCGGCCTGTTCCGCGGCTACAAGGCCCTGCGTCCGGCCGAGCTGACCGGCCTGATCAACCGCGACAACGCCCTGGTGGTGGACCTGCGCCCGATCGCCGACTTCGACAAGGGCCATATCCCGGGCTCGAAGAACGTGCAGATGAGCCAGTTCGATCCGGAGAACAAGCGCCTGTCGGCGGCCAGGGCGCTGCCGGTGGTGCTGGTGTGCAAGACCGGGCAGACCGCCGGCGGCGCCGCCAAGCGGCTGAAGAAGGCCGGATTCGAGCGGGTTTTCGTGCTCGACGGCGGCATCGGCAGCTGGCAGCAGGCCGATCTGCCGCTGGCCAGGGGGCGCGGCTAGACAAGCTCCGAACAGCGCGTCATTCCCGCGAAGGCGGGAATCCAGCGCCTTTGCTATCAACACGTTGCAGGTCTCTGGATGCCCGCCTTCGCGGGAATGACGACCAGGCACCCGGTTGTTCGGCCCTTGCCCCAGGCTCCCTGCGGATCGGCTGTCACGCGTATGCGCGCGTGAAGTGCGATAATCGGCGTCTTTCCGCAGCATTCCTCCTGGAGCAGCAACCCCATGTCCGATGAAGCCCTCAACGGCGGCGCAGCGCCCGCCGAGAACGCCGGCCCGCAGTTTTCCGTCGAGAAGATCTACGTCAAGGACGTGTCCTTCGAGTCGCCCAAGTCGCCGGTGGTCTTCACCGAGCAGGGCCAGCCGCAGATCAACCTGAACCTGTCGCAGCGCGTCCAGCGCCTGAACGACAACGCCTTCGAGGTCGTGCTCGGCGTGACCATCACCTGCACCGTCGGCGAGGGCGAGGCCGCCTCCACCGTCTACGTGGCCGAAGTGCAGCAGGCCGGCGTGTTCGGGCTGTTCGGCTTCGAGCCGCAGATCGCCGACGCGCTGCTGGGCACCCAGTGCCCGTCCGTGCTCTATCCCTATGCGCGCCAGCTGCTGGGCGACCTGATCCAGGCCGGCGGTTTCGCGCCGTTCCTGCTGCAGCCGATCAACTTCGAGGCGCTGTACGCCGAAAACCTGCGCCAGCGCCAGGAGCAGCAGGCGGCGAACACGGCCGCCGGCACGCTCGCCCCGGACAGCGGGACCGCGGGCAACGCCTGAGGCATGGCCGGCAAGGGACCGGCGGTCGCGGTACTCGGCGCGGGCTCCTGGGGCACCGCGCTGGCCGCACTGATCGCCAGGCACGGCCATCGGGTGGTGCTGTGGGGCCGGGACGGGGCGACCATCGCCGCCATCGACGGCCGGCACGAGAACCCGCGCTACCTGCCGGGCATCGCGCTGCCGGCCTCGCTGCGCGCCACCACCGACCTGGCGGCAGCACTTGCCGGCGCCGACCTGGTGCTGGTGGCGGTGCCCTCGCACGCCTTCAACGAAACCCTGAACGCGCTGGCGCCGCTGCGCCCGGCGCACGCGGGCGTGGCCTGGGCGACCAAGGGCTTCGAGCCGGGCTCGGGCCGCTTCCTGCACGAGGTCGCCGGCGGGACGCTGGGGCCTGACGTACCGCTGGCGGTGGTGACCGGGCCGTCCTTCGCCAAGGAAGTCGCCGCGGGCCTGCCGACCGCGCTGACCGTGCACGGCGACGATCCGGACTTCGCGCAGTCGGTGGCCGACGTCCTGCACGGCCTGTCCTTCCGCGCCTACACCGG
This sequence comes from uncultured Luteimonas sp., assembly GCA_934541015.1. Classification (GTDB taxonomy): domain Bacteria; phylum Pseudomonadota; class Gammaproteobacteria; order Xanthomonadales; family Xanthomonadaceae; genus Luteimonas. The sequence continues at coordinate 9,215 of CAKTDC010000043.1, forward strand.
CGACGACATGCGCGGCGCCGAGCTGGGCGGCGCGATGAAGAACGTGCTGGCGGTGGCCACCGGCGTGGCCGACGGCATGAGCCTGGGCCTCAACGCCCGCGCCGGCCTGATCACCCGCGGCCTCAACGAGATGCTGCGGCTCAACATCGCCATTGGCGGCAAGCCCGAGACGCTGATGGGACTGGCCGGGCTGGGCGACCTGGTGCTGACCTGCACCGGCGACCTGTCGCGCAACCGCCGGCTGGGGCTGGCGCTGGGCCGCGGCCAGGCCATGGACGAGGCGGTGCGCGAGATCGGCCAGGTGGTCGAATCGGTGCAGACCGCCGACGAGGTGATGCGGCTGGCCGACCGCCACGGCGTCGAGCTGCCGATCGCCAGCAACGTGCGCGACGTGCTCCACGGCGACATCACCCCGGCCGAGGGCCTGGCGCGGCTGATGGCGCGCGAGCAGAAGGCCGAGTACGCGAGCCGGCTGTTCGGCTGATCCGGCGGCCGCGGCGCTGCGCCGCGCAGGGGAGCGGCGCGCGCCGGCGAAGATCTACAGCGCCACCTGCCCCGGCGGCGCCTGCGCCCCGGGGGCCTCGCCGCAGATGTCGCGCCACAGGTGGTACATCGCCCGGAACATCACCACGTAGGCGCCGAGCAGGAACAGGAAGTACAGCGGCGCCGCCGCCAGCCCGGCCGCCTGCGGTCCGGCCAGCGACGCCACCGCGCCGACCAGCAGCACCGCCATCGCCAGCACCATCACCAGGGCGAAGCCGGCGACCATCGCCGCCAGCATCAGCACCAGCAGCGGCAGCAGGTTGAGCACGGTGCCGCGCACGCCGTCGCCGAGCGCCTGCAGCACGCCGCGGTCGTGGAAGGCGATCTGGCCCAGCCCGATCGCCTGCACCGCGAAGCCGACCAGGCCCGCCACCGTGACCAGGGCGAAGGCCGCGCCCAGCCCCGGCGGCGGCTGCGGCAGCGACTGCGGCGTCGGCCCGCCTTCGGCCGAAAGGGTGGCCAGCTGGGCGTACCACTCCATGAAACCCGGGGCCATGGTGGCCAGCACCCAGCCCACCAGCGCGTTCTGGGCCAGCGCCAGCAGGCCGATGAACACCGCCGCGCGCAGCGCCACGGCGCCGTCGCGGTAGGTCGAGAACAGGTCGAAGGCGCGCGCGGGCCGGCCCTGCTCGAGCGCGTGCAGCAGGCGCAGGAACCCGGCCATCAGCCCGCCCAGCACGGCCATCACCAGGGCGCCGGTCAGCAGCTGCGCGCCGAAGCGGCCGCTGCCGGCGTCGCCCCAGCTGCTCGACAGGCTGCCCAGCACCACCGCCACGCCCAGCAGGCAGCACAGGAACAGCGCGCCCGCGCCCAGGATGACGCGCAGCCCGGTCGAGCCGGGGTTGAGCGCGCGGATCAGCCAGGACAGGCCGTTGGCCGGGCCCACTGCGCGTATCGCCATGACGGATTTCCGGTCTCGGCCCACAGGCCGGGGAGCGGGAATGCTACTGCATGTGCGTTCCCGGGCCGTGCCGCGCGCGGTTTCCGCTGCGGCAGACAGGCGGCGGCTGGAAAAGGTTCTTCTCGCAAATGCGGGGAAACAATCGTCAAGAGCAGAGCTGGATCGGGGCTTACGGACCGAGGGTCGCCCCGGGCCGGGGATTGCTCCCCGGCTCGGTCAGCCCGCTCCGCGGTCCGGCCCGGCGCAGCGCGCCG
>CAKTDC010000044.1 GCA_934541015.1 uncultured Luteimonas sp.
ATCGCCGTCGAGATCGGTTCACAGTTGTTCATCGAGACGATCCTGCATTTGCGGATTTAATGACACAGTAGGATTAGAGTACGAATCCAAACCCGCTTTCAGGAAGAATAGACTCACTTCCGCATGAGCACCGCGCAGCCCGCACACCAGCAGATCCGTCATCGCCAAAAACGTTGGCGTTCGCACCGGTCCAGCCATGTCTACGGTGGCCGCAGCCGCCTGATGACCCTGGCCTTCCCCGACGGCAAGGGCAACCAGAGCTGGACCTACACCCCCGACGGCCTGCCGGCCAGCATCGGCACGAACAACGCCAGCGGCACCGACACGGTGACCAACGGCTACACCTACAACCGCCGCCGCCTGCTGACCCAGGAGACGATGGCGCCCGACACCGTCCACAGCTGGGCGCTGGGCACCGGCTACAACGCCAACGGCCACCTGACCAGCCACGTCTACCCGGCTGGCCTGACCGCGACCTACACGGTCAATGCCCTGGGCCAGGTGACCCAGATCGCCGCCCAGGACGGGACCACGGTGAACGTGGTCAGCGGCGCCAGCTATTTTCCGAACGGCGCGCTGAAGGGCTTCACCTACGGCAACGGCATCATCCACACCACGGTGCAGCACGTCCGGCCGCTGCCGGCCTGGATCGGGGACTGCACGGCGGCGGGCAGCTGCCTGTATGCCGACCGGGTGGTGCACCTGCAGCTGGCCTACGACCGCAACGGCAACACCGCCAGCATCACCGACCATGCGCCGAGTCCGGGACAGACGCGCGGGATGAGCTACGACGGTCTCGACCGCCTCACCCAGACCACGTCCACCGTGTTCGGCACGGCCAACTACACGTATGACGTGCTCGACAACCTGACCCGGGTGCAGGTGGGGGCCTCGGCCCTGCACCCGGCCCGGGACCATGGCTATTGCTACAGCGACAACCGGCTGACGGCAGTCCGGACGAGCAACTGCAGCGGCAGCCTGGTGGAGAGCCTGGACTACGACGTGCAGGGGAACATCACCGCCAAGGGCAGCCAGGGCTTTACCTTCGACTTCGGCAACCGGCTCAGAACGAGCGGCACCAGCGCGCAGTACCGCTACGACGGGCACGGCAGGCGGGTGCGGCACACGACCAGCGGCACGGCCCCCTACCTGTACAGCCAGTACGACGTGACCGGCCAACTGCGCTGGCAGCGCGACGAGCAGGCCGGGCAGCGGATCCGGAATCTCTATCTCGGCAACCGCCTGGTGGCCGAGCACCGCAAGCCGATCGGGGTGAACGCGGTGACGATCGAGTACCTGCACGTGGATGGGCTGGGCAGCCCGATCGCCAGGACCGATGCGGGCAAAGCAATCATCCAGAAGAGCGAGTTCGAGCCATACGGAAGGCTCATCAACCGCAACAACGACGACCGGCCGGGGTATACGGGGCACGTGATGGATGCGGCCACGGGGCTGACGTATATGCAGGAGCGCTATTACGATCCGCAACTGGGACTGTTCCTCAGTGTTGATCCGGTGACGGCGTATCAGACCAAGGATTGGCGGCTTTTCCATCGCTACGGATACGCATTCAACAATCCCTACAGCTTCACGGATTCCGATGGGCGACTGGCAACTGATGACAAGAAGGAGCCGCCTCCTCCTCCACCAGAGCCGAAGACGCTTGAAACGGTTACTGTCACAGCACCTCGACCAAATGTTGTTTCTGGACCTGGTCCTAACAGTTCCCCACAACCTCGCGTTCCGAGCTTCTTTAGGCTGACAACCACTGAAGCTCTTCGTAGAGACAGGTCTAGTGAGCAAGCGATCGAGGACGGCGAGCTGACAAGGACAGTGACGTTTCCTGCGATGATCGTTACTGCTTCGCCGAATGCTATTGCACTCGGTGGCAGCACACTCCCAGTAACGGGAGAGGCGACGCTGGTTATTGGGTCGACGCTCTACAAGTCAAAAACGGCGCGAGAGCTTTTCTTCGGTTGTCTCGTAGGCATAGGTGTTTGCCAAGGAGGTAGGCCAAGCATGCAGAGAATTAATCAGCAGGAGCGTCTCCAGCAGGCGCGAGAAGGATCTATGCGAGAAACACGGCAGCGCGCCACACAGGTTCCATAACAGTGAATGCTGGGAGGAGAGATTGTTTTTCTCGGGCAATGCGTCTTCTGGACGATGGGTGTGCAAAGGATGCGCTAGAGATCGGCAATGCTCTTGTCTTGTCAGAAGACGAGGGGGATAGGTTGTCAGGGTACTTATGTCGAGGATTGGCGTATGAAGATGGGGGCCAAGATCTTCAGCCTGACATAGAAAAATCTATCTACAACTATCGTCAAGCGGCTTTAATAGCCCCAGATCCGATATCGTTCTGCTACTTGGCTCGCGCGAGCATGAAAATAAGCGGTGGGAGAGGGTATCAAGATGCGTTTAAGTATCTGCAAGAGGCGGCCGGAATTGGTTTGACGCCAGAGGTTATTCTCGGCTTTGCCCACTACCACCGCACAAAGCCTGATGCGGATCTGGATGCGGCGAAGAAGTTTTATTTGCGCGCAGCAGCTAGCGGAAGATTTAGGGGGTTTTTTGGCTACTCGGAGGTAGCAAGGGAGCTTAGGCAGAATGTTCGCGCGTTCGTCGCGGATTGCATTCGTATCACTCTTGGGCCGTTTATAGATTTGCTGCTTGGTAAGCGCGCACAAGATAGGTTTTAGGACACAAGAAAAAGACAGATAGGGTAAAAACTAGAATCAGAGATGTGTACATGGTGGCAACATCTGAGATTTGAATAAAGGTGTCAGGGACAATAATTCCCGCAGAATGCCCTAACTACTTGTAGATCCCGAAAGCGGGACTGTCCTGAGCCGCGCCTGCGGGTTGCGAGCAACTTTCATGACTGAGGGTCGGGGCTAATCAAGCGCCCTTATGAATAATTTTTTAGGACACAAGAAAAAGACTGACAAGGTAAACACTAGAATCAGAGATGTGTACATGGTGGCAACATCTGAGATCTGAGAAAAGAATACAAGGGGATGGGTGGACGATGTTATTCCGCTTGTTCGAGCGCCAACGTAGCCAAGCACCAGACTTGTCAGGTGGGAGAAGAGAAGACAGAGAGTCAGCGACGCGATAAGGAGCGTTACTTTGGATTTTTCTCTCTGATGCAGTTTGATGCAGGCGAAAGCAAAGAACCCCTCTGCCAGAGGAAAGAGGAACACCAATGGCGTATACACGTGCGGGAATATCAGTCGGTCAAGAAATTCCATACTGTCCAGCCGGAAGGAAAGCAGGGAGCGACAGGGACAGAGTACCCCCCTGTCGATCCCCCTTTCCAGCCAAACGCGGCGCGGAGCTGCAATGGCTGCCCTTGTCCGCGCCGCACCGGAATCCGCCGCCGCGACGACGCGGGACGCACCCGGGGCGCGACTGCGACCTTACTGGAGCAAACCGGCTTCGCGCAGCGCCGCTTCCACCTTCGGCTGATTCGCCTCCTCCAGCCCGGTCATCGGCAGCCGCAGGGTTGCGCCGCACAGGCCGAGACGGGCCATCGCCCACTTCACCGGGATCGGGTTGGCCTCGACGAACAGCTGCCGGTGCATGGGCAGCAGGCGCAGCTGGATCTCCATCGCCCGCTTCACGTCGCCGGCCAGGGCCGCGGCGCACAGTTCGCGCATCAGCCTGGGTGCGACGTTGGCGGTCACGCTGACGTTGCCGTGGCCGCCGCAGAGCATCAGCGCGACGGCGGTGGCGTCGTCGCCCGAGTACACGGCGAAGCCTTCCGGCGCTTCGCGCACCAGCCACTGCGCGCGCTCGAGGTTGCCGGTGGCCTCCTTGATGCCGACGACGCCCGGCACCTGCGCCAGGCGCAGCACGGTGTCGTGCTGCATGTCGGCCACCGAGCGCCCCGGCACGTTGTAGAGCACGATCGGCAGGTCGCCGCTGTCCTCGGCGATGGCCCGGAAGTGCCGGTACTGCCCCTCCTGGGTGGGCTTGTTGTAGTAGGGCACCACCTGCAGCTGGCAGTCGGCGCCCACGCCGCGGGCGTAGCGCGCCAGGGCGATGGCCTCGGCGGTGGAGTTGCCGCCGCAGCCGGCCATCACCGGCACCCGGCCGGCGGCCTGCTCGACCGTGACCCGGATGATCTCGCAGTGCTCGGCGACATCGACCGTGGGCGATTCGCCCGTGGTGCCGACCACGCCGATGCCGTCGGTGCCTTCGGCGATGTGCCAGTCGACCAGCCTGCGCAGCGCGTCGTAGTCGACGCTGCCGTCTTTGTGCATCGGGGTGACCAGCGCGACGATGCTGCCGCGCAGGCTGAAGTTGGATGGGGTCATGTGGGCGGGAGAGGACGTGGGGAACCGCTGATTCTAATACTGAACGCAAACCGCGCTGTCATATCACTGTCATCGCAATGCGGTAGATGGACGCCGGCCGCGGCCACTACCCTGCGCCCCCCCCTGTCTCCGGAGCGCCGTCCATGCGCCGCGTGCTGTCGATGCTGTTCGTCTGCCTGCTGCTGGCCGGCTTTGCCTGGCCGGGCGGCGACGCGGCGCTCGGCAGGCGGCTGGTCGAACCGGGCGGCGCCTCGCCGCTGCTGCCCACCGCGCGCATCGAGCAGGCGCTGCAGCGCCTGCCGCATCGCGAGGGCGTGGTCACCACCTCCACCGGGGTGCCGCTGTTCTGGCGCGCGCTGGACCCGGGCGCCTATCGCCTGGACTACGCCTATCGCCCCGACGGCAGCGAACGCGGGCGCATGGACTTCGCGCTCGACTTCTCCGCGCCCGCGGCGACCGGCACCGCGCCGCGCGGCACCGTGCTGCTGCTGCACGGCTGGATGATGGACGGCGGATCGCTGCTGCCCTGGGCGCTGCAGCCGGCGCAGGCGGGCTACCGCACCATCAGCATCGACCTGCGCAACCACGGCCGCTCCGGCGATGCGCCCAGCGGTTACGGCATGCGCGAGGGACGCGACATCGCCGAACTGGTCGCGGCGCTGCGCGCGAGCGGCGAGATCGCCGGGCCGCTGCACGCGATGGGCGTGTCCTACGGCGCGGCGACCGCGATCTTCAGCGCGCGCGAGCTGGGCGCGCAGGTCGACGGTGTGGTCGCGATCGAATCCTTCGAGAACGCCGGCCACGCCATCCGCGACATGGTCCCGCACATGCTCGGCAAGCCGCCGGAAACCATTGCCCAGCACCTCACCCACCGCTGGCTGCGCTGGCGGATGGACGATGCCGCGCTCGAGCGCGCGATCGCCAGCGCCAGCGACGCGCTCGACCTGCCGCTCGACGGCGTCGACGTCGCCGACGCGCTGGCCGAGGTGCCGGCCTGCGTCCTGCTCATCCACGGCCGCGAGGACCGCCACGTGCCGGTGCACCACGGCCGCGCGCTCGCCGCCGCCGCGCCGCAGGCGCGCTATATCGAAGTGCCGGGCGAGGACCACATCAGCCTGCCGATGCGGCTGGACCTGCTGGCGCCGACGGTCATCGACTGGCTCGACCACGCCGGCCACCAGTCGCTGCCGGCGCGCTACTGCCCGCCGCCGCTGGCGCTGGCCTCGTCCGCCGCCGCCATCAGCGGCTGATCGGCGCCCGGGCGTCAGCGCCCGACGAAGCCCCGCACCTGGTCCACGCCGAAGGGCCAGTCCAGTTCGGCGCCCGCGCCGTCGTGCAGCACCGGGACCCGGGTGCCATAGCGCGCCTCGAGCGCGTCGTCGCCATCGATGAACACGCTGGCGAAATCCCCCGCCCCGGCCGCGGCCAGCACCTCCAGCGCCAGGTCGCACAGGTGGCAGTCATCGCGCTGGTACAGGATCAGGGCCACCGCCACTCGTCCGGGACTTCGGGACGCACAGGATAACTGCCCCTCGTACGGCCCGGCGGCCCGGTTGCCGGCATGCATCGGGCGCCCGGAAGCCGTCCCGGCCCACGCCCGGCAATCCGTGGGATCATGGCCGGCAACCCGCAGGGATCCGCCGGCGCAACATCGACCCAACCGGACAGACACGCTCCATGGCCGTCAGCACCTTCGACCTCTACAAGATCGGCATCGGGCCGAGTTCCTCGCACACCGTCGGGCCGATGCGCGCCGCCGCCCGTTTCGTCGAGCGCCGGCTGCGCGAACCCGGCCTGCTGCCGCAGGTGGCGCGGATCCGCGCCGAGGTGTACGGCTCGCTGGCCCTGACCGGCCGCGGCCACGGCACCGACAAGGCGCTGCTGATGGGCCTGGAAGGCCATCTTCCCAACCTGATCGATCCGGACATCATTCCCGCCGCGCTCGAGCGCATCCGCGGCGACAGGAAGATCCGGCTCGGCGGCAGCCACGTCATCGACTTCGACGAGAAGCGCGACCTGGGCATCAACAAGCGCCAGAAGCTGCCCTACCACACCAACGGCATGCGCTTCACCGCATACGACGCCGGCGACGCCGTGCTCGCCACCCGCGACTACTACTCGGTCGGCGGCGGCTTCGTGGTCAACCAGGACGAGGCGGCCGAGGACCGGATCGTCGCCGACACCACGCCGCTGCCCTACCCGTTCGACAGCGGCGACGCGCTGCTGCACCAGGCCAGCAGCCACGGCCTGTCGATCGCGCAGCTGATGCTGGCCAACGAGCGCAGCTGGCGCAGCGAGGAGGAGATCCGCGACGGGCTGCGCGAGATCTGGAACGCGATGCAGACCTGCCTGGCGCGCGGCATCCGCGAGGAAGGCACCCTGCCCGGCGGGCTGCGCGTGCCGCGGCGCGCGCCGACGCTGCACAAGGAGCTGCTGTCGCGCCCGGAAGCGGCGATGCGCGATCCGCTGACCATCCTCGACTGGGTGAACCTGTACGCGCTCGCGGTCAACGAGGAGAACGCGGCGGGCGGGCGCGTGGTCACCGCGCCCACCAACGGCGCCGCCGGCATCATCCCCGCGGTGCTGCACTACTACGACCGCTTCTGCCCCGGCGCCAGCGAGCAGGGCGTGTTCGACTTTCTGCTCACCACCGCCGCGATCGGCATCCTCTACAAGGAGAACGCCTCGATCAGCGGCGCCGAGGTGGGCTGCCAGGGCGAGGTCGGCGTGGCCTGCTCGATGGCCGCCGCCGGCCTCACCGCCGTGCTCGGCGGCACGCCGGGGCAGGTGGAGAACGCCGCCGAGATCGGCATGGAGCACAACCTCGGCCTGACCTGCGACCCGATCGGCGGCCTGGTGCAGATCCCGTGCATCGAGCGCAACGCGATGGGCGCGGTGAAGGCGATCAACGCCAGCCGCATGGCCCTGCGCGGCGACGGCAAGCACAAGGTGAGCCTGGACAAGGTCATCAAGACCATGCGCGACACCGGCCGCGACATGCAGGACAAGTACAAGGAAACCTCGCGCGGCGGGCTCGCGGTGAACGTCATCGAGTGCTGACGCCGGCGGGCAGGCGGGTGCTACGCGGATGCAGGCCCGCGCGACCGCCATGCCGCTGCCGCGGGTGCCTCCTTTCAAGCGCACGAAAAAGTTTCCGCCACGGTGCCGGAAGATTCCGGTGCGGCCGTCGGGGGGATGCCGTGCACTGCCCGCCGGAGCACGCGGCTTCGTGAAACAGATCACACAATCGCACGTCCAGGCGCGCGATGGCCTCCTGCTGGCCACACGAATGGATCGCTGCGTTCAAGAAATGCGGCCTTCGCAAGCGCATAAAGCGTCACACACTCGCCCTTCGGCTAATTGACCGACTCGACGGAAAAACCCATCATTCATGATCCATGATGGATCGGACATCCGGCCGGGGGGCTTCGCCGGACCTTCCATCGAATTCCTGGACCCGGGCCTTTCTGCTGCGGCGCACTCGGCAGAACGGCAGGAATTTGCATCGACGGCCCCGAAGGCCGGAGTGCAACCCGGCGGGCCTGGAAATGCGCAGGACACGATCAACGCTGGTTCCCGAATTCCTCCAACAGACAGAAGGTGTACCGCCATGCGCAAAGACATGCTCCAGCAGGTGCTGGAAGAGTTGAAGAGCTCCTCGGCCGACGTGGAAGCCTCGGCACTGATCTCCACCGACGGCCTGATGATCGCCTCCGCGCTTCCGCAGGGCATGGACGAGGACCGCGTGGGCGCGATGTCGGCGGCGCTGCTGTCGCTGGGCGACCGCGCCGCGCGCGAGCTGGTGCGCGGCTCGCTGGAGCGGGTGCTGCTGCAGGGCCAGCAGGGCTACGTGATCATGAGCTCTTCCGGCAGCGAAGCGGTCCTGACCGTCCTGGCCAAGCCCAACGCCAAGCTGGGCCTCCTGTTCCTGGACATCAAGCGCGCCGCCGAAGCCTTGTCCAAGCTGGTCTGACCGGAGGCGCGTCATGAGTTTTCCTCCGATGTCACCCGCACCCGATGCGAGCCACGAGCATTCGCACCGCTACCACGACGGCCGCATCGGCGCGTTGCGGATCAGCCAGCGCGAGCGGCCCTATCCCGAGGGCCGGCTCATCGTCTCGCGCACCGGCCTCGACGGCACCATCACCCACTGCAACGAAGCCTTCGTGGAGATCTCCGGCTATACGCGCGAGGAGCTGATCGGGCAGCCGCACTGCATCCTGCGCCACCCGGACATCCCGCGCGCGGTCTACCAGGACCTGTGGGCCACCCTCCAGGCCGGGAAGAAGTGGCACGGCTACGTCAAGAACCTGTGCAAGGACGGCTCGCACTACTGGGTCTACGCCACCGCGGTGCCCAACCTGCGCGGCGGCAAGGTGGTGGGCTACTCCTCTGTCCGGCGCGAGCCTTCGCGGAAGAAGATCGCCGAGGCCGAGGCCCGTTACGCCCAGATGCTGGCCGCCGAGGGGGGCGCGCAATGAATCTCAACGTACTGATCGCGCCCGACTTCGCGCCCGAGCATTTCGCCGGCTGGCACATGCTCAACACCCTCATGCAGCGCAAGACCGGCCTGTCGCTGCACCTGCAGACGCCTGCCTCGGCCGGCGAGCAGGCGCAGCTGATCGCCGACGGCAAGGCCGACATCATCTACGCCAACCCGTTCGACGCCGCGTCGATGGTGCGCGATTCGGGCTACGTGGCCCTGGCCCGCCCGATCGACAAGGCCAACGAGATGGTCATCGCCACCCATGCCGAATCGGCGGTCGAAAGCTTCCGCGACCTGCAGCCGGGCATCAGGGTCGCGCTGACCGACAACAAGGACGTCAAGCTGATCGGCCTGCGCCTGCTGGAGCCGGCCGACCTGGGCGAGAGCGACATCCAGTGGCAGGTGGTGGAGTCCTACCAGGCCGCCGCCCGGATGGCGATCAAGGGCGAGGTCGATGCCTGCTTCATGCTGGCCGAGGCCTTCCACTCCCTGTCCCGGCTGACGAAGAGCCAGCTCAAGCTGCTGATCGAAAGCAAGCTGGCCGACATCAGCCACGTGATCCTGGTGCATCCGAAGGTCGAGGGCGAAGCGGAGAAGCTGCGCGAGGCGCTGCTGGGCCTGGCCGGGTCGGAGGACGGGCAGCCGGTGCTGGACGCACTCGGGATCGGACACGGATTCGAGGCGATGTCGGCCGAGGATGCCGAGTTCATGATCGACCTGATGGACACCCTGGTGGAATGATGCCCCATGGAGGACCTGGCGCCGAGGGTGCGGTTCCGGCAGGCGGGTCGCCGGGTGCTGCGCGACCACAGCGAGCTGGACGCGCATGAGGCGCGCGTACTGATCGCCTGCGAGCTGGGCGGCGCCGAGCCCGTGCAGGGCGCGCTGGCGGACATGGCCCATGCCGGCGCCCCCGACCGGCGCCGGCTGTCCGGGCTGCTGCAGCGGCCCGAGGTCAGGGAGCGGCTGTCGGGCGACATCATCGAGGCCTTCGAGGAAGAGATGCGGATGGGGCTGCCGCTGCCGCAGGTCACCCGGCTGGCCACCCGCCACAGCATCGTCGCGATGCCCTCGCTCGACGTGCCGGCGCGGGCCATCCGCTGCGGCGTGGACGATTCGCGCCGCGTCGCCGCCGAAGCCATTCCCGCGCTGCTGGCGGGCGATGCGGCGGCCGAGGCGGCGTTCCTGGACCACTGCGAGGGCGCGCTCGACACCCTGGCCTTCATGCTGGCCCGGCGCGCGCTGATCAAGGCGCGCCGCGAGCTGTCGCCCCGCTGGCGGGCGGCGTCCGAGGTGCTGCAGCAGGGCGCCGGATCATGAGCGGCATGCTGCTGGTGGGCCTGGCCGGGCCCGAGGCCGGTGCGATCGAGGTCCTGCTCGGGCGCCGCTGGCCGGACGTGCCCGCGGTCCGGCTCCCCCGCGGCCCGCGCCTGGAAATTCCCGAACAGGACGTGCAGGCGCAGCAGTGCGTCGGCTGCGTGGTCGATCTTGCCAGCGTCGGCCTGCGCCACCGCGGCGAAGACGCCGAGGCCAGGCTGAAGGCCCTGCTCGACGGCCGCCCCGCGATCGTGCTGTCGCGCGGCCCGGAAGGCGGCTGGCTGGATCCGCCGCTGTCCGGGGCCGGCGACCAGCCGATCGTCGTCATCGACAAGCCCTACCGCAGTGCCCAGCTGCTGGAAGCCATGACCCGGGTGCTCGACGCCGGGCAGCGCGCATCCGCGCCCGCTTCGCCGACGCCGGCGCCGGCGCCGGCGCGCACGACGCGCAACGGGCAGTCGCCAGCAGCGGCGAACGGTCGCGCCGCCGC